>DJLZ01000001.1:712-994047 GCA_002436405.1 Proteobacteria bacterium UBA6503
CAATATTCCCCACTGCTGCCTCCCGTAGGAGTCTGGGCCGTGTCTCAGTCCCAGTGTGGCTGATCATCCTCTCAGACCAGCTACTGATCGTCGCCTTGGTAGGCTTTTACCCCACCAACTAGCTAATCAGACATGGACTCATCTTATACCGCCGGAGCTTTCCCAATATGGAATATGCGGTATTAGCATCTGTTTCCAGATGTTATCCCCCAGTATAAGGTAGATATCCATGCATTACTCACCCGTCCGCCACTGTCCACAATCCGAAGATTGCTTCTCGTTCGACTTGCATGTGTTAGGCCTGCCGCCAACGTTCGTTCTGAGCCAGGATCAAACTCTTTGATTGAGATCAAAGTGATTGATAGACCTGCTCTGTTTACATAGTTATGCGTATCCTGTTTACGTACTACTCAAAGTATTTAACGAAGTAGCATTAAAACTACATTCTTGTCATACTTTGAACGATTTAAACGGACACTTGAACAGGTCACAATATAAATGTTGAACACTATTCAAGCCCCGCAAATCATTCTTCCACTTATTCTGTTTTCAAAGAGCGATTCGCGTTTCTGGCGTTTGGCGTTTGCCGTTTGCCGTCTGGCGAGGTTTGTATCTTAATCATTCTTTTTACGAAGTCAAGAGACAAAATTTAGAAATTTGAATTTTTTTGAAATTCTCTTTTCTGGTTTTGCTGCAACAGTGGCTCCGAGAAAGTTTCTTTTCGTCTGGGCCGTGCTGTGCAACGAGGCGGAATCTATCCGAATGCCCCCTAGGTGTCAACACCCTATTTGCACTTTTTGTGAAGTTTTTTAGAAGTTCCTATTTTATCAATGAATTAACGGTACCCGTTTTTTAACACAAAGGTATTGCACCCCCTAGGGCAAGTAACATAACACCCTAAACACCCCCTTTATATATAAGGTAATCAATCCTGCCACAGGGGGTATGTCTATATAAGGGGGTGGTATTGACAGTATATATATAGTCGGCAATCTTGGGGGTTATGAAGAATTTATCAGTGATTTGGTTAGCGCTTGGTGTTTTAGCCTTTGCCTTTTTAGGCGGGCTTGCAACTGCTGGGTACCGTGCAACAAACCCCGAGGTGGATGAACCTACCCTTACGGCAGAAGCCGATACACTGGCCCCCGTTGCTGAGAACATCCAGCTGCCCCCTATATATATAGAGCAAATCGCAAAGCTTAAATCTGGCGAGACCTTGGCCAACGTTCTGCAAAAGGAACAATTCAATAACCAGGACATCCACTACGCCACCCGTGCGCTGGGTAAAGTATATAACATCCGTCGTATGCGCCCGAACGATGAGTTTATGTTTACCTTTAAAGAAACCATCGCCAAAGAAGCCCCTACCCTATTAATGCTATCGCTGTTCACAGACGCTGATAAGTACATTCAGGTAACACGCCAACCTGATGACTCTTATAAGAGTGTAGTAGATGAGCGCACCGTATTTAAGATTCCGCGCATTGCCCAAGGCGAGATTAGTGCCTCTTTATATGTAGCAGCTCAAAACGCTGGTTTGCCAGATGCGCTAATTGTACCGTTTATTGAATTGTTCTCGTGGGACTTGGACTTTACCCGTGATATTCGCCAGGGTGATAAGTTCCGTATTATGTATGAAGAGATTGTTGACGAGAATAACGAGTTTATTCGTTACGGCGATATTCTTGCTGGTGAGATTGATACCGCCCGCCAAGGCCGCACCGTAACCGCCTTTATGGCCCCTAACGGTAAGTACTATAATGAAGACGGTCGTTCAAAGCGTCGTGCGCTACTACGTACCCCTATTAAGTTCACACGTATTTCGTCAGGGTTTAACCCGCGCCGTAAGCACCCCGTGCTTGGTTACACCCGTGCCCACAAAGGAACAGACTTTGCGGCCCCAACCGGTACACCTATTAAAGCATCGGGCGATGGCCAGATTGTAGAGATGGGCTGGAAGGGTGGCTACGGCCGTTACATCCGTATTCGTCATAACAGTACTTTTGAAACTGCATATGCGCACTTGTCACGCTATGGCCGTGGGATGCGTACAGGCAAACGCGTGCAACAGGGTGACGTTATTGGTTACGTAGGTATGTCAGGGACGGCCACGGGCCCGCACCTGCACTATGAAGTTCTAAAGAACCGCCGCCAAGTAAACGCCATGCGCGTAAAGCTGCCACAGGGTGACCCACTACCAACGCTGATGCGTACACCATTTAAGCAGCAGGTTGAGCTTGCGAAGAAAGAATGGGCACAGGCTGCACAAATGGCAAAGGCCGAAGAAACCACCCAATCGAACTAAGCACTCTATATATAAAGAGCCTCTATATAAAGAAAGGCGAGCTGATGACGGCTCGCCTTTTTATTTGTCTCTTATATATAGACCTTATGAAGCTGCCTTCAGCTTATCCAATGCTTGGCGAATCCAACTGCCGAGGCGAATGTCCTCTAGTAGGCCCACGTGCCCTACGTCGCTGAGGGTTGCGTAATCAACAACCTCAGGGAAGGCATCACGCAGACGCTCTGAGCGTTCATTTACAATAAGTTCATCAGCGCCAGCCACTACAATAGCTACAGGGGCCGTTGCACGTGGTGCCCATTCAATAGACGGAATATCATTACGGAATAGGTAGCTTACAGGCACCCACTTAAACTTTTCGGCCGCTAGGCTTTTAAGGTCATCGTAAGGCATGGCCAGCATCACGCCTTTAACACGTGTGTCTTGGCTAAGTTTCGTTGCAATACCAGTACCCATGCTCACACCCAGCACGTAAATATCGCGGTTAGGGTTATTGTCATAGACCCAATCAAGAATAAAGCCAGCATCTTGCAGCATATCAGGGGCGTAAGGTGTGCCCTCGCTTTCGCCAAAGCCACGGTAGTTTACGGCAATAGTCTCAGCGTCGGGCAGCAAGCCTGCCATGTAGCTACTGAAATAGGTTAGGTTATGGGCGTTACCACCGAATGACAAAACAATAGGGCTATCAGCTGGGGCTTCTTTTGAGCGAAGGGCATGCAGCTTTGTGCCATCAGGCATGGTAATAAAGAACTTAGTAATATTACTTGGGAACTTACGAGGCTCGTAATCGCGGGCAACTTCAGGATGGAAGAGCAGTTTCTCTTGAAACGCATATACCCCAACAACAAAGATGGAATAACAAACGATAACTGTAATAACGGTGCGTACTAGAATTTCCATAAGGTTTATTATGCCCTAACCATTTTAATTTCCAATAAAATAAAGCAGCGGGTTGACGGCGCACCAAATGAGGCATAGATATTAAGTGTCATTGTACAAACCACTCTTCTTATCCTTTTCTAACACCTAACGGAGCATTTAGTTCCTTCGGAGTTCCTTTGAAACACTCAAACGTGGACAACCCTTATGCCAATTATGCCAAGGGCTTTATTTATACCGTTGGCGCAATAGCCATTAGCTTTTGGTTATATGTGCTCGCTTTTGCTTGCCCCATCGCACCGATGCCTGCCCCGCACTACCTTAATTATAAGGCAACGCAAGCTGCATATGTGTTCCTCGAAGCGAAAGTACGCTACAACATTGATAAAATTGGCTTTGATATTGCTTTAAACTACGAAGAGTTTGATATGGAATACGGCGATCAAAAGCTTATTCTGTTACACGAGCTTGCCGTTAACCTTGATAAACGTGACAAGGTTCTTAAACCACTTACGCAAAAGGTCTACACCCTTAAACAGCAAATCGAAGCCCTTGAGGCCAGCGACGCGAATACAATTGCTGCCCGCCGTGCCCTACTGGCTGAACTCATCGCTGTAAAAGACGAAGCTGAGGGCAAAGTGATTGAACTTAAACCTTTAGAGGAAGAGTTTAATCGCAAGATACTTGAGCTGCGAGATTTGCCTTAACCTTTTGGGCCCTAACCTTTAACGAAACAACAAAAGCCCCTTCATGATGAAGGGGCTCTGTTTTTTTGGTATTACTGTATATATGGTCTTAGCTTGCTATCGGCTGCACATTGGCTTTTGAGGCCGCAACTTTAATCTCGCCTTTATCTAAAGTCACCTGAATTTGGCTCCCTGGGCCAAGCTCATCTTCTAGGATAAGGCGTGCCAAGCGGTTTTGAACCTCGTTTTGGATCACACGCTTTAGAGGACGTGCACCATAAACAGGGTCGTACCCTTGGTCAGCCAGCCATTTTTTAGCTTCATCGCTAATGCCAACGGCCATTTCACGCTCGGCAAGCATCTTCTCAAGCCCACGCAGCTGGACGTTAACAATATTCGTCATCATGCTGCGGTCAAGGCGGCTGAACAGAATGATATCGTCCAAGCGGTTCAGGAATTCAGGTCTGAACGCTGCACGCACATCTGCCATCACCTTATCGCGGGCTTTTTCAACATCTTGGCCGTCTTTAAGGTCAGCCAAGTGATGCGCCCCAAGGTTTGACGTTAGAATGATAACCGTATTGGTAAAGTCAATCGTACGGCCCTGACCATCCGTTAGGCGGCCATCGTCAAGCACTTGTAGCAAAACGTTGAACACATCAGGGTGCGCCTTTTCAACCTCGTCGAACAGAATCACACTGTAGGGTTTACGGCGTACCGCTTCTGTTAGTGCACCACCTTGGTCGTACCCCACATACCCTGGAGGTGAACCAATCAAACGGGCGACTGAGTGTTTTTCCATGTACTCTGACATATCAATACGCACCATGGCCTGATCATCATCGAACATAAACTCAGCCAAAGCTTTTGTAAGCTCAGTCTTACCAACACCTGTCGGGCCTAAAAATAGGAACGACCCTGTTGGGCGCTGTGGGTCTTGCAGGCCTGCGCGCGCTCGGCGCACCGCTTCCGATACGGCTTTCACTGCAGGCGCTTGGCCAATCACACGTTTGCCCAAAAGCTCTTCCATTTTCAAAAGCTTTTGTTTTTCGCCTTCAAGCATCTTATCAACAGGGATGCCTGTCCACGCGCCAACAATGCGGGCAATATCAGCCTGCGTCACTTCTTCACGCAGGATGTCCTGCACGGGCTTATCGCTTTGTTTTTCAGCCTGTTCAACTTGCTCAAGCTGTTTTTCGAGCGTAGGGATAACACTATACTGAAGCTCAGCCACGCGGTTAAGGTCACCCTCACGGGTTTTAATCTCAACTTCACGCTTCGCTTTTTCGAGGTCTTCCTTAATACGCTGCGAGCCTTGCACCTGACGTTTGGCCTCTTCCCAGATTTTGGTCAATCGGTCAGATTCCTTTTGCGCGTCAGCAAGCTCAGCCTCTAGGGCTGTTAGGCGTTTTTTAGACGCTGCGTCAGATTCTTTCTTCAAAGCACGTTGCTCAATTTGCAGCTGCATCAGCTTACGGTCAACGGCATCAAGCTCTTTTGGCTTTGAGTCCATCTCCATTCTGATGTTCGCTGCGGCCTCGTCCACAAGGTCAATGGCCTTATCTGGCAAAAAGCGCCCACGAATATAGCGGTTAGAAAGGTTAGCCGCCGCCACAAGCGCATTATCCAAAATGCGCACACCGTGGTGCAGCTCGTAACGTTCTTTAATACCACGCAGGATAGACACTGTCTCTTGTACGCTCGGCTCATTCACCATCACCGGCTGAAAGCGGCGTGCAAGCGCAGGGTCTTTTTCAATATGCTTGCGGTATTCGTCGAGTGTTGTGGCACCAACGCAGTGCAGCTCACCACGGGCTAGCGCTGGTTTTAGCAAGTTTGAGGCATCCATAGCCCCCTCGCCTGTTGCGCCCGCACCCATAATGGTATGCAGCTCATCGATGAACAGAATTACGCCGCCAGCGGCCTTTTCAACTTCTTTAAGTACCGCTTTTAGGCGTTCTTCAAACTCACCACGGAACTTCGCCCCTGCGATAAGGGCACCCATATCTAGGCTTAGCAGCTTTTTATTCTTCAGTGACTCTGGCACGTCTTGGTTCACAATACGTTGGGCCAAGCCTTCAACAATGGCGGTTTTACCCACGCCAGCTTCACCAATCAGCACAGGGTTGTTTTTCGTACGGCGTGATAGCACCTGAACTGTACGGCGAATTTCATCTTCACGGCCAATAACAGGGTCTGATTTACCGCTTGCGGCTTCAGCTGTCACGTCACGGGTATAGCGGGCAAGTGCACCTTGAGTGTCTTCAGCTGATTTACTATCAGCCTGTTGGCCGCCACGCTCTTGCATAATAACTTCTTTAAAGGCTTTAACCTTCAGGCCAGCGTCTTTCAGAATATCAGCGGCTTTGCTTGATTGATCGGCCAGTACATATAATAGTGTATCAGCCGCAATAAAGCTGTCGCCCCATGATTGCGACTCTTTTTCGGCTTTCGCCATAATGGTTTGGAAGGCCTTATCGGCGTAAATCTGGCTAGAACCTGTTACAACAGGGAGCTTTTGTAGCTCTTGTTCAATATTTGCAGCCACATCTTTCACACGTACACCTGTTTTTGCCAGCAAACGCTTAGCGTAGCCTTCGCTGTCGTCAAGGAAGGCCTGCATCAAGTGCAGCGGTGTTAGGTGTTGGTGGTCTTGCTGAAGGGCAATGTTTTGCGCATTCCCCAAGACAGCCATGGCTTTTTCAGTAAAGCGATCAAGATTCATGTAAGCAATTCCTTCTTTATAATGTCTACTTATATAGTATAGTCCATTTTTTAGCACTCTCAACCCTTGAGTGCTAAATTTTGTTTGTTTAGGCAAATTTTTTCACTTTAACTTGCCTGCACTGCTCAAGTAGATAGGCTACATTCCGCTGCTCGCCTGCGTTAAAGCAAAAAACTATGCTCTAAATCGCTACGCTCAACCTAAAATTATGCGGTGATAACTATCGCCCTCAGTGTTAAATTTTGCTACTCTCAGTGCCATGAAAGAACTTACATGCCCACACCTAGGAACCCCGCTCAAAGTGATTCGTCCTGAATACGTTGACTTTGACGGCAATACCAAAACTGGCGAGATGGTCGTCCACGCCGATATGGCCGACGCCACCCTTGCTGCCCTTGCCGACTGCAAAGCCGCTGGCTTTCGCATTGCCGACATGCAGCCCGCCGAAAACTTTGACTATGACGACGATAAATCAATGGCTGCCAACAACAGCGTAGCCTATATGTATCGTACAGTTGCGGGTCGTAACTTCTTGTCACATCACGCTTTAGGCCTTGCATTAGACTTGAACCCAATGCAAAACCCCTATATAAGACCAGACTTACACGCCCCTGAAGGCTCAGTTTACGACGAAGCCGCCATGGGCACCATTACCCCGGCCATTGCCACCATTTGGAAAAACCATGGCTTTAACTGGGGTGGCGACTGGAATAGCAGCGTTGACTATATGCATTTTTCATGGGGAAAAAGCGATATTGCCTCAGGCGGTAAACTAACCCCCGAAGTACCAAGTAAATAACTAAACGAAGGTAAAACAATGGATCTATCACTTCTTAAAGGTAAAAAAGGCCTAATTATGGGCGTAGCAAACAACCGCTCAATTGCTTGGGGTATTGCTGAAGCTGCCCACAAAGCAGGCGCAGAGCTTGCCTTTACATTTGCAGGCGACGCTTTGAAAAAGCGTGTTGAGCCTCTAGCCGAAAGCATTGGCGCTGACCTTGTGCTTGATTGCGACGTAACAAACGATGACGCTATCAAGAAAACCTTCGACACCATTAAACAACAATGGGGCGAGCTTGACTTTGTAGTACACGCTATTGCCTTCGCCGATAAAGAGGAGCTACGTGGCCGCTTTGTTGAAACCAGCCGTGCTGGCTTTGCCCAAGCGATGGATATTTCAGCCTACTCGCTCGTTGCAGTATCGCGCGAAGCTATGCCTTTGATGAAAAACGGCGGCAGCATTATTACGCTCAGCTACTACGGCGCTGAGAAAGTTCTACCGAACTACAACGTAATGGGCGTTGCAAAAGCTGCGCTTGAAGCAAACGTACGTTACCTAGCCTCTGACCTTGGCCAAGATGGTATTCGTGTTAACGCTATTTCAGCAGGCCCAATTAAAACATTGGCAGCTTCAGGCATTGGCGGCTTCAAGAGCATCCTTGACTACTACGGCAACAACAGCCCACTAGGCCGCAACGTAACCCAAGAAGAAGTTGGCAAGACTAGCCTTTGGCTACTTTCTGACCTTTCATCAGGCGTAACTGGTGAAGTTGTTTACGTTGACGCAGGCTACAACGTGATGGGCGCAAGCAAATCACTAGCTAGCTAAGTGATATACACTCAAAAAAAGCCACCCAGCAGGGTGGCTTTTTTATGGCTTTGTTATTACTTAGTCTCGGTCATAGTCAAAATCGTCATGGGCAGTGTGGTGACCTTGGTGTTTATGCACGTGCCACGGCGGACTGTCATCATGGGCCTTATGTTCTTAATCACGTTGGCCAAACACAACCTCTTGCAGAATGTTATCGTAAACAGGTTCGCCTGCTTGTTCAGCGCGCACACGTTCAACCGCTTCGTAAAGAGTTGGGGTGTCACCTTCTTGGACGGCAACTTCTTTGTCCCATTCGGCAATATCAAGCAAATCGTTTGAAAGTTCTTTCTGCTTCAACGGCAAATGGTCTTTAAAAATGCGGCCTGTCATCGCATCTAGGCAAACTTTATCGCCCACATATAGCTTTGTGCCGCCTTGCAATTCAACATAGTCATTCACCACAGCGTCAGGCTGCGGTAGGTCGCAAACATATGGTAAGCCCATGCCACGGGCCACAACAGCGGCGTGGCTCGCCTCACTGCCGCCAAAAACGGCCATACCGTTGGCGTTTTGCATCATGCTAATGTCTTCCGTTAGGCTATCACGGGCAAAAACAATTGGGTTTTCACCAATTTCGCGCTGGTAGCGGGCTTGTTTATCATTCACCACGGCAATACCATTCACAGCACCCGAACACACAGCTTGCCCTTCAAGCAATACTTCAGCCTTTTCATACTCTGGGGCTGATGTATCAACTTCCATGTTCACAAGCTGATCAATACCAATGTTTTTCACACGGCGCACAGCCTCAGGCTTTTCAATCAAACCTTCACGGGCCATATCTGCTGCAATTTTAATAGCCGCTTCGGGCGAGCGTTTGGCATTACGGGTTTGCAGCATGTAAAGCTTGCCATCTTCAATTGTAAACTCAACGTCCTGTACGTCTTTTTCGGTGGCTTCCAAAAACTCAACGTGTTGCTTAAGTTCTTCGTAAACCTCGGGCATAGTTTCGGCCAGGGTTTCAATGCTTTGGGTTTTGTGGCGGCCTGATACAACATCTTCCCCTTGGCAGTTTTGTAGCCATTGGCCTGTTAGCTTGCGCTCGCCTGTGTTGGGGTCACGGGTAAACAAAACGCCCGAGCCACTGCGCTCATTGCGGTTACCAAACACCATGGCCTGAGTTGTTGCAGCGGTGTACATACTTTTGGGGATGCCATTCGCCTCGCGGTAGGCTTGGCAACGCTCAGTTTCCCATGAGTCAAACACAGCTTCGTTGGCGCCTTCAAGTTGGGCCCACACACTTTGTGGGAAGGCCTCACCCGTAACTTCGTAGTAACTTTGTTTATGCAGCTCTGTAATGCGGGCAAAGGTTGTTTCATCCGCTTGCGAAAGATGTGCGTAGCCCTGCTCTTTTAAGGCTTTAGTTTGGTTTTGTTTAAAAATGTCAGCGTCAATATCATTCACGGCAGCCCCGTATGATTCTATCAAGCGGCGGTAACAGTCATACCCAAAGCGCCCCTCACCTTTTTGGGCGAGAGCCTCAACAGTTTCATCGTTCATGCCAATGTTCAAAACAGTTTCCATCATGCCCGGCATCGATACAGGCGCCCCGCTACGGACTGACAGTAGCAATGGGTTTTTGGCATCACCAAAGGTTTGCCCCATTTCAGCCTCAATCTTTTGGAGGCCATAGGCCATTTCATCGGCTAAATCTTCTGAAAGCTCGCCCGTTTCGTAAAACTCGCTACACACACGGGTGGTGGTCACAAACCCTGGTGGCACAGGCATACCTTGGTTGGCCATATTCATTAAGCCTTGGCCTTTACCGCCAAGGTCAGCCTTTGGCTGCCCCAAGCCTTCTGCTTGGTGGGCCGCAAAGCTATAAACCATGGCAGATTCTTGGCCAAATTCACGGCCAAGCTGCTTTTTAACCAGCGCTCGGATTGTATCAATCGTTTCAGGTTTGCGTTCAATCCCGCCAAATCCACGAATGCGGATACCATGTAAAGCAGCCTCTTCTGGGCTACGGTAACGGTCTTCAAAAAAGCTATCGTCTTTAAGTTCAATCCAACCTGCCCAGTTGGCTTTGTTTTTCTCAATGAACTTCTTCACTTTGTTGCCAGAGTCCTCAACGTGCCAGGTTGAGTGGCGCAGTGGCTTAAGGCTTTCATCATCCCCCCAAGAAAAGCCCTTCAAAGTTGACTTTGAGAATAGTGAAATTGAAACAAACTCAACCTTTACGCCCTGATCTGCCATTTCGTGGGCAAAGTCACGCAGCATATTGGCGCCTGCGTTATTTTGGTTAAGAACGCCACACTCATCCGACATAATAATAAAAGGTTTCTGCGTTGAAGGTGCAGCTGCCTTTTGAGGTTCAAGCTCAAGCGCATCATATGTTTTGCGGCGTGCATTATCATAAGGCACGTCAAATTCAATTCGGAAGCTGGTACTGCCATCATCATTGCGCTTATGGGCCCATTTTGTAGCGCCATAAAGGCGAAGTTCATCGGCAAAGCCTTCAGGCACAGCCTCCATGCGGCTTTCAATAATTGTGCGGTCATGGTCAGCAAACAAAAAGCCCAACATACGTGGGGCACGAACGTCACCTTTTTCGGCAGCGCCTTTAAGCAGCGCCATCATGGCAGGGCTACGTTTAACGTTTGCCGCGCTAAACTTTAGACGCGGATTATCAGGGCGGATAGATGTTCGCTCTTGTTCTACAATTTGTTTTGCAGTTTGAATTGTGGCACGGGCTTGGTGCGTAGGCTCAGGAACACGAGCTCGGATGTAAATGGGACCACCGCCTTCACGGCGGCCAGCGCCAATAATGATACCGCCAAATTGTTCAACTTTTTCAAGCACGCCTGTTGGCACGTCATCAAACTCGGCTTCAATAAGGCTACCGTCAGGGTTCTCGGGGTCAACACGCACGCCAGCTTTGGCGTAAAATGTGCGCAGTAGATATGATGCTGCTAGGTCTTTATCGGTGATTGGCAAGTTGTTGTTCCCCTCTTATGTCGCCCTGACTTTATAAAGTTTGGGTATAATCCCAACACTTTCAAGGCTTAACGCCTTAAAAAGATTGGTATTTGAGGAGAAAATTTACAGCCTAGTGCAACGTGTTCAAATGGCGCAGCAAATGGCCACGTACCAAACCTGTTGCTGCTGGTGAAATAAGGTCTTCTTCAAGCAAGCTAAGGTCAGCGTATGGGTGGGCAGCATGAATGCTAATAATGTATGTATGCGGCGACTGTTGCTTTACGTATTTTACAAGGCCATTAGCCTCTTTTGAGGCAATTACAATAACATCGGGGTAATAGCCACGGGGCAAAACGCAATGCGGGCCAAAGCACATCATGCGCATGCGGCCCATAAGCGCAGTTGGCACCAAAATATCTTCGCTGCTAAGGCTGAGGCCGTTCAAAAGTGTGTTCACAGAACTCTCACGTTCGGCTGTTGAGAAAAACCAACAGCGTAGTTTTGAAAAATCGGCAGAATCTTGTGGGTTCATGTAGTCCATAATTAGCCCTAACCTTTAAGTTGATAAATTCATTATGCAACGTTCACCCTATACAAACAACGGGAACCTATAAAAGGTTCCCGTTATCAGTAAACATTTGTACAGATTACTCAGCAGCTTTACGGCCGTGCAGCATAAATTCTTGGTTCATGCCGGCGTGGGCCATAGGGGCTTTTACAAAGGTTGGTGTTTCAAAACCTAGGCCTTGCAAGCATTCCTGTACACGGGTAAGTGCATCACGCTGACGCTCCTTCGAGCGTACAATACCGCCAGGGCCAATATCGTCTTTTGTAAGCTCAAACTGAGGCTTAACCAAAACAAACACATCGGTAATTGAAGGGAATGCCATCACAACATGTGGCAAAATTTTAGTGCTGCTAATAAAGCTTACGTCGCAAAGCAGGACTTCAGGCTCTTTTTTAATAAGCTTAGGAGTTAGCGTACGTGCATCGGTTTTCTCGAGATTGGTAATTTTCGAGTCCTTCTGCAAACGTGCATCAAGCTGGCCATGGCCAACATCTACTGCGTATACGTGCTTAGCGTGGTTTTCAATCGCAACTTGAGTAAAACCGCCAGTTGACGCACCCAAATCAAGTACAGTTTTACCTTTAAAGGTAAAACCAGTGGCATCGATAATGCTTTTCAGCTTAAAGGCCGCACGCGAAACATACGGGTGATCCGCTTCAAGCAGTTTAACTTTTGTCCCCTCAGGAATATCAGTTGAAGCCTTAACTTTGGTCATGCCTTCAACATGGACCTTCCCTGCTTTAATCATAGCCTGTGCACGGGCACGGCTTTGCACAAGGTTTTGTTCTACTAAAAGCATATCAAGACGCATGGGGGATTTCCTAATTATAGTAATTCAGCAAACGCAGTGGTTTGGGATGAATTTTTGTTCCATTGCGCTGACGAGCAGCGCAGTGTAGTTCAACCTACATGAGCAGCGCAGGCAAGCAATGGGGCGAAAAGTCGCCCAAATGCTAATTACTGCGAGCGACAACAAATTTGGCTAGCAAACGCATCATATGCGCCTTATCGCCAAATGGTCGTAGGTAATCAGCTGCTTGACCACACAAGAATTCGGCCTGACGGCGGGCACCATCAACACCTAGAAGCTGTGCAAAGGTTACTTTGCCGGCATCATCATCTTTTTGGGTGGCTTTGCCCATGTCTTCTTCATTGCCGATAACATCAAGAATGTCATCAACCATTTGGAAGGCTAGGCCAATGTTTTTCGCGTATGAGGTAAAGCGGTGGTACTCTTCGTTTGTACCGCCGTTTAGGATAAGACCCGCTTCACAACAGGCTGAGAATAGCGCACCTGTTTTCTTACGCTGCAAACGTGCAAGGGCACCTTGGTCGTAATCAACTTCTTTATCGCGCTGTTCAGCAAGAATATCCATCATCTGACCACCAATCATGCCTTGTGCGCCAGCTGACTGTGCAAACAGTGAAACCAAGCGAACACGGGCCATAGGGTCAGCGTGTGTATCTTTGTCTGATAGAATTTCAAACGCCAGCGTTAGCAAAGCATCACCCGCAAGTACAGCTGTGGCTTCGTCAAACTGAACGTGACAGGTAGGCTTACCACGACGAAGGTCATCATCGTCCATGCATGGCAAGTCATCATGAATAAGTGAGTATGTGTGCAAGCATTCCATCGCCGCTGCTACACGTAGGGCACGCTTTTTGTTGCCGCCCAAAATTTCGTTCGTTGCGATAATCAATAGCGGACGAATACGCTTACCGCCTGCAAATACTGAGTAGCGCATGGCTTCAAAAAGGCGTGACTCTTCACTATCGTCCACTTGTGGCAATAGGTGGTCTAGCTCTTCTTCAACGGCTGCAGCGGCAGCGTTGGCATAAGCTTCAAATTCTTGCATTTCATCAGGCTGAAGTGGCTCTAGCAACATGAGAGTCGGCTCCTTATGGTTAAGCGTCGGTTGAGAATGATTCTGTGCCAGCGGCTTTGCCGTTAGCGTCGGCCAATACTTTTTCTACGCGAAGCTCAGCTTCTGAGAGTTTATCTTGGCATTTTTTAACCAATTTAACGCCTTTATCAAAAGCGTCCAAAGCGTCGTCGAGGGGCATATCACCTTTTTCAAGCTTATTTACAACGGTCTCAAGGTCAGCCATTGCTTGTTCAAACTTAAAGGTTTCTGTGGTTTTTTCAGCCATTTGATGCCTCAGGTTTCTTTGGTTTTATATTGGTTCATTCATCTATTAATTGGGGCGCATTCTACACAGTTATACCTTTGAAAGCTAGGCATAATTCGCCCCTCTTTGCCCTTGCTGTAAGGGCTTAAGCACCACGCTGACGCGCAAGTGCCGTTTGGTAGAGTTTGCGGTATTTCTCAAGCACGGCATCACGGGCAAATTCGGCCTTCACCTTTTTGTGGCCAGCGGCGGCAAGTTGGTTTGCAAGGCCTTGTTCTGCAATAAGGCGTTCAATAGCACGGGCAAGCTCTTGCTCGCTATCAGGTGAAACCAGCAAAGCATTTTCACCAGAAGACAACATAGCCTTTGGTGCCGGAATGGTCGTCGCCACAACGGGCAGCTTATGGGCCCAAGCCTCAAGCACCACGTTGGTTGAAGACTCGCGGCGTGACGGCAGCACAAAAATATCAGCTGCGGCAAAAAACGGGGTGATGTTATCAACCCAGCCGACAAAGCGCACACGGTTGCTTAGACGGTCGGCCTCAACGGCGGCTTTAAGCGCACGGCTTTGAGGGCCATCACCCACCAGTAGAATATGTACGTTTTGAGGCAATAGGTTGAGGGCAAATAGCGCCACATCAAAACCCTTAGTTTCGTGTAGGCGACCTAATAGAAGCACAACGGGTGCATCTTCAGGGATGTTATATTCGGCGCGTACATCGAAACGGAAGTCTTTAAAGCCTTCGGCTGGCATTTCAACAAAGGTCGGGATTTGGGCTACACGCTCTTCGTTAAAGCCGCTTTTTCTGATGTGGGCTTCAATATCAGGGGTGCTAGCCACCATAAAGTGGGCTTGTTTGCAGTACTTCATGGCAAACTGACGGCCCATGCGCGCCACTTGCGGCACATTTGTTTGTGGCACAAGGCGGTTAGATGGACTTACCCACGTTTGAATAAGGTCTGGCTTTAGGTTGTCAATCAGGTGATCAAGAATGGGCGTGGTTTTAAAGTCTAGAAAACGGAAAACCTTACCGCCAAAAGGCGCTGTGTAATATGGGATATCAAGCTTCTTCAGCTCACTTTCGAGCCAGGATTTGCGCTTCACAACAGGGATGATTTCGTAAATACCCTCAGCCATTTGCGCTTGAATAAGACGCAGGAAAAACTTCTCGGTCCCGCTTGGGCCAGGCGAGCCACAAATGTGCATTAATCGTAATTTGCGTTTAGGAGTATCCGTCATGAAGGGTAATGCTGAATGAGCCTGTTGTTTTTATTTTCTTATAAGGTGATTCACTATACCATAGGCTTTATTGCATACAGTAAAAAAAGACACACACAGAAAAACCCAAAAACTCATGGCTTACACGCACGTTCCGACACCTGAAAAACTGATTCACCTTGATGACCGAGGCCTACTGGCCATCACAGGCCCTGATGCACGTGAGTTTTTGCAGGGCATGGTTACCTGCAACATTGAGCATCTGACCCCTTCTCACAGCCTTTTTGGGGCACACCTTACAGCCCAAGGCCGCATGAAAGATACCTTCTTTATGTACCAACTGGCCGATAAAGTGGTGCTGGATTGCGCTAGCGACCGCCTCATGCCGCTCGCAAAAAGCCTGCATAGCTTCCAGATGCGCTTTGATATTGAGTTTGAAGACCTGAGTGACGACTTTGACGTTTACGCCACCCTTGAAGCGCACGAACTTACAGCTGGCGTAACCACAGCCACCGAAAACAAAGGCATTGCCGTTGTTGACCCCCGCTATGTTGAGCTAGGCTCACGTTTTATTATGCCAAAAGGCAGCGTAACTGACCTCCATGACAAACTTGAATACCATAACCACCGCATTAAGCTGGCCATCCCGGATGGCCATGATTTCATCCGTGAAAAGACAATCGCGGGCGAATATTGCCTCGAATTTATGAACGGCGTTGATTACAAAAAAGGCTGCTATATTGGCCAAGAGATGACCGCCCGTACCCACTTTAGAACAGCCCCTAAAAAGCGTGTTGTGGGCATTCAATATGATGTTATCCCGCCTGAGGTTGGTGCCGAAATTAAAATTGGCAACCTAAAGGTTGGTAATGTGTTTTCATGCGCCGAAGGCCACGGCATTGCCATTGTACGTATTGGCAAAGCTTTTGAAGTTGGTGCTGAACTTAAAGCTGAAGATATTGCCCTGACTGTACAAAAGCCAAAGTGGGCCAACTACGATATTGAAAGCTAATGTCTAACGGGGTATAACACCCTCATCTAAAATACAAAAACTTAAGGATTCTTATCATGCCTGCAAAATCAATGGACGAACTCGTCTCGCTATGTAAACGCCGCGGTTTTATTTTTCAAAGCAACGAAATTTACGGCGGCCTTAAAGGCTTTTACGACTACGGCCCATTGGGGGTTGAGCTTAAAAACAACCTAAAGCAAGCCTGGTGGAAAGCCATGGTTTACGTGCGTGATGACGTTGAAGGCCTTGATAGCTGCACCATTGGTAGCCAAAAGATGTTCAAATACTCTGGCCACACCGAAACCTTTAACGACCCATTGGTTGAGTGTAAAGACTGCCAAGCCCGCATGCGTGCCGACCACATGAAAGATATTGGCATTTGTGAAAACTGCGGCAGCACAAACGTAACGGAGCCACGCCAGTTCAACATGATGTTTAAAACAAACATCGGCCCTGTGGCTGACGAAGCCAACGCTGGTTACCTGCGCCCAGAAACAGCCCAACACATTTTTGCAAACTTTAAAAACGTGATAGATACCACAGCCGCTAAGCTGCCGTTTGGTATTGCCCAAATTGGCCGCGCTTACCGCAACGAAATTGTAGCCCGCAACTTTATCTTCCGTGTACGTGAGTTTGAGCAAATGGAACTTGAGTTCTTTGTAAAACCAGGCGAAGACGAAAAATGGCACGAATACTGGCTTGAAGAGCGCCTAAAATGGTGGGAAGAGCAAGGCGTTGCCCGCGATAAGTTTGAAATTGAAGACTTGGCAAAAGAAGACCTCGCGCACTACTCAAAGCGCACGCTTGACCTTAACTACAAGTACCCACATGGCTACGATGAAGTTGAAGGCATTGCCAGCCGCTCAGACTATGACCTTGGTAGCCACACAAAAGAGCAAGACAAGCTAAACCTAACAGCTAAAGTAAAAGAGAACACAGATTCAAACACCCGCCTTGCCGTGCAAGATATTGAAACCAAAGAATGGGTCGTACCATTTGTGATTGAGCCTTCAATGGGTCTTGACCGTGGTTTGCTTGCGGTGATGAACGAAGCCTACACCGTTGAAGACCTTGGTGAAGGTAAAGAGCGTATTGTGCTGAAGTTCAAGCCACACCTAGCCCCTATTAAGGCGGCAGTTATTCCACTGGCGAAGAACAAGGAAGTGCTTGTTAATAAAGCCAAAGAAATTAAGCAGCAGCTACAAGCCCTAGGCCTTGGCCGCGTACTGTTTGAAAACAGCGGTAACGTTGGTAAAGCCTACCGTAAGCATGACGAAGTGGGCACACCACTTTGCATCACCGTCGACTTTGAGACTGTTGAAGATGACGATAAAGTAACTGTGCGTAACCGTGACACTATGGAACAGGAACGCGTTGCAGTTTCAGAACTTTCAGCCTACGTGCAGAAGTTCTACATGGGTCTATAATTCAAACGAAGCCCAATCTACTAAAAAGCCCTCCCCGTTTAAAACAGGGAGGGCTTTTTTGCATCCAAATCTATCGTTTTGGCTATTAGGGATAAAACTACCAACGATGCCCGCAAGCTTCACAGTAGTTATTCTTTTCTGTGTAGGTACCGCACTTTGGGCACTCTTCCATCACAACGTCGGCGCTTTCTACACGTTCGCTATTTTGGCTAGAAGTTGCACCTGGGGCAAAGCCACCAGCCATATCGGTAAATTGTTTTTTAAGTAGGTTTGCAAAACCAAGCAGGCCCATACCGCCCAACATACCTAGTACGAATGCAAACAGCATAATAAATAAAAGAATCTTTAGAATAATCATGGCTATCTCTTTCAATTTGTCTTCCATGTGCGCTAGACCTTACTCGGTTAAACTTGCGGTGGGAAGAGCGTCATCTGCAGAAGCAACTGCCCTGCAATAATAATAAAAATCATCACGCTTGCCATCAAGAGTGAAATTGCAGCGCGAATCTCAAGCGCTGATTTAAATACAAATGAAATCACAACAACCATCCAGATTGCCGCAAGCATCAAAAGCCCACGGGCTAGTAGCGGTGCATCTAGCGCATAGAGTGATTTTTCGTACATATTCATAATCGCTTCAGCGCCAAAAATGGCAGTTGAAACAATAAAAGTTGCATAGGTAATACCTGCATAAATCAGGGCAAACTTCTTATGGCGGCGGTGCGCCAATGACAGTAAAAACACTACGGCCAGCACCACTACCATCATAATAAGCATCAGCATAATGTGCTGCTCAGGCGGGAGGGTTTGCGCAGGGTCATTACTATTGGGAACGAGGTAAACCAACACCGGGATTGAAACAAGGTTTAGCAAAAACGCCCACAAAAACGTGCTAAGGCTATTGCCAATGTAACCGCACCAGTCTTTTTTCAGGTGCATCATCTCGTAGCTACCAAGAACAATGTTTTTAAGCTGATTAAAAAGCTTCATAGAATTTACCTTGAATTTAACCTTATTGGGGCCTTAGCCATTTTATTGTTTTTGGGCGGCACGTGCCTTTTTAGCGTCAGCTAGGTATTTTTCAATCTTAGCTTTCATGTCGGGGTGGTTCCACTCACGCTCACCTTGTTCGGTGGCCACAATCTCTTGATTAGTATCAATGATAAATGTGGTTGGTACACCTTTAAGGCCTACAGCTTCAATAATACGCTCGCCGCCACGGTCCCAAACTACTGGTAGGTTTGAGAAGTTATACTTCTTCAAGAAGTTCTTTACCACGGCCGCATCGCCATCAATCGCTACAGTCACCAGTGCATAGTCGCCTTCATTACCAAGCGCCATTAGGCTTGGCAGCTCTTTAATGCATGGGGCACACCATGTGGCCCATACGTTTAAAATGATTGGCTTTTGGTTGTGGCGGCCAAGCTTAAAGTCAGTCCCATCAAGGCTTTTGAACTTCAGCTGTGAAATGTTAATCGCTTCGGTTTTTTGCGGCGTATTAAGGCCATCGCAGCCCACCATTGCAAAGCCAACGACCCAAATCGTCAGGAGTACTGCGCCCAGTGATGCACCGTATTGCTTAAGCATGGTTACCCGTCCGGAAAATTGCAGTTTTGAAAGCTTGCCAGCGTACGTCCCACGGCAGTTGTGGAAGGTCCATTGTTGAAGCAAGCGCCGCTGACGTTACCATGCTGTAGAAAACATCGGCCACTTGGTCAGGGGTGTATGGGTTTGCAACTGGGCGGTCTTCAGCCCAAGCACGCTTAACAAGTAGCGCCAACTGTGAGCGCATTTTACCGTGAAGTAGCATTACTTTATCGCTAATCCCTGCAGCTTCGGTGTTGGCTTGACCCAGAAGCAGACGTGATAGGCCTGGGTGCTGCTCAAGGAATGTCATGTAAGATTCAAACACGTCAAAAAAGCGAGACTCCAGCGGGCGGCCAGTTTGCTGCTGCGCTTTAAACAATGGCACCATAAAGTGCGACTCGGTGTAGGCCAATAGCGCTGTGAAGATTTCTTCCTTTGAGCGGTAGTGGCGGTATAGAGCTGCCTCGGTCACTGAAATTTGGTTGGCGATGCGGTTTACGGTGATTTTAATTGAAGAATCTTCAAGCAGTGTGGTTACAGCACGAAGGATTTTCATTTTACCGTCGCTGAGGTCAATCGGTGCATTTTGCGCATCGTTATTTTCAGGGATTTGAGTATCTTGCAATTGTGTTGCGGTCATTAAAGTCGTCCTTTTATAGAGGGTCTGCGTAACTTACGCTGCGTTGGTCATTTTAGTTACACTTGAAAGCCAGCTTGGCATACATGCGGCCATTTGGTGCACGTGTTCTTGCTGCATTTCAGGGTAAGAGTTTCCGTGGATTAGTACGGTTTTCATGCCCATATCGTGCGCTGTTTTAAGGTTCATTTGGGTATCTTCAAGCATGACGGTGTTCTCAGGCTTTGCACCTAGGTGTTTCATCAAACGCTCATAAGTTTCACGCGCTGGTTTTGGCTGGAAGTCAGCCCAAATAACGTCGTAAATCCCTTCAAATTGATCAGCTAAGCCCATGCGCTCTAGCACGCGTGTAGCGTGGAAGTGGTCTGCATTGGTAAAGATAACCTTACGGCCTTCTAGCTTTTGCAGGCCTGCAAGGGTGTTGGTGCATGGCTCAATTTTTGAAAGGTCAACATCGTGCACAAAGTCCATAAACTCTTGGGCATCAATTTTTTCACGCTCCATCATGCCGCGCAGTGTGGTGCCGTATGTGCGCCAGTATTCGTGGCAAATGCCGCCAGCTTCTTCGATGGTGACACCGTAAAAGTTGGCAACGTATTCACGCATTTTAAGCATCATAGCGTCCATCAGGCCTGTAGACTCATGGTAAAGGGTGTTATCAAGGTCAAACAGGTAGGTATCAACGCCGTTCAGGCAAATAGGGTCTAGGTTTGTGAAGTTCTGCATGATTACGAGGCCTTCTCGGTTTTGCCTGTAATCTTCAGGTTGTTAATCCAAGTTGGCATATCTGGGTACCAGCGGTCTACGTAGCTGTACTCTTCTTCTTCAGGCCAGAAGTAAATAGTTTGCATACCTAGTGTTTTAGCAGGCTCTAGGTTCTTATGCTTATCTTCAAACATGACGCAGTTTGTTGGCACTTCGTTAATGCGGGTCATAAGTTCTTCATAAATACCAAACTCAGGCTTCATGCGGCCGCCACGTGTGGTGTAGTCGCAAATGTGTTCAACGTGCTCACGTAGGTGTAGGTGCTCAAGCAGGCGCTCGGCGTGGGTGGTGTGGGCGTTGGTAAATACCACAATACGGCCCTGCCAATCGTTAAGGAACTTCTTAACTTGTTCGTTAGGCTGCATGTGCGAAATATCTTGAGAGTCAATGTGCTTAGCAAAGGCTTCAATATCAAAGGTATGGTTTTCCTGCCATGACTTCATGCAGTCCTTTGTGCCTTCTGACAAAAACTTAGCCGTAAGAGCATGGGCCTCTGTTAGCGTTAGGCCGTTTTGCTTTGCGCCAAACTCGCTTAGCATTTCAAAAAAGCGCTCATCACTCAAAAAGTGGCCGTGTGGGTACAGGGTGTCATCAAGGTCAAAGACCAAGGTTTCAGTACCGGTAAGTGTGTGTGGATTGTAAAGGATAGTCATAGCGCCTCTTCTTCTATTGCGGCGCTGTGTCAGTGATTGAAAGTGCGCCGAATTAATTCGTAATTTCGTTCGTCATTCCTAGGGTTGCATCGTACACCAGTTGGCGTAGTTTTTCCATACCAAAACCCTTTTCTGACGAGGTAAATAGAGCCTCGTGCAGTGGGCCAGTCAGCATTTCCATATCGGCTGCAACGTGGCGGGCAACAGGCTTTAGCTGCTTTTCTTTTAGCTTATCAGATTTGGTCATCACGATGATACTTGGCAGGCCAAACTCAGCCAGCTGACGCACCATTTCTTTGTCAGAATCTTTGAACCCGTGGCGAGAATCCACAAGAACGCAAACAACTTTCAGCTGAGGGCGGTTTGCAAGGAAGTTCACAACGTGTTGAGCAATCTCGGCTGATTCGGTCTTGCTCATCTTGGCGTAGCCGTAACCCGGAAGGTCAACAATCATCAAGGTATCCATCAGGTTATAAAAATGGATGTTCTTGGTTGCCCCTGGGGTTTTTGAAGTACGAGCCAGTTTCTTTTGGCTAATCAGAGCATTAATCAGGCTTGATTTACCCACGTTTGAGCGGCCAATAAAGGCCACTTCAGGCAAAGGGCTATCAGGCAAAGGCGCACCTGGTGGCGATGCAAACACGTGGTCAATCTGACCCTTAAATAGTTTTGCGATATCAGCCATCAGATGCGCCCTACCCTTATTAAATTTGCTTACGCTTCAACGCCAAGGCGACGCATTACAAAGTATTGCTGTGCCACTGACAAGATGCTGTTGGTTGTCCAGTACAGCACCAAGCCCGCTGGGAACATGGCAAACATCACAGTGAAGATAATAGGAAGCATCTTCATAACCTGCGCTTGCACAGGGTCAGCAGCTGGTGGGTTTAGCTTTTGCTGAATCAGCATGGTTAGACCCATGATAATCGGCAAGATGAAGTATGGGTCACGTGCTGAAAGGTCGTGAATCCACAGGCCAAAGTCAGCATGACGGAACTCAAACGAGATCAAAATCATCTTGTAGAATGCAAAGAAGATTGGAATCTGAATCAGCATTGGCCAGCAACCACTTGCAGGATTGATCTTGTGCTGACGGTACAGGGCCATCATCTCAACACCAAGTGCTTGGCGGTCGTCGCCGTATTTTTCTTTCAGTTGCGCCATTTTAGGCTGCAGCTTTTTCATTTTGCTCATGGCAACGTAGCTTTTAGCAGCGAGCGGCCATAGGGCAATTTTAATCATGATAGTTAGCAGAATAACCGCCAAACCAAGGTTGCCTACTAGGCCGTATAGCCACATCAGAATATCAAAGAACATCTTCGCGATGATGTGGTACCAACCAAAGTCAACAGCAAGGTCAAGCTTAGCGCCCTGCTCTTCAAGGAGGCTAATCTTTTTAGGGCCTGCAAATACACGGTATGTGGTTTCGCGGTATTCACCTGCAGGCACAGTCATCGGTTCGCTTTGAACATCAACCGAGAAGTAGTTTTTGCCACGTACGTTGGTGTAACGGAAGTTGGCTTTCTTATCCATTTCTTCCTGCTCAGGGATAATTGCCCCTAGGAAGTACTGCTCAGAAATACCAACCCAGCCATCACGTGTGGTGAAGCTTTGCGGGCCTTTTTTCATTAGGTCTTTGTAGCTTACTTCGGTGTGTTCACCGCCAACAAAGCCTTCTGGGCCAACGTAGCGTGTGTAAGTGCTTTGCTTTTGCAGATCTTTAGTAACTTCAGGTGTTGCGCCTTTATGCAGCTGTGCATAGTGCGTAAGGGTTTGCGGGGCAGTACCTGTGTTTGAAACACCGTCTGTCACAGTAATTGTGTAGTCTTCAGGGTTTAGAACGTATGTACGTTGGAACTGTAGGCCTTGGCCATTTTCCCAAGTGAGGGTTACAGGCTCGGCTGCCGTTAGCTTGTTAGCTGACGCTTGCCATACAGTTTCACTGTTTGGAGACTCAATGTTTTGACCGAGCCAACCAGCTTCAAAGAAAAATACTTTATCGCCTGCTGGCAAGAATAGGTGAACCTCTTCTTTATCTTCAAGGTCTTCAAAGAAGTGCGTTAGGTTCAGTTCATCAATGCGGCCACCTTTAAGGGCAACACGGCCATCGTAGTTTGAGGCACGTACTGGCAATGTGCGTGAAGCTTGGGCTTCAGTAACAGCTTGCTGCTGTTGCGCCATCTCTTTTGCCACTTGTGGGGCAAGGGCTGCAGCGTCGCTTGCGCCTTCTTGTGCAATGGTTTCGGTTTGCATTGTTGGCTCAATCTCAGGAGCGGTCTTCATGCGGTAGTAGTCAAAACCAAGGAAAATCAAGCCGCAAATAAGTACGGCGATAATCAGATTGCGGTTATCTTGGGGCGATTGCTGTTGTGACGACATGTTTTATCCTTTTCCGTCATAATTTAGGCCTGTAAATCTTGTGCCTCTTAGGGCTGCCTTTGTATGTGCCACAAATGGACTACAGTGGCAAGCTTTCTAGCACTTTTTACATGGTTTTTCAGTGGGTTTATGCCCACATTTGGGGGCTGATTTTGCCTGTGGCACAGGGTCATAGCCACCTTCGTGGAATGGGCCACATTTTGCCACCCGAATCACGGTAAGCCATAAGCCTTTTATAAAACCGTGTTTGGCAAAAGCTTCTTGGCTATAGGTTGAGCAGCTAGGCTCAAAACGGCAACACTGCCCTAAAAGTGGTGAAATTGTGTATTGATACGCCTTAATAAACCCCTGCACCGTTACAACGGCTGCTTTTGAAGGCCATTGCAACATACTCATGACAGAGTGCAGCCCATGTCTTTTAAGGTTTGGGCAAGATGCTGGCGCATTTTATCAAAGGCGGTATCAGCAATACGGGTACGGGCAATAAACACCATATCGGCGCCCTTTGTGCCTTCAGGCAATTCAAACTTGGGGTTTAGGCGAATAAGCTCATCGGCCAAGGCACGTAAGCGACGCTTAGCGCTATTGCGCTTTACGGCATTACCAATACTGCGTTTTGTCGCAGTATAACCTAGGCGGATGGTATGAGGAGGAAGAGTCTCAGGTTGGGCTGATTCATCAGCGTACAACAAAATAAAAGCAGGCGTTTTAAACGCCTGACTTTTATGAGTAAGATTTTGGAAATCTGACCGCTTCTTAAGTTTTTGGCAGTTGACCATGGGTCAAGCCTCAACTTATTGCGATTATGCGCTTAGACGCTTACGACCTTTAGCGCGGCGACGCTTAAGCACCAGCAGACCACCTTTAGTAGCTTGACGTGCGCGGAAGCCAAAACGGCGTTTGCGGCGAATAACACTTGGCTGGTAAGTACGTTTCATAATTAAATCCTGTTCTAAATCAAAAATTCGTTCTTTTAGAGTTTGTGGTTATAACGGCTTCTTTTAGCAAAATCAAGATTAAATCACGTAAAAAAATGTAGTTTTTTTGTATTTAATGCTGTTTTTACGTCACAAAGCCTTAGCGCATAAGGGCCCAAGGCACATTATCTTGTGCACAAAAGATACCCCGAAGCGGCTTTTTATCTAGCATTTCGAGGAAAACCTCACGGCAATACTCGCCTGTACGGCTGGTTCGGTATACCGGGCTATTGGCGGTAAACATTAATGGGTAGCCCGATGCAGCTTGCGTTGTTTGGCCTAGCTCAACGGTTTGGCCATCAGGTACGTTTTCAAGCGCACGCTCAAGGTTAATCTGGTGGTTTACGTTACGTAGAACATAGTAGTTACTGTCACCCATCGTACGGTGATGCACAAAACCCCATTGTTGCAGCTTATAGGTATCCGCAGCTTGCGGGTTTGATTGGGCGCCATAAACCTCGTAAGGCTGGCCATAGGGTTGGTGCGGCTGAGCCTGCCCATGAGTGTTTTGAGCCGAAACATACTGACGCTGGTAAGGTGAGTTTGTGTAAGTCTCTAATGACTCTGACGGATACGACGACACATACTGCTTAGTGCGATGATGTGTGTAATACGGTGCTGAAACATACCCTGCTTGGTTAGGCGCCACGTGCTGGCCATGGTAATAGGCCTGTGTTGGGTAGCCTGAGCACCCCACAAGCGCCATCACGGCTAACAAGCTTAGGTATTTAATGTTACTCAATTGCACCTTTAGTTTCCTTTAACAATTTGGCTGTAGGCGTCATTAATTTCAGCCATACGTTTTTCAGCCTTTTCAACATCTGCGTCGCTTGCGCCATTACCACGTAGTTTATCTGGGTGGTTTTGGGCCACCAGCTTACGGTAAGCCTTTTTAACATCATCAACACTCGTCCCAGGCTCAAGCCCTAAAGTTGCGTAGGCATTGTCGCTGCCTTGGGTTTTGGTGCCAAAGCTTTTCTGTTGCCACTCGCCTGCCCCTTCAAAGGCTGACTGTTTAATGCCAAGCTCACGCTCGATAGCTTCTAGGCGGTTCGGTGAAAAGCCAAAAATATCAGCCACGCGCAGTAAAAAGATACGCTCACGATTCTGAATCATATTATCGGTATACGCGATGGCGTAAAGAACTTTAAGAACATTCTCAAGTTCGTCTTTGTTACCAGCAACAGCTTCGTTAATACGGTTAGCTAGTAAATCAAATCCCGTAACGTCTGACCGGGCATCATTAAAAATAGCCGCCACTAAGCGGCGATGGTGTGCGGGTACATCGAAAAAGCGGTCGCACATTTTAATGTCTTCTTTTTCAACTGTGCCTTTTGCTTTACACATTTTAGCGCACAGCGAAACAATGTCGCACGATAGGTTCTGGCGATGCAGGCTGTAAATACGGCGAGGTGCTACGTAGTTAAGGATAAGATAGTCAATAATAAGGCCTGAAACCAAACACCCGAGCAAAAACAGCAAGCTGGCGTCCATTTGAGTAATGGCATAAATACCCAACACAAGGCCCAGCAAACGGCCACCAAAGCTGCCTTGGAAAAATTTTGGTGTAAAAGTTCTCACGGTGTTGCTAATCCTCGGAAAAACGGTTGACGAACAGTATGCCTTGCGCCATAGTCTACACGGTTTTTGAGCAATCGTTAACCATTCTCTTAATGGAATAACAAAAAACAGGATCATACAATGGGTGGATTTTCTCGCGCATTTGCATGCACAATCATCGCAGTTGACCTCATCGCAATCGTTTACTTTGGGGCACATTTCATCGTAACTGGCCACGTGCTACCGCACCCAGACACACACACCCAAGAACGCCTAGCCGAACTTGTACCTGTTGAATCAGTTGAAGGCGCAAAGTCAGCCGTTAAGGCTAAAAAAGAAGTGCCTCTACTTCCTGCAAGCGTTGAGCGCGGCCAACAAGTTGCTGGCCTTTGCCTAAGCTGCCACACTTTTGACCAAGGCGGCAAAAACATGACTGGCCCTAACCTATGGGGTATTTACGGTCAGCATGCTGCCCACCTAGATGGTTACCAATACTCACAAGTATTCATGGACCTTAAAGCTGACGGCGTAACATGGAATGACGAAAACCTAGACACATTCCTAAAGTCGCCACGTAAATTTGCAAGCGGCACAAAGATGAGCTTTGCAGGCCTACGTAAAGAACAGCAACGTATTGACCTTATTGCCTACCTTAAAACACTTAAGTAAGCCTTAAGAATACGCACTTTGCAATTGTGGCCGTTTTGTAACGGCCACTTTTTTATTTGCGCCCTGTCAGGAAAAAGTGTGTTTTTCTTTGTGCGAATCAGCATAATAATCACGTGAAGAAACTATTTTAAGAATAAGCGTGCGTAAAAGCATGCAAAGTTTCGTCGGGTAACTATGCAAAGTAATGGGAGACAAAAACATGCTTTCTAAATTTTCTACTAAACACCTGCGTTCACAGCGCGGTGCGATGTTCGGGCTTGATGCTCGTATTGCGCTAGCGATTTTCGCGGGTCTATCAGTTATCGCCGGTATGGCGGTGTTCGGTACCATTCGTCAAACAGACGTAACATCACTTGTTTCTGAGTTTGATAACATTGGTAAAGGTTACATTAACTACGCGTTTGATACTGGTGTTGACGTAACACCAGGTGCGACAACAGGTCTTGGCTTCGCAGCTCTATACGAAGACACTCCGGTTGATACACTTGGCTGGAACGGCCCGTACATTACACGTGCGACCAAACAGCACCCACGTTTTGGCCAGTACGACATTGTTCAAGGTCGTATTGACACCGATGCTGCTCCGCCAGCATCTGTAGCTGCTAATGCGATTAACGGCGCATGGGTTGAACTTACTGAAGTTCCATGTGAGATTGCAAACGACCTTGATAGTGCCGTAGATGGTGATACTGACCCAGTAACGGTTGGCGAACAGCTTGACCCAACTGCGGGCAACCTGCGCCACTCAACAACCTGTGCACCAGGTTCACGTGGTACAGTTTGGTTCTTGCTATCACGTCTAATGAGCTAACCTTAGCTTAAGGGAGTAACGTCTAGCGCCATATACAGCGCAGCAAATAGACCACACCCCCAGACCTTAAAACGGCACTATGGCTTTCATAGTGCCGTTTTTACATTCTATACCCTTTGTTACATGCTACGCTTGAGAGTGGATTTATGTAACTTTTGCACACGCTAACAAGAAAGCTAAAGTACCGATGGTAAACATTGTAGACGTCATGCTTAAAGATCAGGTGGTATCGCTGCGCGACTTGCAGTCGCTACCTGTTACTGTGCAAAAAAACCCTGATACACTGATTGAATCACTTGCGAAGTCAGGTAAGCTTTCAGAGACGCAACAGTCTCGCTACCGTGCCCTCGCCTACGAGTACCCCCTGCGCTCAGCAGAAGATATGGCACGTATTACCCCCCACCAAATTGAAGGCATTAACCGCGACTTTATGGTGCGTTACACCGCATGCCCGATTGAGCTTGGTCGTGGCCAAGTATTGTGGGCAGCTGCTGATTTGCCGAACAAACGCTTGGTAAGTGAGATTATTCTGCGTAACCGCCGCAACAAGCACGACTTTGTGTGGGCCCCTGCGAAAGCCATTGAAGACGCGATTGAGCGTATGTCAAAACAAGAAGGCCACTCGCTTAAATTCTTGGTAGAAAACGCCTATGCCCAGATTAACACTGGTAACGATGACACCATCATTGGTCTAACCGATGAGATTATCCGTACGGCCTACAAAAACGGTGCATCTGATTTGCACATTGGTATTGTGAACCGTAAACCAAGCTGTATGGCCCGATTTGATGGCCAGTTGGAAGAACTTGTGGCACTGCCTATTGAAGTGTACGAGCGTGTACTTGGTCGTCTGCGTCACATGGCGGGTGTACGTGCGGAAAACTATAAAAAGCCGATGAACGGTCGTATGACCTTTGAGCTTTCTGGCCGTGAAAAGATTGATATTCGTTACGCATCGCAGCCAATTTCACTTGAAAACACAGCCTCAATTGCGCTGCGTTTCTTGCGTCCATTTGAAGGCAGCATTGATACCTTTGGGTACACGCAAAACACTATTGACCGTATTGACCACCTAATGCGTATGGATGAGGGTGTGATTCTGTTTGCTGGCCCAACAGGTTCGGGTAAGTCAACCGCGGCACGTTTGATGCTGCGTCGTGCGCACCGCCCTGGTCAAAAGATGATTGCCTATGAAGATCAGATTGAGGAACGTATGGATAACGTTATTCAATCAGAGGGTGACCCTACCGTGGGCTTTACCCTAGAAAGCTTCATTGAAAACGTGGTACTTCGTGGCGACCCTAACGTTGTATATATTGGTGAGGTTCGTAGCCCAGAAGATACACGCCGTACAGTTGATGCGGGTAACTTGGGTCGTTTGGTGGTATCAACCATTCACGCGAACGATAGTTTTATGACCCTTGACCGTTTGCTACAGCGTGGCGTTCAGCCAGAACAGATTTTCACTAACATTCGCGGTGTAATTGCGCAGCGTCTTTTGCGTCGCTTATGCTCACGCTGCAAGATTGCCCATGAGTTAACTGACGAAGAACTTAAGAACCTTAACAACCTTAAGCGTATTGAGTTTAAAAAGGGCGATGTTATTCACCAACACAACGTTAACGGTTGTGACCACTGCCACTACCGTGGGTTTTTAGGCCGTATTGCTATTGAAGAGGTGCTTGAAATGCGCCGTGAACTGACCCGTGATGTGTGGACAGGTACAAGCCTGCGCCCTGACTGGATTGATGTTATTCGCGAAGAATCACAAAAACTAGGCATGGAAGACATGCTTTCACACGGTTTACGCCACGTTAAAAATGGCATTACAAACATGGAAGAACTAGAGAGGTACTTCAGTGCTGAACTTGAAAACGCTAGCGGGAAGTAACGCGCTAGGTCCAAAAGTACGTGATATGAGCCTTCGCGACCGCGAAAGGCTATTCTTCCTGATGGCACAGATGCTACGTGCAGGTCAAACCGCTGAAGGTAGTTTGCGTGCCGTGGCAAAAGCTTTTAAAACTGAGCGCAAGGATAACATTGCCCTTGGTCTTACAGGTATTGCGCAAAAGGTGTCGCAAGGTCGTTCACTTTCAAAATCAATGGACAGTGAGCCCATCATGTTTGATGAGGTACACCGCGCTGCGATTATGGCGGGTGAGGCTGCCAACAGCATGTACGACTCGTTTAAAGTTCTGCAAGAGCTAGAGGCCCGTAAAATGGAGATGCGCCGCTCGGGCTTGGCTGAGGTGATTACACCAACAGCTATGTGGATTATGTCATTGGCGTCTATTTTTAACACCGGTTTGAACACCCTACCGGCCCTTTCTGCTATGAAAAAGGCGCAGAAGAAGCCTATTGGCGCTATTCCAGAAACAGTCATGAATATTACGGCATTTATGGCGGCAAATTGGTACGTCTTTGTAGCCCTAATTATTGTGATGATTATATCGCTTTATAGTGTGCTACGAACCCCGCAAGGTAAGTTCTGGCTTGATTATTACATCCTGAAGGTCCCAGGCTTGGGTAAATACATGGCCTACAAGGTATACACTAACATGTTGCTATACTTCCCGAGTTTGATTGAGTCGGGTGTAAAACCAAAGCAGATGATCCCTATTATGGAGGCCTTGGCCACCAACATTATTCTAAAGCGTCGTATTGACTTCTTTAACCAGGTGCTAACCTCGGGTGGTAAAATGTCCGAAGCGATGGAAAAAGCTGGTTTCCCACCTATTTCGGTAACGCCTGTGCGTGTGTCTGAGCACTACGCTGGTGCAAACACTGACGTTAACGACGTTATGGTTGAAGGTATGCGCCACTCGTACACTATTTTGGACCGTGACCTTACCGACGCCCAACGAAAGTTTGTAACCACCTTCTCGACCATCATGTGGATTTTGGGCGGAGGTACCATGCTACTAGAAATGCTTTCAATTGTGTTTGCACAAACATAAGACTGAATATAACGAGGAATACGCCTAATGGCTGCCACAAGCAAAGTATCAATTAACCGGTTTAAGAACGTATGTTTTATTGGTCTTAACCGTGTTGAATTTCACCCTGAAGGGGGTGAAACTCTGTTTGCTGAAAGCTGGATGGACCTTGTTGATGATGGTGCCCGCCGTAACATGCTTTTGGGGTTCTTTTCACCGCGCGACTTGAACGGTGACCACATGGATCCAAGCTCGGTGATTGTGGGCGAACACGCAGACGAAGAGGAAGCACAGCAAATGATGCAGCAAATGCGCTCAATTGCTTTGTTTGACTTTTGCCGTGTTGCAAAGTCAGCGCCCAACACCATGCATGCGATGTTGGTGGCAGATGTTATCTTCCACTGGGATGCGCAGGATAACTACATTCAACCAACCTCAGAAGATACGTGGCATGCTGACTTGGCAGAGGTTATTCGTACCTACCCACGTACAACTAAAAAGCATATTTATACCGACTGGGACACCACAGGCCTAAAAGTACCTGATGACACCACAGTACAACCCCTTGAGGAGATGCCTCTTAATACGGGTATGTGGATTAACCAGCCTACAATGCAGGAAAAATACGGTACGTACGTTCTTGCAGCAGGTGTTTTGTTGGCAGCCGGTACCTACCTTGGCCTTGATTACCAAAAGCAAGGTGTACAAGAAGTTTATGGCCAAGTCCAAAGCTTAAGCCGTCAAGCAAACCTAAACCCTAACTTTAGAACCATTATGGATATGGTGGATCAAATTGAGGGTTACTCACGCTATCGCCAATTGTTTTCACTTATTTTTAAAGATGTAAGCCTTGCGATTGCTGATGCTGACTTTAAAGTTTCAAGCTACACGATTGAGGTGCCGAACCCTAACAACCCGCCAAGCTCGCTGATTGTAAAAATGGAGGCAAGCACTGAAGACTATGCCACCTACGCCCAGCAAGAGCCGGTGGCTAAAGACATTATGGAATCAAGCCTGACGATTGATAAAATCCGCAAGCCCCCTACTGCACCGGGCTTAACAGCCTTTACCATTGAGGGCCTTATTCCGCTACCGCAAGTCGCTAAGGACTACCTTGATTACCGTCAGACAGAAGATATTATTAACCAACAAAAACCAACCCAAGCAGCTGTTCAAGGTGACGTGCAAAAGGTTGCGCCAACTGAAACAGCACCGGAGGGCCAAGAATGATTCGTTTCTCATTAGGACTATCACTGGCCGTACTTTCAATCATTATTGGTGTGGTGCAGTTTTTTGAAAATAAAGATGCGCTAGTATCTGCCCACGACAGTCTGCGCCGAACACAACGCCAAGTGGCTGAGATGGGCCAGTTTAACCAGCGTGTTGAACAAATTAAACGTGTTGTTTTGCCTCAGGGCGAAGACCAAAAGTCTAAAATTGAGCGTCAGCTTGGCCTAAGTGGCACAGCCCTGGAGTTTAAGTTTTTGTCGAACGTTAAACCAAACGACCCTGCAAACCAGTTCTTTTACCGCCATGAGTATGAAGTTTCAGGGATTGCGAGCTTTTTTGAGACCATTAAGCTCCTAAACCTTATGGAAACGAGCCCTGGCTTTATTATTAACTCAATCTGTTTCCGCTGTAATATCCCCGGTAAAACAGAGAAAGACAATAAGTATCCTGTTCGTATTCGCGGATACATTTATGTTTTCAACCCAGCACAGGTATAATCGATGAAGAAACTGCTTATTTTCAGCTTACTTTTCTTTGCTCCTTCTGCCTATGCGCAGCAGGTTGATTGGCCATCGACTGGTGGAAGCGGCCAGCCAGAATTTGACTTTTCACGAGAAGATTTAAGCTCTGAAGCCCAATCAGACAAACCCATTGCTGCACGTGGCCAAGTAAAGGTACGTAGCTCGGGTACAGACAGCATGTCATCGCTTATTCGCCGTGACCTTATTGACCCGTTTAACGAAGAAGAGCAGCAAGAATCTATCCCGCTATTGCAGCAGTTGCCAGATACCATTGATATTCCGGAGCTGCCAACGGCTGAAATTCAAGAAAAGCTGAACTTGGACGAATTTAAAAACTACCTAAACACTATTGTTAACACAGCGCCAGCGCAAGCTACGCCTGACTTAACAAACTATAACTTTGAAAAAGACCTGAACAAAATCGTCATCTCATCACTTATGGTGAAACCGCGCCCATATGTGGTGATTAACAATCAGCGTTTCTCAATTGGTGACCGCTTTTTGATGCCGATTAGCCTTTCTCTGGATGAAGACCGCATTGTGCAGCTGATTGATGCCCAAATGCCAGACCCAGAATCAGTTTCAGAAGAGGCCTACGCAGAGTTTGAGGCACTACGTGAAGAAGCCATCGCAAATTACCGCAAGAAAAACGCCGATGGTCAGGGGGTTTTTAATGCAAATACCCATAATGTAAGTGTGACGATTACTGGCATTGAGCACCGTAAGGTGCGGTTGTCAGTTGAGGGTGAAGAATTCGTATTACCAATCCGAATGGCCCTCTAACGCTGAAGTTGGGGAAGATTATGACATTTAAAAGCTACTTATATCGGCTATATAAGCGCCAGCGTGGTGCTGTTTCGCCGTTTTTGTTTGGTATGCTTGCGGGTGTTGCCATCTTTTCAGCTGGTGTTAAAACCCAAGCTCGCATTGAAACACAGCGTATTTACGAAGAACAAGAAAAACGCGCCCAAGAAACGGCTGCAACCTACCGACGTGCGGTAGAAAACGCTCTAATGTCTGAAACAGCAGGCTCGTTTGGTACCATTACAGCTGACCGTGTGAACCAATATGTGTCTAAGAGTGTGGGTGGTGGTACCCGCTCAGGTTCAGATATTACCCTTGGTGCCATTGACCGTGATACCACGCTTGATACCCAGCGCGTGATGATTACAACCTCAGACGATGATTTTGTACGAGCCCGTGTGGGAACGCTAGCCGGTGGCGGTAACGCCGACAACATGGCAACAGATAGCCTAACTGACCGTAATGATGTTGTGACGGTTGATACCTCAAACATCCGCCAAGAGCAAATTCAGGCCTCACTTTCTAATATGCAAAAGCAAGCCGAGGTTATGTACGGATTTTGGGCGCAAAATGGCCGATTCCCTGGTGCTGCTGAATATACTTCGATTTCAGACGATACAGGCTTAACCAATTTTTGGGGCTCACCTATTGACTGTGTTTGCCTTGATAACAACAGCGTAACCCTAACGTCGGTTACACCGTGGGGGCAAACGCTTACCGTCGGTTTGAATATGTAATAATAAAAAAATATTAATGTGTGCGGGACGATAACCAAAACAAGGTAACAAGATGATGATGGAAAAGTTTTTTAGACTAGTGCTTAAAGGGCAGCGAGGCGCCATGTTCTCGATGGATGCCCGTATTGCGCTTGTAATTGCCAGTGTACTAGCCGGTGTGGTGGGTACCCAAGTTGTACAACGTATTGAGCGTGGCCGTGTTGAGGCTGCTGAGTCAGGCGTTCAGACCCTTATTTCTGGCCTAGAGAACTACTATAAAACAGTTTCATTGAATGCCATCCCGCCGGGGGATCCATCAACGTTCAACACTGGTGCAGGTAACTTCCAAAGTGTTGTTCTTGATACCGGTATTGTGCCACAGGCTAACCTTGCCACTGACCCTTGGGACCGCAACTGGGTATATGATACCTGCACCGCGGCCGCAACCATTGAAGGCGTACAAGTAAACGTGCATTACGCTGTGCTTTACTCTGGTGGCCCTAACCTGACCAATGAATCAGGCAGTAACGACTTTTTGACCAATGCTGCATGTGCTGCAAACTATGCCGCATGGAACACCACAGCGGATGATATTGGCGTGAAATTTAACACCTTTGATATTGAGCGTGCCCGTGTAGACGAGATGAAACGGAAATTGGCTGATATTGAAGGCGCGTTGCAAGCCTACGAGACTTCACGCTTCCTTGAAAACCAAACATATTGCTCAAACGGTGCGAACCAAGGCCAAACACCACGCTGTGACTTTAATGGCGGCGGCTATATTACTGGTGAAGAGATTAGCTTGAACTACTTCCCTCGTTCAACGAATGATGGTACCGCTGCTGACTATTACATTCCTGATGGTCGATCAGCGACAGGTAACGAGCTGAACACAGTTTCAAACACCGCTGCCAGTATTACAAGCCTTATGACACTCCTAGGTTTGTCATCAAACTACGTGCGTGACCCTTGGGGCCGCTTGTTGTGCTACGAATCAAACCGTACTGACAACACCCAAGCACCATTCACGGCGAAGGTGGAATACACAAACACCTGCCCAACACCATAAACGAGACTTAAACAGCTAAATGTGGGCAATTGAGCGGAAATACGTAGATCCGGCCGAAGTTGACTTCGGCCCCCTACCTAAAAGGCACCTAAACAAGGCGTGGTTTGTGTTTACGGCCCTTATGTGGGCCAGTTTAGCCTGTATGGCCACAACGGGCCTTATGCCCCTGTTTTTAGCCCTAAGCTTTGCCCCTATAGCCCTTATTATTGGGCGCATCGTCGCGGTGGATGTTTGCTACCTACTCCTTTTAAACATATACACACTCCCTCTTACTTTGGTGGGTATTGGCTATAGCGTAGGCCTTTTAGGCCGCACATGGTCAGATGCCCTACTAGGCCTTGCCGTAGGTGCCGTTATTGGCCTTGTGATTGACCTTGGCTTGCATCTTATCCGCCGTGGTCAGGCTGAACTTGGTTTTGGTGATGTAAAGCTTTTAGCCGCACTTGGTGCATGGGTTGGCTTAACAAACCTGCCCTTTGCCTTGACCGTTGCCTTTGTGGCAAACCTTTTACTTTCGCTTGTTCTGCCAAAAAACAGTGCTATTCCGTTTGGCTTTGGTCTAGGTGCAGGTATCTGGGCCCTCTCGGCGCTTGAATTACCCTTTATGATGCTGCTGTTACGGACAATGTCATAAATTCTCTTATACTTGGGGGGTTGCGTAGGCTGGCATATCCTTTTATGATGCCTGATTACGTCGTAACCAAAAGCAATCAAGCGAGTGCACCCCATGGAAATTAAACATATCTGTGCTTACCCCGGCTGCACCGAAGAGGCTAACTACCCCGCCCCTGCTGACCCTAAAGACTACAAAAAGCGTATCTACTTTTGCCTTGAGCACGTTAAGGAATACAATAAAAAGTGGAACGGCCTTGAGGGTATGACCAGCGACGAAATTTTCAACATGCAAGTTGGCAGCAACTGGGACCGCCCCACATGGCAAATGGGCCTTGATAGTAAGTCGTACAAAACAGCGACAGCCCACCAACGCACCAAAGACCCCTACAGCGTGTTTGGCGAACGCACCACCGACCCACAGCGTGAGCGTGCCAAACCAAACGAAGAAAAACCCGCAAAGATTATTCCGGGGCAAATCCGCCGTGCCTGCCAAACTCTTGGCGTGACCAGCGTGAAAGACATTGATTTAATCAAAAAAGCATACCGCGCACAGGTAAAGCAGCACCACCCTGACATTAATCAGGATGTAGAGGATGCTGGTGCACGTATTAAAAGTATTAATGAAGCATACAAAACCCTACTTGCTTACGTAAAACGCAATAGCAAGTAGAGTTTGCAGCTCTTCTTGGGGGAAGATTCGAACCCTACCTACTAAGCAGCCTGAACAGCAGACTCTAGCGGTTTAAGGTAACTTTTCATCAAGCGCTGGGCGCTTTCAATATCGCCTGACTCAAGGCTTGCATTTAAACGCATCTGAATTTGCATCAAGCGTAATACATTGTCGCCATCAGCAAGGCGCGCCATACGGGCTTTTTTATCCATCAGCAAAAAGGCATCAACCATGCTTGCTGTAAAGGTTTTACCAGCCAGCAAAATAAGCGCCTTAAACCAGTCACGTTCAAGGGCTTCATTCTCTTCAGCTGAGCAATCACGCACGAAAAAGTATTGATGCAGACTGCGTTTTGTTTGCATGGCAGCTTTTGCGGCAAGGGCCACAATGTCTTGCATCAGAACATCCAGAATATATTGAACCTCTTGCCCTTCTAGGCTGGCAAATTTGCCCATCATGGCAACATCACGGAACATTTGGTCAATGTTAGGGGTACATACAAAACTGCCACGGCTGGGCGTTACTTCAAGCACACCTGCCACCCGTAGGGCTTGAACAGCTTCACGCAGCGTGGTGCGTGACACACCAAAATGCTCGCAAAGTTGTTCTTCTGTTGGCAGTTTATCACCTGGTTTAAGCTGCCCCGAAAGGATCATCTCGCGCAGGTAGTCTGCAACAACGGTTGAGCGACGTACCTTTTGTTGTTTTGTAATATTCGGTAGTTCAACTGTAAGCGTCATTTAGAACCTCATAAATATTAGTTTTATACTATAGGTTGCATTTCGTCGTACAACCTAACATCAGACTTACTATATTTATATAACGGAACTTTTACAATTAAAAAGTGTAATTTGTATCTACAAAATATTTAAATACAACCTTAAAGTGTTGAATTACTTGGAAAGTTCAATACTTCTTTTAGTTGCATTTTCAATTGCTTTTGAGACTGCCTCGGGGAATTTCTCGGCATACAGGGTATTCAAAGCCGCTTCGGTTGTGCCGCCTTTACTGGTTACATTTACACGTAAAACATCTGGGGTTTCACCTGACTCTGTTGCCAGTGCAGCCGCCCCTTTACATGTTTGCACCGCAAGCTTTAGGGCTAGCTTTTCAGGAAGGCCATTTTCAATACCTGCTTTCATCATTGATTCCATCAACAAGAAAACATACGCAGGGCCTGAGCCTGATACCGCTGTTACGGCATCCATCAAGGCTTCATCTTCTACCCATTCGCTTTCGCCTACGCAGTCCATTAGTGTATCGGCAAGGGCCATTTGTTCAAAGGCAAGGTTGCCGGTATGAGCCATCACGGTCATCCCTTCACCAATAGCTGAAGGGGTGTTAGGCATAGCACGTACAATACGAGCATCTTCACCGAGCATAGCTTTAAGGTTGGTAAGATTAAGGCCTGCAGCAATTGACAAAAAGCATACTGTTTCAGAAGCTAAGTACTTAATACCCTTTACAGCCTCAGCCATAATTTGCGGTTTCACGGCCAAAAGCACCATAGCTGGTGGGCGGGTAATACCTTCGGCAGTTTGTGAGTAATCAAGGCCCATCTCTTTTGCAAGTTTGGCTGCATTTTCTGAAGGGTCCACAATATGAATGCGGCCCCCTTGGATGCCATTTTCAATAAACCCTTTAACAAGGGCCTGGCCCATGTTGCCAAAACCCAAAACTAGAATGCGTGCTCCTCGAATCATCGACTATATACCCTTAATAAATACCTTGAAATTACTTGTTTTTGCTTCATCTTGAGGCCAGATTATCGTACCCTATGAGCAGGTAATAATAAAGGCAAGAAATTATGTATATTCTTACAGGTGGCGCAGGTTTTATTGGCTCAGTAACAGCAGCCGCGCTTGAAGCAAGCCACGCACAAAACTCAGAAGTTGTTATTGTTGATAGCTTTGGCAAATCATCAAAGTGGAACAACGTTGTAAAACGCCACGTCCGCGAAATTGTGCCCCCTCACCGTGCTCTTGACTTTATGGACGATCACGCCGACGAAATTGACGCCGTTATTCACTTTGGCGGTATTGCTGATACCACCGAGAAGAACATGGATATCCTGCACGAGAATAACGTTGTCTTTACCAAGGCACTATTCGACTGGTGCGCCGACAATGACACCCGCTTTATATTTGCCTCATCAGCAGCCGTTTACGGTGGCGGTGAAAACGGTTTTGAAGATTCTAACGACCTACGTGAAGTTAACAAACTACGCCCGCTACACCCCCAAGCATGGTCAAAGCACCTTGCTGAGAAGTACATTTTGCAAGCCCCTAAAAAGCCTTCAAGCTGGGTTATCTTACGCTTTTTCAATGTGTATGGCCCTAACGAGTACCATAAAGGCCGTATGGGGAGTGTGGTTCAACACGCCTACAGCCAAGCCCGCCAAGATGGCACCATTCGTTTATTTAAATCACACCTTGATGACGTTAAAAACGGCGAACAAAAGCGCGACTTTATTTACGTGAAAGACATTGCTCGCCTTATTTTGTGGATGCTTAAACACCAAAACATCCAAGGTATTTTTAACGTAGGTAGCGGTAAGGCCCGTAGCTTTAACGATATGGCTGATATTCTGATTAAAAATATGAAGAAGAAAATCAATGTGGAATACATTGATATTCCGCCTGAAATTCGCCCGAATTACCAATATTACACACAGGCGAACATGACGAAGATGATCCAGACCATCACAAGCAGCAATACGAACCCTTTCCAGTTTACGTCGCTTGAGGATGGCATTGCCGACTACGTTAACAACTACCTAACCTCAGAGGATCCTTACCTATAATGTTTGGCCTTGAGTTTTACCCCAACCCCTTTGGTGGGCTTGCCTTCCCGATGTTTGACCCAGTGGCCTTTAGTGTTTTTGGCCTAGATGTGCGCTGGTATGGCCTTGCTTATATTGCTGGCTTTTTTGCCGTCCTTGCCTATGCCAAATGGCAAACACGCCGCTACCCTAGTAATGTGACGGCCGAACACATGGACGGTTTGTTCACGTGGGCCATTTTGGGCGCAATTATTGGTGGCCGCTTAGGCTACACCTTGTTTTATAACCCGGGGTATTACTTGTCTAACCCTGCTGAAATTTTGCAGACATGGCACGGTGGTATGTCGTACCACGGTGGTATGTTAGGCGTCATCATTGCTATTATTGGCTATGCAGCCTTTAGAAAAATTGACCCGTTTGCCCTTTCTGACCGTATGGCACCAGCTGTATGCCTAGGCTTGCTATTTGGCCGCTTTGCAAACTTTATTAATGGTGAACTTTATGGCCGCACAACAGATGTTGCCTGGGCTATTGCCTTCCCTGCGGGTGGTTTGTTGCCCCGTCACCCTTCACAGCTTTACGAAGGCCTGCTCGAAGGCGTTATTTTGTTTACCGTCTTGCACTTCACCCTGCGTTGCCGCCTACGCCGCGGTGAGGTAACTGGCCTGTTTTTGCTAGGCTATGGCGCGGTGCGCATCTTTATTGAATTCTTCCGTCAGCCTGACGACCTGATGCACCTTAAAGAAGGCATCTTTACTGTTATTACCATGGGTCAGCTGCTCAGCATCCCGATGGTGGTAGCCGGTGGCATCATGTGGTGGTGGTCGCGCTCAAACAAAGTGGTAAAACCTGCTTAAGATGACAGCCCTTAAAGAACACATCATCCGCCATATTGAAGAAAACGGCCCTATAAGCCTTGCTGACTATATGGGCATGTGCCTTTATACCGAAGATGAAGGCTACTACATGCACGGTATGCCCTTTGGTAAAGACGGTGACTTTATCACCGCCCCTGAACTTACACCGCTATTTGGTGAAATGCTTGGCCTATGGGTTGCAGCCACTTGGCAGCAAATGGGCGCACCTGAAAGTTTTTGCCTTGTTGAGTTTGGCCCTGGCCGTGGCACCCTTTATACCGATATGCTACGTGCTATTGGTAAGGCCCTGCCACAATGCCTCAACGCCCTTGAAGGCCACTTGGTTGATATTAGCCCCAACTTACGCCAACACCAACAAACAACCCTGCAAGGCGCCCTACCAACCATTAAATGGCATAGTTCAATTGCGGATGTACCGTTTAATAAGCCAACCATCGTGATTGGCAATGAACTTCTGGATGCCTTCCCCGTTGAACAATATGAGCAAGTGGACGGTAAATACTACCAACGCCTTGTGACAACAGAAAATGACACCCTTAAACTTACCCGTGCAGATGAACCTTCAGAGGTAGAATCACTGGCTGAAGTTACCGAACAAAGCCCCGCTATGGAAAACTTTTTGGCTGAACTGCGTGACCACCTAGAGCGTGCGCCACAAGCGGCAGCCCTTTTGATTGATTATGGCTCTGAAAAAGCCATTGCTGGCGAAACCCTACAGGCACTCCGTAAGCACAAATATGAGGGTATTTTTGACACGCCCGGTCAGGCAGACCTTACGTGGCATATTCCCTTCAAGCGGGTGTGTGATATACTTGGCGACACACACAGCGTTGTGACGGACATGGCCCTTTTCTTAACCGAAATTGGCTACAATATCCGGGCCGAACAAGCCCTACGTGCCGCACGTACGCCTGAAGAAAAAGAACATATTGAAGCCACTACCCACCGCCTGATTGACCCCAACCAAATGGGGGCACACTTTAAGGTTTTGGGCTGGTGCTCAGATAACTTAAAACAATTACAGGGGTTTCAACACTGTTATGCAGATTCTGAATGATCTACTTCCAGCCTCGCCACCACACGGCGAATACGCCTTTGGCACAGCACTTGATGCAAAAGGCGACATTGAAACCAACCTCCGCCTTTTAACTGAAAAACTTGGCCCCATTGCCCAAATGCGCCAAGTGCATGGCGATACCATTCAGTACGCCTCAAAACCAGGTGTTTACCAAGAGGCTGATGCCATTTTCACCGACCACCCCGAGCTTTGGCTTGCTGTTAAAACAGCTGACTGCCTGCCTGTGCTCATTACCACCCCTTATGCTGTAGCGGCTGTGCATGCTGGCTGGCGTGGTTTGCAAAAAAACATTATCGGTAAAACCCTTAACCTGATGATTGACGAATTTAACCTCGATCCTACAAAGGTATTTGCCACGATTGGGCCGCACATTCGCCAACACAACTACGAGGTTGACGACAACTTTACCAACTACTTTGACGATAAGTTTTTCCGTCCGTCAAAAAACGAAGGCCACCTGATGCTTGACCTTGGTGCTGTTGCTCGTCAGCAAATCCGCGAGGCTGGCTTAACTGACCTTAGCATTACCGACTGTGGCGTTGATACATACTCAGATGAGCGGTTCTTTTCCTACCGTCGTCTTAGCCAAAAAGGGCTGCCCATTAATGTCCAGCCTTCACTGATTAAACGTGTTGAAAATATAACTTATCGCTCATAACCATAAGCCCTAGCGCCTATAAGAAAAAGAAAGACGAAGCTCATGAAAAAACTCCTGATTGGTCTAGGTATTTTGGCCGTACTAGTTGGTGGTAGCTATGCTGCCCTCGCCATGTTCCTAAGCCCAGAGCGCATTAAAAATACTGTATTGCCGACAATTTCTGACGTTTTGGGCCGTGATGTTGGCATTAATGGTGATATTTCGATTAGTCTTTTCCCGACGTTTGGCCTAAAGCTTGAAAAACTTTATGTTGCCAACCCAGCAGACCTTAAAGGCAACATGCTTGAAGTTGAAAAAGCAACCGTCGCCGTTGCAGTACTTCCGCTGCTAAAGAAGGAACTTGAGATTCGTGAATTCACACTTATTGAGCCAAAACTTTCAGCGGTGATTACGAAGGATGGCACAGCCAACTGGACCTTTGAAGGCCTAGAAGGCACTACACCTACAGCCGAAGCTGGCGCAACTGAAGCTACACCGACTGAACTTCCTTTAGCGGACCTGCGTATTAATAGTATCGCCATTAAAGACGGTACCATTACCTACCAAGACCGTATGGCTGGCACTTCAATGAACTTCACAAAAGCTAACTTTAGCATCAAGATGCCAACCCTTGATGCAACCGCCGATATTGAGGGTTCTGCCCTTATGGACGGCCAAAAACTTAAAGGCACCCTTAAGCTTGAGACCCCTTACCGCCTGATGCATGGCGAAGAAGCAAGCCTAAAACTTGATGCCAGCACCCCTTACGCTGACATTATCGCAGAAGCCAACCTTGTTTACACAGCTGAAACAACTCGCCCTGTTTTCCGTGCGGATTTAACGCAGATTAACCTAGCGGGTGACGGTTTTTCAACCTCAGGCGTTGGTGAGTTTGGCATCGTTTGGGGCAACACCCGCCCTGAAATCACAGCTAACCTAAACCTTGGCTTCCTTGAGGTTGACAGTGCAAATGTTCCAAGTGCGGCTGAAGGCCAAGCAGCCCCTGCTACAGCAACGGCTGAGCCTATTGAATGGTCAAACGAACGCATTGATTTTTCAGGCCTGAATGCCTTTGATGCCCAAGCGAGCCTTAAGATTGACCAAATCAAGGCTGATGGCCGCCTTATTGGGCCACTTAACGTTGCCCTAACAGTGGTTGATCGTCGCTTGGTGATTGCCCTTAAGCGCTTTGATATTTTTGATGGCCAAACAACGGGTGAGGTTGTGCTAAACACCCGCACAGACATCCCATCAGCAAGTATCGAAACCCACCTAACTGGCTTACAAATCGAACGAGCCCTACCTGATGAGGCTGAGCCTTATGGGGCTTCTGGCACTATTGCAAGCCATACAAAACTTACAACGAAGGGCCATAGCGTTAAGGCATTTGTAAACAACCTAAATGGCGTGGTTGACCTGACAGCAACCCAAGTGGGTGCCACTAAGTTTGACCTTGAAAAAACAGCCGAGCTTCACCTTGGTGCGCTAGGCCCTGTTGTAACTAAAAACGTAAGCGACAAAACAATTGCGGCCATTAAGCAAAAGCTTACAACCATGGCATTTTCAACCGTGTTTAAAAACGGTAATGGCCAAACAGTCATTAAGTTTGAAGGCCCCGTGCTTGCCCAAGGTGGTGAAGGTATTGTAAACCTGCCTGCGGCTGATATTTCACTCCGCATGAACCCACTCCTTAAAGCAAATGAAACACGTGATATTGTGCTGCCCTTCTACATTGAAGGCCCACTAAACGCCCCTGAATTTAAGCCCGACCAAGACGGCATTACCCGCGAGGTTGCCCGCCAAGCTGCACGTATTGGTGCCCAAAAGCTCCTAGGCAAAGCCCTTAAAAAGGGTGATGGCAAACTAGGTATTTTGGGTAACATTTTGCAAGATGCCTCAAACCTTCAGGCTGACGAAACACAAACCGAAGGCGAAGCTGACGCTAATGCACAGCAAGACCCTAACCCTGTAAAAGACCTTAAAAAGGCCTTTGGCAGCCTACTTGGTAAGTAGGCCTATAACTTATATAAAGGAAACTACGCCCATGTCACTTACACCGCTCATTATTTTAGGCGCAATCGCTCTTATTGGTTACTTTTGGTATGTCAGCATTATTGGCAAGCGCAACAAAGCCCTTGAGGCCCTTTCGACCATTGATGTGCAGCTCAAAATGCGCCTCGACTTGGTGCCAAACATCCTTAAAATTGCGCAAAAGTTTATGGACCATGAAAAAGCGCTACTGACTGAAATTACAGCCCTACGTGAAAAAGCTGATAAAACTTACGACCGTAAAGACCAAAAGGCCGTTGAAGACCACCTAGCCGCTGCTGAAAAGCTGACGTCTAAAATGGGTCAGCTGATGGTGCAGGTTGAAAACTACCCTGACCTCAAATCAGATGCCACAATGGTGCAAGCCATGCAAACCTACAACGAAGCTGAAGCCCAAATTAGCGCTGCACGCCGTTTTTATAACTCAGCCGTAACAGCCCTTAACAATGCGGTACAAATCTTCCCAGGTAACCTCATTGCTGGCATTGCCAAGGTAGAGCCTATGCCGTTTTTTGAGGCCCCTGCCAACGTGCATGATCCGGTAAACGCCGACGACTATCTAAAGTAACCTATGAAGCTTAAGCAAACTGCCCTAAACAGCTGCTTTTGGGGGCTCGTGTTTCATAACCGCTTTGTGCAGCTTAGCGAAAATGATGCTTATGCCGATGTGCCCAACAGCCGCTGGGCATTCCGTAGTCATTATCAGCAGTATATCTTGCCACACGTACAAAACTTTGAAGACAAGCGCTGCACAGCGTTGCGCCGCCTCAGAGACCGCATGCTTATTGCGCTACCAGCTTTAGCGCTTTTGGTTGTCGGTGTGCTTGCTTGGGCTATCACGACTGAAGAACTGCATGACGGGCACGCAATGGTACTTATCATGGGTTTTCTGGTTATTTATATGTGGGCTTCTAAACCTATCCGCACCTATAAGCAACACGTAAAAACAAAAGTATTTGCCGATATTTTTAGTTTTTTTGGGAAAAGTTTTAAATATAACTCAACCTGCCCAATTGATATTGAGAGCCTACAACCTTCCGGAATTATTCCCTCCCATACCCAGTCGTCGAAAGAAGACTATATTAAAGGCGACTATAAAGGTGTAGGGCTTGAACTGTTTGAGGCCACCCTTAAACGGCGCCAAGGCTCGGGCAAAAACCGCCGTACAGTTACCGTTTTTAAAGGGATGTTCTTAACACTCAGTATGAACAAAAACTTTAAGGGTAAAACAATTGTGCATCGTAATATTCCCAAGCTATTTGACTGGTTTGAGAAAAAGGCCGGTAAAGACGTTCTGCAGCCTGTGCGTCTTGAAGATGTGGAGTTTGAAAAACGCTTTGATGTGCAATCAACTGATCAAGTTGAGGCCCGCTACCTACTGACCACCAGCTTTATGGAGCGCCTGAATAAACTAAGCGAGATTTTGGGCGGAGACCAAATTGAATGCAGCTTTTACGATAAAAAGGTGCTGTTTAAAATTTCATCGCACAAAAACCGTTTTGAAGTGCATGATGTTTACCAACCCGCTACTTTTGAACAAGACATCCATCATATCCTTGAAGAGATGGGTATTATTTTTGATATGATTAAACACCTAAAACTTCATGAGCAAACGAGGTTATAAATGTCTGACGATGTAACTAATATTATTAAAAACATTAAGAAAGACAAAATTTTTGCTAACAAAACCTTGGTAGCAGCCTCAAAAAAATACCGGGTAACCTCGAAAAAACAAGCCCCACTTAGCGCAGGCTTTTTAGCTTTTGAAATTGTTGTTAATGATAGAACACAGCTTCTTGATGATGAATACCTTAATGAGAAAGCTCATTTTGCAGACCCTGATTTTACGCCTATTTATAAAGAGAAAATCTTTCCGCACATTAAAGAGTGCGATGCCCTGCGAATGAGCACGTTAAAGAGCTTTAAGTTAAGGGCTATAATTGCTTGGTGCCTAACACCTTTGATAGTTGCTAGCCTTTTTATTATTTTAGCATACCTCCCTACAGGAAATAGACATAACATTCATCTAGCGTTCGCCTGTGTAACCGGCGAATTTCTATTACTAGGTTACTGGCTTTCGCGCCCTCTTAAAAGTTACTATACTCATATCAAGAGCTTGGTTTTCCCACATGTATTTCAACATATTAATGAGAGCTTCAAATACACAGCCAAAAAAGACGATTGTATTAAGCACCTACATAAATTTGGCCTAACTCCAGTACACACGACATGTGAAACTGAGGACTATATTTCAGGGGTTCATAATGGTGTACAGTTTCATATGTTAGAGGCCTCACTCAAACAAGTCAGACAATCAGGCCGTAGTGCACGAATTGAAACAGTTTTTCAAGGATTCTTAATCAGACTCCAAATGAATAAAAACTTTAAAGGCCGGACGGTTGTCTTTAACCAAGTACTAGGTGTGAATAAAACTTGGTTTTTAGGCTCAGGGCAAAAGAGGCTTGGCTCAACACCTGATCAGCTAGTTGAGTTGGAAGATCCACAATTTAACAAAAAGTATCAGGTATATTCTGACAATCAAGTTGAGGCCCGCTACCTACTAACCACCACTTTTATGGAGCGCTTAAAGACACTGAGACAAAACCTAAGGGCTAATTACCTTGAGTGTTCATTTATAGACAACGAGGTTCTTATTAAGGTTTCAACGAACCACAATTACTTTGAGCCTGAGAACATCTATAACCCGCCTCTGTTCATTGATGCGATTAATACTATTTTCAATGAAATTCACGTGATTTATGACATTATTGAAAACCTAAAACTTCACGAACAAACAAGGCTATAACATGACTGAAGAGCTTAAACCTTTTGACCTTGCCGATTCACCTGAAAAACACCGTTGGGAAGCGCTTTTTCGTGGGAGTGTGATTACCACCCAAGCGAATGCCATTATCAACTACGTGACCATTGCCGACCAAAAGGCACAGGTGATGTTGTTCTTAAACTCGCTGGTTTTACCACTGGCCATTAGCGGCCTAAAGCAAGGCGACCATAACGTAGCCTACTCGATTGCCCTTGCCACCGCGTTTACGACTGTATTTTCAGCCGTGTGTGTGCTTATCCCTCGTGGCGGGCGCATTATCAAGCGCACCAAGGCCAATAACCTTATGCACTTTTCAAACATCAACCGCTTTGCCACATTTGAAGCCTACTGCGCTGAAATGATCCCCGTTTTTAATGACACGCAAAAGCTTAGTAAAGAAGCCATGAAGCTTATTTACGATACGTCGTCTTTCATTTTGAAGGGTAAGTTTTTCTGGCTACGCCTGTGCTACGGCATCTTTTTGGTGGGTAACTTTGCGGCAATTTTAGCTTACGTGATGATGTAGGCTATTAAGTTATAGCCTAAAGAAGTTATAAATTTCTTGAGCCATCGCTTCAGAGACACCGTCTACGTTCATCAGGTCTTTCACTGAAGCCTTTTTCACGCCTGCGGCTGAACCAAAGTGATGCAGCAGTGCCTTTTTACGCTTAGCGCCCACACCTGGAATATCCTCTAGCACTGAATGCGTTAAGGCCTTAGCACGTTTTTGACGGTGGTAACCAATAGCTGTGCGGTGCGATTCATCACGGATACGCTGCAGCATAAAAATAAGCGGTGAGTTATATTCAACAGGCAAAGGCTCAGGGTTACCTGGCACAAAAATGCGCTCTAGCCCTTTATCACGAAATTCCCCCTTCGCAATGGCACAAAGCGCCACTTTGCTTTGTGGTACATCGATGTCTAGGTCTTTAAAGACCTGAATCAGCACGTTAAGGTGCCCCTTGCCACCATCAACCATCACAACTTGTGGCCAATTTTCAAAAGTAGGATCTTCTTTAAGCAGGCGCTTATAACGGCGTGTTAAAATTTCACGCATCATGTGGTAGTCGTCGGGGCTATCTTTGGTTTTAACGGCAAACTTGCGATATTGGTTTTTCAACATCCCCTCTTCGCCAGCAACCACCATGCTCGCCACCGCCTGGCGGCCTTGAATGTTTGACACGTCAAAACACTCAATACGCTGAATAGAACCGTCAATGCCCAGTAGCTCTGCAAACTCAGCCATAACGGCCTTTTGCTTTTTGCTTTCGGCTTGCTTACGAGTAAGTTCGGCCATGGCATTTTTAAGGGCTTGGTCAACAATCTCGGCCTTTTGGCCACGCTTAGGGCTGGTAATCGTTACTTTACGGCCTCGTTGCTCAGATAACGCCTCTGAGAGCACTTCTGCACCTTCTGGCAACACATTACTCACAATTTCAGACGGGATGGGTTTATCGGCGTAATAGACGCTCATGAACGAGGCGAGAACCTCAGGCAGTGGCATGTCATCCACACGGTCGGGGAACAGGCGCATATTCCCGATATGATGGCTGTTGCGGTACGAGAAGATTTGCACCACTGTTTCGCCCCCGTGTTGGAGCACGGCCATAATGTCAGCATCACGCAGGCCCGAGGCCACAATGTTTTGTGAGGTTGTCATTTTAGCTAACACCGCAAGGCGGTCACGCTCACGTGCGGCAAGCTCAAAGTTTTCAGCTTCTGCTGCTTTAAGCATATTTTGAGTAATATTTTTCTGTACGTCAGCTGAGCGCCCATCAAGAAACATCACAGCTTCTTTTACCTGGGCTTTATAAGCTTCATCCGTCACCTTGCCAACACATGGGCCGCTACAGCGCTTAATGTCATATTTAATGCAGGGGCGCTTACGGTTTTTGTAAAAACCATCAGTACATGTGCGGAGCTGAAAGATACGTTCAACCATATCGGCAAGCTCACGCACGTGGCTTGCAGCAGGGTATGGCCCAAAGTACCACCCCTCTTTTGGTTTTTTACCACGGTGGATACGTAAACGTGGCGGCAGACCATCTTTATAAGGTGATAAGGCAATGCCCGGGTATGAGCTATCGTCTTTTAGGCGAATGTTATAACGGGGCTGAAGCTCTTTAATAAGGTTTGCTTCAAGCAGTAGCGCTTCAGTTTCAGAGTTGGTCTCAACAATCTCAAGCTTAGTGGTGTGGTACACCATCTGACGAATGCGGCGGGTTAAGCCTGCCTCTTGCGTATAGTTGGTCACACGGTTTTTAAGGTTAAGGGCCTTACCCACATAAAGCAAATCACCCGCTTCATTATACATACGGTACACACCCGGCCCTGTAGGCAGGTGCTTTACTTTCTTCTTCAGAAAGTGAATACCGTCTGTCATTTGCTGGTTCATTTGTTGGCTCCTAGGGCCTCGTAAATTGTCATACCTATATAAATCAAGGGGTTATCAAATCTACCCCCAGAATCTGTGGATAACTTTGTGCATAACCACCCCCCTGTAGCAAAAAAATTACACTAGTTGGTGTGTTATGCACATTGCTCAAAAATTGAACATTTAATTTTTAAACAACATTATCAATAACTTAGCACGAAAACCTTGGCGGCTACACAATTGTTACAGAAAAACTGACACCTCACCCCGTAGTGTGGATAAACTGTCAGGCACGCCAAAACACAAGCTAACCCGTTGATTAATTGTACTTAAGGGCTTCCTTTTCAAGTTCCTTAATGCGGTCGCGAAGGGCTGCAGCCTTCTCAAACTCCAAGTTTTCTGACGCTTCGAACATTTCTTTACGCAAGCTGTCGAGGTTTGATGGCAGGTCAGCCAACATTGACTTCTCTTCATCCACCTTCTGCCAGAAGGCATCTTTCTGTTTTTCTTTACCAGACTTTTGCTCGTCCAAGCGCTCTTTTTCAAGGTGGCTTCGTACGTTCTTCTTAATACCTTGTGGGGTAATGCCGTGTTTTTCGTTATGTTCCATCTGGATTTCACGACGGCGCTGGGTTTCATCCATAGCAGCACGGAGGGAATCTGTAATTTTATCAGCGTAACAAATCACGCGGCCATCCACGTTACGTGCAGCACGGCCAAAGGTTTGCACAAGGGCTGTTGTTGAGCGGAGGTACCCTTCTTTATCAGCATCAAGCACTGCAACAAGACCAACCTCAGGAATATCCAAACCTTCACGCAGCAAGTTAATACCTACCAGAATATCGTACTCCTTCAAGCGCAGAGCACGCACAAGTTCGGCCCGTTCAAGGGTATCGGTATCAGCGTGCATGTAGCGCACTTGTAGGCCATTTTCTTCAAGGTATTCGGTTAGTTGTTCGGCCATTTTCTTGGTAAGGGTTGTTACCAATACACGTTGGTCATTTTCAATAACCTTTTTCACTTCGCCCATAAGGTCATCCACTTGGCTTTCAGCAGGGCGAATTTCAATCACAGGGTCAATCAAGCCTGTTGGGCGGATAATCTGCTCGGCCACGCGGTCTTCTGCCATATCCATTTCAAACTGAGCGGGTGTGGCTGATACGTAAACCGTTTGCGGGCGGCGGTTAAACCACTCTTCAAATGTAAGGGGTCGGTTATCAAGGGCTGATGGTAAGCGGAAGCCAAAATCAACCAAAGTTGTTTTACGGGCATTATCACCCTTACTCATCCCGCGCACTTGCGGCACGGTAACGTGTGACTCATCCACAAAGAGCAATGCATCTTCAGGCAGATAGTCAAAAAGTGTCGTGGGTGGGTCGCCTGCTTTTTTACCCATTAAGTGGCGAGAATAGTTTTCAATACCGTTGCAGTAGCCTGTGGCCTCCATCATCTCAAGGTCAAAGCTTGTACGTTCGTTAAGGCGTTGGCACTCTAGCAGCTTTTTATCAGCTTCAAGCTGTGGCAAACGTTCGGCAAGCTCGGCCTCGATGTTTTTAATTGCATTTTGCAACTGGGGCTTAGGCACTACGTAGTGGCTATTGGGGAAGACTGTCGCTTCTTCAAGCTCTTGAATCACTTTACCTGTAAGTGGGTCAAACACGGTAATACGCTCAATCTCATCATCAAAGAAGTACAAACGCCATGCGGCATCTTCCATGTGACTAGGAAAAAGCTCTACCGTATCGCCGCGGGCACGGAACGTACCACGGCTTAGATGAACATCATTACGGCTGTACTGCAGCTCAATAAACTTACGCAGTAAAATTTGACGGTCTACCGTATCGCCCACAGCAATCGGAATCACCATACTTGAGTAGCCCTCAGGGTCACCAATACCGTAAATGCAGGATACTGACGCTACGATAATAACATCCTTACGCTCAAGCAGCGCACGGGTAGCACTGTGGCGCATACGGTCAATTTGCTCGTTGATGCTTGATTCTTTTTCAATAAAGGTATCACTACGAGGGACGTAAGCTTCGGGCTGGTAGTAGTCGTAATACGATACAAAATACTCAACCGCATTATCGGGGAAAAACTCTTTAAATTCTTCGTACAGCTGCCCTGCCAGCACCTTGTTGTGCGCCATCACAAGCGCTGTACGGCCCGTTTGGGCAATCACATTAGCCATGGTGAAGGTTTTACCAGACCCCGTTACCCCCAGTAGCACTTGGTCGCGGTGGTGGGCATTCACGTTTTGCACAAGCTTTTCGATAGCTTGCGGCTGATCGCCTGCTGGCTGGTAATTGGTATGTAGCTTAAAGGGTGATTCGTTGCTCATAAGGCTGATATTAGCACAATGTGCGCACAAATTAAGGCGCAAAAAAACACCGCACAGAATAAATCTGTGCGGTGTTCATTTCGTTATATGCCATCACATTGGCAATTAGGAGCGACGCTCCTGATTGTAATCCAACGTCAGGGTGTAAACCGCGCCATTACGGACGACCGTAAGTTCGACGATTCCGTCAGTATCTGCGTAGATACCACGGGTCATGCTCGGGGCACCGTCAATGCGCTGACCGTTGACTGCAATAAAGGTATCACCCTCACGCAGACCAACATGGTTGCCACGACCGTCGGTCGCAACTTCCTGTACCGTGATGGAGCCATCGTCATTGTTATTGACGATAATCCCAAGGGTACGATCATGAACACGACCTTCAGCAGCCAGACGGCCCATATAGGCCGTCACAAGGTTGCTCGAGCGGGCAAAGTTCAGGTTTTCGGCATAAAGGCGCTTCATGCTATTGATGCCCACAAGGTAACCCTCTTCATTGAAGAGACCACCACCCGAGTTACCGGGGTTCAGCGGGGTATCAATCTGCACCAGCGGAAAACCGCTCTTGGCGCTCATATCGTCCCAGAAGCGAGCCGAGTGCGAAACCACACCCTCGGTCATGCTCCAACCAAAACCATGCGGGTGACCCACAGCGGTTACAGTATCGCCCGACTCGAGCAGATCGCTGTTACCAAGGGGGGCCCAAGGCAGGTTGTTACATTCCGAGAGTCGCAGAATGGCAAGGTCATCATCCACACTCGGACGGCCGAGAATTTCGGCATCGACCGTGCGGACGACATTTTCACCATTTGCGCGGAAACGCGTGATGACATGTGCTTTGATATCACCCGTGCCGGTGGCAACAACGTGCTCGTTGGTTATAACGATGCAACGCTGATTGTCAATCAACACACCAGAACCAGAGCCACGGCTTGTTTCAACGTAAACAACGCTCCGCAACAGGCGGTGGCGGCGTTCAACATCGGTAAGACCGGGGGCAATGGTACTTTCAGCAATATTCAGCTGACTAGTTGGGGTGAAAACCACAGGGGTGGGATTTTCAGGATAGACGCGCGCCTCGCCCGCCTCAGCAGAGGGGGTATCGGTACCGTCAGAGTTCAACCCGCCGACCAAAACCGTACCCGCAACAGCGAGCAAGGTGACAGCGAAGATGAGACTCAGAAGACGCAAAGACGCAGCGGTAGCCGTGCCAAGGCTACGGAACAAGCTTTTGACGCTCTCCATGATTGAAGTTCCTATTGGTAAAGAGGATCAGATAGATAAGAGTAGGAAAAAAAGAAGAAAAAGATAAAAGTTCAGACCTTTAAGTTAATGGGTATTGAGGTAAAAAACAAATCGAAAACATATTTTTTGCAAAAAACACATCATATTAGGCCCCTAACCCCCTGAAAAAGCTTGACGCCTTAGGTAAACTCACCTAAAAAGACCTGTGCTGCGGTACAAGCATCGCTTTGGTTCTTACTCCGAACCCCGTGCTTGTCACGCCAGAGAGAATGCAATTTCTCTCGGAGACCGCAGACCTCTGAACTTTAAAGATGAGCTTTAAACGTCAGAATTAACCGCGTGGCTAAGGAGATATACACATGCCTAACAAACGCCAACATTCTAAGTACAAAATTTCTCGCCGCATGGGTGAAAACCTATGGGGTCGTGATAAATGTCCTACTAACACAAACCCAACAGCCCCAGGTCAGCACGGCGCACGTCGTAAAAAGCTAACCGACTACGGTATCCAGCTTCGTGAAAAGCAGAAGCTAAAAGGTTACTACGGCAACATCAGCGAGAGCCAGTTCCGCACTATCTTTGATAAAGCTTCTCGTATGAAGGGTGATAAATCTGAAAACCTACTACAAATGCTAGAATCACGCCTAGACGCTATTGTTTACCGTCTAAACTTCGTGCCAACAGTATTTGGTGCTCGTCAGCTTGTTAACCACAAGCACGTGATGGTTAACGGTAAAGTAGTTAACATTCCATCATACCGCTGTAAGCCAGGTGACGTTATCGAGATCCGCGAACGTTCACGCAACATCCCTCAGGTTGTTGAAGCTATCCAGAAGATGGAACGCGAACTACCAGATTACGTGTCAGTAGACGCTAAATCATTCAAAGGTACTTTCGGCCGCTTGCCACAAGCAGACGAAATCCCTTACCCAGTTCAAATGAACCCGAACTTGGTTATCGAGTTTTACTCACGTTAATTGTGAGCAACCCGAAGAAAAAGCCCTCCACACGGAGGGCTTTTTTGTTTCTAGGCTCGGCTTGCTATTTACGAGATATTTTATTGTAAAGACAACACCTTCAAGGTTTAGGATTTTGGGATAGATTAATGCTTTTTTGCCGTTGCGCATGAGCGACGTGTATAAAGAGGTACACGAGCGACATAAGCTACAAGAAAAAGAATTTAGGTACCCAAAAGACAAGCCGATCCCCAAAGAAGAGAAAGGCGGCATAAGCCACCTTTCCTTCTTAGCAATGCATCGGGTTAAGCTCGTGACACACGCATAAGCACTACAAACTCAGTATCGGTTTGACGGTTGTTGGCTGACTGCAAAATATCACGCAGGCCAGGCACTTGGTTAAAGCCAGGCACGTATGATTGCTGCAAGTCGGTGTTTGTTTGAATCACACCACCCACGGCATGCACTCGGCCATAGTCCATCACCATATCTTGGTCAATAAGGTTTGTGGCCAGTTCTGGCACATCGTTCTGTACAGGGTCACCAGCACCTACAGAGGTAAAGATAGGTACCGTACCTGACTGGTTCGCCAAGCTGAGGCGCATACGCATCTGAACGTTGTTTTTACCTACAAATGGCATAATTGAGAACACAGTACCTGCATTACGGAAGCGTGCTTCATCAGTACGCTGACCAATAACAACGTTACCATCGGCGTTGGTGTTGGTTTCAACGGTGGTTTCGGCAAAGCCAATTTGCTGCGTAATCGCCACACGTGAAATTTGGTTGTTACGCGCCAAGAGCGACGGGCTTGAAATGGTGTAAACATCACCCACTTGGTTCAACATTTGAACAACTGTTTGCAGGTTGTTGTTGTTCAAGGTGAAGTTCAAGAAACCACCAGACTGGCCGCCAAGCTCAGTCGGTACGGCAGGCAACCCATTAAAACCAAATGTATCGCTTGAGCCACCAATGGCAGCTAGGCCAAGGTTAAGGTCAGACCCTGCAATAGAGCCACCACGGTTTGTTGTTTTGTCTTTCACAATCGCAAGGATACGCGCTTCAACAAAAATCTGACGTAGCAATGAGTACTGCACTTCTTCAAGATATGTTTCAATCAGGCGGTGCGCTTCTGGGGCTGCACGTACGGTAATAATACCTGCGCTACGTGTTACACGGTAAAATGGCTGTGCTAGATCATCGGCTGAAAGGTGATCACGGCTTTCAACTTGAGGCAAGTTGATTGGTGAGATTGCTGAAGGAACCTGTGCGCCATCGCCGGCAAAACCTTCTTCAGGAATAAGTTCACTTACGGCAATGTCTTGCCCAACAACAGCACCTGTTGCGGCGCTTACACCGCCTGAAGTTGTTACACCACCAGAGTTGTTGTTGTTTTCACGCTGTACTTGAGCAGCACGACGTTCAGCCGAGGCGTTAGCCGGAACGTCAGAACCCACACCAATAAGGTCGTTCAGGGTATCATTCACTTGTAGCCACAGTTGGTCTTCGTAGTTTGTGGCAAGTTCTTCAATACTACCACCTGCTGTACTTTCAGTATCAGCATCACTTGAAATACGCTCAGCTTCTAGGGCTGTATTCAATGAACCGCCACGGATTGACTGTGAAATTTCAAGCTTGTAGTTACGCACAGGGAATCGGGTAATGTACCAAACACCGTCTACGTAGTTGTAGTGGTAACCCACTTTTGACAAAACGATATCAAGCATGCCTTTAAAGTTAGAGCCTGAGTGAATCACAGTCACGGTACGACCACGCACACTTGATGGGATCACAATAGATTCACCTGCGGTGTTCGCAAGCTCAATGAGGATATCTTCAACTGGCTGTGAAATGTACACCACGTCAAATGGTGGAAGCTCAGGACGTTTAAGACGAATTTCAGGCTCAACACGTACAGGTGATGTATCGCTTACACGCTGCATGTGGAACGTACCACGCTTCAGCACTGGGTTAGGCTCAAACTCTCGTACTTCCGAGATTTTTTGCTCGGTTGGTGCCTTAACAGTATCTTGGTAAACAGCTGTACACCCAGCAAGCAACAAAGCCACTGCCATAAAACCGCAACGGAAAACTTTATTTACTGTGTTGTGCGTCTGCATTGTCATCGGTACCTCCTTAAGGTCCTGCTAGGTCTTCATTATGCCTAGTAATTGTCTGCAATAATAATCAGGCGTGAGCCTTCAAAAACTTTAACGTATAGCTGAACACCTGTGGTGTTGTTGATGCGCTCCATCAGGTAAGCCATAAATGTTTCAAAATCAGTTTCAGCGTTAATATTCACACGCTCGGTGCGTAGGCGCTCGTTTTCGTTCTTTAAGCGCCAGCGGATGTTCCACTGCCCTGATTTTGATGAAACGGTTTGAATAACATTTTCCATCACACGCTCAAGCGGCATGTTTTCAAGGTTCACGTTCAAACGAACCTTACCAATTGGCGTTGTTGCTGTACCCGCATTTGATGTTGCTACAGGAATAGCGGTGTTTTGTGGGTAGTTTGTTGGCAGGTTTACACCTGGTGTATCAGTGTTTTGCCCAACTTGCGGTACTTGACCCGGCACTTGCGATGGGTTTGTGTTTTCAGGTGTTGTTGCCTCTGGCGTTTCAACGGGTACAGTTTGCTGACCAAAGTTGCTCAATGCACGCTCGTAAGCGCGTTGTAGTTCATCTTCGCTCAGGTACTCAATTGTTGGGGTTGGCGTTGCGGCCACTGGCTCTGCACGTTCAAATGGAGGGGGTAGCAAATCACTTTGAGCTTGGGCAACGTCAAATGCAGCCACTGGCAAAAGTGCCGTAGCCAAAGTGATCGAAAATAAGATGTTTTGGGTTTTCAAAATTTTCATAAAACGCTCCCTCATTCAAGGTTATCCGAGGGGGTATGGCGAGTGCAACCGTGCTGTGCTTGGCGTTACGCTTTGGCCACTTGGGCTGTGGCATAAGCATCACGCTTCCGTATTTTTATAAATAAAACGTAGGGTTAGCGTTTCACATTTGCCTAACAAATGCGCACATTGACCGAATTATTTTGAACGCCCAAATATAACGGGCTATCGTGATGGGGAAATCTTTTATTATGTGAGGTCTATGCCGATGACAACTATGAATACCCATGGGACATCCCCAGGAAAAACTCAAGAACAAACAGTGGCCCAAAAAGGTCAGGAACTTCTATCTTACAAGGGCGCTAAAGGCATTGGCTTTCTAAGCCCCCATAAGTGGAGTCAATCACTCCTTGACCGTATGATGAGCCATGAAGACTTTCGTGTAGCCTCACTTCGTTTTACCGACGTTGCCCCTACTCTGCGTAACGACGGCGACTTTATGGAGCACCTCACAGCCTACTACAGCCAAATTGGCGGCCTTGATAAATTCCTTGGTGGTGGCGTGCCTGGTGGCAAGCTTTTGGGTAAAGTGATTGCCCCTATCGTGCGTAAAAACATTAAAGGCATGGCCCACACCTTTATTGCCGGCGAAACCATCGACGACGGCATCAACACCTTTAAAAAACTACATGACGATGGGCTTGCCTGCTCAATCGACCTTTTGGGCGAAGCTGTTATCTCTAAAAAAGAAGCGGATGACTTTACAGCCGCTTACTACAAAGCCATCGAAAAAATTGCCACGGCCACCAAAACATGGCCTGATGCCAAATACCCTGAAGCCGACCGTATTGGCACCATTGCCCGTGCCAACGTTTCGGTAAAGCTTACAGCTCTCTACGAGCATGTTGACCCAGCGGCCCACAAACATAGTGTTGAAGTATTGACCGAGCGTCTTTCAGGCCTAATGGCTGCTGCAAAAGAACACGGTGCCTACATCCACATTGATACTGAGCAATGGGAATACGTGCCGATTACTCTTGAAGTCTTTACCAATGTGCTAATGGATGAGCGCTTCCGCGACTACCCACACGTGGGCATTGTTTGCCAAGCATACTTGCGTGAGAGTGAGCAATTCTTGGATGCATTGATTAAACTTGCTGAAGAACGTGGTACGCCATTCTCAATCCGTCTTGTAAAGGGCGCTTACTGGGATTACGAGCAAGCCCACGCCGAACAACAAGGCTGGCCTTGCCCTGTGTTTGATCAAAAAGAACAAACCGACATTAACTACGAAAAACTACTGCGCATTTTGATGGGCGCCTTCCCGAAGGTACGCCCGCTGATTGGTAGCCACAACGCCCGTAGCTTAGCGGTTGCTATTTCACTGCAGCAAGAGTTTGGTCTAGAACAAGCTGACGTTGAGTTTCAGGTGCTAAACGGTATGGCGCCTAACTTCCGTGATTGCCTGCGTGACATGGGCTACCGTGTCCGCCAATACTGCCCAGTGGGTGAGTTTATTCCTGGTATGAGCTACCTTGTGCGCCGCCTGCTAGAAAACACAGCAAACCAGTCGTTTGTTGCGCAAAAAGCTAAGGGTGAAATTGATACCGAGACACTTCTAAAAGCACCCGTCGTGCCTGAAGTTGTGAGCAGCAAAGAAGCCCCGCACTTTATTAATGAGCCTTTGGTTGACTTTTCTGAGCAGCCAAACCGCCTAAAAGCGCGCGAAGCCATTGAAGCCCTACAGCCAAAACTACCCGTTACAGCCACACCTAAGGTAAACGGCAAAACAACCAAAACTAAAGGCGGCTACGAGCACCCTTGCCCATGGCAAGCCTCGCAAATCACCACTAAGGTTGAGTTTGCGACCGCTAAAGACGCTGACGAAGCCGTTAAAGTTGCCAAGGACGCCTTGGCTGACTGGGCAAAACTAGGTTTTGAAAAACGTGCTGACATTCTTGATAAAGCCGCCAGCATTTGCCAAGAGCGCTGGAGCGAGCTTTTTGCCATGCAAGTATTTGAAGCAGGTAAAGACTGGGCCTCAGCGGATGCTGATATTGCCGAAGCTATCGACTTTTTGCGCTTTTACGCACAAGAAGCCCGAGTGCTTGAAGAGCGCTTCCAGCCGGTAAGCGTATGGGGCGAGAAAAACACCCTTATTTACGAACCAAAGGGCGTTGCGACAGTTATCGCACCGTGGAACTTCCCGTTTGCAATTTCAACAGGTATGACCGCTGCAAACCTTGTTGCTGGTAACCCTGTTATTTACAAACCAGCCGAGCAAACCTCTGCGATTGGTCAACAGATGTATGACATTCTGATTGAAGCAGGCGTACCGAAAGAAGTTCTGCACTTCTTGCCGGGTGACGGTGCTGAAGTGGGTGCACGCCTTGTGGCACACCCTGATGTTGCGATGATTACATTTACAGGCTCAAAAGAAGTTGGCCTTAAAATTGTGGCGCAAACAGGTAAGCTAGAACAAGGCCAAGACCACCTAAAAAAATGCGTAATTGAAATGGGCGGTAAAAACGCCACCATCGTTGATTCTGACGCTGACCTTGACGAAGCCGTGCCGGGCACTGTGTTTGCCGCCTTTGGCTTCCAAGGGCAAAAGTGCTCAGCCACATCACGCGTTATTGTGGTGGGCAGTGCTTACGATGCCTTTGTAAAACGTTTGGCAGAAGTTGTTGAAGGCCTACGTGTTGGTGGCGCCCACGACCCTATGTTTGACGCCAACGCTGTGATTGATAAAGAAGCCTGCGATAAAATCCGTGGCTACATCAAGCAAGGCATGAAAGACGGTAAACTATTGGCACAAGCGCCAGCTTCTGATGAACTACTCAACAGTGGCTGCTTTGTACCACCAACCGTGTTTACAGACATTAAAGACTCTAGCCCTGTTGTGCAGGATGAAATCTTTGGCCCAGTCCTTACCGTACACAAAGCCAAAACAATCGAAGAAGCCGTTGAAATGGCCCTTGATTGTGATTACCGCCTAACAGGTGCGGTGTTTAGCCGTAACCCTGCCACAATTGAATATGTGCAGAAAGCCTTTAAAGTTGGTAACCTATACGTTAACCGTGGCAGCACAGGTGCCCTTGTAGGCCGCCAACCATTTGGTGGTGGTGCGCTTTCAGGTACAGGCACAAAAGCTGGTGGCCGCGACTACCTACTGCACTTTGTAGAGCCTCGCGTTGTAACTGAAAATACAATGCGCCGCGGCTTTGCACCAAAAGACTAATAAAACATAACCAAGAAAGACCAATACCATGACTGAACAAAACTGGGCTGCGCTCGACCCAATGCAAACGATTCAGGCGGCTGGCTGCCTTTATAAAGACCTTCAAGATGTGATCATCTTTGGTGTTTTTAAAAACGGTAGCGTGGGCACGTTGTTTACAAGCAACTCGTCACCTCTGCACCTGATGTGGATTTTGAAAGCCATGGATTGGGATAGTGTTCTTGAAAGTGAAGACCCAATGCCACTGATGGAAGATACCGTGAAAGAACTTGGCGATAAACTTGGCCAAGCTGACCACACCCACCCAGTGGCAATGCAAGCGCTTGAAAACATGAAAGAAGCCGAGCACATCATCATCGCAGGCCTAACACCTGACCATGAGCTGACAATGGCTACATCGAAAGATGTTAACTTCATGACCACAAGCTTCTGTGTTGATTGGTTCCGCCATCAGCTGCTAACACAAATGTCGCAAGCGGCACAAGTGGCCGCACAGCAAGCCCAAGCCGCTGCCCAAAAATAAGCGAGCAAAAGCATGCACATTAAGCCTAAAGCATTAAAACCCAGCGCCACCCTTGGGGTGGTTAGCCCGGGTGAATGGCTTGATGATGAACGTTTACAAAAAGGCATTGAAAGCCTTAAGGCCATGGGCTTTAAAGTCAAAGCATCACCTGAGCTTATGAAGCATCACCGTTTTGCTGGCACCGATAAAGACCGTGCCGATGCCCTTAATAAAATGTTTGCTGACCCTACAGTAGACGGCATTATTTGCGCCCGTGGCGGCACAGGCTCAGTCCGCCTTCTCCCTTACCTTGATCTTGAACTTATTCGCCATAACCCCAAAGTTTTTTGCGGCTATAGCGATGTCACGATGTTGCTCCATCATCTGTACAAGCAAACAGGGCTTATGACGTTTCATGGCCCTATGCTGACCACCTTCCAAGACAACAACATCTTTTCAGCCTCGCACTTTAAGGCTGTTTTGGCGGGGGATACCCCTCACCTAGCCCTTGAAGACAGTGAAGCCCATACCGAAGGCACCGCCGAAGGCGAGCTTATTGGCGGTAACCTCAGCCTTCTGATTAGCCTGCTGGGCACTGAAGACGAGTTTGAGACTGACGGTAAGATTTTGTTTATTGAAGAAATTGACGAACCACCCTACGCGGTAGACCGTATGCTGTGGCACCTAAAGCGTGCAGGAAAGCTGGATGGCATTAAAGGGCTTATCGTGGGTGAAATGCTCGATATTCAAGAAAATCACCCCGATAATCCGTATGGTCACCCTCTGACTGAGGTTTTGGCTGAGCTTGTGGCAACAGGCGTGCCTGTTGTGACCAATGCCCCTTGTGGGCATGGCGCTAAGCTTGCCACATTCCCGCTTGGGGCTGATGTACGTTTAGAAGTTGCGCGTGGGGGTAGTAGTCTCACGTTGTTATCTCCTTCAGTGTCTTAAGTTATTTCATACTTTATTTAAAAGCTTTATCGGCAACCTGTGCTTCAAGCACATCGCCAAAGCCGTTAAAGTCGGTACGCATAGTGCGGCCGTAAGCGCCCAATTGACCCACCTCAATCCAGTCACCCGTTTGCAGGGTATCAGGCAGCATAAAGGGGCCTTTCATGGCGTCTAGGCTGTCGCAGGTTGGGCCATAAAAGCTAAATGCTGTTTTAGTGCCCTTCAGCACTTTGCCATCACGCCATACACGCACCGGGAAGCGCCATTCGCAAGCGCTACCAGCATCAAACAAGCTGCCGTAGGTGCCGTCGTTCAGGTAAAGGTTTTGGCCCTTACGTAGCTCAACACGGGTCAGCACGCTGCCGCTGTTGGCCACAAGGCCACGGCCAGGCTCAGCCCATAGTTTGGCTGTTTGTAGCACGGGGTATTTTGCGTATTCAGTGGCAATAACATCCATGTATTTACCAAGGTCAGGCGGTGTCATGCCTGGGTAACGGGCGGGGAAGCCGCCACCAACGTCAAGCACATCCAGCTCAATCTCGGCTTGGCCAACAATATCAGCCGCAATGCCAATAGCACGGGCGTAGGCTTGCGGGTCTTCGCACTGTGAACCCACGTGGAAGCTCACGCCAATTTCTGGTGCGCTTACGTTGGCAAGTTTTAGCAGGTGCACAGCCTCAGGCGGGTAGGCGCCAAACTTTGCTGAAAGGTCAATTTTAGCATTGCCCTTTTTCAGGCCTAGACGTACCACAAGGCACAGGTCTAGGGCGTTATCGGTTGCGGCTAGAATTTTCTCTAGCTCTTCAACACAGTCCAGCACGAAGGTACGCACACCGTAATCAAAGTATGCGGCACGGATGGCCATTGGGCTTTTAACAGGGTGCATAAAGGCCAGCATGGCTTGTGGGCACACGCTACGTACAAGCTTAATTTCGTTCAGGCTAGCCACATCAAACGCACGTACACCAAGCTGCCACATTTGGGCAATAACTTGGGCATCAGGGTTTGATTTAACGGCATACATGCTGAGCCCGCCAAGGCCTTCGTCAAACGCTGATAAAAAGTGCGTCACTGATTGGCGCAGCTCTTGTGGGCGGAACAGATGCACGGGCACTTCAGGCTGAAGCGCCGCAAGCACTGCGCCTGCGTTTTTGTATGTGTGTTCTGGTGTTACAAACGCCGCAACATGGCCCGAAGCGTTAGGGGCAATGCGTTGCGTATGCTCTACTTGAGAGATGACTTGCGTCAGGAAAGGGTTTCGTTCCATCGCACGTGCTATCCTCCTATTAAAGTGAGCCTATTCATGACTCAGGTTAATGGGGAGACGTCCGGTCGTAGCATAACCTGCAAGAGCAGTCTGGAGACGCGGCTGGAAGGGAATTTACTTAAACTCTCTTCTGCCCACCCCGACTATGCACCCAGGGGCCATCGGCACGTGCGGAACGTCCATTTGTGAAGAATGATATAGACTATTTTTAGCTAGATGCAAGCCTATTGAGAGGGCGTATATGCATTTTTTGTGAAAAAATAATCACACCCCATATGGGCATTGTTCATGTTTGGCGTTTTTGCGCCATTTTTTAGGTGCCACCGCCGCAAACACCGCTATACTAAAATTATGATTATTACACGCTTCAAACTTAAGTCTGCCCTATTCCACGTTGTGCTGGCCGCTGTGCTGGCATGGCTGATTGAGCAAGCCATGCTCATCGAATACATTTTTGCATGGTTTTACGCCGTTAACATCGTGACGTTTATCTCGTTTGGGTTAGATAAAGTCTCGGCTAAAAAAGATAAGGGCCGTACGCCTGAAATCACCTACCACATTCTAGGCCTTACGGGCGGCTTCCCTGCCATTTTTGCAGGCCGCCGTGTGTTCAACCACAAAAAGTCAAAGAAGGGCTTTATTGTGCCTATGTGGATTCTATTCATCGCGCAAATTCTGATTGCGGGTTGGTACTTCGGGAACCTTGATCAGGTGTACCATAAGTGGGACAAACAGCCTGCGGCTGAGCAATCGCAAAAGCAATCCCAGCAAAAATCTGGGCCTAAGCAGACTTCACAAACTAAAAAAGCTGGCTCGTAAGCCAGCTATTATTTTCCAGATAAAAAACTTAATTCCCCGCTTCTAACTTCGTCCAGTGCCTCCTCACCCGTCTTACCCTTGACCTTAATATTATATTTGTATGGCTCTAGGGCATGAGCAAAAATTTCCCCGAAAATAGTGGGATTGTAGTCGTGATAATCTAAAGCACCCTTTCTTGCTACTATCCTTGGTTGACCAGTATTTTTATTAATCTCAGTGCCAAACTCTGGGCGAGAAATCAAATGTATATTTGCAGCAGAATAATGAGCATATATTTCTCTCAATTGGATTGCGTTTGAAGGAATAAATGTATGAAGCCTATGCTCCAACATTGAATTACACCCCCCACAATCATCCAGAACATACACTAATGCCACATCTTTAACTCTAAGCAAAACAGTTCGTCCAGCAAGGCCATCACAATAATCAAGCATATCTGAACTATCAAACTTTTCAGTATTCAAGACATTTAAACTTCCAAAAACTCCATGTGACACATGCACACCTACGATCCTTGATCTAGCAACAGCATGAATGTGATGAAGCTCATGCAAATCATAATGAGAGCCTAGCATTGAATTATTTTCTCGAGCATCAAGTGATGAGGGATTTTTAAAGTCACGTAAATGAACTTTAAGAAAAATAAGACATAGCCATGCGCATAAGTGCTGAGCCCCACCGTTATTCACATATTCCTTTACTGCCTTAAACCCTCCAGAAAAAACCTCACTTAGTGGCTTCTCAAAAACTTCCCCCAACTTAGTATTACAAGGCTGACAGCACGCAATTTTATATGTTGAATATTTAACTGGCTGCTCATTTGGCAAGATAAGCCGTCTATTATGAGAGTTGGTGGTCTTAAGAACCCAATTAGGGAAGATATGTTCGTCGTTAAATGAGTTACTTGGTTTCTCACCACAAATAAAGCAATAACCTTTGCGACATATCTCATTAGTAAACTTTTCGTATGATGCAAAAATCAAATTTCCATCAGAATCATACGCAGAGCCATCTTTTGAAAGGGTGGTCAGAAACATGATAAATCTATTAAACTTCTATACTAATTCTTGCGTAGAATAATATTCTGCCATGTGGTGTTATGGCCGTCAGAGGCCCAAGTCTCAAGCACTTCAGCCCCAGCCAGGTTACCAAACAGGTGCTTAACCTCATCTAGTGTAAAGCCATTAAACAGGCGGCCATCAATGCCTGAAATACCAGCGGCGTTTTTGTCCTTCAAGCAGGCGTACATCACGCCATCAGGCTTAATCCATGACCATAGGCGCTGCACAAGTTCGGGCAGGTCTTTTTCAGGGGTGTGTACTAATGATGCCATTGCCCAAACGCCGTCAACTGGGCGGTTTGGCGTAAATTCTTCAAAGGTTGAGTTATAAACACGGCAGCCACTGTGCATGCGAGCACGGGTGCACATAGCTTCTGAGCCATCAACACCAATAGAGTCAAAACCGTGTTGGCAAAAAATCTTCAAATCGCGGCCCGAGCCACAGCCTACATCAAGAACAGTGCCCCCTTCTGGCAGGCAAGCCATAAACTTTTCACGCTCGTGGGCAGGGTCAATTGCCAAGGTGCGGTCTGAGTATTCATCAGCGTTTTGGTTGTAAAATTCGCGCGTGGGGGTGTGCATCGTGAGCATGTACCTGTTTTTAATACCTGTATGACTTATGTTAATTCAAACCTTTATGGCATGCTGGCCTTTGGCCTGTCAACAAAGGGGTGGTTTTGAGTTTTAAAACATATAACCATGCGTTATTATTGCGCCACAGTTTAAACAAAATAGGCCTATTTCTATGACTGCTCAAAACACTCCGCTTGCCATTATTGTAATGGCTGCAGGTAAAGGGACTCGCATGAAGTCTGACCTTGCTAAAGTTCTTACCCCACTTTCAGGCACCCCAATGGTGCACCACGTTCTTACCGCCGCTGGCACCGACACCAAAAAAGTTGTGATTATTGGCCACCAAGCCGACACTGTGCGCAGCAGCATCGACAGCGCTTTTGACGGTGTAGAATATGCCCTACAAACCGAGCAGCTTGGCACAGGCCACGCCGTACAACAGGCTGAAAAAGCCCTTAAAGGCTTTGAAGGCAACGCCATTATTTTGAGTGGTGACGTACCGCTTGTAACCCCTGACCTTATTAATGCTTTGCTAAAATCACACGGCGAAAATGCCGTGACTGTGGTCAGCACCACTATTGATAACCCAACAGGCCTAGGCCGCATTGTGCGTGATGACGCAGGTAACTTTTTAAAGATTACCGAACAAAAAGACGCCACAGAAGCCGAGCAAAAAATCACTGAAATTAACACCGGTATTTACATGGTTAAATTGCCATTGGCGTTTGAGCTTCTAAGCCAAGTACAAAACAACAATGCCAGCGGCGAGTTTTACCTAACCGATATTATTGCCCTTGCCCTTAAGGCAGGCAAAAACGTTGGCACCTGCCACGTAAACGACGGCATGGCTCTTTTGGGTGTAAACACCCCTGAGCAACTGGCCGTTGCTGAAGGCATTTACAACCAACGACAACTCACAGCTAAAGGAGCATAATTATGTGCGGCATTTTCGGCGTTATTGGCGCTAAAACCCCAGTTCAGGACGTTCTAGAAGGCCTAGGCCGCCTAGAGTACCGTGGTTATGACTCTGCTGGCGTAGCCACTGTTTCAAACGGTGCCATTGCCATGACCCGCAGCATGGGTAAGCTACAGTCACTGCGAGACAAACTAAGCACCACCCCGCTGCCAAACAGCTGCCCTATTGCTATTGGTCACACCCGCTGGGCGACCCACGGTGAACCTTCAGAAACCAATGCCCACCCGCACCAAGGCCCTGACTGTGCCGTTGTGCATAACGGCATTATTGAAAACTACCAGCCGCTAAAAGAAGCGCTAACTTCAGAAGGTTTTGTGTTCCAGTCACAAACCGATACCGAAGTTGTGCCAATGCTGATTAGTAAATTTATTAAAGAAGGTAAAGGCAAGCTTGACGCCGTTATTGAAACCCTCAACAAAGTTGAAGGTGCTTTTGCCCTAGGGATTGTTTTTAACGATGACCCTGACACCCTCTTTGCTGCACGCCGCGGCAGCCCACTGCTGACAGGCCATGGCGATACGCAAAACTACATTGCGTCAGACGCCATTGCCGTTGCCCCGTTTACCCAAAAGGTAACCTACCTTGAAAATGACGACGTTGCCGTTTTAACCTCAGACAGTGTGAAGTTTTACGACAAAACAGGTACTCAGGTTGAACGTGCGCACAAAATTGTAAACACCAGCGCTGAAGCCACAGGTAAAGATGGTTTCCGTCACTTTATGTTGAAGGAAATCCACCAGCAGCCACAAGTTATGACCACCATTCTGGATCATTACCTTGATGATCAGCACAAAGATATTAACCTGCCTGAAATGCCCTTTAACTTGGCTGATATTGAGCAGCTAAACTTTGTAGCGTGTGGCACATCATGCTATGCCGCCATGGTGGCCCGCTACTGGTTTGAAGAACTTGCCCATACACAAGTTAATGTGGATGTTGCGTCTGAGTTCCGTTACCGCAACCCACCTCTTAACCTTAAAGGCCTAAGTATTTTCATCTCTCAAAGTGGTGAAACTGCCGATACCCTTGCAGGCCTAGAGCTTGTTAAAGGTGCAGGTCAACACAGTCTTGGTTTGGTAAACGTACCAACAAGTACGATTGCCCGTGATGCTGACTCTATGCTTGAGCTTTTGGCTGGCCCTGAAATTGGCGTAGCCTCAACAAAAGCCTTTACCGCACAGCTTATGGTGCTAGCCCTACTTGCCATTAAAATGGCTGAAGCCAAAGGCCACCTTGACGCCACAAAACGACAAGAGCTTATTAGCCACCTAGTAAAAGTACCTGCACAAATGATGCAAGTGCTTGACCATGCCTCAGAACTTGAAGCCATGGCCGAAACCATTGCGCCGGCAACTTCAGCCCTATACTTGGGCCGTGGTGCCCTCTTCCCGTTGGCGCTTGAAGGTGCCTTGAAGCTAAAAGAGATTAGCTACATCCACGCTGAAGGTGCAGCCAGTGGCGAAATGAAGCACGGCTTGATTGCCCTTGTGGATGATAAAATGCCAATCGTTGCGCTTGCAAACTCAGGCCCACTTTTGGATAAGACAATTTCAAACGTGCAAGAAGTGATGGCTCGTAAAGGCCGCATGTACCTGATTGCTGATAAAAACGCCGCTGATACTGCTGGCGAAATGAATGGCGGCACCTTTACCGTGCCTGAAACAAGCCCATTTGTAGCGCCAATGTTGCAGGCTTTGCCAATCCAGCTATTGGCATACCATGTAGCTGTTTTGAAAGGCACCGACGTTGACCAACCACGTAACCTTGCTAAATCAGTAACGGTTGAATAAGAGGAACATATAATGCTTACATTCGTACAAGCCGTTGAAACCTGTCTTGATAAATACACTGATTTTTCAGGCCGCGCCAAACGCAGTGAACTTTGGTGGTTTTTGCTTTTTGAAGTGCTTGTTGGTATTGCCGCAGGTCTGATTAGTAGCTTTTTTGTGAAGTATGAAATTGGTGGCATGGTTGGCCGCTTGGCTGAATGGCTGCCGGTTTTGGCGCAGCTTGGCCTGATTATCCCTCACTTTGCAGTGGGTGTACGCCGCTTGCATGATATTGGCCGCACAGGCTGGTGGATGATTTTGGCTCTGATGCCGCCACTGTCGATTATTTTGTTTATCTTCTGGGTTTTGCAGTCAGAACCACGTGATAATAAGTACGGTCCTTACACTAGCCCGCTAGACCCTAGCGATGCTTCAGATATGAAGGACGTAACCCCTAAAGAATAAGCTTATGGCTTCACAACAAGTGTGGCTTTAACTGCTTGCCCTTCAGCTTCAATGTTGAAGGGCATTTTTAATAGTTCAGCAGCGCATGTTACAAACGACAAACCAAGGCCAAGACCTCGGCTATTTTGCCCCTTTGTAAAGGGCTCGGCGTAATCTTCAGGGAATGGGTTACACGCTTCGTTCGTTAGTTCAAGCACATGCCCTTTAGTGCTTTTATAAAGCTTAATTTTGGCGGGGTTTTCTGTGTTTGCGTGGGCAGCCACGTTATGCACAAGTTCTTCAATCAGCGCTTTTAGAATGGTGGGGTCCGTCTCAATACGAATGTTTTCATCAATGGCCAACAGCACACCTTCTGGGCGGTCAGCGGCTACAACTTCAAATACCAATGATGAAGCATCAACAGGATGTGTTTCTTCCAACTCTGACTGTGCTTGGCACCACCCTAGTTTTGAGAACAACTTAATAGAGCGTGTAAGGGTATTTACATCGTTATTCAGCATGTTACGTAGGGTTTCATCGTCAATCTCTACAAGCTCGGCTACGCTTTGAATGCGGCCTGCCACATTAAGTAAATCATGGGCAAATTGGCGGTAGTTTTTGGCGGTAAAAGTCATGAGGATCCTCGTATTGTTATTTTTACTAGTGTACGTGTATTTTTATGTCTTAAACAATTAAAAATATCGGCAGTTCGTGCTACTCTTTTCGACAAATGGAAAAACTACACATTTGCCTAGTCTGCCCTGATGGAAGAAACTTTAGCCTGATTAAACAAACAGGCACGTTGGCGCTTGCCCTAAACCAAGCTGGCCTTAAAGTTTCGCTCGTCATTGGCCATGTTGAGACCAGTGCCCTGCAAAACCTGCACCCTGAAATTAGCACAAAGCACTTCTTCCGCGACCAAGGCATGCTGCCGCAAAAATGGCGCCAGCATATACATATGTTCCGCCAGCTTAGAAAACACCTGCACAAAGACCCAACCATTGATATTGTGCACCTGATGAGCTGCCGTTGGCCTTACTCGCTTTTGGCGCATATTCCACATCGTTTACAAATGCCAATTATGGCGAATGCCCAGCTTGAGAGTGACATTAACGTTAAAGCCATCCCCTTTTTAAAGCGCCCATTCCATCAGCGTGCGCTTAAGTGCATTCACCCCCTGATTGTGAACAGCCACCACATGCTTGATGTTGCTAAAAAGAATGGCCTTGAGCACGTGGCCCTTATTGCCACTGGCGTACAAACTGACCAATTTAAACCTGTGCTTTCAAAACGCCCAACCCGCCGTGAACTTGGCCTACCTGAAAAAGCGACCCTTGTGTGCTGCATGGCTGATATTGCCCCAGAAAATGCGCAGCTTGAAGCCCTAGAGCGCTGCTTGCCGCTTTCTGAAGAGCGTCAACTACTCTTCATTGGTAACGCCCCTGATAAAGAATACCTTGCCCGTATTGAAAAGCGCCTTGAAGAAAAAGGCTGCCTACCTTACGCGCACTTCCTTGATGCGGTGATGAACCCTGAAGAGTACCTGAAAGCCTCTGACCTGTTTATTTTGCTAGGTGGTATTGAGCAACGCCACGGTACAATTTTAGAAGCACAAAGTGCGGGCCTACCTGTTGTTTTGGCGCCAAGCCCAAGTGCTTTAATGCTAAGCAATGGTAACCGTTGCGGTGTTGTGCTTTACCCTAACAACCCGCTTGCTAAGCAAGCCTTTGATAAACTGATTGCTGATGCCACCTACCGCCAAGGCCGTGCGATTAACACCCGCCCCTATGTGCAGAAAGAATTTGGCTTCAAGAAAATGGTACAGTCGTACGTAAAACTTTATACGAGTTTTTAGAGCATTAAAGCTATTGGATAACAAAAAGCCGCCCATCGAGGCGGCTCTTTAGATTTTTGGGCAGACTATCTGGTTAGGCTACTCACCTGGTTTTTCGCTAAACAGTTCACCTTTGTTGTCTTTTTCGGCCCAGCCGTCAGCGTCTTCCATAGGCTCTTTTTGTTCAGTGATGTTTGGCCATAGAGCAGAAAATTTGGTGTTGATATCAAGCCATTTTTCTTCGCCAGCAAGCAGTTCTTCATCGCTCTTGATAGCTTCAATCGGGCACTCAGGCTCGCACACGCCACAATCGATGCATTCGTCCGGGTTAATCACCAGCATGTTTTCACCTTCGTAGAAGCAATCAACAGGGCAAACTTCTACACAGTCTGTGTATTTACATTTGATGCATTTGTCGGTCACGATGAATGTCATTTTAAAGGCCGTCCTGTTTTTATAAATTTGCTTCTAAAAGTATTTATTAGCACATCTTTTTATCCGAAATGGGGTTATTTTGCAACTGAGCTCTGTGCCAAAAAATGCATTTACCATCATGCCCATTAAAATTTGTGCTCTACATGATAAGGTTGTAGGGGAAATTATTAAGAATATAGGCTTTTTAAAGCAACAATTTAACATGCGACACCTTGCACGCTACCAATGGCTATTAATGCTACTGTTTGTGGCAGGTTTTCCTATGTCTTCAAAGGCGATTGCCGCCAGTGAAAAATCAGAGAATGAAAATAAAATCAAAATCACTGCTGAAGATCGCCTAAAAGCGCTAGAACGCATCACCTCATTCAACCAAAGCCCTGAAATTAACCGACGTGAAATTTATAAAGGCAACGTGCTGAACAACGTGCCTGATGTTTTAAACACGCCAGCGGCCAAGGACACGCTTATTGCCCGCATGGAGCCACCCATTTACCAACACAACCCAATCAAAGGGCCTATGGGTGCGCCCGTAACCATTGTTGAGTTTAGCGATATTAGCTGCCTTACCTGCGATAGCATGCGTAAGCAACTTGATGAGCTGCTAGAAAAATATCCCACGCACATTCGTTGGGTGCATAAGCATGCTTCAGATAACCCATATAAGTCTGAAAATATTGCCATTTTCTATAGCAAGATTGCCAATAAAAACAATATCTTCTGGGAGTTTCGTCGTCAGCTTGAAAAGCTAGAAAGCTATAACGACGAAGTACTAATCGAAGCTTTAGGCTATGCCGGGATGCCAGTACATAACTCGCGCCGCTTAGTACGCCTGTATGCACGTGATGTGTACCGTGAAATTGATGCAGACCTTGCCCTGAACCGTAAACTAGGCTTAGGCAAAACCCCTGCCCTACTTGTAAATGGTATTCAGGTTGGTGGAAGTATTCCTTTTGAATCACTAGAAGACCTTGTACGCTATGAACTTGAGCGTCAAAAAGTGACGGTTCTGACTGAGAATACGGACGAAACAAAGAAAACAAAATAATAATTAAGGCTTTCTATCCGCATGAGTGCACTGAAAGAGCAAATTAACGTTATTAAGAACTGGACCCGTGAAAACATGGGCCAAATGAAAGATGTTGAACCAACGCCTGACGTTAAGCTTGATAACCGCCCTACTGACCTTGGCGAAGATGCGACCGACATTGGCCGTAAGATTTTATCTGCCGCAATGGCAGACCGCTGTGCCTACGAGCCTACCCAAGACCCTGGCTTTCAGCTGCACCCGGAAACATTATCTGCTGTACTTGAAAACAAGGATGCTAAAAACGAAGAAGGCGAAGCCCTTTATAACTTTGAATCCACCCAAGTGCAGTACATGCTAGAAACCCTAGCCCCTTACACTGATGAGCTTAAAAAATTAGGCGAAGTGTATAGCCTAGGTATTGGTGAAAAACGCCTTACCACCACAATTTATCCACAGGTTGCGCAGTCTCAGTTTGATGCTAAACGTAAGGCCACATTAGGCCTTGATGGGCAGCTACTTTACCGTAAATTGATGAGCGAGCTTGATACTGCACGTAATACACCTGATAAATACGGTACCAACACGCCGATGGTACAAAAAATCCAGCGTGGTGTGCAGGTATACTCAGAAGGCCGTGTTTCAGACGCACTCACCATCCTCGAGAACGCCCGCAAAGAAGACCCGCACAACAAGCTGACTTCATATATTTTAAGTAATATCTTTTACCACCGTGCGGCCCAAGGGCACCGTAAGTTTTTGCCGCAGGCCCGAGAAGAAGCCAAACGTGCCGCCACACGCATTGATAAAATTGATAGAACAATCACTGACCGCTTTAGCTACAACTACATTGCCATTGATGGATACTTTGGTCCAGAACGCCAACTTGAGGTGATTCGTAATTTTGGCCAGCTCGTACCACCTGCCGAACAAGCCTCTGAAGAAGCCCATGCACAATACATCAAAACCATGGTGTATCTATCGCTTACGCCTGCAACCGACTGGACTGAAAAAGACATTGCCATTATCGAAGATATGGCACTTGAGTACGTTGGTGGCGGCCTATTGTTTGCCGTATTCTTTGAAAAGAAAGTTCTGCCCCAGCTTTACTCTGATAACAATGACACAACCGAACGCTTTAAGCCTCTTGCAAACCTTATTCTACTACTCAAAGGCTTACAACATAACCTAAACGAAGTGCGCAGCGCCATCCGTGAACACTTCACTGAAAATGTTGAACAACTACCACCAGACTATTGGACCGTCAATCGACGCCTCATGCGTGTAATAGCAACCACATTGCCAGCCCCTGTTCTGGACTTGTACCTTGCAAACACATCCCTTAGTGGCAATGCCTTTACTGAAACAGAAAACCTTGACCGTGCCCTAGCAGAAAAAGAGCTTGAGATTGGCCCCTTCTGGAACCTTTGGATAGAGAAAATCAACTTTGCTGCTAAAAGCTATAGCCCCAAAGTTTTGCCCCACGTGATGGCCATTCAAGAGGGTGAAATTTTGCAAAAAGTTGTTCTGGCGGTTGAGGACCTTAAGCGAGCAGAGTCTCGTATTTTGAACCAGGACAAATGGGATCTTTCGCACCTTTACCAGCCTAAATATAACTACGAGAGCATTGCTGAGCTTGGCCTAGGCCATGCCTATACATCAGCCTCATTTGCGCCTAAAAACTCTGTTTTAGCTGCACACTACAAAGCATGGGGTGGTTTGCTTCCGACGGGGCTCCTCCCATCTGAAATTATTATGGAACGTGCAAAAGAAGGTGGCTTTGCCAACATTACAGAAGTTATTGCCGCGCTTGATGGCGCCGAAAAACTTCTCAAAGAGCCGGAGTACGGCCTGGCGGCTAACCAAGAAAAAGGCTGGCAACTTTACCTAAATAAACAAGATATGGCCGATAAAAACAACGGCGGTATGTTTAAAGAGCTTATGTCAGAAGTGATGTGGTTCATCCTGATTATCCCCGCAGCTATTTTGGCCTTTATGTTGGTCGCAAACTCAAGCTCGATGGCCAGTGGCTCACGCACATTCTCAATTATCTTTATTGGGGCTGTAATTATGGGTTGTGGCTTAGTTATTGTTTATAGATCGTCGCAGATTCAGGCGCGTCGTTCTCAGCGCCGTGTGGCAGATGATACCCACATGATGGGTAATGGTGATGACCACCATGACGATGATGAGGATGTAAGCCTACAAGACCTTGCCCAAAAATAACCTACTGTTTGTGAGGCATAGGTGCAGGCCAAAAACCATTTTCATAGGCAAAAATAGCGACCTGCGTCCGATTATTCACCCCTAATTTACGCAAAAGCGTCTTCATATGTACTTTTGCGGTTTCTTCAGCCATATCAAGGGCAAGCGCAAGCTCTTTATTACTAGCACCTGTTGCAAGGTGGGCTAAAATCTCTCGTTCACGGGGGGTAAAATGATGCTTATGCCCTTTAAAAGAGGGTTGCGGCAATGGTTCAGCTGCACTCAACACCTGGCGCATACCTAGTAGCGTTTGTTCAATCGGCATGGTCTTTGTAAAATAGCCCCATGCACCGGCTTCATAGGCCTGCTGGCACACCAAAGCATTATTATGTTTTGTAAGGCACACCGTTTTAACTTTAGGCCATTTTGTTTGCACCATGGCTAAAAACTCTAACCCCTCATAGCGCTGCTGAAGGGTAATATCCATCACCAGCAAGTGTGGCTCATGTTGGGTCAAGTAGGCCAATGCTGCGGGGATTGACGTTACAGCTTCGGCAAGCATCCCCTCTTTTTGAATAAGCAGGCTTTTAAAGCTTTCACCAAAGGTGGCATGATCATCAACAATTAGAACTGTGCTTCGAGAACCCATGGGGCCTTCCCTTCTAGCCATTGGTTAAATTTTAGACGTCAGTGGGCAACTGCATTTGCCACTCAATGGTTTGTTTTGCTTTATTTTGGGCCACGGTTATGTGGCCATCCCATTGCTTAAGGCGCTGCCTTATTAAGGACAACCCAAACCGATGCGATGCCTTTTGCTGTTGACGGGCAGCTAGCGGCATAGGGCTTGCACCCCTAAAAACAAATGCTCGCGAGGGTTAATCTTGTATTGGCTGTCTTAGGCTTTTTTCTGAGCCTTAAGGTGATCTGCCAAACGAAGCGAAAGCGCCAAAATTGTGAGCGTTGGGTTAGCCCAACCTGATGTTGTGAAGACTGAGCTGCCAACAACATAAAGGTTTTTAACGCCGTGCACTTGGCAGTCAGCGTTTACCACGCTCTTTTTAGGATCTTTACCCATGCGGGTCGTACCCATGTGGTGGAAGCCACCTTTGTCATGGTTACTAATCAGTGGGTCATGCTGCCACTCAAGTGATTTATCATCAAACCATTCGGCCAGAACTGACTTACCGTAGCCACGGTCTTTCAGGCCGCAATCAAAGGCTTCAAGAAGCACTTTTGCTGACTCTTTATCAAGGTCAGAGAACTTCCAGTCTAGCTTGATTTTTGGTACGCCTAGGGCGTCTTTATCTTGGCTTAGCACTACGCGACTATCAGGGTTTGGCGCTTGTTCGGCACGAATTACCGAGTAAATACCATCTGCACCAAATTTGCCTTTACCCGACATTTGCTGCGGCAAAACATGTGATTGTGCAAAACGTGAAGCACGCTTCACGATTGACCATAGCTTACGGCCAAAGCGTGTTGGCGCCATTTTATGGCGAAGGCGGTTATAAATGCGGCTGTAGAACACCTGGTTACGACCCTCATGGCGTGAAGGACGGAGTGAGAATGAGGTGTTTAGGATTTTCTTATCCTTTTGCAGGCCATCAGCCGGACGGAACAGCATACCGTAACGGATGCCGTCGTGGTGGCTGTACACCTTAAACAGGTCGCTAAACTTATCGTGGTCAGCAGGTACAATAAGGCCGCCACGTGCATGTGGGTGCTCCATAAAGTAACGGCCCACTTGGTCATGCTCGTTACCGATGTTTGAAGCAAGTAGAATACGCGGGTTCTCAAGACCGCCCGTCGCTAGGATCACCTTTTTAGGTGTAATCGTTTCGCGCTTGCCGCCCGCTGTTGAAATTTCAATCGTTTCAATGGCCGACTTTGCTTTATTCATTTTAAGCTCAGTCACGTTGGCATGTAGCACAATGCGGATGTTTGTATCGTCAGCCAAGTCGCTGCACTTACGCAAGGTAAAGCGGTCAAACTGGTCATCAAATTGCCAGTAGGCAACATCAACATATTTAGGGTCTACTGGGTTTGGCTTGGCTTCAGGGTGGCCATTGTTTGGCACTTCTGGAAGCTCAAGCATGCTACGGGCTTGGGTGTAGTAGTCATTAAGGTCAGCTTTTTTGATTGGCCAACCACTGTGTGGCACCCAGCTGCGTTCTTCAAAGTCAATATCATCAAGCTCAGCACAACGGCCACCCCAAATAGCAGTGGTCCCGCCAAAGAAGCGTAGGCGCGCGTCTTCTAGGTTGTAGTAGTCATAGCCAATGTTTTTACCTTGGGCCATGGCTTGTGTTTTCTTTTCGTAGTCTGAGCCACCACTTTCTAGCAGCAGTACTTCAAGGCCGCTATCTTTAAGGCCACGCGCAAGCGAAATGCCTGCAGCACCTGCCCCTACGATGCAAACATCAGGGTTTTTCCAGCCGTTAAGTGAGTGTTTTTCGAAGTCTCGTAGCATTTGATTCGTCAAAATTTGTTATATGTTGTGTTTCGCCTTCGGCCAAACTAAGGGAAAAGTTGCACTTTGCCTACTAAAAAACTACTTATTTTGGCAATCAGGCCCCCAAAGGCCAGCCATTTTCAGGAAACTGTAGTGCTGATCTGTAAGTACTGGGCATTTCCCCTCTTCAATGCTTGCTATTTCCCAAATATTTTCAGGGGCATTTTGCAACATTTTACCTGTAGTCTCAGACGTATAAAAGGCATACCAAGCATAGGGGTAATCATTATGTTTATTCAAAGCGGCATTGGGCGCAAAAGAGACTTTAAACCCTGCCGCATTCGCCGTTGAAACCAAGGCATTATGATGATCAAAATAAAGACTTGGCACAATCGTCAGAATAACACCATCATGGTTTAAGCTTTTAGCATAATGCTGGAAAGCCTCTTTTGTTACAAGATGGGTTGGCAATGTAAGGCCACTATGAGCCGTGTTAACAATCACATCATATTTAGGGCTCTCTTTCGCCGGAAAAGCAATGCGTCCATCACCGTAAACTACCTGACCTTCGCGGGCACAAACCCTCTGGAAGGTAAAGAGATTATTATCACTCGCAAGCTCAGCAACTTGAGGGTTAATCTCATAAAAATCTACAGTTTGTGTTGGCACTGTATAACATGCTGTGTTGCCCGGGCCCATACCGATTACTGCAACACTACCATCCCAATAACGGGGGGCACCAATCATGTATTGTAAGTACATTGCTGTGCGGGGAACCATACGACGCATATCTTGAAACTCGTGGGCGGTGCCATTATTGTAATAAACATGAAGCGGCCCCTCTTGCATAACTTTTAAGACACCGTAATAACTGCGCCACTGGGCTAACGTATTGGGGATATTAAAAGCCTGCACCCAAAGCCCACACACAACCAGAACAAAGCCTACACTTAGCGTTTTAGGCATCCATTCTTTTTGAAACATAGGCCAGACAGCACCCATAAGGAGCAGAATGAAAAAAACCGGGTATTCATAAATATCATTCAAAATAACAGGCAAAATTTGCGCATTAAGCAGCCCTGCAATCATACCTGCAAAAGCAATGTAAACGTAAAACAACGCCGTATGTTTTTGCTCAGGGCGCTGCTGGTATAAACGCCCATGGCCGTAGCAACACGCCGCAAAAAAGGCGATTAAGTGCACGCCAAAAACAGACCACCCCTTTGCTCCATGCAGGAGTGCCGCGGCCGAGATCGCCAGTCCAACCGTAATAGCAAGAACTTGCAACATACGTGGGCGCAGAATGCCAGAGAATGCCACAACATAGCTCAGCAAAAATAGCCCTAACGGCACCACCCAAATAAGTGGCAGATTAGCAATTTCATTACTTAAATACTGTGTGTACGCGTGTAAAAGAGAGGTGGTTAAAAATGGCCAAACAAGCCAACCCCACCCATCTTTGTGCTGCACCCCCTCGTAAGGCTTTACGGATTGACGGGGCGTTACAAAATACACATAAGTCACGAGCCCCAAGAAGGTAAAGACACCCAACTTCCACATGGTTAGCAGCTGCGCCTGCTCAAACGCTGGCAATAAAAATAGCGGTGTAATTACCAAAGCGGCAAAACTACCTGCATTGCTAAAACTATAAAGTACGTAACGGTTTTTAGCAGTGCTATTTGCCAACTGTTGCTGAATAAATGGCGTTGCAATCGTTAAAAGAAGCACAGGTAACAAAATATGGTAGAGCTGACCAACAAGGGGGAGCAAGCCGATAGGCTCAGACGGGAAAGCAACGGGGATTGGCATCACTAACTGCACAGCCGTACCAATTAAAAGTACGCCAAAAATCAGTTTACTGTGCTTCGTGAACTGACATAAAAATACCAAGCTATACCCTACAAACAACAGCGCTTGAAACGTAAACAGAAGCGTATTCCAAACTGTTGCAACGCCTCCAAATGCCATCACCATTTGGCGCCCCCATAGGGGTTGAATCAAAAATAGTAAAAATGCCGCCAAGCCAACAGCAATAAAGCCCGCAAAAATTCTCACAAGACTAGGCATAGATGCCACGTTATTGTGTCTATTTTGCAATTGTGCCTTTTTCATTATAAAAACCTGTTTATTTTCAATGGGTTATAACATCATACAACCGGGATAGCAGCTTTCTCAAAAGCCTCGTTGAGTATATAATATATGAGTTGCATAAAAATAAGAAAATGTAGAAAAAGTGAATAAGCTCAAAACCATATGTATTGATATGTGTTCTAAGCCCCTGCCCCTGTGGCGGGTTTTTGTGCTTGCAGCAGCTTTATTTACACCTGTTCTTGCCCATGCAGCAGAAGAGTCGTGGTTGCAGCGCCTCGTTTCATTTGATACAGCAAGCGCCGCCCCCGTTAATATGGCGAACAGCTATGAGCTTAGGCAAGTTAACTTTGAAACAACCTGCCTTGTAGACGGTGAAAAGTTCCGCCCCCTATTCAACCCATACATCAACAAACCTATTGATGATGCAACCGTATTGCGCTTGATGCGCCAAATTCGTTCATCGCTTGCAAAACAAGGTTTCCGTAATGTGCAGATGGGTTACCCAACATCAAAACGCCTAAATGGTGCTATTACCATTTCGATTGCGGCTGATGTGCCAAGCGCCATGCTAGCGGATGCTAAAGAGCAATGCTCAGGCAGCCCTATTCGCGTCGCAAATGCCGGTAATACAACAAACATTAGCCAAGTGCTTTTAGGCGGTATGGTTGCAGTGGACCCCTTGCCATTTGTTGCTGAAGCCCAACAAATGCGCGGTAAAAAGTTTAACTCTGTTGAGGTGATTCGCCTTATGCAGAAAATTCGTACGGCATACCGCAATGCTAAACAGCCCCTACCCTACATTTCTTTTGACCGTGAACTGGCCCATGAAGGTACTTTGCAGCTTACCGTCGTTGAGAAAAAGCGTAAGAATATTGAGCCCGAGTACGTTAGCCCGGAAGATATTCCAGTCCGTGTAGCTAAACCTGCGGCTGCACCTGCCGCAAACCCACCACAAGCCATTACGCAGGCAAAGCGGGCTCCTCAAGGCACACCAATAGCACAACCAACAGTCAAACCAGCGGTAAAGCCGACAACACCGCCAGCCAAGCCTACCAGCGAAGGCATTGAAGATAAGGGCGTGCGCGTAGCGCAGCCCAAGCCCCCAACTAAAACAATTGTGCCTGTACAACAAACCGATGAAGATAAAAAACCAAAAACACCGGATACCACTGGCCCAGCTTTTGTTTTAGCCCCGACTGCAAAACCTTCGGCTGATGCCCCAGTCGTTGTAGAACCACAAGTTCCTGCTGATTTTGACCTCTCAAAAACAGAAGACGAATTGATTGCTGAGCAAGAGGTTACAGAAGCTGAAACCCCTGAAAATGTTGACCTTATTTTAGTCGACGATCAGGCCACAGCCTTCCTCGACGGAGAGACACCTGTTGACCTTGAATTTACTGAACGTACAGAAAACGAGCTTTTAATTCTGGAAACATTCATTGAAGGCGAACCACGCGATGAGGCGCTTCTTGCATACTCAACCACTGATACAAAGAAGCTACTGATTTCACTGACAAGCTTTGTAAACGCACTAGGGGTGCCCATTAATGTAAACCCAGAAAGTGGCCGAGCTGAAGGCTGGTATATCACGGAAGATAACCAATTTTTACTTAACTACCCCTTTGAGCATGCTGTGATGGGGCAAAAACGCTATCAGCTTAAAGAAGGTAGCGCTGAACTACATTTTGACGATATTTATGTTTCAGCCTCAGCACTTGAAGGTCTATTTAACGTCAATCTTGAGCTCAACTTCTCGGCTTTGCAGCTTTTCATTACCCCAAAAGAGACACTACCTTATCAAGCTAAGAATGAGCGTTACGTCAAATGGAATCAGCTGCAAAAAGCGCGCGACATGGTGAAAAACCGCCCGCAAGCCCCACGCCAAGATATTGAGTACCAGATGGCCGCCAAACCCACTGTACGTATTGACACAAGAACGGGTGTAAACAAGCGTGATGGCTCTAGCCATGAACTTACACAAAACATTAGTGCCATTACCCAAGGCGACCTTTTTGGTTTTTCACATCAAACTGTAACCTCACTCCTAAAACAAGCAGGGGAAGATTATGAGATCGATAGCTTTGAAGTTTTGTTCAGAAAACAAGATGATAAAAACGATCTATTTGGCCCTTTGAATGCAAGCATGGTGCAGTGGGGTGATATTACACTAACACCTACGCCACTCATTGAAGGAACACGTAAGGGGCGTGGTATTGAGGTTTCTAACCAGCCTATTAGTTATGTTCGTGACCCGAACAACCTAACAATTGAAGGGTTTGCGCCACCTAACTGGGATGTTGAGGTTTTTCAGGATGAACGGCTGGTTGACTTTATTACAATCGACAGCAGCGGACGATATGAATTTACGGCCGTCCCTTTGCGCTCGGGTTTAAACATTTTCCGTATTGTAGAACACGGACCAAACGGTGAACTCCGCGAGACAACTCGTCGCTACTTCCTTGGGACTGGACAAGTTAAAGAAGGTGAGTTTTTGTATTCACTAGCAGCCCTAGAAGGCACAAAACCTCTTATTGAAATTGGCAACAATGCTGACCGCCAAGACTTAGGCTCGGCCTTCAAGTTAAACTCTTCGTATGGTTTAACACCTGAGCTTACGCTTACATCTGGCCTATACAATGGTGCCATTAACACCCTTGATACAACAGCTGCTACAGTTGGTTTGCGCGCGTCAGTATGGGAATCATTCCTACAGCTAGATACTATGGCTGAAGAAAACGGTGGGCGTATTTACAGTGCCTCTGCGCGCCGAAACTTTACGCGTACATTCCAGTTACTTGTAGGTGGTGAAACCAGCTCGGGCTTTAGCGGTACCGTCCGCCCAGATAAAAGTAGCTACTATGCACGTATTGATAATAGCATTCAACTTGGTGAACTACACCCGATTGGTTTTTCTGTTGGTTACCGCCGCGAATTTTTCAATGATGGTCAATCGCCTGTAACACGCTGGCAGAACCGTTTAAACACATTCTTCAACCGATTTAATGTGTCAAACGAGCTTGAGCTAGAGCAGCGTGAAAATACACCAGACCTACTACAAGGTGATTTCTTAGTACGTAAAAATGCTTTTGGAGGATATTGGCGCGGTCAGGTGAGTTACCGGAACCAAGAAAAGCAGTTTGATTTTGAAAGCATTAACCTACGTGGTCAGTTCCAGCTTGCCCCTACCGTCACCTATATTGGTGAAATTAACCGTACCTTGTTAAATGAAAAAGAAACCCGCCTTAATAATCGACTAACATGGGAATGGGATGCCCTACGCCTTGGGTTAGAAACCGAAATTAATAACTCTGGTGAGTACCGCCTAGGATTTAACGTAGGTACAACATTTGTACCAAATGAAATGGGTTACACCCCCATGGCTAGCCGCACAGCCTCAAGCGAAGGCAATGTATTGGTACGTGTATTCTTGGATGAAAACGAAGATAAAATTTACCAAGAAGGTGAAGAAGTTCTACCCGGCGTAACAATCCGAAACCGAAGCCGTGGCGGTACTGCCATCACAACAGATAATGGCGTCGCTGCACTGGGACGCATGGCGGTATTCCAACCAAACCAGATGCTTGTAGACTCAACAACGCTACCAGATTTTTACATGCAACCTGCCGATGCTCTAGTCAGCGTGATTGCACGCCCAGGTATTATTGGTACTGTTGATATGCCTATTTACCTACTAGGTGAAATTGCAGGTACGATTACACTTAACCAAGGCGGGGAAACTACAATTCTTGAAGGTGCACCTGTCACAATTTATGACGAAGCAGGCAAGCGTCTAAGTAGCCTCAAGTCAGAATATGATGGTTTTTACGTCTTCCCATCACTGCGTATGGGTAATTACAAGCTCGTTATCCCAGCGCAATACCTTGAACGCTATGGCATTGAGGAACCTATCGAGGTTGCCGTTAACCTACAAGCTGAAGAGAACATCATGGACATGGTGGACATTGAAATTAACGCTGTTGCCAGTAACTAGACTAGTAACTAAGCGAGTAACTAGAGACAGAGCCTTTCATTAAACCTTCACAGGTTCATAGGGCCATTCCACACAGACAATGAGCATGCACGCAGCACGCCGCACTAAGACTACAACCCCTCACCCTTCAAGACTTCATTAAGGGCTCATATAGCCCCTCTTCAGTACAAACACCAATAAGTACTTAGGACATAAAAAAAGGCCCCAGACGTACATCTGAGACCTTTAAAATTAGGAGAAATTATAGAGTAATTTTCTCTTCTGTAATCACTTCAGCTCCAGGCTCTGGGCTTACGTAGAGACGAAGAACAAAAGTCCCTTTAGCTGTAATCTCAGGCAGTAGCGGCACTGTACGTTCAATGCGGTCAACCTCGCGGTAGATACGCACCCACATCGGTGATGATGCAACTTCTTCACCTGCTGGTGTTTCTTTAAAAATACGAAGGAAGCCATTTGCTTCAGCATTACCGCCGCGCTTAAATTCAACAGTCATCCCCTTCGGTTCTGCTTGGGGTGTCACTGTACCGAATGAAAGATCTGATTCAACAGTACCGGCCTGCACAATAACAGGGATAGCCACCCCGTAACGGGCACCAACTTCAAAGCTGAAAGTACGGTCTTCGTCTGTATTTTGTTCAACAGGCTCTTCAACTTGTTGTTCACGGAAAAGCATATGAGTATGATAGTCACCATCTGCAAGGTCGCGCGGACGACGCACCATTACACGTACTGTTTGGCGTTCGCCAGGCTCAAGCTCAACAGAGCGTGGCACATAGCGCAACATACGCTTAGCTGAATATTCAAATGTATCAACACGTTTCGTAGCTCCAGCTTCAGTCATAACACTATCAATCAGTGTAATTTCGTAGCGGCGCTTATAGTCAGATTGGTTGGCAACTGTTACTTCTGTTGTGCGGTCGCCAGAGGCAATCACAGCACGGTGGGGCGAAATAAATAGCAGACTGCTAGCTGATGCATTGTAAGCCAAGCCTCCACCAACAACTACACATACGGTTAGAACTTTGAACAAGTTAGATAATTTCATATTCATTCGCTTTTATTATTAATATATTCTTACACACATATGGAACAAGCCATAAAATCAAATATTTTCGAAGTTTAGCACTAGTTTTATTGATAAACCACATCAAAAAGCATTGAGGTGCCACCCGGGTTATCGGTTGCATAATACCCTGGTCCAATTGGGATACCACCAGTACCATCAATGCGTGTACCAATTAAGACTGTGTTATAAACACCGAAAAACAGAGTAATTGAAAGAACCGTATTACCAATACCGTTGCACGTTGCACCTGTACCAAAGGGCCCAGTGCCAAATACGCTTGAAACCTCAACCTCTGAAATGAGTAGTGCCGAGCCTGCGCTGTTTGTCATGACGGCTGTTGGATTACACGAAATATCAACTCGGTTAAAAAAGCCACCGCCAATTTGAAAACGCCCTGGAACACCAACACCTGTACCAGAATACCCGGGGCCATAAGCAATTGCGCCATTGGCACCCATATCGATATTACCATTTGCACCCGCAACATAATCAATAGTTCCATAAGCGCTATCTACAACATTAGAAAAGCTAATCATACCACCAGCAGCAGCAAATTGGGCGCTCATCACGCCGCAAATAGCCGATAATACCAGTAGTTTAATTTGCTTCTTCATTCTCTTACCTTACGGGAGTCTTCTCCTCATTACAAACGTTGAAATGAACACTTAGTTCCGCAGTGAGTACCTTAAATATAATTAATCTCAAAAGATACTGGCTGCCCATCTGGGTTTGAGGTTGTGTAGCGGGCGGCCGCAAGTTTATTGCTTACTTGTACGCGGGCGCCAATAAACAAGGTGTTGTCATCAGACTGAGAGGTAATAACATGGCTAATTGCTGGGGCCGCATCACCTGCACACTGAACACCTTCACCATAATCGCCAGTATTTTGTGTACCTGCAGCAACCTCAACATCGGAAATCGGCATTTTTTGAAAACCGCTTGATAAAGCACCTTCCTTAGAACAGCTAACCTGCACAATTTCACCTTCTACACCTTTAATAACAACTGAGGCACCTGATACTTTAGCCAAAAGCTCTCGGCTCTTGAGGTCAGTCACATTTTGATTTGTACCGATACCCAAATCACCTTTTGGCAGACGACGCAGTTGGAACATCACATGAAAAAGTTCAAATGTTGAAGCCGCAATAAAATTAACATAGGCCTCAATGTAAATTGAACTTGTTCCCTTAGAGCGGAGGTTGGTTGCACTGTAAGACGAAAATGGGAAAAACGCGACCACTGCCGATGCAAGAATTAAAACAGGGGCAAGGTATCGTTTAACACGAAGACTATGCCCCTGGTTTAATGCTGATGACTCTGTCGCAAATTTTTTCAATTTACATCTACCTGCAAAAGTTAAAAGTTATAGTTATTAAAGTTTAAGTCTTACCCTCTACTTATATAAATTCTTTTGCCAGTGGAGTGCTACCAACTTAAAGGGGGATCTAAGCGGTAGCACTCTTAGCGGAGACTGGCTAAAGATTTACATCTTTCTTACTGGTACTGTACATCCAGTTGGATTGGGTCACCACCAGCAAGGGTTGTGCTATGAGGGGCGTTAGCAAAAGCTGCTGCTGTTGCACCGTCAATTGTGCCACCCATAAGGATAGTGTTGTTTGTTGCCAAGTCTAGCACTGGGCTAAGAGCTGCAACACCTAGGCCAGCACAAGCTGTACCTGCACCACCTGCTACACCTGTTTCCATTACGATTTCAACTGCGTTAACATCAATTGATGAACCAGCACCATCGGTTAGGGTACCTGAGGCTTCACAAAAGATATCTAGAGTAGCGCCATCTGTACCTGTAGTAATATCAACGTTACCTTCAGTACCTGTACCGTTTCCTGAGAAGTTACCTGCGTACACAATGTTAGCGTCAGTACCTAGTACGGCAGTATCACCACCTGCAGGAGCTGCTGCTACTTCAATTGTGTTAAATTCCATGTCTGTGTTTTTAACAAGTGTTAGCGCTGCCAAGAAGTTGGCGTTAGCGTCAACCTGAACTGTTGCTGCGTATGCTGCTGTAGCACCGCCTGCGATTAATGCTGTTACTGCTAGTGCACTCGTGTATTTTTTCATCGTTAGTTTCATCATTAGCTTCTCCGTTATAAATATTTACTTAGTCATATCCGTGAACCATTTAGTTATACGCTGGTCACATATTATTTTGGGGCATGCCTCAAGTAGAAATACCAATATTACTGACATTTTTTGATACATTCAAATTTTTGACCTGACGAATTACTGTATCATTATGATACGCTAAAGACTGTATACAATCTGTGAATATGTAAAATCAAGGGCCACCGTGGGTTGTAAAAGGTGTTTCATTTTAAAACAGGCGTAAATCCTAGCTCTTTATTTCAATGAGGATAGTGTTATTTTTGTCAGTTAAAAAAAACTGACACGCCTGAATCTGTTGATTTTTTGCTGTCAGAAGGCTAATCTTTCGCCCATGAAAAACCTTACAGCACACCTAAACACCACCCTATCAGAAGCCTTCGCTAACGCTGGGCTTGAAACTACACACGCAGCTGTGGTGCCATCTGGCCGCCCTGAGCTTGCTGACTATCAGTGCAACGGCGCCCTTGCCCTTGCTAAGCCAATGGGTAAAAACCCTCGCGAACTTGCTGAAACTATTCTTGCTGAATTGAAAAAGGCCGATACTGAAGGCGCGATGTTTGCCGAGCTTTCAATCGCTGGCCCAGGTTTTATTAACATTAAACTCTCAGACGCTTTCCTTGCGAGCCACGCCCACGGGTTGCTTACCAGCCCAACGCTTGGTTTCCCTCGCACAGAAAAGCCTGACACAATTATCCTTGATTACGCTGGCCCTAACATGGGTAAGCCGATGCACGTAGGCCACCTACGCCCAACCATTATCGGTGAAAGCCTTAAACGCATGCTGAACTTTGCCGGCCACAACGCCCAAGGCGACGTGCACTTTGGTGACTGGGGCATGCCTATGGGTATGATTATCGCTGAACTCGAGCATGACCACCCGGAATGGCCTTTCTTTGAAGAAGGTAAAACCGAAGGCTTCCCAACTGAAAGCCCTATTGATATTGACGAGATTGGCGCTATCTACCGTAAAGCAGCAGCCCGCGGTAAAGAAGACGAAGACGTACGCCGCAAGGCCCGCCTCACAGCAGCTGCCCTACAAGAAGAGCACCCAGGCTACATTGCACTTTGGAAGCTTTTGCGTGGTGTTTCGTTTGAATCAGCAAAGAAGAACTTTTTACGCCTAAACGCTACGTTTGAACTGTGGCTTGGCGAAAGTGACGTACGCCAAATGCTTGCGCCTATGATTGATGAGCTAAAGGATAAGAAGATTGCCGAGCTTGACGACGGTGCTATTATCATCCGCTTTGATGAAGAAAAGAAAATGCCCCCTGCCCTGATTGAAAAATCAGACGGTGGCTACACCTACGCCACAACTGACCTTGCGACCATTAAACTTCGTACTGAAGACTATGGAACAAACCGTATTATTTACATTGTTGACCGCCGCCAAAGTTTGCACTTCCAGCAGGTATTTGAAAGTGCGCGCATGGCTGACTATGCCAACTACGAACTTACGCACGCTGCCATTGGTACCATTAACGGCCCCGACGGCACGCCACTTAAAAGCCGTGAAGGCGCACCACCAAAACTTGATGACCTGCTAAATGCAGCCATTGATAAAGCCCGTGAAAAACTGCCTGAAGTTGGCAGCGAAAAGGCGGAAGGCTTTACCCAAGAGGACCTTGACCAACTTGCCACCGAAATTGGCGTTGCGACCATTAAGTTCCAAGACTTGCACAACAACCGCAACACTGAGTACATCTTTGATCTTGAGCAGTTCTCTCGTTTTGAAGGTAAAACAGGCCCATACCTGCAGTACAGCGTGGCCCGTATTAACTCAATTTTTGAAAAAGCAGGCCTAGATGTTGCCAATAAAGGTGCGCCTATTAAAGTAACCCATGCTTCTGAGCGTAATCTTATTTTGAGCATCGCTAACTTTACCGATGCCCTAAACCGCTCAATCGAACGTTACGAGCCTAGTGCCCTTTGTGAGCAGGTTTACACCGTTGCGCAAAAATTCTCAGCGTTTTACAACGACTGCCCAATCTTGAGCACGGAAGATGAAGCCGTTAAAGCTTCACGCCTGACCCTTGCAGCCCTCACCCGAGCACACCAACTTGTGTGCCTTGACCTCCTCGGAATTGCTGCACCGCACAAAATGCTTACACGCTAAGGGTGCGCTACAGCCTAGGATTGGCGCTGATTATAGACTATAGAACTTGCGGGGGCAGCCATTGCCCCCGCTTTTTTTACGAGAATTTTACTTAATCTATTGCGTTTTCATATATAATGCCGCCAAAAGAAAATATAGGTAAGCCATGACATCTGCAGACCGCATCACACAGCCCGTGACTCTAAACGACAAATACACCCTTGAAGAAGGCCGCATCTTTGTATCAGGCTCGCAAGCCTTGGTGCGCTTGCCCATCTTACAAAAAGAAGCTGATACAGCCCGTGGGCTGAATACATCGGGCTTTATTAGTGGTTACCGTGGTTCACCACTTGCCGGGCTTGACAAACAGCTTTGGTCTGCCAAAAAGCACCTTGAAAGCCACGACATTAAATTTACCCCTGGCATTAACGAAGACCTAGGCGCGACAGCCGTTTGGGGGAGCCAGCAAACACACCTATTCCCCGATGCGAAGTTTGACGGTACTTTTGCCCTTTGGTACGGCAAGGGCCCTGGTGTTGACCGTTCAATGGACGCTATTAAACACGCAAACGCTGCAGGCACATCAGCCAACGGCGGCGTACTAGCCTTGCTTGGTGACGACCACGACTGCGTATCATCAACCCTTGGCCACCAGTCAGAACACGATATGATTTCAGCCATGGTGCCAGTCTTATACCCGGCCACCGTGCAAGAATACCTAGATTATGGCCTTATTGGCTTTGGCATGAGCCGCTATGCAGGTTGTTGGGTTGGCCTAAAGTGCGCAACCGAAATTGTTGAAAGTTCAGCCAGTGTTGAGGTTTCACCCACTCGTATTCAGCTTAAAGAACCTAAAAAAGATAGCCGCCCAGAAGGTGGCCTGCACATTCGCATGCCGGACCCACCACTTGAGCAAGAACAACGCCTTGAAGCGAAAGTGGCTGCAGCCGTGGCTTACGCTAAAGCCAACGGCGTTGATAAGTTTATTACCAACCCTAAAAAAGCCACCCTTGGTATTATTACCAGCGGTAAATCATACAAGGACGTTATGCAGTCACTTGATGATCTGGGCTTATCAGTTAAAGACGCTGAAAAACTTGGCATTCGTATTTACAAAGTAGGCCTTGTTTGGCCACTCGAAAACGAAGGCGTACTTGAGTTTGCTAAAGGTCTAAAAGAAATCCTCGTAGTTGAAGAAAAGCGCGAGATGATTGAACATCAGCTTAAAACGCTGCTTTACGGCCAAAAAGACCAGCCGCGCCTTGTTGGTAAGCACGACGATAAAGGCGAAGTTTTATTACCATTTGCAGGCGGCCACACCCCCGCCCTTGTGGCGCTGGCAATGGCCAAACGTATTGCTGCAACCTGCGGTAAAAACGCCACCACTAAAGCCGTGGCCGAGCGTGCTAAATACATTCAAGCCCTACAAGACCAAGCTGAAAAATTTGCCGATACCGTAACACGCCTGCCGTACTACTGTGCAGGGTGCCCGCACAACACCTCAACCAAAGTCCCTGACGGCAGCCGTGCGGTTGCAGGTATTGGTTGCCACTACATGGTGCAATGGATGAACCGTAGCTCAAACATCATCACCCACATGGGCGGTGAAGGTGTGAACTGGGTGGGTCATGCGCCATTTACCAATGAAAAACACGTTTTTGCCAACCTAGGCGACGGCACCTACTACCACTCAGGTAGCCTAGCGGTGCGCCAATCGGTGGCAGCAGGTGTAAACATTACCTACAAAATTCTTTATAACGATGCCGTTGCTATGACGGGCGGCCAACCTGTTGAAGGCCCTATGAGCGTCGCTCGTATTACGCAGCAAATGGCAGCTGAAGGCGTGAAGAAACTTTACTTGGTAAGCGACGAGCCTGAAAAACACGTGGGCGATAAACAAATTGCCACAGGGACGCTAATTCGCCATCGCCGTGAATTGGATGACATTCAGCGCGAACTGCGTGAAACCCCAGGCACAACGGTTATTATTTACGACCAAACATGTGCCGCTGAAAAACGCCGCCGCCGTAAACGTGGCACGTTCCCTGACCCTGCCAAGCGAGCCTTTATTAACGAACTTGTGTGCGAAGGCTGTGGCGATTGTTCGGTGAAATCAAACTGCGTGGCTGTTGAGCCGCTAGAAACCGAGTTTGGCCGTAAACGTAAAATCAACCAATCAAGCTGCAACAAAGACTACTCATGTGTCGAAGGTTTTTGCCCTAGCTTTGTGACCGTCCATGGCGGTGACTTGCGTAAGCTTGAACAACAAAAAACAGGCGACGATACCTTTGCAGGCCTACCAGACCCTAAACTTCCAAGACTAGATAAGCCCTACAACATGCTTATTACAGGTATTGGCGGCACAGGCGTTATTACCATTGGCGCTGTGCTTGGTATGGCAGCACACATTGAAGGTAAAGGCGTAACCGTACTGGACCAAACCGGTCTCGCGCAGAAAAACGGTTCGGTGATGAGCCACCTACGTATTGCCAAAACCCCTGACGACCTACACGCCGTGCGTATTGCCACCGGTAATACTGACCTTTTGCTTGGGTGCGATGTTGTGGTTTCAGCAGGTAAAGTTGCGCTAAGCCGCTACTCAGAAAAAACAACGGCTATTGTAAACAGCCACCTTACCCCAACAGCGGCCTTTACTTTGGACCCTGACACCAAGTTCCACGAGAGTGAGCAAATGCTCAAAATCAAGAACACCGTGGGTAAAAACGAGGCTGACTTTATTGAAGCTACCGCCCTTGCCACTGACCTTATGGGCGATGCCATTGCCACCAACATGTTTATGATGGGCTACGCATGGCAAAAAGGGCTTATTCCGCTAAGTTTTGCGGCCATTGAAGAAGCTGTAAAACTAAACGGCGTTGCCGTGCAAGATAACCTTAAAGCCTTTGCATGGGGCCGCCTTGGTGCACACAACCCTGCTAAGGTAAAGGACGTGCTTAAAGCCCGTAAACAGCCAGAGGCCCTTTCGGATACGGTTGAAGAGATTATTCAAAAACGTGTGGCGTACCTAACTGATTACCAAAACGCTAAATACGCCGAGAAATACCAAAAGCTGGTTGCCAAAGCCCAAAAGGCCGAGGCCAAACTTGGTAAAGATACTGAGCTAACTGAAGCTGTGGCCCGCTATGCCTTTAAACTTATGGCCTATAAGGACGAGTATGAAGTTGCCCGCCTATATACCTCAGGCGAGTTTAAGCAAAAGCTTAAACAAACCTTTGCTGGTAACTACAAGCTGAAGTTCCATATGGCGCCGCCTCTGCTGGCCCGTAAAAACAGCAAAGGCCACCTTGTAAAGCAAGAGTTTGGCGGCTGGGTTTACCCTGCTTTTAAAGTACTTGCTAAGCTAAAAGGCCTGCGTGGTACTGCGTTTGATATTTTTGGCTACACGGCCGAGCGTAAAACCGAGCGCCAACTGATTAAAGACTACAAGCACATGGTGAAACACCTTGTTAAAAACCTAGATGCTGAAAACCATCATCTAGCCGTAGCGCTTGCCCGCATCCCTGAAGAAATCCGCGGGTTTGGCCACGTGAAGGAAAACCACCTTGCTAAAGCTAAAGTTAAAGAAGCCCAAATCTTGGCCGCCTTTAACGACCCAACCCAACGTACTAACCTTGAGCTTATGCCAACCATTGGCCATAGCCTTGGCAGCGACGACACTGCTGCCACCAAGGTTAAAATTGTGATGAGCTAAGGAGACTTACCCCATGGACATGCTACTCAACGAAGAACACTTAATGGTGCGCGAGTCTATCCGCCGTTTTGCGGAAGAAGAAATTAAACCTCTTGCGCAAGAGCTTGACGCTAAGGAAGAATTTTCAGTAGAGCTTACCAAAAAAATGGGCGAGATGGGCCTTTTCGGCATGACCATTGACCCTGCATACGGCGGCCACGGGATGGATACCCTTTCCTACGTCGTCGCTATGGAAGAAGTAAGCCGTATTGATGGCTCACAAGCTGCAACCATTACGGCGCATAACTCAATTGGTATTGGCCCTATTTACCTTTTTGGGACTGAAGAGCAAAAGCAAAAATACCTACCTAAAATGTGCACGGGCGAAATGCTTTGGGGCTTTGGCCTGACCGAGCCTAACGCAGGCTCAGACAGCCGTGCAACCGAAACAGTCGCTAAAAAAACCAACGAAGGTTGGGAAATTAACGGCTCGAAGATTTTTATTACCAACGTGGCGAACGAACTTTCAGGCGGTTTAACTGTACAAGCCAAAACAGGTACGAACGAAGACGGTAGCCCTGAGCTGACCTGCTTTATTGTTGAAGCGGGCACCCCTGGCCTAACTGTAAAACCAATGCACGGCAAACTTATGTGGCGTGCGTCTGATACAGCTGAAGTTTACCTTGATAGCGTTAAAGTGACCGACGATGCCATGATTGGCAAACAAGGCGACGGCAGCAAGCAAATGCTGACTGCTCTTGATTACGGCCGCCTTGGCATTGCTGCCATGGGCCTAGGCCACGCTCAAGGCGCTTACGAACTTGCCCTTGCCTACGCACAGGAGCGTAAACAGTTTGGTAAACCACTTTCAAAACACCAAGCCATTGCCTTTAAACTGGCTGATATGGCTACCGAAATTGATTTGGCCCGTACCTACCTTTACAACGTTGCAAAACTACGTGACAGCGGGGCTAAATACAGCAAACAAGCTGCTATGGCTAAACTTTACTGCACCGAAATGGCTGGCCGTGTAACTGATGCTGCCATTCAGATCCATGGCGGTTACGGGCTTATGCGTGAATACGACGTAGAACGACTATGGCGTGACCAACGTATTTTGCAAATTGGCGAAGGCACAAGCGAAGTACAACGCATTGTAATTTCTCGTAATATTGGATGTTAAAAGGTTTGTATATGTTTAAAACTCTATTGGCGATGGCCCTCTTAATCTTTAGTTTTGCTCCATTAGCGCTGCCAATGGCCGAAGCGCATGCCATGAATGTTAAGTGTAACGACCCTCAAACCGAGCGCGGCAAAGTGCGCACCATGCGTGAAACAAAGCGCTACCAAAGAGGTGAGCTTGTTGAACGTACAAAAACTGGCAATGTTGAAAACCCAGGCCGTATGATTATCTCTCCCGAAAAAGTGGACCGAGACGAAAGCTACGAGCCTAAACCAATTAAAGAAGGGTCAAACCTACATGAATGCGTTAACTAAACTTTCAGCCACAGCGCTCCTTATAGCAGTGCCAGTTATGGCTCAAGCTGCGACCCCAACCGAGATGATTACCTGTAAGGCTGACCAAGACCAAGCCGAAAATAACATTAAGCTTGAGCGTATTTCGCCTGAGATGATCCGTGCAACGGGCACACTTACAGCCCCTAGCCCTGCTTATAAAGTGGCCATGCATACCCGCAGCGGTGACCTTGTGCTTGAATTTATAGAACCTAACCAAATGGCCCCGATGATGATTAGCGCCATTAAGCTTGACCAAACCATGACCGTCCCGCCCCTCAACACCCCAATTGGCATTAAGGTTGAGAAAGACTTTAACTGGGGCCCGACTGTTTTTGTGTGCGAGCCTGTAATGCGCCCAGACTATTAAGATATCAAAGCCCTTCAACGCACCTCACATGCAAAAAGCCCCCGAAAAATTGGGGGCTTTTACTTTTTCAATACTACGACTTTTTAATTTTCACGCCGGCGCCTAATACACGGCGGATAACCTCACGTGGGCGGATTTTGCGTTCAGTCGTCACCATAATCCCCTTCACGTGGGCTTTAGCCGCAACCTTCCCTTTGACTAAAAAGGTTTGGCTAATATAGAAGTATTTTTCGTCAAAACTTTCAATTTCAGTGCGCAAGGTAACCTTTTGGCCAAAGTTTAATGGGCGCAAAAACCTAATGTGCACGCCGCCAATAATACCCTGCCAGCCGTCGCCCCCAAAAATAGCCTTTAAAAGCCCGTAACGGCCTAGCATGTAGTAACGGCCAAGGTCCATCCACGAATGGTAGCGTGCGTTATTCATATGGCGATTTAGGTCCATATCCGTCGGAAGAACATGAAAGGTAATATCATGATGGCGTGACACCAGCGGTGAACGCCAGTTTGCCCACAAGATTTTGAGAGTTACCAATATAAGTCTGAAATATAAAATCATGATGTTCTTCTATTTATTCTTCTTGGCCAGAATACCAGATAAATAAGCCCTATAAACATATAGAAAGCTTAATATTCCTAAATTTATTTATACTTAGCATCTTGACTTATGACCCAACATCTATTAAAAACAGCGTCTAACACAGATTTTTAAAAGTTTTTAACAAGGGTAGACCCATGGCAAAACGTACAAACAGCCAATACATCAAGCTAGTTTCAACAGCTGACACAGGCTACTACTACACAACTAAAAAGAACCCAAAGACTGCGACTGAAAAGATCGAGCTTAAAAAGTACGACCCAGTTGTACGTAAGCACGTGACATTCAAAGAAGCTAAGCTTAAGTCATAGTTCTTCTTCGCCGAGCTTTATTCGGCTAGTTCTTTTTAAGTAAAGAATTTAAAAGCCCCCTAGGTAAATACCACCGGGGGCTTTTTGTTGTTGCTAGAGGTGACTGTTCTTATTTCAGAACAAGCGTCACCGGAATATGATCCGAAGGCTTTTCCTTTTTACGCTCATCACGGTCAAGCACCACATCCGTCACATCATCCATCAGCGGTTTTGACACCAAGTGGTGGTCAATACGCATGCCACGGTCACGGCGGAATGACGCCCCCCGGTAATCCCACCAGGTAAAGGCTTGTTCGTCAGGCTTCAGGGCACGGAAGGCATCGGTAAAGCCCCAGTCCTTTAAATTTTCAAACCACTCTTGCTCACTTGGGTGGAAGCAGCACACGCCGCGCATTTCTTCGGGGTCGTGTACGTCAATATCGTCAGGGGCAACGTTATAGTCACCACAAATCACTACTTTTTCGTCTGGCTTATGGTGGGCGGTCATAAAGTCTTTAAGGGCTTTATACCACTGCTCTTTAAATACAAATGATTCGCTTTCGGGGGTCTTCCCGTTTGGTACGTATACGTTGTAAACACGCACACCATTAAGGGTGCAGCCAATAATACGCTTTTGTTCATCCAAAACAGGGATACCCGTTTCAAGCATCACGTCGGTAATTTCCTCACGGGAAATTAGCGCCACACCGTTATAGGTACGTTGACCATTGATGTGTACATTCCAGCCAGCGTCAACAAATAGCTCCATCGGGAACTCGTGGTTTTGCACTTTTGTTTCTTGTAGGCACAGGAGTGTGGGCTCGTTTTCTTCAAGCCAGTCAAGCACATGGTCTAGGCGGGCACGGATTGAGTTTACGTTCCAAGAGGTAATGGTGGTGGGCATAATGATTTAGTATCTTCTTATTTATTCAAAATTTGGGTATCATCATAACATGTTAGAAAAAATAAAAACCATTCTTACCGAAAATTTCAACCCGACTCACCTAGAAGTCGAAGACGATAGCTACCGCCACCGTAACCATGCGGGTGCCAAAGAGCATGGCGGTGGTCATTATAACGTTATCGTGGTTAGCCATAAGTTTGAGGGGTTAAACAGCCTTAAGCGCCATCGCCTTGTGAATGCCGCATTAAAAGGTGACTTTGAAAGCAATGCCATTCATGCACTCGCTATTAAAGCCCACACCCCTGACGAATGGTCACAACATAATAAGCCCCTTGAAGGGTAATACAAATAAGTGAGCCCTATGAGCAATAAGCCAGATGTACTAATTATCGATGATGATGCGGCCCTTGCAGAAATGCTGGCCCTGAACCTCGATGACCTTGGCTACTCGACCGAGCTTGCCCATACTGGTGCCGAAGCCCGTGCGTTTTTAACAGGCTCAACCCCTCGCCTTATTTTACTAGATCAACACCTGCCTGATACACATGGCATTAAACTGCTGCAGTGGATTATCACTGAAAAACCAGAGACACCCGCTGTTATGGTAACAGGCTTCCACGACATGAGCCTTGCCATTTCAGCGATGAAAGCCGGTGCGTTTGATTACCTGCATAAGCCCATTAATATGGAAAAGCTTGAGGAAATCCTGAAGCAAACCCTTTCAAAAAGCAGCCAAAAGATTGCCGTTAACGTTGCCCCAGAACAGGAAAATGATACCCCTGAGATTGTGGGCAACAGCCAAAGTATGCTTGATGTGGCTAAAAAAATTGCCATTGCTGCCCAAAACAAAGCCAACGTTTTGGTGCAAGGTGCATCAGGTACAGGTAAAGAACTTGTGGCCCGTGCTATCCATAAACACAGCGGTCTTGATGGCCCCTTTGTTGCCGTAAACTGTGCCTCAATTGTTGAAACATTGCTTGAAAGTGAACTTTTCGGCCACGAAAAAGGTGCCTTTACGGGTGCCGACCAAACTAAACAGGGCCGCTTTGAAGTTGCTGAAGACGGGACGCTTTTCCTGGATGAAATTGGTGAAATGTCAGCCCACCTACAAGCAAAACTGCTTCGTGTTTTGCAAGAGCAAACCTTTGAGCGTGTAGGCAGCAACCAAACCCGCAAAACCAATGCCCGCATTATTGCCGCCACTCACCGCGACCTGAAGAAAATGGTGGCCGAAGGTAAGTTCCGTGAAGATTTGTTTTACCGCTTAGATGTGATTGATATTAAAGTGCCGGCCCTAAAAGACCGCATGGAAGACTTCCCAGCGCTAGCAAGTAACCTGCTGATGCGCATCAACAAGACCCTTGGCCGCGATATTAAAGGCCTAACCAGCACCGCAATGGACGCGCTAAAGGGACATAACTGGGATGGTAACGTGCGTGAGCTTGAAAACGTGCTAACCAGAGCTGCCGCCCACAGCCAAAACCTATATATTGACTACGCTGACGTTGCAAAACACCTTACAGCATCAAAAGAGGCGCCTGCCTCTACACCAACATCACCAGTAAGTGTGTTGCGTTCAATGGAAGATGTTGAGAAAGAGCATATCCTTGCTGTTCTTGATGCCCATGAAGGCAACAAAGCCCAAGCATGTAAAACCCTTGGTATCTCGCGCCCTGCCCTTGACCGCCGCTTGAAGAAGTGGAAAATCTCATAACCACCCTTCTCTGCCTTTAATGTGGCAATTCTTGATGAGAAAATTCCTTTATGCAGTGATAAGCAAACGCCGTGTATAAACAATACACAAGTGCAGCGCATCGCAAATAAAGGGATTTAATCGCAAGAATTGACCATTAAAAAAAAGGGCTGCAAACCTGCAGCCCTTAAAGTGTGTGTGTCGGGTACTTGCCAAAACATGTAAAGCAAGGAATCTGCTTTTATAGTTGCAAGCGGTGTGCCAAATATCACAAAAATAAAATATCGTTATATATCAATACCTTGAATAACACCCACTCCTTCAATAAAACGTTACGTTGCACGAAACATTGCAACGTTTTGAAGCAACTCGTAACGAAACGTTACATATCTGCCACCGTTCGCAAGGGGTTTAGCGGGCTGTATGCCGTTTTGCTTTGCATAGCCTTTGGGCGTTCTTTAGAATAACTGAATAGTAACAATTTACTGAATGCATGATGATTTACAAATTTAAGCTGATATTTAGCCACCCTATGGCGCTTGCACAAACGCCACCGTTGGCGCGGCTGCAAATGGCGGCTTTTCATGCAGGTATTGGTTTAGCGTTCTTGCTTGACCCATATAAGGTCATCTTCGCCTGTATTTTGGCACTAATTTTGCTACTTATCGTAAAAGCAAGAAAATCGCCCTATTTAAACGAGCAGATTGACTTTGTTCAACAGCGCATTGTTTTAGCGCTGGGTACAATTGGTATTTTTTTGATGCTTCATGCAGATGGTGGCCTGCCCCCGATTGTATGGATGATGCTTTCAAAGGTGGCACTCGTGATTTGCTTTTACGATGCATACCTTGCTTTTAACGGGGTACGAGGGTTATTTTACCTAAACCTTAAAAAACTGCGGTTTAAATAATAAAAATAAGGCTAAAAGCCAATATGCCAGCACGACTAAAAAACTTATTATGGCTTCTTTTGTTGCTCGCAAGCACGGTGCTTGCGCTTGGCTGGCTTGCCGAAAGCCTGATTACGCTTGATCAGCAAAACACCCGTAACTGGCAGCTTGAGCTTCAACAAGCCAACAATGAAAAATCAGCTGAGATTACCCAATGGCTTGCCGCACAAACCACTATTGCTAAAGACATTGGCCAAGATATTCGCATTACCAACCTTCTTGAACGTGTTGAGACCATGGGCAACCTTGATGGGCAGCTTATCCCTGACCAAGCTGCTGCCGAAGCCCTTTACGACCTTGCCCGTGATAAATACGGCCTTAACAATACCTATCTGTTTAAAATGGATGGCAACATGGTCCTAAAGCAGGACAATGCCCGTGACCTACCGCTTAAAATCCGTGAAACTTTAGCTACAGCCTACCAAACGGGGCTTGATCGCTACTTGTTTGTTTCGTTCTTCAATAACCAAAAATGGTTCTTCTCGTCTGCACGTCTGCAAAAAGATGGCCGCTCAATTGGTTACATCATGTACATGGCTGAGGTTGATAACGCCATGTCTCCCCTACAAACCGAAGGCTTCCGCTGGCGCTTTGTTGATTTTTACCTTGCCCGCCGCAGCGGCGATGATGGCGTGTTTCTGATTGACCTTTCATCAGGCCAATCAAGCCTGTTCAAGCTTGCACAGCTTGATCTACCACTCTTTAAAGGCGTGGCAAATGAATTTGGCACCTTCCGCTTCCCTGATGGTCGCAACTACATGACCCTTGTTACAAGTATTCCTGGTCACCCATTTTGGCAAAATATGAATGCCATCCCGATTGATGTGGCCGAGCAAGAAGTTCGTAAAGCACGCATGTACTACATTGGCGGCGCCTTAGCGTTTATGATTTTTATCCTGATGTTAGGTTCAGGCCTATTCCGCCGTGTATTGAACCCGCAGCGCCCGTTGCTGCCAGCGGCTATCACACGTGTATTAGGTATTAAAGACAAACTGCCTAAAGGCCAGTTCAACCGCCTGAACATGGGTGCGGCCACCGCACGAAGTACAGGTAGTGGTGATGCAAGCATTGAAGATGAAGACGGTGATAAAAACACCCGTGAACGCCACGATGTAGGCGCACTAGGCTCAACACCGCATAGTATTTTTGGCCGCATTAAGAGTGCCTTTACTGGCAAAGGCCGTGAACTTTCTGAAGAAGAAAAAGAACGCATTAAAGCAGATAACGCTAAACCTGACCTACGCTCAAAACCAAAGCCTGAGGTTATCAAGCAAGAAGACACGCCGCTTGAAGCGCCAAAAACACTAGCGCAAGAAAACGCTGAAAAGCGTGAAGCTGAAGAAGAAGCCAAGAAGCCAGCGCCAGAGCCTGAAAAAACACAGGAAGAAATTTTGGCCGAGCGCGAAGCCGCCCGTGAAAAAGAGCAAATTAAGCAAATTCACCGCTGCTTAGAGAACGAGCGTTACCGCCTATTCTTCCAACCTATCCTTGATACTTCAAGCAAAGACAAGGTGATGTTTGAAACCCTGCTACGTTTGGTAAACGACGATGGTGAGCTGATGCAACCGGGGCAATTCATTCCCCTTGCGATTAAGCATAAGTTTATCGACCAAGTGGATGACATGGTGATTGTAGCCTCGCTGCGCCGCCATATGGAGATTTTGTCTCAAGGTAAGCAGACCATGCTAAGCATTAACCTTTCGTATGGTGCCTTCCGTAGTATGACCTTCCGTGATACCTATCAAGAAGGCCTGCAAAGTGGCAAAATCCGCCCTGACCTATTGAACTTTGAGCTAAGCTCAAAAGAGATTATTGAAGACGATGCCGCTATGCGCTTTGTGCGTGATATGCAGGCTTCTGGCTGTAAATTCTCAGTAGATTATTTCGGTAACGTTGCCTCTGTAAACGCCGCGAAAAAGCTGAAGTTTGACTACATGAAAATTAACTGCCTACGCTTTGAAGGCCTAGGCGAAGGCGACCCTAAAGCGGTGGAAGAATTCCGTGAGGTTATCCTTGCTGGTCATAAGCTGAAGCTGCCAATGATTGCTGAAAAAGTTGAAAACAAAGCCGTTATGTGGCTATGTGAAAAACTAAATGTGCCTTATGTTCAAGGCTTCTACCTAGCCGAGCCTTCACCGAAGCTTGCTCTTGGCTGGTAATTTACTTAAAGGACTATACTCATGAATATTATTCTATCTGCACTTTGCATGGTGTCGGGCCTCAGCATGGTTTTTGCCAGCATTGCCCTTATTAACGGTCAGCTTCTGCCTAGCATCCTTGGTGGTTTTTACGAGGCTGTGCCCTCGCCTATGCTACGCACACTTGTGGGCTGCTTCACCCTTATTTTGGCCGCAAACTACGTGATTGCTAAAGGCTACATGTTTGGCGGCCAAGCCTACGGCGGCCCGCTTTACGTTGTAAGCGTTATTGGCTGCATGATTACCATGGCCCTACTGGTTGATAACCTGAGCTGGAACTGGCACCTAACTGGTGGTGTGATGGTCTTCTGTCTTGGCGCCCTTTGGGTTGTACACGGCCTTAGCCAAGGCTAAATATGACTCAATTCCTTACTTTCCTAAAAAGTCGGCATCCCCTAGAGCTATTCTTCGTAATTTGTGAGGCCTATTTAATTGGTGGCGGAATGCTGTTTATAGCATATGGGTTCTTTGTTGGAATAAAAGCCATTCTATTCCAACTCTATTTGATTGCCCCCCTACCTATATACTGCTCATTAGTAATAATGAAATATGGCTGGGCTAGACCTGCAAAATGGCCAATCTGGAAATGGTCGTTAATACCTTCAGCGATGCTATATTTATGGATACTTTATATGTGTATTTTTCATGGCGATAATTATTTCGGAGAAAGCCTTTTGTCAAAGGTTGTCCTTGCCGCTTTTACCTGGCTCCTAGCATGCCCTTTCATCTTTATTTTTCAAATTCGTCTTGGTAAAAGAATCAATAAGAATGGGACTTTTGAGAAGCTCTAGATTTTACGCCGAATTTTGGGGTAGATTTTTTACTTTTCAGCGCAATGAAGCAGCGACGTGTATGAGTAATACACGAGCAATGAATAAGGTTGAAAAGTGAAAATGCTGCCCAAAAGGCAAGTAGAATTAATCGAAGCGCCAAAGCTGGGCATTATGCGAAAGCTTCTCTTCCATCGCCTTATAGTGGCGGCAGAAGGTTGCCACCCGATTCCAAAAATCGCGCGAGTGATCCATATGTTTGAGGTGGGCAAGCTCGTGCACAATCACATAGTCTTGCACATCTTTTGGCGCCATCAGCAAACGCACTGATAGGCGCACCATACGCTTTTTAGCTTGGCAGCTGCCCCAGCGCTGTTTGGCGTTGGTAATTTCAAGGTTCGGCACTTTCTCTTCCATGGCATTGGCTAGGCGCGCAAGGCGTGGCTTAAAGTCGTGCAGGGCTTGGTCTTTGTACCACTGCATAAGGTTGTGGCGGGCACGGGTTGCATTGGTAGGGTCTGTCTGGAACAAAATAAGCTCGCCGTCGGCAACTTCAACGCTAATGCGGCTGCTTTCTTTCACAACTAAGGTGTGCGGTACGCCGTTGATGTAAAACACGTCACCGTCAAGCCATGTGCGCTTTGGCAGTTGTGGGCGTGTTTCACGCTCTTTCTGCTTCTGTTTAATCCACTCAAGGCGCTCGTGTAGAAAAGTCTCGATAAAGCCAATGCTTACCCGTTTTGGGGCACGTACTTCAAGGGTGCCATCAGGCAGCACCATAATAGCCACGCTGCGGCGGCGTGACGTACGACGAAGAATATAATCGGGTAGGTTTTTCTTTTTGGCCATGGCGGCATAATAAACCATGCAATTACATTGCGCAGCAGAAACTTGTGGGGGCATGCGTTTTATGCTAAACCCACAGTGCAGTTTGCCTAGGTTATCGCACGCCCAGCGTGAGGAAAGTCCGGGCACCACAAAGGAGGATGCCGGATAACGTCCGGCGGGGAGCATGAGCTCCTTAGGGAAAGTGGCGCAGAAAATATACCGCCTGTATTTAGATATAGGTAAGGGTGAAATGGTGGAGTAAGAGCCCACCGCCTCGCTGGCAACAGCCGAGGGCAGGCTAAACCCCATCCGGTGCAAGACCAAATAGGAACCCCGCTTAACCGTACCTTGCGGAAGGGGTTCGGGTAGGTCGCTAGAGGTAGCGAGTAATCGCCACCCCAGATGAATGATAATCCACGACAAAACCCGGCTTATCGGGCAAACTGCATAAAAAAGCCCCCATGCACTTGGGGGCTTTTTTATATCTATCTAGGTTACATCTTATCCCGTACTTTTTGCGGGATGGGCTTTGCAATAGCGCTACCAGTCAACACTTTATTGCCTTCGGCGTCTTCGCACCATGTGTCAAAGTGCACGTCGTTCTTTTCAACGTCTACTTTGGTCACTTGCATAATGGCTTTGTAGGGGCGGTTTAGATATACGGGCGCTAAAAACTTAACATCTTGGCCTAGCCAAATGGTGCCAAGGCCTGGGTAGTCCATCCCCAAAATACCTGAGAACTTGGCTACCGAAATCATGCCGTGGGCAATTTGATCTTTAAAGATAGTGGTCTTGGCATATTCAGGGTCATGGTGGGCGGGGTTCCAGTCGCCTGAAATTTCAGAGAACTTCACAACATCCTCGTACGTCACCTCATAGTCACGGACGAATTTATCACCGACTTTAAGCTCGTTAATGGTTTTACACGCACGCGGTTTTTCTAGTGCGTTTACAGGTGTTGTACTCATGCCCTACCCCTTTGTTCTATTTGCTCTTTAGCATTATTCTAACCGCATTTGGATACTATACCCAAACTATTCCATGCTATAATTTGGACGCTTAAAGATAATAGAAGGAGTTCCCCCAATGAGCACCCAAAACAATAACGACATTGTAATCCTATCAGCCGCACGCACTCCAATGGGTAGCATGCAGGGGGAGCTTTCAGCACTTGCAGGCCACGAGCTTGGCGCCCACGCCATTAAAGCCGCAGTTGAAAAAGCTGGTATTGATGGTGCTAAAATTGAAGATGTTCTGATGGGGTGTGTTCTGCCTGCTGGTCAAGGCCAAGCCCCTGCCCGTCAGGCTGCTCTTGGTGCAGGCCTACCAAAGCACGTAACCTGTACAACTGTTAACAAAGTTTGTGGCTCAGGTATGCGTACTGTGATGATGGCCCATGACCAACTCAAACTAGGCAACATGCAATTTGCCATTGCTGGCGGCATGGAAAGCATGACCAATGCCCCTTACCTGCTTAAGAACGGCCGTAGTGGTTACCGTTTTGGCCACAGCACTGTTTATGACCACATGACACTTGATGGCCTTGAAGATGCCTACGCCCATAAAGCTATGGGTGAGTTTGGAGAGATGTGTGCCGACAAATACCAGTTTACCCGTGAAGCGCAGGACGAATTTGCACTGGCTTCAATCAACCGTGCAAAAACAGCCACCGAAGGCGGCGCTTTTGAAGCTGAAATCACCCCTATTACCATTGCAGGTCGCAAGGGCGATACTGTTGTAAGCAACGACGAAGGCCCACGCCGTGCAATGCCCGATAAAATCCCGAACCTACGCCCTGCGTTTACCAAAGACGGTACAATTACGGCAGCAAACGCCAGCTCAATTTCAGACGGGGCATCAGCCATTGTACTTGCCCGTGCTGAAGCCGCAGAAGCTGAAGGCCTGAAGCCGCTAGCTAAAATCGTAGGCCACGCAAGCTTTGCCCAATCGCCTGAGTGGTTTACTACCGCCCCCGTTGGCGCTATGGAGAAACTTTTAAAACAAACAGGCTGGACCATTGACGATGTTGACCTGTTTGAAATTAACGAAGCCTTTGCCGTTGTGACCATGGCCGCGATGAAAGAACTTGCCATCCCCCATGAAAAAGTAAACGTGCACGGCGGTGCATGTGCCCTTGGCCACCCAATTGGTGCCTCAGGCACACGTATTATCACCACCCTTGTGCATGCGCTACGTACCCATGGCAAAAAACGTGGTATCGCAGCCCTATGTATTGGCGGCGGCGAAGCAACAGCAATCGCAGTAGAGGTAATGTAAAATGTATCTTCAAGAGCACCACACCCTAATTTCAGACATGACACGTAAATTTGCAGAGGAACGTTTGCTTCCGACAGCCGCCGAGCGTGATAAAACCCACGAGTTCCCTCGTGCAGAGCTAGAAGAAATGGCCGAACTTGGCATGCTAGGCCTTATTGTGCCAGCAGCCTACGACGGTGCGGACCTTGACTACCTTGCCCAAGTGCTTTCGATTGAAGAAATTGCAGCAGGTTGTGGTGGTACCTCGACTATTGTGTGTATTCAAGCGATGGTGGAATCAATCCTCCTAAACTGCGCGAACGAGCAACAAAAAGATAAATACCTAAAACCCCTCGCCCGTGGTGAGAAGATTGGCGTATTTGCGCTGACTGAACCTGAAGCAGGCTCAGACGCTGCGGCCCTTAAAACCACTGCGAAAAAAGACGGTGATTTTTACGTATTGAATGGTTCAAAGCAGTTCATCACCAGTGGTAAAAACGGCGACACGGCCATTGTGTTTGCTGTGACCGATGCCGAAAAGGGTAAAAAAGGCATTTCAGCCTTTATTGTTGAAGTAGGCTGCGAAGGGTACGAAGTTTCAGCCCTAGAGCATAAAATGGGCCAGCGCTGTTCGGAAGTGGCACAACTTAGCTTTAACAACATGAAAGTACCTGCTGAAAACTTGCTTGGTGAAGAAGGCGAAGGCTACAAAATTGCCCTATCTAACCTAGAGGGTGGTCGTCTTTCAATCGCGGCACAGTCGCTCGGTATGGGGCGTGCTGCCCTTGATGCGGCTATTGCTTACGCAAAAGATCGTCAAACCTTTGGTAAGCCTATTATTGAACACCAAACCGTTGCCTTTAAACTGGCTGAAATGGCCACGAAACTAGACGCTGCACGCCTGATGACCCACCGTGCCGCCATCATGCGCCAAAACGGTGAAAAATGCCTTAAAGAAGCCTGCATGGCAAAGCTTATGGCCTCAGAAGTTGCGGAAGAAATTTGTAACGAAGCCATTCAAATTCACGGCGGTTACGGCTACACCGAGGACTTCCCGGTTGAGCGTTTGTACCGCGACGTACGTGTGTGCAAAATTTATGAAGGCACGTCAGATATTCAAAAACTGATTATTGCCCGTAACTTGTAGCCGCCCGTAAATTACAAAGACTTGGAGAGACCTTATGAAATCGTTCAAAATTTGCGGTATCCAAACCCTTGAAGAAGCCCAAATGGCCATTGAGGCAGGCGCAACAACATTGGGGTTTTTGGTAGGCCTTACCCATAAGGCGGAAGATAAAATCAGCGCTAAAAAAGCCGCCGCTATTATTGCCCAACTGCCCAAAACCATCGATACCGTAATGGTAACGCACCTTCTTGATGCCACTGAAATTGCCACCATTGCGGCCCAACTGGGTGTAACGGTGATTCAGATCCATGATGATTTGGACGATGCTGGCATTAAAGCCCTCAAAGCGGCCTTGCCAAAAGTTAAGCTTATTAAAGCCGTGCATGTTATGGGTGAAGATGCCGTTGACCGTGCCAAACACCTAGATGCCATGCCCGAGCTTGATGCCCTGCTGCTAGATAGCCGTACCCAAGACCGTTTGGGTGGCACAGGCCTTACCCACGACTGGAACATCAGTAAAGCCATTGTAGACGCTTGCAATAAGCCTGTTTGGCTTGCCGGTGGCCTTGGCCCCCATAACGTTGCTGAGGCTGTTCAAAAAGTGCGCCCAGCAGGTGTTGATGTAAACTCAGGCGTTGAAGATGCCACAGGCGCAAAAGACCCCGTAAAAGTGCGTGGTTTTGTTGAAGGTGCCCGCAACGCTTAAGCCCCTAATTTAAAAACCAAGAGAACCCTCAAAAGAATCCCCGCTGAGAAGCTTGAAAATTTGACAATTAGCCCCATAATGCCTTAGGTATATTGTTCTACATTTATCTTCTCTTTTTCTTTTCTCTCTTCTAGCTAACAAGGAGCATTCCAATGCCCATCAAAAAGAACGTAACGCCGCCCACAGCGACGAAAGTTCAGAAGAACATTACCCAGCACGGCAAGACCCGGCGTGATGATTACGCTTGGTTGAAGGACGTGAACTGGCAAGCTGTTCTGAAGGACCCTTCGAAGCTCGACGCTGCAATTCGTGCGCATCTCGATGCGGAAAATGCTTACACCAATGCCGTAACGGCGCCGCTCGCTCAGCTTCAGGAAGAACTCTTCCAGGAGATGAAGGGCCGCCTTGCGGACGATGACAGTTCGGCACCTATGCGTGACGGCCCTTACCTGTATTACCGCAGGGAAGAAGCCGGCAAGCAGTACCCGATTTACTGCCGCAAGGCGGATGAATCGGCAGACGAAGAAGTCTACTTCGATGTGAACGTTGCGGCCGATGGCCTCGACTTTTACAAGAACGCAGCGCTTGCGGTCAGCCCTGACCACACAATGCTTGCAATCGTCGAAGATACCAACGGCAGCGAGATCTACACCCTGCGTGTGATCAACATTGCCACGGGCAAGCAAGTTGGCCAGTCGGTCAGCGGGCTTGGCGGCAGCCTCGTCTGGGCGAACGACAACAAGACCCTGTTCTACACCATCGTGGATGACAACCACCGTCCGTGCGCCGTAAAGCGCCACGTGCTGGGCACTGACCCCTCAACGGATAAGGAAGTCTACCGCGAGAAGGACGCAGGGTACTTCATGTCGCTCGGCAAGTCGTCGGATGACTCGTACATCTTCTTGCGTATCGGGAGCCATACCACCACCGAGTGGCGGTTCATGAAGGCGAACAAGCCCACGGGCACGTTCGATGTCTTCGCCGAGCGTATCGATGACGAGGAATACGACCTCGACTTCGCCGACGGAACCTTCTACATCGTCACCAACAAGGATGGCGCTGTGGATAGCAAAATCTGCACCTGCCCGGAAGCGACGCCTGGTCGAGCCAATATGGTCGACTTGGTGCCCTACCAGCAAGGCACGCTCATCGAGGGGATTCACCTCGTCGATGGCTACCTGCTGCGTCAGGAAATGCATGATGCGCTGCCGCGTATCATCATTCGCAACCTCAAGACTGGCGAAGAAAAGGCCATTTCCTTCCCGGAAGAAGCCTTCAACCTTTCGCTGGTTGGCAGTTACGAGTACAACACGAGCGTGGTGCGCTTCGTGTATAACTCGCCGTCTACGCCGGCTCAGACCTATGACTACGATGTCGCTACCGACAGCCGTACCATGGTCAAGCAGCAGGAAGTGCCCAGTGGGCATAACCCGGCCGATTATGTGGTCCGTCGCCTTACGGCAACGAGCCATGACGGTGCACAGGTTCCGATTACCGTTCTGCATCACAAAGACACGCCTATAGATGGTTCTGCGCCGATGTGGTTGTACGGCTACGGCTCGTACGGTCACGCTATTCCGGCGTCGTTCTCGACGATTCGCCTTGCCATGGTCAACCGTGGGTTCGTGTTTGCTGTCGCTCACATCCGTGGCGGCACCGAGCGTGGCCAACAGTGGTACCTGGACGCAAAGAAGGATAAGAAGGTTAACACCTTCCATGACTTCATTGCGGCGGCTGATCATCTGATCGACCAGAACTACACGACGGCCGGCAATATCTACGCTGAAGGGCGTAGTGCTGGTGGTCTGTTGATGGGTGCTGTGACCAACATGCGGCCTGAGCTGTGGAAGATGGTACACCTTGGTGTGCCGTTCGTGGACGTGCTGAACACCATCAGTGACGACACGCTTCCGCTGACGCCGCCGGAGTGGCCGGAATGGGGTAACCCCATCACCGACGCTGCGGCTTACGATGATATCGAGGCTTACTGCCCGTATCACAACCTCGAGGCAAAGGCGTATCCGCATACGCTGATTACCTCGTCGTTGACGGACTACCGCGTCACCTACTGGGAGCCTGCCAAGTACGCGGCCAAAATGCGTGAAGTCAACACGGCTGATACGCTGACCATCATGAAGATGGAAATGGCCACGGGTCATGGCGGTGCCTCTGGGCGTTTCGATAGTCTGCGTGAAAGCGCATTCGAAATTGCTCTGGTACTTGCCATCTTTAACAAGGCATAAGGCATTGTAATTCATTGCCCGAGCATCGCTCTACGGCAATGAACTGGCGTTCCGCCAGACCTGTCGGCAACCTTTGACCTTCGGTCACGGGATGCCGTCCTACCCGCTTTCGGCGGGCAGTGCCCTTATAACGACTAAGCCCCCCACCTTTTTGGTGGGGGGCTTTTTTTATCGCAGTCTATCTGGAAGATTAGTGACTTACAAAATACCTGTATGGGTCAGCAGAATACCTGTACCGATAGCAATCAGGGTTAGTCCGCCTAAAAACTCAGCGTATTTGCCAGCCTTAAGGCCTAGGTAGTGGCCTGTCATAACGCCAAGGCTGCTCATAAGGCAGGTAGCACCACCAATTGCGAGTGCTGAAAGCCAAATATTCACATCCAAAAATGCAAGGGTAACACCCACTGCCATGGCATCAATGCTGGTACCAATAGCAATCAGTACAAGGCGCCATAGGCTCATGTCTGTGCTGCGTTCTTCAGGCTCGCCAAAACTTTCAAGCAGCATATGAACACCGACGGCACCTAGAATAAAAAAGGCAATCCAATGGTCAACCGAAGCTACAAATCCACTGGCAAGTAAGCCAAGGCACCAGCCAATAATTGGGGTAATCGCTTCAACCGTTCCAAAAATAAGGCCCACACGTAAGGCTTGGGTTGGTTTTGGCTTTGGCATTTTGACGCCTTTGGCAATTGACGCAGCAAACGCATCAGCTGACATACTAAAGGCCATTGCAATGGTAGGGGCAAGTAACATTAGGCATCCTTTGTGTAAGGGGTTTGATAAGCGTGACTATACAATAAATGCTAAAGAATCGATACAGTTACTTGAACTTTAGCCATGCGCCCCTATACTTTTTATATAACTAATTGATTGGGCAAGCATTTTGGGCATTTTTGATATTTTCAAAGGGAAACATAAAGACGATGTTTACCACTCAGGCTCACGCGAGGCACAGCGCCATTGGGCGCAGTATCAAAAATTTCAGGATGCGCAAAACCGTGTATTAGGCGAGCCTGCAGGCATGATGCCACATGCGCAAAACATTAATGCTGATGCCGGTTTAAAATACACCCAAAAGAATATTAAAGACCCCAAAACAGGTGATAGAGACCCTAACGGCACATATAAAACACGGGGGTTTAATCAGCTTGCGAATTCAATCCGCGCGGGCGAAGCCGCTTCATTAGCGCAAGAAAACCCCAAAGCGGCAGATAACTTAATCGATAACCTTGCAGACATGCGCCGACGCCTGACCAATGACTTTACCCGTGAAAACTACATGGCACGCAGCCATGCCATCCGTGCTGAGTTTGAAGCACGCCTGCCAAAAGCACAGGCTGCCACTGCATTTGATAAATATGTTGAAATCATGCAAGACCCTGAAGTCTCTAAAAGGCTGGCTTCAAGTGAAGCTGTGAGAAAAGGTTCAGAGGCATACCAATACGGCCTCAGCACCATAGCAGCCGCTAAAAAGCTTGAAGATTCAACAGCCCGCCATAAGGAAACTGGTAATCAACTTCTTGAAGAAGAGCTAGGCCTCAAACCTGGCGCGCTAAAGGGTAGTATTTTAGGTGATTCTAGCGTCATGATTGAAAGCAGCCAATACTTCAAGAAAGACTATGACCGTGACATTGCACCATTTCGCGATGGCAACCGTGATAGTGCTGATTTTGCCAGCGGCTCGCACCTGATGATGGTTGAAACCACACTCGATATTGTTGAGGGCGCAGAGGAAGTCCCCACCAAACATTCAGACAAAACGCTGAACGAATACTTCACCGCCCGCCAACAAGAAATGGCGCGGCCTGAGGCTTCATCACATACGTTAGACCCGACTAGAGATATCCAGCCCGAACGCTAAGACATATTTCACTGGTTTGAACTTAGTAAATCTTGAGAGATTTGATCTGATTATTCTCAAATCCAAATTTGTAGTCCAAAACAAGAGGGCTGCCATCAAAATTGCCTGAAACTTCGGCCTTAGCGTGTACTAACCCCTTTTCATTCTCCACTGAAAGCAGCTTGTGTCGACAGTTGTATTTTTCTAGAGCATCCTCATACCAAGCTCTAATTTGTTCGTGGCCTTTATGTGTTTGGCGCTCATCAGAAACTTCTGCATCTTCTGCAAAAAAAGCAATATACGCCTCCATGTCGCGCGCATTTGATGCTGCAAAAAATTGGGTCAGAACTTGTTGTGCATTTTTCATATAAAGCCTCTCTTTCTATTGTCTTATAAAAAAGATAAAATCTATCTAACAAAACAACAAGTACGCACAAAAAAGTAAGCATGAAAAAACATCAAAAAACTGGTGGAAACCACGACAAATATACACCAGAAACAGCTGCGCTGGGTGTGAATGAGGCCCTTAAGACACTAGAAGGCCGCTGGAAACTGTTTATTCTATTCCAATTATTTGGGCACGGCATATGCCGCTTTTCAGAATTAGAGCGCGGCATACCTGGCATTACACAAAAAATGCTAACCCAACAGCTACGGCAATTAGAAGAAGATGGGCTTGTTTCAAGAAAGTCATACCCTGTTGTGCCCCCTAAAGTTGAATATAGGCTTACAAGATGGGGGGAAGAACTGTGCCCTGCTTTAGATGAACTCTTAACATGGGCGGATAAGAAGCCCAGCAAATAATTAAAGCCCCCGCAGGGGCTTTAAAATGGTAGGCGTGGAGGGACTTGAACCCCCGACCAAGGCATTATGAGTGCCCTGCTCTAACCACTGAGCTACACGCCCGCATTTAATGCATTATCGCCCAAGCAATGCTGAAGCTCAATGCGAAATTGAAAATATCAACTTTCTAACCAAATAACCACACCCGTGTGCAAAAAAATGCCATATAGCGGGGTTTTAGCGCTTGTTTGTTGTAGTTTTCTTCCTAAGTGTTTATTGCTATAGTGTTATAGATATAAAAAAGACAAACAGGGCACATCATATATGTTCAGTATTTCACGTGTTAACCGCCACTTTGTAACAGGTGCGGCTATTGTTTTTGCCCTAGGTTTTGTTCTGGTCTTCATGAACCCAAGCCATGACGTACCCCCTACCCCAATGCCCGATAGCCACGTAACGTGGGAAACCGCCCTTAAAGCGGGCGAAAAAGCGCCTGACTTTACCCTGCGTGACCAAGATGGCAACCCTTTTACCCTTTCCCTTGCCCTGATGGATGGCCCCGTTGTGATGACATTCTTCCGTGGCAACTGGTGCCCTATTTGCGCCGCGCAACTTAAAAAACTTGATATGGACCTTGAGCACTACAACCGCCTAGGCGCCCAAGTTGTTGCCATTTCGGCTCAGCTCCCTGAAGACACTGCCGAAACCCACGAGCGTTTTGGTATTCGCATGCCTGTTTTAAGTGATACAGGCATGGCCGTTACAAAGCTTTACGGTGTTGAATGGACAATGCCTGAAGATGTTCGTGAAAAGACAGATGCTTACGTACAAGACGCCACAGACCGCACCCTTGCCGAAATTAACGGCGATGCGGGACTAACCTTGCCAGTGCCTGCAACATACGTTATTGCAGAAGACGGCACCATTGCCTATGCATACGCTGACGAAAACTACCGCGAGCGTGCAAACAGCCTTGTGTTACAACAAGCGCTACAGGCCCTTGAAGACAAATAATTAAACAACCTAACCGAAGGATCAAACCATGCCGACAGAAATGCGCAAAGAATCAGATACTATGGGGATTATTGAAGTCCCAGCTGACAAATACTGGGGTGCGCAAACCCAACGTTCGATTGAGAACTTCAAGATTAGTGGCGAACGCATGCCAACTGCACTTATTCGCTCTTTCGGTTACCTTAAAAAATCAGCAGCTACAGTAAACGCTGACCTTGGCCTATTGCCACGTGAAATTGCTGATACCATCGCCACCGTATGTGACGAAATTATTGCCGGTAAGCTTGATGACCACTTTCCGCTGGTTGTATGGCAAACAGGTAGTGGTACCCAAACCAACATGAACGTGAACGAAGTAATTGCCAACCGCGCGATTGAACTTATGGGCGGCGTTGTCGGCTCGAAAGACCCCGTGCACCCGAACGACCACGTGAACATGTGTCAGTCATCAAACGACACCTTCCCAACAGCAATGTACATTGCTGCACTAGATGCCATGGTACAAAACGTGATTCCAGCGCTGAACAAGCTATACGAAGGCTTTGATACCAAAAGCAATGCCTTTAAACACATTATTAAAGTGGGCCGTACCCACCTGCAAGACGCTGTGCCATTAACACTTGGCCAAGAATTTTCAGGCTACAGCAGCCAAATTCAGCACTGCATTAAGCGCCTTGAACAAACAACTAAAGACCTTGCCGAGCTTGCCATTGGTGGTACAGCTGTAGGTACAGGACTCAACGCCCACCCTGAGTTTGGTGAGCGTGTATCGGCTGAAATTTCACGCCTAACCGAAATGAAATTCACCTCTGCCCCGAACAAGTTTGAAGCCCTAGCCGCACACGACGCTATTGTGCACGGTAGTGGCGCCCTTAAAACAACAGCTGCGGCATTGATGAAAATTGCAAACGATATTCGTTTGCTAGGTTCAGGCCCACGTTGTGGTATTGGCGAATTGAACTTGCCACAAAACGAGCCTGGTAGCTCGATTATGCCGGGTAAAGTAAACCCAACACAGTGTGAAGCCATGACCATGGCCTGCGCCCAAGTTATGGGTAACGATGTAACAATCGGTATTTCAGGGTCAAACGGTCACTTTGAGCTTAACGTCTTTAAGCCAGTGATGATTAATGCCTTCTTGCAGTCATGCCGCTTGATTGCAGACTCAGCCATTAGCTTCCACGACAACTGCCTAACAGGTATCGAGCCTAACCGTGAGCAAATTGCCCACAACCTTAAAAACTCGTTGATGTTGGTAACAGCCCTAAGCCCGCACATTGGCTACGATAAAGCCGCTTCAGTTGCGAAGAAAGCTTACGCTGATGACCTTACCCTTAAAGGTGCAGCACTTGAGCTTGGCTACCTAGACGAAGAAACATTCGAGCGTATTATGCGCCCTGAAAAAATGATTGAGCCTGACATTCAAACAGGCAACAAAAAGAAAGTAGGCTAAGACTCATGATTTTACGCGTAATTGCTAGCTTTCTATTTGCCATTGTTATTTTGGCGTTTGGTCATTTTGGAGCATGGTGGCTTGCCGCTAAACATGCGCAAGAGACGATTGTTACAGCCCTGAACTCAGTAGACGGTGTAACCGTAACCCCAGGTGAAATGACACCCCTAGGTTACCCACATAACGTGACACTTGAAATTGACGGTATGGCTATGACATGGCAAACCCCAAATGCTGAGCGTAGCATTGAGCTAAAAGCCAACAGTATGCAAATCGAAACCCCAATGTTCGATATGCGTAAAGCCCAAGCCAACTTGGATAAAGAGCTGTTTATTACAATTCGCGATAATGGCGAAGTACTGCGCAAGTTCCGTGCTGTGATTGAAGGTGGCCGCTTCTCAAGTTTCTGGCGCCCTGATGACACCACAGAATATGCCTTTAACTTTAACAACATTACCCTTTGGGATGAAGAGAACGAGTCTGAAGCAGCGCTACGTGCAAGCTCTGGCTACATTGTGCGTGAAACACCCGGTATTCGTACACCTGTTTCATGGCGTATTTCATTAAAAGACATCCGTGCCGGCAAACCACTGATGGGCGAGCCTTTTGTGCTGAACCGTCTTGTTGCTGGTGTTGGCTTTGAAAACGACTTCTTTAGCCAGTACGGCCCAGAAATGCTACCGCTTATTGCTGATAACAAGAGTGACCGCATGGAAGCCCGTAAGCGCATTGCCAAAAAGCTTGAAAGCGATGACGCCCCAAGCCTCATGATTGAAAGCCTACAGGTTGAAAACCGTGAAAACTGGGTTTCACTCCGTGGTGGGTTTGGTCTAAACGAAAAACGCTACCTTGATGGTAAAATTTCGATTAACACCAACGACCTTGAGCCTGTGATTCACTTTTTGAGCGCCATCAACCTACTTGATGAGCGTACGCTGAAAAACAGCCGTGAAATCACCCGTGTAATGAGTAATGGCCGCAGCCCAAGTAACATTGGTATTTCGTTTGAGCGTGACCGCGCTTACGTAAACAGCCGTGAACTTTCAGTGGTTCCGCCACTGCCTGAGCTTATTACGAAGGATCGCAAATAATATATGAAGTGGCATCCCTCGCCTAATTTTGCCCCACGTACCGAGACGATTCGGTATGTGATTGTGCATGGCACGTGGATGGATGATGATGCCTCGGCCCTGCAACGCTTGTGTGATACCCAAGCAGAGGTGAGCTGCCACTACATGATTACCTATGATGCTGAAACCATCCAACTTGTTAAAGATGATGATGTGGCTTGGCATGCAGGCAAAAGCCAATGGGGCGACCTTGAAAGCCTGAACAAACATTCAATTGGCATTGAGATCTCATATCAGGGCGAAGCCTCAAACGAGCCCTACCTAGAAGCCCAATACGAGGCTTTAGAAGCTCTTTTAACTGATTTGCTACACCGACATCGCATCCCACCTGAAAATGTGCTGGGTCATAGTGATATTGCCCCTCACCGCAAAGATGACCCTGGTCGTCACTTCGATTGGGCACGCCTTGAACGTAAAGGCCTTGCGGCTCCTTGGGTGCCAAGCGACCTTGAGCCTATAGAGGCTATTCGTGCAAAGGGGTATCGTGGGGATGATAAAGAGATTCTGATGGCGTTCCAACGCCGCTACTTGCCAAATTATGTCACGGGTGAATTATGCCCGATTACGGCCGCCTTTATCAAAGGCGAACCTGAGGCCGAAATGCCGACTTCTTAAGCTTTATACTTTTAAGCTTATTTCTTACGAACAATCACACATGATGATGGCACGGGCTTGCCATGCTCTAGGCGCAGGGCCTCTTCGTGCATCACAATTTCTTCTAGGCCGTATTTATCGGCCAGCATGCGTACATACGATTGTTTATGCTTATGACGGTGTGTTTTAGGGTCCACCCAAATGTCATCATCGTGCTTATCATCTAGCTTTTCGAGCGAATACGCAAAGATAGCGCCTGTTTTAAGGTGTTTTGAAATTTCCTCAAAGGCTGCCTCAAGGTCTTTAATGTAAATAAATACATCGACACAGGTAATCATGTCGTAGGTATTGCCATCATTCTCAAGGTAGTCAGTCAAAGAGGCCACGTGTAGCTCATCGTAGACTTTCTTTTTCTTTGCCTCTTCAACCATTGAGTCTGAAAGGTCCATCCCTTTTAGCGTGCCGCAAATATCGCGAATTTTCACACCCATAAGGCCAGTGCCACAACCAAGATCAATCACATTCTCAAAACGCTGATCCGGGCAGTGTTGTTGCAATAGCTTCCACATAACCTCAGGGCCTTTGTAGTCAAGATGGCCAAGAAGGTTGTCTTCAAAAACACCTGCGGCACGGTCGTAAAGGTTTTTAACGTACTCGGTTGATGATTTATCAGTGTTGCCTGCTTTTGCCGTTTCAAGGTGGAACTTGGTCAGGCTGTTTGATGGGTCAAGTTCAGCTGCACGCTCCAAATGCTCAATGGCTTGTGGAAGCATGTTCTTTTCTTTATATGCAAGGCCAATGTTGTGGTGCGCGGGGGCAATGTCTTCTTTAAGGTTTAGGCAGTGCTTTAGAATTTCAATGGCTTTGTCGTAATGATTTGAGGCAACAAAACTGGCCCCTTTTAAGAACATTGCATCTGTATTTTCAGGCTGCTCGGCTAAAACAGAGTCGTAGTATTTAACAGCTTCGGCGTATTTGCGCTGTTTATGCAAGGCTGCACCTGCATTCAAACGCTCCATCACTGTGCCGCCATGAAGGGCTGACTTTGTTTGTTTGGCTTGCATTTTCTTTTGTTGGCGGCGCAATGCACGGTTCATTGGTAAAACCTCAAGTTAAAAACTGTTTATTGTAAAATACCGCAGATGCGGGAAATCAAAGAATATCATACCCTAAAGTTGCCAAAATCAGGTATTTATTAGCTTTTTCGATGTGCTACCACTTGCAATTTAGCAACAGTTACGCTACATATGAGCCAACATAAACGTGTAACCCACGTCTTAAACGTGAAAAGGATTATTAAAATGACCCAACAAACTCTAGTTCTTCTAAAGCCAGACGCAGTAGAGCGCAAGCTATCAGGCCGTATTATTACAACTCTTGAAGAGGCAGGCCTAACAATCACTGCAATCAAAATGCTAACAGCCGACAAGAAAACATTGGCTGAACACTACCCAAGCGACGACAAGTGGTTGGGCATCGTAGGTGGCAAAACACTTGAAGACTACGAAGCATCAGGCAAAGACGTTAAAGCTGAGTTCGGCACAGACAACGCTGTTGAAGTTGGTAAAATCATTAAAGGTTGGCTAGTTGACTTTATGGCTTCAGGCCCAATCGTAGCTATGGTTGTTGAAGGCAACGAAGCTGTGAAGAACGTACGTCGCCTAGTAGGTCACACACTACCTAACAAAGCTGAGCCAGGTTCAATCCGCGGCCGCTTTAGCTGTGATTCACCAAGCGCTGCTAACGAAGAGAAGCGCCCAGTAACAAACCTAATTCACGCTTCAGGCGAAGTTGATGAAGCTCAGTTTGAGATTGGCCTTTGGTTCCCAGAGATGGTGGGGAAGAAAGCTAACGCTGCTTAAGTTTACTTAAGCCAGCGAACACTGGATAAAAAGGCAGCCGCAAGGCTGCCTTTTTTGTTACCTCTATTGAGTTACCCCTATTGGCTTAACTCTTCTGAACTACCCCACCTTGGGAATAGTTTTAGCGCCCGCACACAGCCACACCTTATGGGTAACCATAATAAAATGAGGGTGCTCAAATGTCGGAACTTTCAAAACAGATTCAATCACTCGACCTTACAAGTGTTATGGCACGCCTCAAGCGTGAATCAGGCCTTAATGCCGAAACTCTTACTAAAGCAGAAACCCAGTACCGCCAGTTTTTGCAATTGTGTTTAAACGATACGGGTACTGTACCGACAGAACTAGCTGATAAAGTGTGGCATTGCCATATTATTGATACCAAAAAATATGCTGCGGATTGCGAGGCGCTGTTTGGTGAGTTTATGCACCATAACCCACATACTGAAATGAATCAGGCCCTAGCCGAAGCGGCGCAACAAACAAAGCTTGCTTGGCAAAACTATTTTAAAAAGCATGCTGAACAGCCCTACACGTCAGCGATTTGCTCACGCTAGCGTTTTAAAGGTTTAATAAACTGGAACGTTACATACTGGCTCACGGTCGTATGCATTTTATCGGCAGGCTCTGTATGTAGGTCAACGTTTAAATCGCCCAGTTTAAGGCCTATAACATCAAATCCATGGCGCTGCGCTAGGTGTTGAATATCAATAATATCCAAAGACTGATAAGCCGAAGTATACGAAATACCTGCCCCGCGGCGTGTAACGCCATGGACCATCCCGCCAGGCTTGAGAATGCGGTAAACTTCGGCAAAGGCCTCATCAAGGCCTAGTTGATGTTTTTGCACGAGCGGTAGCGCCATCAAACTATGACGCGCCATAATCAAATCAAAGTATTGATCCTCAAATGGCAGCTGGCGCATATATGCTTTTGTAATTGTGCCTTTTTCCAACTGGTTTTTAGCTTCAAGCTGCAAACAGATATTCACCGACTCTTGCGCTGCATCTACACCAAAAAGGCGCAAGCTGGGGTATTCTTTCCGTAAGAATTTTAAATGACGGCCATTGCCACACCCTAAATCAAGAAAGCTTTCAACACGGGGGTTTAGCGCCTCTGCTTTGTTAATGATTTGCTTAAGCTCATCTGCATATTGGCCCTCAACATCAAGCATGCGGGCAAAGTATTCTTCGCCTGCAGGGGTACTATAAATGTTTTTATGACCTCGGCTTAAAAGTTCAATCCAACGCTTGGCTTGGCTCGCATCGTCAGTGTTACTTATCTCCTCGATAGCCTTATAAAGCTCATCAAGCTCTTGATCATTATAGGCGCTTAGAAAATCCAGCATTTCATTTACGGCTGGCTCTGATAACAAATAGCTCAGCTCATCTTCTGGCATGTCTTCTGCCGCCTTAGACAAGGCAAAAATAAACATTGATTTACGGTATGGCGTAATGTGGCGCTGACTATTATGGAGTGTATTCTCGACCGATTGCAGCACCTTTAAAAACACATCACGCCCCAGCACTAATTGGCTAGAGTCTTTGATTTTAATTTCATCACCACTTAGCAACCACCCCGGGGTAACGGCAGCAGCATCCGCCAGTGCAACAAGGCGCGGCACTGTTGGTTTTGATGATCCGTTGAGATAGCGCATCAACTACGAAAATGAAATACCAGCTTGTTCAGCTAGCTTTACTTTGCTTCCTACTCTCGATGCGCACTCTTCTAGTCGTGCTGAGAACGTTGGCATTTAAAAACCTCTCTTACTTTTAAGGCTTAATTTAATATACCTCTTTAGAGGTATATTAACGACTAAGTGTAAGTCAGAAAACAAAAAACCCCCTCTGCCATTGCAGAGGGGGTTAACGTTATTGTGTTTATCGCTTATCGCGAATGCGTTTTTCAGCAAGGCGAAGTGCTAGTGCTGTGGTCTCAGCGTCGCGGATACCTTGGTACCAGACGACAGGTTGCTTCGACCAGTCTTCAGCACCGCTGCGCAAGTCCGGGCAAGCCGGCGCAACGCCACCGTTGTTATAGTGGTCAAACCACACAACAGAAACGTCACTCTCGCACAGCTGCTGCATAATGAAACCAGCGTCCCAGTCGCCCCAGTTTACTGCACCCGAAAGGGCAGCAACTGCATTAAGCGAACGCAGAACTTCGGTCCACCAGCCCTGAACGTCATAGCCGTTGTTACAGCGAGACGGGCTAGGCAGCATACCCTCGAGGGCCCCATATACATTTTCAGGGATACCGTTCGAGTGCACAATCAGCACACAGCGTGGGTCGCGCCGCAGGATGGAAGCGGCAGCGGCAAGCGCATACTGCGCCACACCACTACAACTACCGGAAACGTCCACCATGAGGAGTTTCGTTCCCGACTGCAGCTCATTGCGGCGGATGCGCGCAAGGTTACCACGCTTCACTTGCATCTCTTTGACAAGCTTTTCGCCGTCGAGACGCCGTGAGGCTTCTTCACCGCAGAGATCCATCACCGTCAAAATGGCATTGAGGCGACGCTCAATTTCACCCGACAGCTTAGGCTCTACATTACCGACTCGCGCATCGAGACTCTCGATGGAAGCATGCACACCGCCGTGTGAATAGGTGGAAGTACGAATACTGCCGGAGTTACTCTCTCCGTCATCTTCGTCCAGCACTTCTTCAGCACGTTCAATGGCATCTTCAATGGCGCCAGCTTGGTTCTTGCCCTCCTCTTCGAGCTCGAGCTCTTTGAGGAGTTCACGCAGTTTTTCACGAAGCTCTTTGTCAATCTCCTGCTGGGGGACTTCCTCTTCAGCTTGCTCTTCTTCCTTGAGCACCTCTTCGTCCTCTTCTTCCTGCACAACGGCAGTTTCAGATTCAGGTTCGGGCTCAGGCTCAGGAGCAGCAGCTTCAGGTTCGTCCTCAGTAGGTTCTTCTTCGACAACCTCAACGACTTCAACCTTTTCAGGCTTCGCATCGCTTTCGGGCTCTTCGTCAGTGGGCTGCGCATGCGCAACCTTCTGCTCTTCTTGAGGCTCATCTTGCTCGTCGAGCTTTACCACATCGTCTGCGTCAAGGTCAGAGGGCTGACTTTCTTCAGACTTATTGGGGCCAGACTCTTCAGGCTCTTGAGGTTCTTCTTCAGACTCGACCTTCTGGTTATCTTTCACACCATCTTTGTCGGGTTTATCGGACGGTTTTCCGTCTTTCGACTTCATTCGTCCCTTGAAGAACTTCCTGAGCAACCACGCCAGAAGCGCGGCCAGCAAAGCAATGATAAGCATTTCCATCCAGTATTCTTGGATGAATGCCCACACCGCCTGCAAGATGCCGAGGATGTCAAATTCGCCGATGCCAATGGCGGCACCAACAGAAGTGATTGAAATAAGCAGCGCCGTCCAGACGAACACACGGAACGTCATCAACGTATGACGAACCCAACCATAGCGGCTGTATTCGTCATTCAGCTCCCAAGGCTTGCGAATCGGCACGTCCTCCAGTTCAACTGGCGGGACGATACGCGTATTCTCAATCTTGAACGCTGCCGACTGCTTGTAAGCGCGGTCAACCGTTTTGGTGATGGCCGCCGGCTGGCGAACCTTCTCAGGCTTTTTGGCCGGCCAGTTATGGCCCAAATAGGCTACCAGACGGTCAATTTCCTTTACGGTGATAACCTTCGGGCGTTGCCACATCTGGGTTTCGTAGGCGGCTGCCAAAAACACCAGCGCTACAGCGTTGGTATCTTTACCGGCAAACGGACTACCGTCATAACCGCCAAACTGCACGTGCCAAAGGGCTTCTTCGCAGCGGCGACCATCCCAGTTGGGCTGTTCTGCAAGGGCGCGGATATTCCGCAGCACAGGCAAAAACCCTTGGTTTGAGCTTTGCGCCAAAAGCTTATACGCTTCGGGCATTTTGGTGATGTACTCATCGGTCTTGGTTTTCGCAAGTCGGGGCGGCGGCAAGCGCTTCCGCTTCTTACGTTTACGAGAGGTTTTATCCTTCCCGAAACCGAACCAATCAAGAATGCTCATAGCACTCTCCTGTGTTAGGTGAGATAGAAAGTAAAAAAGAAAGAAAAATACGAAGATAAAATGATGGCCACATCATGCCCCAAAAGCAGAATGTATACAAGTTTTAATCGGGCATTTTTGGCAAAAAACTTGGTGGTTTTTCTTGTATTTTTTATAAATAAATTCAATGCGCTAACAAAAAAAGACCCCCACCAAAATGGTGAGGGTCTTTTCATTCGTTATTGAGGTCTCTTACTTGACCGGGAACGTCTGCTTCAGGAGGCCCCAAAGGCCATCCATCGTGCGGTCGTTCTTGGTCAGCTCGATACCCTTGGCAGCACTCTTGGCAGCCCAGCCGGCAACCACATAGCGCACATTGCGCGTGCAGCTCAGCTGGTCCTGCAGGCGCAGGTTGACCAGTTCTTCGACGAGGCGCGAAAGCTCCTGCGGCGAAAGGAAGGTCCCTTCTCGGTTGGCAACGTCATTGGCAACCGCATAGGCCACCTTGACAACGCCTTTGAGCTCAGGCTTTTCGAAGCCTTCCTTGGTCTGCAACCAACCAGTGACCAATTCGATCACCTTGCCAGCGGGCAGCGGCTTCATGTACAGACGACGCAGCCGGCGGCTGAGAGCATCCGACAGAGGGCGCATACCGTTCGAGGTAATCAGAAAGACCACATTGTCGAGCACGATGGTATCGTGAACACCCGGCTTCAGCGGCACACGGCCAGTCTGCAGCACGTCGAGAAGCAAGTTCTCAACACGTTCGGGGGTCTTGTCGATTTCATCGAGGACGACGATCACGGGCTTGTCGGGCGTAGCGTCACGGCTGGCCTTGGCAACATGTGCCAGGATACCAGGCAGGCGTGCATTTTCAGCCTCACCCGCAACCGCAGCAACCACGTCAACACCGGTAAACAGCTCGTCGCTGTCAGACCAGGCGTGGAACAGATGGAACAGCAGCTGGCTGTTGAGAGCTTTGGCCAGGTATTCACCCAACGCCGACTTACCCGCACCGGGCAAACCTTCGATGAGCATAGCGCGAACGCCGCCTGTTTGGCTAAGCAGACCGCCCAGCGCAAGTTCTTCTTGTTCACGAAGGTAATACCCTTCGGTGCGCATCCGTTCAAGGACGCTTTTGACTGAGATTGACATAGTCAACTCCATGATTTGAGCAAAGGAAAAAGAGAAAGAGGAAAACAGTTAGAAAGAGAATAAGTGTGGGTTAAATAAGAGAGGGCGGGATTTTCATCCCGCCCCCAATAAGTTTAGCGCCGAGGCCGCAACTAAACCCGAAAAGTTAAAATTTAAGTTAACCGCCAGGGGCATTAACAAACCGCTAGGAAATAAGTTTCTTCAAAGCACAAGGCTAAGTGTCCGCTTATAACTTTGCAGCGCATCAATGGTACCCTTTTGAGCCTCACCCCATCCATCAAGGTTGGGAACGTCGCAGTTAACTGCCTGATGCCTCCCGCCGCTGCTTTTTGGCAGCTGCAGCACTCAGGTCGCGTACGAGTTTGGGGCGTCTTACCTGTTACCGTGGACGATGTCACCTGTGTGTAGCTTGGTTGGGGCCCACGAATGGGCTTTATTTGGGCTACGTACAGCACACAACTGAAACAATTTTTGTTCAGCACAGACTTAAACACCATGAAATGGACCATAATCATGTTCCGTTCATTAGTGTAAAAGCGTTACCGAGTTGTATCAGCGTGGGATAAGCAGGGATGCGGGGCTGAATTAATTATCAGCTTTGCATCAATTCCGATTGTTGTAATGGGAGGCATAACAACGCACAGAAAAACTGGGTGGAAGTACAAAGGGGGAAAAGGGAAAAAGTTGAACAATTAATGAACGCAGAATAGCAGCGTTAAAACGTGTATACAACCCTTAATTTCACTTTTTTAAACAAAAAAGAACCCCAAGGTTTTATCCTTGGGGTTCAATAGTTTAGTCGTACTTGAGACTAGTTCTCAGAGTATGATTTCATCATACGAGCACGGCTTGGGTGACGCAGTTTCTTCAACGCTTTTGCTTCGATCTGACGAATACGTTCGCGTGTTACGTTGAACTGCTGACCTACTTCTTCCAAAGTGTGGTCGCTTGGCATACCCAAACCAAAGCGCATACGAAGAACACGCTCTTCACGTGGGGTCAGTGTTGCCAAAATTTGGGTCACTGAGTCACGTAGGTTTGACTGTACAGCCGCATCGATTGGTAGCACAGCGTTTGTGTCTTCGATGAAATCACCTAGTGATGAATCGTCTTCATCGCCAACTGGAGTTTCAAGCGAGATTGGCTCTTTAGCGATCTTCTGAACCTTACGTACCTTCTCAACTGGCATAGATAGTTCTTTTGCTAGTTCTTCAGGTGTAGGTTCGCGACCTAGATCAGCCATCATCTGACGTTGCGTACGCGACATCTTGTTAATGGTCTCGATCATGTGCACTGGGATACGAATCGTACGTGCTTGGTCAGCAATCGAGCGAGTAATCGCCTGACGAATCCACCATGTAGCGTAAGTCGAGAACTTGTAACCACGACGGTATTCAAACTTATCTACCGCCTTCATTAGGCCAATGTTACCTTCTTGAATCAAGTCAAGGAACTGTAGGCCACGGTTAACGTACTTCTTAGCAATCGAGATTACCAAACGTAGGTTAGCTTCAACCATTTCCTTCTTCGCAACGCGGGCTTCACGCTCGCCTTTACGAACTTGAGCTACAAGCTTCTTGAATTCCATCAGTGTTAGGCCAACTTCACCAGCAAAACCGATGATTTCTTCTTGGCGTTCACGGATGTCATCACCGAACTTCTCTTCAAAAGCTTTCCAGGCGCCGCCTTGCTTTTTAGAAGTCGCTGTCAACCAGCCGTCTTCAGTGCCTGTTGCGTGGTAAACTTTCAAGAAGTCTTCACGGCTTAGGCCACTTTCGATTGCCATGCGCATCATTTCACCTTCGCGGCGTGTCATTTGACGTGATGTATCGTACATCTTCACCACTAGGTCTTCGATACGAGCGTTTGACAATGGTAGCTCTGGCATCATGCCTTTTAGGCTTGCTACAAGAGTGTCGTGCTCTTTGGTTAGCTTGGCTAGGTCTTTTGCTGAAACATCAGCTGCAAGACGCTTTTCAGTTACTTCCATCAGCTTGCCGTAGATGTCTTCCATCTCAGCGAAGATTTCAGTCATGCGAGGCATCAAAGCTTCTTCCATCGCGGCTAGCGATAGGCTTTCGTCTTCCTCATCATCTTCTTCGTCTTCGTCAGCATCTTCAGCTGAAGCTTCTACGCCGTCTGTGTTTTCAGCAGCGTCAGCTGATTTCTCTTCAGTTGACTCGTCTGATGAAGCAGCTGAAACTTCAGTTGTTTCAGTTGTGCCATCTTCGTCTTCCATGTCCTCTTCTGGCACATCTTCTTGGATGCCCATAGCGGTTTGAAGGTCAATGATGTCACGTAGGAATTTTTCTTCCTGCTCAACACGTAGTGCGAATGACAAAATAAGCTTGTAAGTAAATGGGCATGTGAACAACGCATCGTTCATTGCAAGCTTGCCCGCTTCAATACGCTTAGCGATGGCAATCTCGCCTTCACGTGTTAGAAGCTCAACGTTACCCATTTCACGTAGGTACATACGTACTGGGTCATCAGTACGGCCGTAGTCTTGCTTTTTGCTGTCTTTAGCTTCAACTGAGCGTGATTTGCCAGTTGCCACTGAACGACCTTTTGAATCGTCGTCATCTGCGCCGAAGTAGTCTGGGCTGTTCTTTACGAAATCGCCATCGTCATCGTCGTTCGAGGCTTTTTTACGTACGCCAGTGATGCCCGACAGGTCGTTGTCGCTGTCGTCTTCATCGTCATCGCTTTCGCCGTATGACAATGCTGCATCAAATGATGATTTTGATGAACCCTTATCGGTGTCCATGTCCTCGTTGTAGCCGCCAGCTTTCATAGCGCCGTTTGAGTTTGTGCCACCTGCGTTCATTTTTTTGTCATCGTCCATCATAGCCATGAGCTACTACTCCTGTCTTTTAAGTTTAAGCCTTAAACTTTTTTACCAGGATTACACTCTGCTAAACACTCAACGTATTAAATGCTTAGCGGAAAGTAAGCCAACACTCCTAGCCTCAAGGCATAATTCGGCTAGTGTGTATAAATCTCTATTTAATCGGACCCGCCCACATCGATCCCTTTAAGCTTAGCGGCTTTAAATTTCTGCCAAGCGTCTAGATCGTTTGCGACATTCTCTCCACCTCTCTCCAAAAAGGCGGCGGTTGCCCTTTTCTTGCTGCGGCTGGCTTCAGTCTCTGCGTAGAGGCTTAACCAAAAACGCTCAAGTTCATGCTTCTCGCTAATGTTGTTATCAGCTAAAAGCTTTTCAACCCCTGTTCGTTTTTTTAGGTCAAGTACATCGGATTCCAACCCTGCCATTCTCAGGTGGGCCTCAAGCCCCGAAGTGTCAACCCCTGTAGGGGATAAAAATTTAAGTAGTTGCTCTTGTAAGTACTGGAGGCGCCCTGCACTAAAGTTTAATCGTGCAAAGGGTTCACCCACGCCTTCAAGAACAGCCGTATTGTGCAAGACCAATGCCAACAACACTTGTTCAACAGCACCCGCATTGCGGTCTGTTGTAGGCCCCACGGGGCCTGCAGGTTTTTTAAAGTTTTTATTAAAACCTTTTTGGCCTGCTTTTTGGTTTTGGCTTCCCTGTGGCGCCTGACGGATCGTCTGCCACATTCGGTCTCTCAGTGCACCATTCATGTGCTTGCGCACAAGTTCGTCCTGAATTTGACTGACAGTATCTGCAATTGCCTTTTCAACAGCTGCACGACCATGACCTGTTTTAAGATCGTAACCATCCGTAAGGTCCTGCCATAAAACATCTTCTAGGGTTACGGCGTTTTTCAAAACTTCATTAAAGGCGTCAGCTCCTTGGGCGGCAATAAAACTGTCAGGGTCTTCGCCTTCAGGCATCCAGGCAAAACGTAGGCCCTTACCTGTGGTCAACACACGCAGCACACGTTGTGCTAAACGTGAGGCTGCCTTACGGCCAGCACTATCACCATCAAGGCAAACAAATGGGGCATCGTTGTAACGCCATAGCAGCGCCACTTGGTCTTCGGTAATGGCAGTCCCCATTGGGGCAACGGCTGTTTGTACGCCGTGCTGGTATAGGCCAATAACGTCCATGTAGCCTTCAACAATAATTGCTTGCTCGGTACGGCGGATTTGCGGTGCCGCATGGTACAAGCCGTATAGAATATTACTCTTCTTAAAAAATGGCGTTTCTGACGAGTTTAAGTACTTAGGTTCGCTGCCATCCATCACGCGGCCACCAAACGCCACAGGGCGGCCCTGCATATCCTGAATTGGGAACATCACACGCCCACGGAAGGTGTCGTAAGGTTCGCCGCCTTTGTCCGACGTACGGATAAGGCCTGTATCGAGCATAATTTTGTCGTTGTAGCTTTCAGCGGTAAGGGCTGTTTTAAGTTCACGCCATTCGTCAGGGGCATACCCAAGGCGGAATGTATTAATCGTTTCTTTACTCAGACCACGGTTGTACAGGTAGTCTAGTGCCTCGCCTTTTAGGCCACGCTCAAAATGTACGGTGGCACGCTCAAGCGCACCAAAACCATCAACCTTCTGCTTTTGTTTTACAGGGTTTGCTTTTTCTCGGCGGATGGTCACACCGGCTTTACCAGCTAGGTATTCAACAGCATCTGGGAATGTTAAGCCTTGGATTTGTTGCACAAAGTCAAACGCATTACCATGGGCCCCACAACCAAAGCAGTGGTAGTAGCCTTCAGCATCACGCACTTGGAAAGAAGGTGATTTTTCATTATGGAATGGACAACAGCCCCAAAGGTCACGCCCTTTGCGCTTGAGCTGAACATGACCGCGCACAACTTCAGCAATCGAAACACGATTGCGAATTTCGTCAATAGTTTCACGAGGGATAAGCCCGCTACCGCCTTGACCAAAATTGTTGTTGTGAGGTTTACCGTTCAAGAGAAGCCCAAATAATTTGTATGTGTAAGTGTTTGCGTGCGATAAAATACTGCTGTTTTAACATGATGTTACCTATACCCCTGTGGCAAGGTTACAACATAGTCGGTCAATCTACCCCAAAAACCCATGGTACGCAACGCTACGAGGCCAAATAAATGTTGCGTTTCTGCATTTTTTTGGCCTGATATTTGCCCTTGAGGGCCTCACCTACTTAAAACACCCTATTTCTTGCGATTTTTAGACATAACACACAAATTTACTTGAAAACACTGACTGGTTGTGCTAGTCTTAAATAATACCGTCCCAAAACTACTACAAGTTTGGGGCGCTTATTTTTTGTCAGGACCCTTTGTACCCCTCTATTTTGGGAAGGTTCTTACTTAAACAACTCATTATTTATTGTGATAGGAAGTAGGTTATAAACCCATGGAACGCACACCACTAACCCTAGGTGGGTTAAAAAAACTAGAAGCTGAGCTAGAAAACCTTAAATCGGTTGAGCGCCCAGCTATTATTGAAGCTATCGCCACGGCCCGTGACCATGGTGATCTTTCTGAGAACGCTGAATACTCATCAGCTAAGGAAAAGCAAAGCTTCATTGAAGGCCGCATCCAAGAACTTGAAGCTAAGCTTAGCCTTGCTGAAGTTATTGACCCAACCAAACAAAAAGGCAGCAAAGTTATGTTTGGTGCCACTGTTAAGGTTGTTGATGTTGATACTGATAAAGAAACAACTTACGCCCTTGTTGGCCCAGACGAGGCGAATCTTGAGCGTGGCTTGATTTCAATCACATCACCACTTGGCCGTGCCCTTATCGGTAAAGAAGAAGGCGATGAAGCCATCTTCCGTGCCCCAGGCGGCACCCGTACTTACGAAGTTTTGGACGTTGAGTTCAAAGCCATCGAAATCTAAGTACTGCTTAAGCTATAAAAAAGGCCGGGAGTCATATCCCGGCCTTTTTCTTTATATGGTGATTAACGGAAGCGTGTAATCAGTGGGTTTGGCACTGATTGTGATGGCTCGGCACCACCACGACCACGACGGCGGCGACGGCGCGCCATGCGGGCGTACATTTGCTTCTGTTTTTCAGCTTCTTGTTCAGCCTTGGCTTTGTCCTGCGCTTGCTTTTCAGCTTTCTCGGCTTGGCCTTTAGGCGTTAGGTCATATACGTCAACCTCTAGCGGCTGTGGTACACCTGAAGCTTGTTCTTCAGCCACACGGTCGTTTAGCTCTTCCATGTGTGATTTTGTCTCTTGGCGAACCATGTGTTTTTCGCCGTCAATCTCAACTTCTGAGAATTTGCCACGCTTGTTTTCAGCGTAGTATTCTTTCTCAGCAGCAAGCAGCTGGCTACGCTGAGAGGCAGCAGTAACAGGCTCACGGTTTTCAAAGGCTTCCATTTCCTTCACTTCATCGTAAAGTGGGGCCATTTCTTTTGGCACGCTTTGCTTGGTGCCGTCAGGGCCTTCAATATCAACAAAGGTTACGCCTTTTTGTGTTTTGTAAGCTTCGGCTTCATGATCAAGGCGGGCACGCATGCTCGCAACTGTCACATCAGGGTCCGAGAACATCTCGTACATTTCAGACACACGGTCTTGGGTTTGTACTTGAACCTCATCGTTCATATCGATAGTTGGTTCAACACGTTCTTGCTCAACTTCAACTTCTTCACGTAGTGAGTAGCTGTAGTTTTTAACTTCTTGATATTTGCGGCTTACACTTTCGCCCATGTCTTTAGCGAATTTCTGTGCACGGCTACGCAAACTTGCAAAGCCACCCGCAACCTGGCTCATCAGGCTTGGCTTCGGCTCGGCTTCCGCCACACCGCCAATACGGTCTTCAGGTGAGGCACTAATACTTAGCTCATCATCAAGTTCGTTTGAAGGGTCAGCGTCATCGGTTTCAGCCCCAAGAATCACAACATCCTCTTCTTCGCCAAGGTCGTACACGTCATCAACGTCAACCTCTACGCTTTGGGCAACAAGCTCTGGCTCTTCAACCTCTTGGGCGATCTCTTGCTCGGCTTCATCAAAAGCAAACTCATGCTGGCCAGAGTCTTCAAGTTCAACAGCAGCTTCAGCCTGTGGGCCATTTGCAGCTGCTTCCAAGCCTGCATCCATTTGCGCCATACGAGAAAGGTCCGCACGATCTTCAAGGCTTTTTGCATTCTGACGAATACGGCCCAATTGGGCTTCTGTCATCTCTGCGTTATGCGTGGCAAGCGCTAGCTTTTCATCTAAATCAAGAGCTTCATCTGAATTAGGCTCAAATGCGGCAAGAGCACTTAGAGCAGCCTTACGATTAGCATCATTCCCGAAAACGCCTTTTTTACCATCAAGGTCACCAAACATTTCTGGGTGGCGCTTCATCACCTCGCGAGCAAAAATACGCTGACCACCGTCACGTGTATCAACGCCCATAGCTTCAAGGTCTGCGTCTAGGTCATACAAGTCTTTAGCTAGTTTCAACTTAGCATCATGATTACCTTTACCGTACTGTGCTTCAGCCATAGCATTTAGCAGCTCACGAGGGTTTTCACTGATTGAAATACGGTTAAATTGTTCTTTTGCACTGTGTGGGTTTGCAAACACCTGATCGCACAGATCGGCAACTTGCTTATCAGCAGCTGCAAGTGCTTGGTGATATTCATTTTCAAACTTTTGTGCAATAACCTCAGCTTCACGCACCTGCTGCTTTGAGGCTTCTACCTGCTCTGACATATCTTCAATATGTTGGACATCTTTATCGTTCTGCTTCTCTGAAACGGCCTTTGAGGCCTTAGCATAGTCATAATTATCGCGGTAGTTTGCACCTGCACGCATTTGCGCCATCCCACGTGACCCCTTGCCAGTATGGCGAGCCATCGCGTTGCTAAGTGCATCAAGTAATTGATTAAATGTGTGTACTGAATCTGGTGACATAGAGTTAAACCCCATAGTTATTTGCATCCCTTAATAATAAAGATGTGTATCAAATACGGAGTTACAACCCCAAAAAGACTGAAAAAGCGATTTTATGGCTCTGGTAAATTTATCGGTATTGCTCGCCAGTTTCGGCATTCAGCAAAATGGACACCCCACCCTGCAGCTTATGAGGTGCCGTGAGCGAGAAAATGCCATCAGGCAAATCGTATTGTTCAAAAATAGGCGGCTTACCTGAAATATTTGCCGAGGTTGACACCAGCGGCTTGCCCCAAGCCTCGAGGTATTGCTGCATATAGTCTTTTGCAGGCAGGCGCACGGCAATGGTATCAAAGCCGCCTGTTAAGAGCTCAAGTAGGTCTTCTTTAACAGGGAATACTAGCGTTACTTGGCCGGGCCAATGCTCTTTCACCATTTCTTTTTGGTGGTCAGTCAGTGGTGGGGCTAACATCTTAAGTTGGTTAATATGGCTAATCAGCACCACAAAGCCTTTTTCAGGGGCACGCTGCTTAAGCTCAATAATCTTATTAAGGCCCGCTTCATTAAAAGGGTCGCAGCAATAGCCGTATACACCTTCAGCTGGGGCTGCGACGGCAGCGCCCTTACCTAGAAGGTTTTTAAACATCTCAAGTTGGTCAGGTGTGTAATGCATAATCTGTTTCATACTTTCACTAACGCTTAGCTTTGAAAAAAGTTTGCAATAAAAGTTTACTTTCTTCTGCTAAGTACCCGTGGTCAACAAATGGTTTGTGGTGGCAAGTCTTATGCGTATAGACCGCAGCCCCCTGTAATACGCCCCCACTTTTAGGGTCAGTGGCGGCAAAGCGTACTTCTTTAATACGGGCCCACGCTAACGCTTGGGCACACATAGCGCAAGGCTCAAGGCTTACGGCAAGCATCAGCCCCGTAAGGTTTGGGGTGCCGCGTTTTTTGCCCGCTTCACGCAGGGCTACAATTTCGGCGTGGGCAGTAGGGTCTGCGTTGGTAATGGTAAGGTTATACCCCTCGCCCCAAATTTGGCCGTCTTCATCATAGATAACCGCACCCACAGGTACTTCGTCACACTGGGCGGCAGCATGCGCAAGTTCAAGCGCACGGTCGAGCATTTGTTTGTGAAGAGGGCTTGTGCTATCCATGGGTTGTCCTTATAGTAACGTTTCGGAGTATGTGTTCGTCCTTTTAGTTAGGGGCAATCAGGCAAAAACACAAGATTAAATAATATATCCCAACAATATACACAGTATACCCATGGCAGACAAAAAACCAATTATCGGCATTAACCTCGACTACTTTGGCGACGGCATTACACCTACACACCCTCTATTGGGCGATATTTTTATGGCAGGGTCTGGCTGCCATGCGCCGTTTGCACGCCATATTATTAACTACAACTTCGTGCTCGCGGTTGAGCAAGCTGGCGGTATTCCGCTGATTATGCCCCACGCCTTTAGCGCTATGGAACACTACATCGATATGGTCGATGGCTTTATGTTTATTGGCGGCACGATTGACCTTCCGCCTGAAACCTACGGCGAAGAACCCACCACTGAAACGCTATATATCCAAGACCAACGCGCCCGCTTTGACCTTGAGCTTATGCGCCGCGCCCTGCGCACGAAAAAGCCAATTTTAGGTATTTGCGCAGGCGCCCAGCTTTTGAACGTGGTTCGTGGCGGCACGCTGCACCAGCATATTCCTGATTCATACAAAGAGTCTGAGATTGAGCACTTCCAGTTCACTAAACTTACCGAAGCTGTGCACGACGTACATTTTGAAGCTGGCAGCGTACTAAGCAAAACAGTGAACCAAACCGTATTGGCTGTAAACTCAAGCCACCACATGTCAGTCAAAGACCCAGGCCGTGGCATTGCCATTACCGCCCGTGCCCCTGATGGTGTAGCTGAAGGTATTGAGTGTACTGAACACCCTTACATTGTTGGCGTGCAATGGCACCCTGAATTTTTCCGTAATACATGCCATCAAAAACTATTTGAGCGCTTGGTCACAACCGCGCAGGAGATTAAAGAAAATGTCTAAACCTATCCGCATTGCAAAAGCCATGGCTGATGCTGGTCTGTGTTCACGCCGTGAAGCTGAGCGCTGGATTGAAGCTGGCCGTGTTGTTTTAAACGGTAAAACACTTGATACCCCTGCCGTGACTGTTACCGAAGCTGATGATATTCAGGTTGATGGCAACCCGCTGCAAAACAAGCCTGATCAGCCACGCATTTTCTTGTACAACAAACCATCGGGTATTATTTGCTCAGCCTCTGACCCTGAAGGCCGCCCTACTGTTTTTGAAAAACTGCCTAAAAAGCTTCCACGCCTTATTTTGGTAGGCCGCTTAGACCTGAACTCAGAAGGCTTACTGCTTTTGACAACAGATGGCGAGCTTGCAGGCACACTCATGCACCCGTCAACCAACCTAGAACGTACCTATAAAGTGCGCTTCCGTGGCGACTTGACCGATGCCCAAATTAAAGAACTTGGCGAAGGCATTACCATTGAAGGTATTCACTTCCGCCCAGCTAAAGTAAACCTACTGGGCACCACACGTGGCGGCAGCAACAACTGGGCAACGGTCACGATTACCGAAGGTAAAAACCGTGAAATCCGTCGCTTATTCAACCACTTTGGTTTGCAGGTAAACCGCCTTATTCGCCTACAGTATGGCCCCTTTGAACTGGGTGACCTTACAACAAATGCGTTGAAAGAAATTGACCAAGCGACCGTAAATAACTTCATCGCAACTTTGAAATAAGAGACTATTGAATTATTGGGGATGAGAAAATAAGTTTTCGCAGGGCAAAGTGTATAAACAAATACACGAAGTCCAAGAAAACTGATTTAATCGCCCAAATAAACAATACGGATTGTGGAGCACCAAAATGAACATGCAGATTATTGGCGGTATTTATAAAGGGAAAAAGCTCATTTCACCAAAGAGTGAAAACGTGCGCCCTACAGCCTCACGCAGCCGTGAAGCCCTATTCAACATGCTTGAAACCCATACCAGCCTTAAGGGCAAAACCGTTGCCGACCTTTACTGCGGCAGTGGTGCGCTTGGGCTTGAGGCCATTTCACGTGGGGCTGCCAATGCCATCTTTGCAGATATGGATACCAAGCCTGCCTTTAAAAACGCCCAAAGCATGCAGGTTGAAAATCAAGTAAGCTACGTACAAGCCGATGTGTTGAAGTTCAGCACAGAGAAATTGGCTGAAGTTGATATTATTTTTATGGATCCGCCATATGGCTACGACCTTGCAGCCAAAACCATCGAAGCCCACGCCCCGCACCTTAAAAAAGGCACCATTTGGGCCATTGAAGTTGAGGCCGACTACCCGCTTGCCGCACTTCCCTTTGCCGCTAAAGGCACACCACTAAAACTGCTGGGTAAGAACACCCACGGTGCAGCGTCAATCGCGGTTTTTGTCCAATAAAGCTGTCTGCTTATACTAATAGTTATTTAATTTTGGGATGAGAAAATTCTTTTGTGCCGCATGGCGCAAGCGACGTGTATGGGTAATACACGAGTGAAGCAATATGCAAACAAGAGGGTTTAATCGCCCAAAAGTGAATGACTAGCGTCGACCGAAGAGTTTTTCGATATCATTACGGCTAAGCTTCACGTAGGTAGGGCGGCCGTGGTTGCACTGGGCCGAGTTTGGGGTTTGCTCCATCTGGCGCAAAATGGCGTTCATCTCATCAATCGACAAACGCTTACCCGCACGAATACTACCGTGGCAGGCCATGGTTGATAGGGTTTCTTCAAGCTGGCTTTGCAGCGTCACACCCTTTTTAAGTTCGTGTAGGTCTTCAACCAAGTCATTCAGCAAAGTTTTGCAGTTCATTTGCCCCAGCAGTGCGGGTGTAGCACGCACTGCAATGGCAGCAGGGCCAAATTGCTCAACCTCTAAGCCAAATACGGCAAGCTCTTCAGCGTGGTCAGCCACCAAGGCCGCATCTGATTTTGTAAGTTCCACCACATCAGGAATCAGCAAAGGTTGACGCTCAACCTGTGCTTCGTGAATTTGTTTTTTCAAGCGCTCGTATACCAAACGCTCATGGGCGGCGTGTTGGTCGACCATAATCATACCGTCTTCAGTTTGAGCCACAATGTAAGTGGTATGTAGCTGTGCCACAGCTGCGCCCAAGGGGTGTTCGTTATAGGCTTCTGTTGAGGCCTGTGAGGCCTGCTGAGTGTAATCAGCTTGACCAAGGGCCGATGGTTGAGAACCTAAGTCAAAACCGCTAGAGCGGCCGTATTGAGGCATCTGAGCCTCACTCACCTGCCCTGCGTAGCTTGATGACTCAGAATATGAACCTAAGGGCATACCTGAATGTGAGCCCGAATGCGTACCGCGGCTGCCAAATTGCGCTTCAATTTGGTGGCCTGCCAACGGCTGGTTATTGGTTTGGAACATACGTAGTGCCTGGGTACGGCCTGTATCACTTACGTCTTGGCTGTGAGCTTCAAGCGAGCGGCGCACACCTCCACGCACAAGGGCAAAAACATCATTACTGTTTTTAAAACGCACTTCAGCTTTTGCCGGGTGTACGTTCACATCAACCTCACGATGCGGAATATCAAGGAATAGTACGCCAGCCGGATGACGGTTATGAGCAAGCAAATCGTGATATGCATATTTAAAAGCGGCCAGTAGCGTACGGTCTTTCACCGGGCGGTTGTTCACAAACAAGTATTGGCGCCGTGCGGTCGACATATTGTAAGTCGGCAGCCCCACAAAACCTTTAATGCGTAGGTCGCCACGCTCGGTATCAATGGTAATGGCGTTTGAAATAAAGTCGCGGCCCATAAAGTCAGTCAGGCGTGGCAGGGTGTCTTCAAGCAGCTCCCCTTGGGCGGCATCAAAGTTAAGGGTTTCATTACCATCCATAATCAACTTAAACGAAACATAAGGGTGGGCCATAGCAAGACGCACGACAGTATCGCTAATATGCTCAGACTCTGTGCGGCCTGACTTTAAAAACTTACGGCGTGCGGGGGTGTTAAAAAACAAATCGTCCACAGTTACGGTTGTGCCTACAGGGTGTGCGGCAGGTTTTACGGTCACGTTTTTACCGCCGTTGGTGCTAATTTCCCAAGCTTCGTCAGCTTCGGGAATACGACTGGTAATATTGAAGTGCGAAACCGAGGCAATAGAAGGCAATGCCTCACCACGGAAACCAAGTGACGCGATTGAGAACAAGTCTTCGGTAGTTTTAATTTTTGACGTCGCATGGCGAGATAGTGCAAGCTCTAGCTGTTCACGTTCAATACCGCAGCCATCATCACGCACCTGAATACGTTCTTGGCCAGCGTCATCAATAATCACAGTAATATTATTGGCACCTGCATCAATGGCATTTTCAACCAGCTCTTTAACGACTGAGGCTGGACGTTCAACCACCTCACCCGCCGCAATTTGGTTGGCAAGATTATCGTCCAGCAGGGTAATTACTGGGCGTTTTTCTGGGTGGTTTGAAACTTTACGAGTCATCAATCTAGGGCCTTTAGGCTTTTAAAAGTTCAGTTGTGCGGCGCTTACTGTCTTCAACAGCGGGTTGGTCAAACGGGTCGACGCGCCACATAATACCTGCCACAACGGTGGTCAGCATCATGTGCATCAGCAGTGCGCCAAAGCTGTAGTTACTGCGGTCTTCAAGGGTAATCATACGTACAGGGCGGCCACCAGCAGCAAGCGAAGCTGCTGTTGCATGGGCTTGGGCTTGTAGCAAACGGCCAGCGCTTAGGCCATTAAGCTCAGGCTTACTGGCAAGGCTTGCCATGGTGCCTGAAAGAATACGGGTTTGCGCACGTTTTTCAGCAAAGGTGACGAACGTGTAAAGCTTATCGTTCGGACCATCAGCGTAAAGCTGCAGCTGCGAGTGTTGGTCGGTTGAGCCCACAGCCTTAATCGGCGTAGTACCTCGGCTATCTTTACCAAGTGACTCTGCCCAAATTTGCGCCCACCAATCGGCAAGTAAGCTTAGCTGTTGGCCGTAGGGCATCAACACTTCGCTGCGGTAACCTTCACGCAGGGCTTGGTTTGCCCCAAGCGCATGGACTGTCGCTAGGCTTTTTGAAGGGTTGTGGCAAAACTCAGAAAGTACGTGCTGGGCACCTTTACGCAGTTGGCGGCCATCAATGCCGGCAATCACACCTGGCAATAGACCCACGTTTGAAAATACTGAATAACGCCCACCAATTTTAGGATCATGGCGCAACAGGTGCCCGCCTTGGCCTTGAACAAGCTGGGCAAGCGGCGTCATGCTACTTTCGGTCACAGCCCAAGCACGGCCACGGGCGCTAACGTCATGCGCGCGGAAAGCATCAAGAATAAGACCTGTTACAAGCAACGTTTCGATCGTGCCACCTGATTTTGAAATTGCCAGAATGCCTGTATCTTTTAACGGCAAGTCGCGGCACAAAGTGTCGATCACCACAGGGTCAGGGTTATTGATAAAGTGTAGCGTTGGCTTGGTACCCTTTGCAGGGCTTGAAAAACCAGACAGCACCATACCGCCAAGTGACGAGCCACCCATGCCGACAACAATCAGGTGTTGGAATTTATTACGGGCGTTTTGCACCCAGTCTTCAATATGCACCAAATCATCGTGCTGGCGCACCACGCTAAATGCTGGGAAGGCCCCTTCGGTAATTTGCTCGGCAAACATTTCGATATTCCCCTTATGCACAGCCAAGTGCTCGGCGAGTTCTTTCTCGCTTGTTTTAAGGGTTTTTAGCATTTCAGTTTGGTCTAACTGGTACGGCATGGAGCGGGGCTTTCTATGGTGTTGGCCACAAAAAAAGTGGCATAAATCTATGCCACTAACCTACCTTTTTAGGGGGCTAATCGTCAAGCAATTCAGGGGCTGGGCGTCCGAAATGGTAACCTTGGCCGTAATCGATACCAATTTCACGGATATGGTCTTCAACGTCTTGGTCCTCAACCATTTCGGCAATGGTTTGAATGTTCATCCCCTTTGCAACGTCGTTCAAGGCTTTGACGAAAACCTGGTCTTCAACGTTTTGGTGAATTTGTTTAATGAATGAGCCATCAATCTTCACGTAGTCAATATCCAAGTGGCGCACGTAGTTGAATGATGAGTAACCCACACCAAAGTCATCCAGCGCAAGTTTACAGCCAATCTTTTTAAGTTCGCGGATGGCACGCTGTGCACGGCCAATATCTTTAAGGGCGGCGGTTTCAGTAATTTCAAAAATCACGCGGCCTTCAGGCAGGCGTGCATGCTGAACAAGTGCACGAATACGCGCCATTGTTTCTTCATCATCAAAAGTAATACCTGACAAGTTAATCGCTAGTGAAAGGTCACGGCCAGCGGCGTGTTGCGCTTTCATAAACTTAAGGGCTTTGCGGCAAATAAATTCATCAATACGGTGAATCAGGCCAAAATCTTCTGCCGTTTCAATAAAGTGCGCAGGCATAACAATGTTGCCTTCATCGTCAAGCATACGGCACAATACTTCGTAGTGCTTAATCTTGCGTTCACCTTTGGTTTGCAGCGGTACAATCGGCTGGAAGAACAAGTTCACACGGTCTTCTTCCAAGCAGCGGATAATAAAGTCAACAACCTCTAGACGCTTTGACATGCCATGGTCACGCACGTGGGTCTCGTCAAAGATGTACCAACGGTTACGGCCATCAGCCTTGGCACGGTACATGGCAATATCAGCCTTAGAAAGAAGTTCGCCACTTGCAACACCCTGGGTTGGGAACATCACAATACCCACACTGGCGGTCAGGGCAATTTCGTGGTCGGCATGCACAAACGGTGCAGACCCCATGCGCTCAAGCAGTTCAGCAGCGGCGTCAGTTACGTCACTTTCGGCAACATTCGTGAAAATAATCGCAAATTCATCACCGCCTAGGCGTGAAATTACGTGGTCGGCGCTAATACTTTCACGCAGAACATGCGCCACGTGCACAAGCATGTTATCGCCTGCATCGTGGCCAAAGGTATCGTTTACGTATTTAAAGCGGTCAAGGTCAATCAGCATAACGGCGCCCTTACTCTTGTGGCGACGCACATCACGCACGGCACGAGCAAGCTCATCGTAAAAACGGCCACGGTTATAAAGGCCGGTTAGCATGTCGTTATTCGCCATGTAGTACAGCTGATCTTGGCTGGCTTTTTCAGATGAAATGTCCTTTGCAACACCACGGTAGCCAATAAACTGTTTTTCATCATCAAACATTGGCACACCTGAAACTGACCAACACACACGCATGCCTTGCTGGTCTAGACCCCAGTATTCAAAGTCATTAAATGGTTCGTGGCGGGCAAATAGGGTTTTAAAGTCTTCTTTAACTTTTTGACGGTCTTCAGGCAGGAAACATGCCGTAAAACCTGCACCAGCCTGCACACTTAGGCCACTGCGGCTACGCCCTTGCGAAACGTAAGTCACAACCATGTCGGTGTTTACTTCCCAAATCCAATCCGAGAAGCTATCAGCAAGGTCTTTAAAGCGTTGTTCTGAATGGCGGATGGTTTCTTCTGCCTTTAGGCGTGCTGTAATATCTTCAAAGTTCAACGCAACGTCTTCACCTGAGGGCAGCACTTGGTATTTCAGCCATTTTGCGGCTTGGTTTGGCCCTTTACCGCTAAAAATCTCAATCTCGCCTGCGTGTGGCTGGCCGTCTTTTAGGCAAGACTCAATAAGGGTTTTAATCTTGTTACCATCACCAATAGCAAGCACCTTACCAAGCCCCTTACCCGCAATAGCAGGTAGCTTTTTACCGCCAAAAAAGTGGCTTAGAGCAGCAGGGTTAGCGTAGGTTAGCTTACTTTTATCAAGGTCAAGCTTAGGGGGTTTGCCTGTGGTTTCAGGCGTTACAAAAAAGATAGCGTCTGACTGCACGTCTGACATTTTGCGTAAGCGAGACTCTGACTGGCGCAGCGCTGTTTGCAAACCAAAGTGCTGATAAGCCCCCACAAAAACACCCACAAGGGTTTTATCGTCAAGGATGTTACGGCTAATAAAGTATGGGGCTTCAAGGTCACGCAGGCGCATTTCAAGCTTGTGGCCAACCTCGTTAATAATAACGGTTGGGCCATTACCTTGGGCAACCACTTGTTGGTAAACCTCATCGCACTGGATGCTTTTAAGGTCAATATCAATAAAAATAAGGTTATAAGCGCTATCGTCTTTTAGGTTTTTATGGATAGCTTGCTTTGTATCCGCCACATGGATGATATTTTTCTTGGGCACACCCTCATGCTTGGTGAAGTACGAGACAATAGCCTCGAACGTCGTCTTATCAGACGATATCACCAAAATCGGATTTTTTTTAATATCAGGGATTTTCAAAGCCCAAGTTACCCCAGTGGTTTCAACCCCCGAAACACACATGTTGTTTATGGAAGGTTGCACAAATTTTTATTGTTATTCTTAAACGAACCTTCGTATGGCTATTTAACGATGCAGTTTGGCCCTTTTGCACGGGCTTCTGAAAGTTTTTGGTCCATAACGTAAAGTAGGCCAGCCATATCCTCAACAGCAGGGTCACGGCTTTCAATAATGCCGCCACTCATGGTCATGTGTACTTGGCCAACTGAAGTTTCGTATGATTTATCAACCTCTTTGCGGATACGCTCAGCAAGTTGCAAAGCGCCCTTAGCCTCAGTTTCAGGCAGCAGCACCATAAAGGTGTGGTCTGACGTACGGCCTGGTGAGTCACTATCGCGGATGTATTTACGTACAACGCGCGCAGCCTCGCCCACAAGAAGGTTGTGGTCAGCATAGCCGATAGGTTGATCAGTTTTAAAGGTATCCAGCTCAAACGCAATCACAGCAAAGTGTGTGTCGTAGCGTTTGGCACGGTAAAGCTCTTTTTCGACAAGGTGGAAAATGTAACGACGTGAGAACATTTGCGTCACTTCGTCGTAGGCCATCAAGTCGCGTAGGTATTTAACGGCAGTCTCAAGCGCTTTACCTGAACGCTCAAGCGTTGTGATAAGGTCAGCGATTTTTGACATTTCTTCACGAGAAACAGTGTAAGCCCCGTCGTTTAGGGTAAGGCGAACCTTATTGGTTTTGACGCGTTTAATAAACGATTCAGCCTCTTCTAGTGAAGATTCAATATCGCGAATCGTACGAATGTCGTGCAAAATACCGGGAGCTTGTGACATTAATTTTCCTCGTAAAACGTTAATAACTGGCTGTATTCAAACAGGTTAGCCCTGCCCTTTTTATGTATACAGACCTTTAAATTGTCGGGTTTTTCAAAACCGTTTGCAAGACAATTCCCACGCTTTTAAAAGACTTGCGCCCCCACTGGGGCATACATGCCACATATTTGGTATTTTAATCACAACTAAATCGGTTGCATCATCAGGCCAATCACCACCCTGCTTAGGCTTTTTATATAAAATCTTGTCAGGCGCACGTTAAAGCCACCCGCTCCAAAACCCTTACTCACCATAGTATTTAGAATTGTCTTATAAAAAAGATGTGTCCTTCAAACAAAAGTTGGCACGGTACATGCAACACTAACCGTGAACAACCTTTTGGGAGAGAGGATTGAAACCATGAGCGGTTTATCAAGTATTTACATTATGACGTCACGTATGCAGGGCCAGCGCAAAAAGATGGACTCTGTAGCGGTGAACGTTGCCAACGCGAACACCCCAGGCTTTAAACGCCAAGGTGTTGACTTTGAAACCATCGTAGGTGGGCGTGACAGCCGCCCTGCTGGTAACTTTGTTAAAGATCGCGGCTTCAAAACAACATTTTCACAAGGCCCTATTAATGCCACAGGCAACCCATTTGATGCAGCCATCATGGGCGACGGCTTTTTTGCTGTAGGCGGCCTAAACGGTGTGCCGAACTACACACGTGATGGTCACTTTACAATGTCACCAGATGGCACCCTTACAAACTGGGAAGGCCAACCTGTTCTAGATGACACTGGCAACGAGATTGCCGTACCCCCTAACACACGATTTGAAATTACACCCGACGGTACGATTACATCGGACGGTCAGGCCATTGCGCGACTTGGTGTTTTTCAGTTCGACGAGCTTGCCACACTAACCCGTGTAGGCGGCAACCAGTTTCAATATGACGGCCCCGCACCACAAATGGCACAGAATGTGCAAGTGATTAGTGGCGCCATTGAAAGTTCTAACGTGGACCCGGTTCTTGAGACCGTCCGAATGACTGAAGTTTCGCAAGCTTACCAAGGCGCAGCCAATTTGGTGTCACGTATGGAAGACTTGCAATCACGTGCTATTCGCGAATTACCAAGCAGTAGCCAATAAATATAACGGGAGAGATAAACAATGATTAATGCACTACGCGTTGCTGCCACAGGTATGGCAGCCCAGCAGAAAAATGTGGATGTGTTGTCTAACAACATTGCCAACATTTCGACCACGTCGTTCAAACGATCAGAAGCATCGTTTACCGACCTAATGTACTCAAACCAAGTGGCCGTTGGTGCCACAACATCAGCCCAAGGTACGCTAGCACCAACTGGTTCTCAGATTGGTATGGGTGTGCGCCTAGGTTCAACATACCGTGTTCAAACACAGGGTCCTGTTGAAGAAACTGGCGATACATTCAGCATGGCGATTCAGGGTCGTGGTTTCTTTGAAATTCAACTACCAAACGGCGACCGTGCCTACACACGTGATGGTAACTTCCGTGTAAACCAGAACGGCGACATTGTTAACAAGGACGGCTACCTACTACAGCCTGCCATTAACATTCCTGAAGATGCCGTAAACATTACCATTACCCCACGTGGTCAGGTATCAGGCCTAGTGAACCAGCAAGCTGTTGATTTCGGTGAAATTGAACTTGTGATGTTCCAGAACGAGGCCGGTCTTGAGACCCTTGGTGAAAACCTTCTTCGTGAAACTGAAGTATCAGGCGCACCTGTTATTGGCGAACCTGGCGAAGACGGTGCAGGTACCCTACTACAAGGCTTCATTGAGCGTTCAAACGTTGACCCAGTTCAGGAGATTACTCGCCTGATTACAGCCCAACGTGCTTACGAACTTAACTCACGCGTGATCTCAACAGCTGACGAAATGATGTCTGCTGTGAACCAGATCCGATAATAAACACGCAATAGACTGAAGGGAGATTAGTCATGATTTGCAATATCGTTAAAAAAGGTATCGGGGTCGGGAGCGTTATGTTCGCATGCGCAACCGCCACCCCGGCGCTGGCCACCAACACAGTTGAAGTTCCAGTGATTAACCGCGCAATGGAAATGGGCGAGATTCTTGGCCCACAAGACCTAAGCGTTAAAACCATGGAACTTAGCCACCTACCACGTGGTGCAGTGCTTACAACCGCCGACCTACTGGGCCTAGAACTTTTGCGCAACATGCGTGCAGGCTACCCAGTACGTGCCGACCAAGTGCGCACCCCACCTGAGATGCGCCGCGGCCAAACGGTACTGATTGAGTTCAAGCTACCAGGCATCCAGCTGCAAGCCCAAGGCGAAGCCATGGAAGACGGCCACAAAGGCCAAGAAATTAAAGTGCTGAACAAAGCTTCTAACAAAGTGATTACAGCCAGCGTTGATGGTGACGGTAAAGTTACCGTAACCCAATAACGCTTAATACTAAGGGAGAGAGAAAAATGAAACTTACTAAAACACTACTTACATTCAGTGCAGCTGCCTTGTTGCTAACTGGTTGTGAAGGTTACGGCCGCCCGGCGCTTGAGCCTATGGCCCCTTCTGTAAGCCAGCAAATGCAAATGCCAGGTACGCAGCAGATTTCACAAATGAACAACATGTACATTCGCCCGCGTCCTGCAGCAGGTTCGCTATGGCAGCCAGATTCAAACCAATTCTTTAAGGACCCTCGTGCCGCACAAGTTGGTGACATTCTGACCATTGTTGTATCTGAAGCAGCAGAAGCCGCAAGCGAAGCCAACACCGAAACAACCCACGAGAATGATACCCAAACAGGTATTAGCTCACTGTTCCGTGCAGCGGGTGAGACTATTGCACCAAAAGTAACTCAAGTACTTGATACAAGCCGCGATAGCGAGTTCACCGGTGAAGGCACAACCGACCGTAGCGACCGCTTGCAAGCCCGTATTGCTGCTGTTGTAACAACCAAACTACCTAACGGTTACCTTGTTGTTGAAGGCCGCCGTGAGGTGCTTGTGAACTACGAAAAACAAATCCTAACCATTCAGGGTGTTGTACGTCCGGAAGATATTGCCGCGAACAACACAATTAGCTCTGACAAAGTTGCCGAAGCCCGTATTTCATACAACGGCCAAGGCGTAGTCGATGAAGTGCAGAACCAGCCATATGGTGCTCGCTTCCTACAGCGTTGGTTGCCATTCTAAGAGAGGAATACAACCATACCAAAGCGCGTGCTTGCCTACTCTCTCCCCTTTGGGTAGGCATGCGCTTCTCTCCCAATACTCTCTAAAACAAAACAGCCGTCTGTGTTCTCCCCACAGGCGGTTTGTTTTATTAACAATATGGTCATGCACAGGCAAAGCCTGATGCACACCCACAAGCCTTCGGCTTGACCGTCGGTGACCTTTGTCAAAGCTTCGCCCAGGGCTTCACTTTGCCACGGGACTCCGTCCTACCCGCTTTCGGCGGGCAGTGCCTATAGCGCTCCATTAGAAAAATGTTGTATTTCAGTATATTCGCATTATGATTAGGGTCTAAAGTCTATTTATTTTCTCTTCCTTTTTTCCGTCTTCTTTTAGCCATGGAGCAATTCTATGTCTTTCCTGTCTCGACTGAGCCTGCGGCTCTTTCGTCCGGCGCTGGCCAAAGCCATCAAAAGCGTGGTCTACATCGAAACCGATCTCGGCAACAACATGAAAGCTGGTGGCACGGGTTTCGTCATCGCTGATGATGTTATCTGCACCTGCAAACACGTTTTGAAGGGCGCTGCCAAAATCATCGTTCATACGGCTGATGGTCGTAAGATTGATGTGAGCAACAACATCATCAACCTTGGCATCGTCGCCGATATGGCGCTGATTGATATTCCCGATCTGGGCCTTGCCCCGCTGGAAATCGATCCCGAACTGCCTGATGTGAACGGCGACCGCCGCGTCTTTGTGCCGTCCATGACCCGCAAGGGCCTGCGGATGACCAAGGGGCGGATGTCGTTCCGTGATACGGACGAGCTGATATTCGTCAGCCCGAACCTTGGCAGCATCACCCAGCAGAAGGAACTGGCGCTTATCGTCAAGCCTTCAAAGCAAGGTGATTCGGGCTCGCCCGTCCTCACCCGTGATGGCAAGGTACGCCTGATGGTGAATGCCTATAGCGAGTCGGCCATCATCAAGTTCAAGGATGTCAAATCCGACCGAGCGCTGATCATGATGTACGTCACGTTCTGTGCACGGATGGATAGCGTCCTTCGGGATGCTGAAGCCCTTGGGCTGACCGAATAACCCATAACGAAACTGAAAACCCCACCTGACGGTGGGGTTTTCTTTTATCTTAAACATTGATAGCGGGAAATATCGCCTAAAAGATTGCCGCTTTATTCTGTCATGCCTGAGCTATAGGGCAACGCCCCCTTACCTATCTTCTTAAGGTTAAGCACGTAAGCAATCACACGTGATACAGCCTCATAAAGCGTTAGCGGAATTTCATCACCCAAATCAACTTGGCCGTATAGCGCACGGGCAAGTGGTGGGTCTTCCACCATCGGGATGCCGTATTCACTGGCTTTTTCACGGATTTTAAGCGCCACATGGTCTGTCCCCTTTGCGACCACTTTTGGTGCTGCTTGTGTTCCTTGGGCATAAAGCAATGCCACTGCATAGTGGGTTGGGTTGGTCACGACCACGTTTGCCTTAGGAATTTCATCCATCATACGCATACGAGCCTGCTCCATACGGATTTGGCGCTGACGCTGACGAATATGCGGGTCACCAAAGCTGTCCTTCATTTCGTCTTTAATTTCTTGCTTGGTCATGCGCTGCTCTTTCATGAACTCATAGCGCTGGTAAAGGTAATCCATAACGGCAATCAACGCAGCCACTGCCAAAACCCCAAGCACCATCTCGAGGAATACTTGCTGGTTAAACATAACAAATGCAGGCACGCTCATCTGCGGCAGGGCCACGAAAGTATCTTTGTGGCGCATGATGATAATGGTCAGTACAACGCCGATAATAATCATTTTGATGAGCGACTTTAAAAATTCCATGAATGACTTCAGCGAGAACATGCGCTTAATGCCACTCAGCGGGCTAATTTTAGAAAGGGTCGGCTTAATACTTTCAGCCGAAATAAGCGGCCCAATTTGTACCACGGCGCCAAAATAGCCCAGCGCCATCAACAGCAACATACTTGGAATAAGCGCAACAGCTAAAAGCTTAGCTGTTTTCCAGAGCATAGGCACAAGGTCGCCCTGCAGGCGAAAAGTGCCTGCCTCGGTTAAAATAGCGCCTGTAAAGTCCATGATTTGCTGTAACAAGAACGACAAAGTTAGCCCCACCATGAGGGCAATACCCAACAGCATAAAGAAGTTATTCACTTCCTGCGACTTTGGAACCTGCCCACGCTCACGCGCCTTACGGAGTTTCTGATCCGTGGGCTCTTCCGTCTTCTGGGACTGGTCCTGTTCTTCAGCCATTGACTGACTCCTAAATTACTTCAAGCAGGAGTGTACTACACGCAGCTCTTTTTTTGAATCGGAAACAAAAAAGCCCCACAACAGTGGGGCTTTTAAAATATGCGTAAAATTAACGTTTGTTGCCGGCTTCTAGCTTTGCCAGTTCAACAGCTGAGCGTACGTCAATTTCGTCAACCAAGCGGCGCAGGTGTTCTGGCAGTTGGTCACGGTCAATAACTTCTGAGGCAAGTGCGGCACGCAGGTCTTCAACAACGGCTGTTGGCTCACCGGCTAGAATATCAGCGTAAAGCTGTTCAAGTTTTGCAAGCATCCAAGCGCTGCGTTCGGCCGCTTCTTGTGGCACGTAGCTAGGCTTACCGCCTTTTTTATCGGTTGATGATTCCACAGCATCAGGTGCATCAACTTGGGTTAATGCGTCAATCAGGCTCGAAAACTTTGCGCTATCCGCAGCAGACGTTTGGCCGGTCTTTTTATTTTTACTGGTCTTGTTTACGCCAGTAGTATTATTAATTTTATCAATTGCCATAGTGCACCTCTTGTATCAAATCTCACTCGCCCGCTTTATTTCTTATGGTGGGGCGTCTTATTTAGGGCTGCGTTTGTGTAAATAAAATAGCATAGTTAAAAACTTCATCACTAAATAAAGTTACCATACTTGCTAAGCTAACCCCAAGCACGAACAAACCAAGGCTCAAGGTAAGCGGTAGGGCAATAAAGAACGCCTGTACTTGTGGCACAAGCCTGTTTAGTAGCCCAAAGCCCATGTAGGTCAAAAAACCTACTGTTACTACTGGAGCTGCAAGTTTCACGCCAATTACGTAAATTGCCCCCAAAAGATTTACAATAGAGGCCAAAGCGTCGCCCATTGGCGGTATTTGGCCGATTGGTAATACGTCATAACTCTCAAAAACGGCCTGTAGCATCCAAAGGTGCAAACCTGTGGCAAATACAAGCAAACTGGCCATAATCGTCAAAAAAGTAGCAGGCGCTGTCGACATACCGCCCAAACGAGGGTCAAATAGCGTTGCCGCCTGAAAACCCGACATAAAACTAATCATATCACCGGCAAGGGCCATAGTTGCCAAAAACAGGCGGGCACCAATAGCCATCATAACGCCGATCAGAATTTCACCCAGTACCATCACAATCATGACAGGCGTACTGTCAGGCACATCGGGGATTTTATCAATCAGTGCGGGGTACATCAAAAAAGCAATCGAAAGGCCTGCAAGTAAGCGAATACGAGGGCTTACCGCACCATCAGAAACAGCAGGCATCACCATCATCATCGCGCCAAGGCGCACAAAAACCATAAAAAATGGGAAAATAAAGAGTTGGGTAATAAAGTCGCCCAAGTGATACCCCTACCCTATTAACTGCCGCCGACGGCAACAATCTTGTCGAATAAGTTAATGGTGAATACATTCATCTTATCAGCCATCCAAGGCATAATCATCAGCAGCACCACAAACACGAGGATAATCTTAGGAACAAACGTAAGGGTCATCTCCTGAACTGAGGTCAACGCCTGGAAAAGCGCAATAATCAAACCAGAAACCAATGCCACTGCCATAATGGGCATAGTCACCCACAAAAGCGTCATAATCGCTTGGTTGGCAATTTCTAAAACACTTTCAGGTGTCATGGTTAGATACTCTCAATTTCAAGTTGTAGGATAATTGTTCCCGAGGCCTGAATGTAACACATTTACGCAAAAGGCAAAACAAGTGTTGATACTTGGGAGCCAAATCACCATATTAGTAGTGTGTGGTCATATATAAAACAATGCATTAGGGGGACCTTACATGGCGTTTGGCACAGTTAATTCGGCAACCGAGCACCCGCTTCCGCGTAGAAGCCTCATTCTGACACTACATCCATTTTTTGAAGGGGCAACCCATGCTCAAATCGGCGAAATGATTGCCGATATCCGCCACGAACTACCACGTTACCTCTCGCAAGATGTTTACATTACAGCAGACCGCACGCACCTGCACCTTGTGTGGGATTGGGGCGCATGCACCCCTGAAGATATTGACCTTACAAACCCTGCCGAACTTGCTGATATTCTACCAAGCATTGACCCACAAACCGATTTAGACACGCTGCCCTGCAATAAAAACGTGAAAGAGCTTCTTTCGCAGCGCTTTAGCGACCCTCTCTTTCAAGAGGTTATTGCCCATGCCCTTGAGGCGGCAGAGGCTGTTGTAGGCCTTTCTAAAGAGCTTGCAGCCCATGCCCTACCCGATGGGCGCGATGGCTGGGAAAAACGCTTTGAGACCAAGAGCCCCGTTTCGCTTAAAATGGGCCTCTGCCACGGTAAACTGTTTATGATTGATGAAGAGCTTGAAGGCCTATCGCTTAAAATGTCATGCGATATTACAGCCATGGCAGACCCTGGCACCATTACATGTGGCCCGATGGTGATTCGTACCCTTGGCGAAATGGTAGCCGATGAACATACAGGCTTCCGTAACAGCAAAGGCAAACCGCCTGAAATCTCAGACTTTACGCCTGAGGCTGTCTCAAGCGCACAGATTAAAGCCAACATTTGGCGCATTAAGCCGTGATATTTTAAATTCATTGCCCGAACTTCGTTCTACAGCAATGAACTGGGGTCGCCCCCAGTCCCCCTCGGCAACCTTTGCCCCAGCTATGCCGTGGCACGGGATGCCGTCCTACCTGCTTTCGGCAGGCAGTGCCTTATTTTAAACATATTTAAAAAGAAAACCCCTGCCGAAGCAGGGGTTTGATCTTGTGCGGCACTAAGTTGGGTTAAGCAACTTAGCATCTTGGGTATTCTGGGGTAACTAGTTACCAGCGTTTAGGTTGGCAGCTGATTTGCTGATGTCCATTTCGGCCCAAACTTCTTGCCAGTTACCTGTTGTTGCGGCTTTTGAGTATTCAGTCGCGCGGGCTTCGAAGAAGTTTGCGTGCTCTACACCGTTTAGGATTTCGTTCATCCAAGGTAGAGGGTGCTTCTCGATGCCGTATAGGGTTGGCATGTTTAGCTGGTCTAGGCGGCGGTCAGCAATAAAGCGAATGTAGTCTTTAACTTCTTGCGCTTTCATGCCTTCGATGTCGCCCATTTCGAACGCTAGGTCGATAAACTTATCTTCCATTTCTACGATGCTGGCACAGATTGACTGAATGTCGCTTACCAAATCGTCGTCCATGATTTCTGGGTTTTCTTTAACGAAGGTGTTGAACAGACGGATAATTGACTGGCAGTGCAGTGATTCGTCACGTACTGACCAAGCCACAATCTGACCCATGCCCTTCATTTTGTTAAAGCGAGGGAAGTTCATCAACATCGCGAAACTTGCGAACAGCTGAAGACCTTCAGTAAAGGCACCAAATGCAGCCATTGTACGGGCAGTGTCGCGCTTGGTGTCCATGTTGAATTTGTGCATGTACGCTACTTTGTTAGCCATTTCTTCGTATTCAAGGAATGCCTTGTACTCGCTCTCAGGCATACCGATGGTATCTAGCAGGTGCGAGTAAGCAGCGATGTGAACGGTCTCGATGTTTGAGAACGCTGACAGCATCATTTTAATTTCTGTTGGTTTGAAGATACGTGAGTATTGCTCCATGTAGCAGTCGTTCACTTCAATGTCAGACTGTGTAAAGAAACGGAAAATCTGGGTAAGCAGGTTACGCTCTGGGTCAGTTAGTTTTTGGTTCCAATCGCGTACGTCGTCAGCCATTGGTACTTCTTCTGGTAGCCAGTGAATACGTTGTTGCATAAGCCAGGCTTCATAAGCCCAGTCATATTCAAATGGTTTAAAACCAGCGCGTGCTTCGGTTAGTGGCATAATACCCTCTTTCCTATAGTTTGATTGAACGATTCTTATTTTTGTTTTAACAATTTTATGTCAAATCAGCAACGTCATTATCAGGTTTAATGAACTGTCGCTTTAGGTTTGAAATACAGTCAGCCTTATTCACGTAGCCTTCGGTCGCGGCACCTACAATTTCGCCATTAGGGGCGGTGCGGCGCCAACGGAACTTACCTTCAACGTCTTTGTAAAGCTCTAGCTTATCGTGTTCGGCTGATTCAATTTCAAACATAGTCATTTTTGATGTCCTTTGAGTTTTGCTCATCCCTTGGCAATAACGTGGGGATTTGGGAGCAGGTTTTTCCTTTGTGACGAAGCGAGCAGCGGAATGTAGTTAACTACATGAGCAGCACAGCTAGGAAACTAAGGGAAAAGATGCCCCAAATCATCCGTTATTTATTGGCAAGCTAGGCACTCATCGTACTTATTTTCTTCACTGACAGGTGTCGCAATCGCCGCCATCGGCTTCCCGTTCTTTGGGAGCGGCACCACGCTCTCAGCACGCTGGATTGAGCGGCTGCGGCAGTAGTAAAGGCTCTTCATGCCTTTTTTCCATGCTGTGTAGTGAAGCATGTGCAGATCTTTTTTGTTAATGTCTGCAGGCAAGAACAAGTTTACTGACTGTGACTGGTCCACGAATGGTGTACGGTCAGCTGCGTGTTCGATGATGTAACGTTGGTCAACTTCAAACGCTGTGCGGAACACTTCTTTTTCTTCATCAGTTAGGCACTCTAGGTGCTGCACTGAACCACCGTTGGTGATGATTGAAGTCCAAACGTCGTCAGTGTTTTCGCCGCGCTCTTCCAAAACCTTACGTAGGTATTCGTTCTGTACAGTGAACGAGCCTGAAAGTGTCTTCTGGATGAAGGCGTTAGCGGCTAGAGGCTCAATACCTGGGCTTGCGCCACCACAGATGATTGAGATTGACGCTGTTGGTGCAATCGCAGTCTTGTTCGAGAAGCGCTCCATGATTAGGCACTCAGCCGCATCTGGGCAAGGGCCTTTTTCTTTTGCTAGCTTCACTGAAGCGTCTGACGCTAGGCGGTCGATGTGTTCGAACATTTTCTTGTTCCACACTTTAGCCATTACTGAATCAAACGGAATCATTTTTGACTGTAGGTAGCTGTGGAAGCCCATAGCACCTAGGCCAACACTACGCTCGCGGATGGCAGCGTAACGGGCTTTAGCCATGCTGTCAGGGGCGCGTGCAATAAAGTCGTCTAGTACGTTATCAAGGAAGCGCATGATGTCTTCGATGAAGCATAGGTCGTTCTGCCACTCGTCAAAGTACTCTAGGTTAACTGAGCTTAGGCAGCAAACGGCTGTACGCTCTTCGCCGCGGTGGTCAATACCTGTTGGTAGTGTAATTTCCGAGCAAAGGTTGCTCATCTTCACACGTAGACCTAGGCGTTTTTGTGCTTCTGGCAATGCTTTGTTCACAGCATCGTCAAAAATCATGTATGGCTCACCAGTTTCGATACGCGCAGTTAGGATACGTACCCATAGGCTACGTGCTGAAACTGTACGTACTTCTTCACCGTTGTGCGGGCTAACAAATGTCCACTCTTCGTCGTTTTCAACGGCTTTCATGAATTTGTCAGAAATTACAACACCGTGGTGTAGGTTTAGGGCCTTACGGTTTGGATCACCGCCTGATGGGCGACGGATCTCAAGAAATTCTTCAATCTCAGGGTGTTCAATTTGTAGGTAAACCGCTGCACTACCACGACGTAGTGAACCTTGAGAAATTGCAAGTGTTAGGGCGTCCATTACTTTAATGAATGGAATAATACCGCTTGTTTTACCTACACGGCCAACTTGTTCGCCGATTGAACGTAGGTTACCCCAGTAGCTACCGATACCGCCGCCACGGGCTGCAAGCCATACGTTTTCAGTCCAGATATCAACAATACCGCTTAGCGAGTCGTTAGCTTCGTTTAGGAAGCAAGAAATTGGTAGGCCACGCTCGGTACCACCGTTTGAAAGAACAGGTGTTGATGGCATGAACCATAGGTTTGACATGTAGTCGTAAATACGCTGGGCGTGGGCTTGGTTGTCAGCGTAAGCTGAAGCTACACGTGCGAACATATCTTGAAAAGTTTCGCCCGGCATAAGGTAACGGTCTACCAATGTGGCTTTACCAAAGTCTGTCAGCTTTTCGTCACGGGCAGGATTGGTACGGATTTGGTAGGTCTGCTTCATGGTGTCTCGTCCCTTTTTTATCTTATTAAAGAATTAAGTTTCGCTTCTTGCCGCTTAATGTCTGCTTTTAGATGAAATTTGACCAATTTTGGACCAGCGCTAAGTTATTGATACTGGTATATATATGGTTATTTTTAAACAGTTTTTAAAGGCCAAAGCACAATATGTTGTGTGTTTCGATGTATTAAGAATAGCCCGATTTTTCAACCCCTGTCTATCAAGATTTCGGGTGTCAATTACGTCGGCATACTATATATGGTATGCCAACCTGTATACAAAAACCGTATTTCAATAACTTACGAGACGAATTTTTTTTAAAATTCCTACATGTGGTACGTCCTACCGCCCAAAAGTGACTGACAGAATTTATGACACTTCAACGACTTTTTGTTTTTACCTGTCAGTAATTATTTTTCAGCGGGCAAGCCCTGTGCCAAAAGTCTCAATTAGAACAGTAAGTTTTGACGTAACTACGGCACTTTACGGAAGCTGTGTGTTTTTGCGGTCACGGCAATTTCAAAACCCCTGTCACATATGCACAACATTTATGCAAACACCCTCAACCGACCATTTTTCATAATGTCATACAAAGTCACTTGCATATCAAATTGTGTCAGGAAGAATCATGCTCATTTAAGCACTTAGCACCCAACTACTAGATTTAGGTGTACCTCCCCCTTAAACGAGGGCTTAATAACAGAAAAATATGTCCAGTGAGAAGGCTGGCGAGGTTTTAAAAAGGTAGAGTTGGGATGGGTAAATTGCTTTCTGTAGGCATGGATAAGAGACGTGTACAAAAAAGTACACGAGCGAAAGCCATAACTAAGAAAGTGGTTTAGCCGCCCAAGAATGCCTTTTTAGATAGGCATTTGAGTTAGGGTCTGGTAAGCCTGCACCGCACGGTCACGCACGGTCACGAGGGTTTGCAGCTTAATTTCAGCGGCGCTGACGGCTTCTACCACTTTGTGCATGGGCACATCTTCACCGTTGGCAACGGCGGTTGATAGAGCTTCAGCGGTGTTTTGGGCTTCCACTGTGCTGTTAAGCGATTGGGCTAGAACTTCACCGAAGGCTTTTTCAGGCGTAGGGGTTTTGTCCTTCGACTCAAGCGTCGGGACTTTAGGTAGTGTAAAACCAGCTTTAGTTACGTCCATGGTTAGCCTCCTTAAAAGTGTTGAAGTTTAATTCTAGCCCTCTTTATTTTAAAAGTGCAACTACTGCAAAATGCTGATGGTACGCTGCATCATGCGTTTTGTGCTGTCAATCGCCGACAAGTTCGCCTCGTACGAACGGGCGGCTTCCCGCAGATCTGCTGACTCTAGCGTGATATCAACGTTAGGCATTTGAACAAAGCCACGCTCATCAGCAAACTCGTGCGTTGGATCGTAGATTTGTTTAAGGGGTGTTGTATAGTCGTTACGGATTGCGCTTAGCTTAACCTTTGTCACGCCATCAGCACGGTTGTTGTCAGGCTGAAGGTACATAACCTGACGACGGTATGGGCCAGTGCCATCTGCATTGGTTACAGAGTCGGCGTTGGCGATGTTTTCTGAAATCATCTTCATACGCATGCCTTGAACACGCATGCCTGAAGCTGATACTGACATTGATTTCATAAGATCCATTTTCTAATTCTCCCCTATTAGACTATTAGTTTGAACGTACAACCAGTTGCTGAAGCTGCTTTTGCCTAGTGTAAAGCTGCGTCACCATTTGGTAGTTCAATTGAATTTCGTTAAGTTTCAAGGCTTCTTCGTCTAGCTTTACTGAGTTGCCATCATGACGAATGTTGCTGTCGTCTTCGAATACACGACCGTTTGCACCAGATACAGCACCTTGGATGTGCTTTGAGTGGGTGGTTTTCATGCCTTGAAGGCTTGTAGGCTGTTTAGCTACAAGTTTTTCGAATGTGGTGTCTTTGGTTAGGTAACCAGGTGTGTTTGCGTTTGCAATGTTACTGTTTACCAAACCTTGGCGGGCAATTAGGTGGTCCATACGGTTACTAATTGCACCCATTAAACTTACATCTGCCATGGTTTCTCTCCCTTCCCTGACAAATTAATCTCTCTCGCAGATATAAATGCATCAACCGTGCCAAAACGGGTTCTCTATATAATAAAGTCTGCTATTTGCTATTTTTCTTTTGACCAAAAGGGCTTTCGGCTGTAGATTTAACGTTCTGTATACATTTATCTTTTCTAATTTTTCTCCACTTCTATTTTTCTATATCTACTCCTTTTCCTCAAACCAAGTAGAGTGATATGACCTACATCAAAACCTTTGTGGCCGCTTTGGCGCTGGTTGTTATGTCGGCATTCGTCGCCACCCCTGCCCGTGCAGAGGTCGACCCCGATATGCGTCCCGCCCTCGAAGAGGCCCTTAACTCGACCGTTCACATTCAGGCGCGCGGCGCCGTGGATAACGACGGAAACTACCGTAACTGGACCGGCACAGGCTATGTTGTGGCTGTGGAAGATGACCGTGTGGTTATCGCAACCAACTGCCACGTTGCCTGCAATGCCGTTTTCGTCTGGGTGACCAGCTATGATGGTTCTGTGCGCCGCGTGCGTGCCGATTTCATCACTGGCGACGACGACCAGGACATTGCCTTCATCAGCCTTGACCGTGACGAGTTCCGCTCGGCACGTGCCCTGCCGCTGCTTGCTGGTAACCCCGAGCGTGGCGAAGCCACGATTGCTCTGGGTGGTCCGCTGGGTCTGCGTTTCACCGTGACCGAAGGCATCATGTCGTACCCGAACCGCAAGGATACGGGTTACCCGACCCGTGATGGCGTGCACCAGACCGACGCTGCTGTGAACCCCGGTAACTCCGGTGGTCCGCTGGTGGTCGAACGGAATGGCCGCTATGTGGTTGCCGGCATGAACACGTTCATCGTGACCCGTACGGGTCTGAATATCGGCCTGGGCTTTGCTGTCCCGTCGACCGACATTCAGCGTGCGCTGAACAGCGTTCTGGCAGACGAAACCCCCGTACGCAACACCGTTGGTGTAAGCGTGACGGAAGTCGAGAATGCCGAACTTTTGGGCGTGACGCGCTTTTACCTGCGTCAGAATGTCAGCGGTGCGTACATCGCTGCGATTGACCCCGAGGGTGTGGCTGCGGCCGCTGGCCTGCAGGGTGGCGACATCATCGTCGAAGTGGGCACCACGCTCATCCGTTCGCCGGATGATGTGGTTACCGCTGTGCAGACGGCCCATCAGGATCGTCCGCTTCGGATTCGCTATATCCGCGACAATGGCCAGAAGCAGGTTTACGTTGTGCCGAGCAATGCTTGGGGCAGCGAACTGCGTGACGGCGTGGTTGCCTCGCTGACCGAAGCTGCTGACAACAACGCGGCGCCGACCAGCCCTGTTCAGTCCCTTCTGGGCATGAACCTGGCAAACCCGGCTTCGCCTGCGTATCTGCAGCAGTTTGCCCCGATGCTGACCTTCACCGGTTATCAGATGATCAACAGCCCTGTGGTTGTTGGCCTGACGAACGGCGGTAAGGCACACGAGGCTGGCGCTACGGTTGGCCAGTTTGTTGTGGGCGTGCAGTTCCCTGGGATGCGGGCAATGCCTGTGCGTTCCGAGGAAGAACTTGCGGCGGTTATTGCCACCGCGCGTGAAGCCAACCCGAACCTGAACATCATGGCGCTGCATACGCGCAAGCTTGTTCAGACTTCGGAAACGACCGTTCAGGTTGTTTCGGCTGTGCTGTACATCACCCTCGACTAACACCATAACGATTGAACCCCCTGCCATTGCGGCAGGGGGTTCTTTTTGTGCTTAATCAGAACTAAACCTTAAGCTTGTCGTGTGTAGGCTTTCACGGGGTAACCCTCTCGCATATGCGCTTTAACATGCTCCGTTCCGCCCGCGTTCGAGGAATTTTGAGCATATTGGACACCTCCTTCGGCAGCCCCTTCCCTGTCTTGTGGCGCCAGCTTAATCTCTGAGCCCACACCGAGAGCATCTTTATTTTTAATTCGTGAATTTTGCCCAAACCGAGCATCAATGTTTGAAATGTCCTGCTGCATTTCTTGCGGCAAACTATTGTGATAACCCTTAGCCTGCTGTTTCCATTTCTCTCGCTGAGAGGGCGTGGCCTTCGCCAAAGCTTCTTCAACTGTACCAACATTACGGTTATCAATGCCGTCTTCACCTGTTTTATTGCTGAAATACATAATTTCAGTCAAAAAAGCCCCATAGTTTTGCTTACGAAGGTGCTCCGATGAACGCTCGCCAAAAACCAAACTTTTGCCGCCACGGTAAGAATTGTCTGCCACCACGCTTAAAATTGGGGATGGCAAATCTTGTAAGGCAACCTGAGCATCATCTGCATAACTTTCAAGATTGCGCATTTGCTCTTTAAACATGTTTTCAAATTGCGTTTCGGCCTGAGGCTTAGTAATGCTGAATTTTAGGTTCTCAAGCCTTCCATCAACTTCATCGATTAAATTTTGCCCTTCTTTAAGGTCAGGGTTGATAGCCTTTTGTAGCATTATATATTCACTATCTAATAGCCTACGATTGCTACCAGACATGGCGACACGCTGATTGATTTCTTTTTTGCTGTATAGCACAACTGTATTATTTTCTACATAGCCCAGTGCTATGCCAACACCCATTGTTGGCACACCACTAGTATCAGAGTAAATAGATGTTCTTAACCCTTCACCTTTGCGAATTTTATTTTGAATAGCATCTCTCTGAGGAGGGGCTAATTTAGTCGCGAAAAAACCAGAATTTTTAACCTTTGAGTCTGAATTTGGCATATGAGTACCTTTCTGTATTTAATGAAGGCACTATACCTGAACACCTTATGGGGCTTGCAAGTCAGGTGGGAAGTTTTTTTCTATATCAGCACCATGAACATCAGCATTAGAGAGAGGTACTCCCTTTGAGAGGCTATTACCCTCCTTATACGGTGGATTATATTTGATGCCGAAATACAAGTCCTTACCTGCTAAATCCAAGTTTATATTTACATCTGCCTGATAGGCATGTTCTTTATATGCTTCAGGCCTAGGGTAAATCGTAATCCCATAAATACTATCGCCCAAAAAGGCTTTGCTTTTTGTACAACCACCGTTGAATCGGAGGTTATCAATAACTTGCTCGCCATCAACCCAGGCATTTATACGCAATATACTTTGCTTATCCCATGCACACGGGCGGCCATGCTTTTCTTCGGTATAGCTGAGAGCATCCATTTTAACGAGAACCTGCTGCCCATGAATAACACACTGATGCTGATACATATCAGGGCGGCCTTGCTGCCATAAGGGGTTATGGTAGCCCTTTTGCTCCATATCAGCAGGTTCTGCAAAATAAGAAACTTGGCCTTTGCCACCAGTAGAGTAACGCTTAATTTCCATCACCCCCACTTCGGGCAGGCAGTTTACACGATAAACGTCTTTATCAGCCGCCTGAGCTTGCGGCGTTGAAATAACAGTAAAAATACCGAGAAAAAGTGGCGCTAAAAACTTATACATAAACAATCTACCTTTAGTTGCCTGCCATTATACACAAAGCCGCAAGTATAACCGCCACAAAAAACGCCCCCTTGCGGAGGCGTTTCTTACTTTAGTCAAAGACTACTGGTGTTTGCGCAGCGTGTTTAGGGCTGAACCATCTTTGAACCACTCAATTTGGTCGTCGTTCAATGAATGCTTCAGGTCAATTTCAACGGTGCTGCCGTCTTTGTGCTTAATCACACCCTTCACGTGTTGGCCTGGCACTAGATCTTCTAGGCCAACAAGGCTGATACGATCGTCTTCTTCAATCAGGTCGTAGTCGCCTTTGTTAACGAAGGTCAGTGCAAGCACACCTTGCTTTTTAAGGTTAGACTCGTGAATACGGGCAAAGCTACGTGTAATCACAGCGCGGGCACCAAGGAAGCGTGGGCACATTGCAGCGTGCTCACGGCTTGAGCCTTCACCGTAGTTTTCGTCACCTACAGCAACCCAGCCTAGGCCGTTTGCTTTATAGTTTTTCGCAACTTCGTTGTATTGCTTTGTTTCACCGTCAAGTTGGTCTTTACCGCGGCCTGGCTCACCAGTGAACGCGTTAATCGCACCTGAGAACATGTTGTCTGAGATGTTTTCTAGGTGACCACGGAACTTCAACCATGGGCCAGCTGGTGAAATATGGTCAGTTGTGCACTTACCTTTAGCTTTCATCAGTACTGGTAGGTCGATAAGGTCTTTACCGCTCCATGCATCAAACGGTGAAAGTAGCTGCAGACGGTTTGAATCGTCAGCAACTTTAACTTCAATACGACCACCATCAGCATGCGGCGCTTGGAAGCCAGCCACATCATCAATAAAGCCTTTAGCTGGTACTTCAGCTACTGACTTAGGTGAATCAAACACAAATGTGCCGTTATCAGTTTCGATTGGTGTTGTGAACGGGTTGAGGTCCAAACGGCCGTGGAAGGCGTAGGCCAAAACAGTTTCAGGGCTACCAATGAATGAGCATGTTTGTGGGTTACCGTCGTTACGTTTAGGGAAGTTACGGTTGAACGAGTTAATAATGCTGTTCATCTCGCCTTCTTTAATGTCGTGGCGTTTCCACTGGCCAATGCAAGGGCCACAGGCGTTTGCCAAAACAGTTGCGCCTAGTTTTTCTAGCTTATCAAGAATACCATCACGCTGGATTGTTGCGCGTACTTGCTCAGAACCCGGGGTAATCAGCAATGGCATTTTAAGCTTAGCGCCAGCAGCAATGGCTTGGTCAGCCATTTCAGCGATGCGGCCCATGTCTTCGTATGAAGAGTTGGTGCAGCTACCGATAAGGGCACTTGTTAGGTTTGTAGGCCAACCGCCTTCTTTCATGTGCTCTTCCATTTTGCTTACTGGGGCAGCAAGGTCAGGCGTGTGTGGGCCAACCACGTGTGGCTCAAGTGTTGAAAGGTCAATGGTAATAACCTTTTCGTAGTACTTGTCTGGGTTTGCCAAAACTTCAGCGTCAGCGGCAAGAAGCTCGCTGTTTTCGTGGATGAATTCAAGAATGTCATCACGGTCGGTTGATTTCAGGTAAGTGTCCATACGGTCATCGTATGGGAAGATTGACGTTGTCGCGCCAAGCTCAGCACCCATGTTACAGATGGTGCCTTTACCAGTTGTTGAAATTGATTTACAGCCTTCGCCGAAGTATTCGATAACACGGTTTGTGCCACCCGCTACGGTTAGGATGTCTAGAAGTTTAAGGATAACGTCTTTTGGAGCAGCCCAGCCTTTAAGCTCGCCTTTTAGGTGCACACCAACGATTGTTGGGTGTAGCACATCCCATGGCATATCAACCATAACGTCAACAGCGTCAGCGCCACCAACACCTGAAGCGAAGCTGCCTAGGCCGCCTGCGTTTGGTGTGTGCGAGTCTGTACCAATCATCATCATGCCAGGGAACGCGTATTGCTCTAGCACAACTTGGTGAATAATACCTGAGCCTGGCTTCCAGAAGCCAAAGCCGTATTTTTCAGCTGATGATGATAGAAAGTCGTAAACTTCTTTGTTTTCGTCGTTCGCTTGCGCCAAGTCTTGGCTTGCGCCAACTTCGGCACGAATCAGGTGGTCACAGTGCACAGTTACTGGCACGGCAGCTTCTGAGCGCTTAGCAAGCATGAACTGCAAAATAGCCATTTGCGCTGTGGCGTCTTGAAGGGCTACGCGGTCAGGGCGTACTGAAATGTAGCTTTTACCAGCTTCAAGTTCAGCGTTTTTAGGATCGTCAAGGTGACCGTAGATGACTTTTTCAGCCAGTGTTAGCGGACGGTTTAGGCGACCACGCACGATTTCGAGGCGTTCGTGCATTTTTTTGTAAGCATTTTTTACGAATGTAGGGGTGCTGGCGATTTTGTCAGTCATGAGGGAGCTCCCTGAAAAGTTAATTAATTTTTATGCATGACAGTCTTCGTGTCATTTCAGGGCGCATTTTAGCCCAAGCAACTATAGAGGTCAATTATAAGCGGTGGGTGGCGGTTTATTCGCCGTTTTTTTAGTCGTAATTCGTAAATATGCACCGCTTGCCTATGTGCGTATTGGCAGAGGTTTTGCTCTTGTGCTAACCTCTTGCTCATACTACTGCCTTTAATAAAAATAAAAGGATTCACCATGTCTGAGACTGTTCTGAACACATTTAACCTTGCCACAAACGCCGCTGCTATTAGCGATGGCTTTACTTTTAGTAAAGGTGCCGCAAGCGAAACCACATGTACATCACCTCTTGACGGTGCCGTGCTTACTAAGTTCAATATGGCCTCAGAACAGCAATCGCAAGAGATTACAGAAAAAGCGCAAGCTGCCTTTGAAAAGTGGAAACTTATCCCCGCTAAAAAGCGTGCAAGCCTGCTTGATACCATTGCAAAAGAAATTGCCGCCGCAAAAGACGACCTTGCCCTACTGATGACCTACGAAATGGGTAAACCCCTATGGGAAGCCAAAGCAGAAGTACAAAACTGCATTGATACCGCCCATTACGCTGCCACCCTATGGCCAAACCTAGGTGGCCAAAACTACCCCAGCGGCCGCGATAATGTTGAGCTTTACGACAAATACCACCCACTTGGCCCAGTGCTTGTGATTACCGCCTTTAACTTCCCCTACGCCCTTTGGGCATGGAACGCCTTTGTAGCGATTGCCTGTGGTAACAGCGTGGTATGGAAGCCAGCGCCGCAAACCCCACTATGTGCCATTGCCATGATGGAGATTATGCACAAAGCCATGAAACAACATGATGATGTGCCCGAAGGCCTTATGTGCCACGTGATTGGTGACAACGACAATGTGGCCATCCCGCTTGTAAACAACAACGCCTACCCGCTTGTGTCTGCCACAGGTAGCACCAAAATGGGTATGGCCGTGAGCAAATCAGTCGGCGCACGCCTCGGGCGCACTATTCTTGAGCTTGGTGGTAACGCTGCGGGTGTCTTTACGCCATCAGCTGATATTGACCAAGCCCTGCGCATTGCGTACTTCAGCGCTACTCTAAACAGCGGCCAACGTTGTACAGCCCTGCGCCGCCTTATGGTGCATGAAAGCATTGCTGACGAAGTGATTGACCGCCTTAAAACAGCTTACAACAGCTGGCCTGTAGGCGACGTAATGAAAGACGGCCACCGCCTATCATCACTAGTAGACGATACAGCCGCGGGCCTCTTTAATAAGGATATTGATGCGCTAGAAAAAGACGGCGTAAAACTATTCCGTCCGAACATCAAACTGCCAAAAGGTGATGCTTGGGTGCACCCATACATGGCCATTTTGGATAAAGACGCCCCACAACCTGCCGAAGAAACCTTTGGCCCTCTTCTATACGTGCAGCCTTACAGCACTTTTGAAGAAGTGCTCGAGAAAACCAACGCGGTAGACTACGGCCTTTCAAACGGTATCTTTAGTAATGACCTTAAAGAAATCCAAGGCTTTTTGAACGTGGCAGAAAGTGGCTGCGCCATGGTGAACGACAACACTGGCGGCCCAGAAGTTATGCTGGCCTTTGGTGGTGTTAAAAACTCAGGCCTAGGGTCAGAAAAAGGTGGCGATAGCTGGAAGCAATACATGCGCCGCCAATCAGTGATGATGAACCACCAAAAAGTGGTGATGGGCGACCTTGGCATTAAGTTTGGTGATAAGTAAAACTGCCCGCCAAAGCCGCAAAAAAATGAAGCCCTCTGAGGTTATTCCTCGGGGGGCTTCTAGTTTTTAGACGTCGAGTAAAAACTAATTGGTCAAATAAACAGGTGGTTAAGCTGTTTTAACGCGCATAGCCTCTAGCTGAGACATGATGTTCCTGAAGTCATTCTCAGAAATGCAATCAGCCAAAGCTTCAAGCGCAGCATTTTGGGCTTTTTCCCAGCGTGGCATCGCCTTTTCAACCATGCGCAGGCCAAGTTGCGTCAAAAACGCTTCTTTACCTCGGCCTTCCTTGGCCTGGCGTGTACTTAGGTACCCACCTTTTTCAAGGGGCTTAAGGTTACGGCTTAGCGTTGACTGCTCAAGGCTTAACCGCTCAGATAATGATGACATACCCACCGGCCCTGTGTGTGCCAGCGTCACCAAAATGCTAATTTGTGTTGATTTCAATCCCATTTCTGAAAGCAATTCATCGTAATGCGATGTCATCACTCGGCTTGCTTTGCGCACGCAGAATGACAAACAATTATTGCTCATAGCGTCAATACGATCGGAAAGTTCAGTAGGAACAGAAGCGGGAAGAGACGTAAGTTCTTCCAATGATAACAGTGTTTCCGTGGTGTCTTTCAATATTCCACCCCATCAAGTTGTGACAATTTTAGTACCCATCATTGATATGCCTTAGCGGTCGTCACCCCCACCAAGAAAATATGCAACATAATATTATATAAGGATAAATACGGCAAAAAACAATAGTTTATTAACATAATAGCGCAATATAGTGATAAAAATGCATGTATTTCAGGCTAAAATGGCTTTCTGATGTGGACAAATAAGCCGCCTTGGGTATAGTGATTATGAAATTTTACGGATTAGCACTTTTAATGTATAACGTCTGATAAGAGACTGAGCTAATTCAATAACCTGAACCCGTCTAAGGCAGGAATAACAATGGCAAAACAAGACAGCAAAACTTCAAACCGTCGCGAATTTTTGACCGACCTTACAGTGACTTTCGGCGCCGCAGGTGCCGCATGTGCAGCTTACCCTTTCATTAAATCAATGAGCCCAGCTGCCAACGTTAAGGCACAAGCGACCACAACTGTAGACATCTCAGACCTTGAAGAAGGCATGAGCAAAACCGTTGTATGGCGTGGTAAGCCGGTATTCATCAAATACCGTACCCCTGCTGAAATCACTGACATGAAAGCTGTAGACGTTTCAGAACTACGCGACCCTCAAACAGACGAAGAGCGCGTGAAGAACGAAAAATACCTCGTAGCCGTAGCTGTATGTACGCACCTTGGTTGTGTGCCAATGGGTGGCGGTAACTACGAAGGCTGGCTATGCCCGTGCCATGGCTCACAGTTTGATGCCTCTGGCCGTATCCGTCGTGGTCCTGCACCAACAAACTTGGAAGTACCACCGTATAAATTCCTAGACGATTCTACGATTAAGATTGGCTAAGGTATTCGCCACATTTAATTTGCCCGAGGGAGATAGCGTGACCCTTCGGCAGGCACAGCCCGAAGATGCTGCTGCCATTTTAGCGCTAAAGCAAAGCATTCTGCGGCCTGGCATTTACGATGCCCTGCTCCCAGAAGAATATAGCTTTGATGTTGAGCAAGAAGGTTTATGGATTGAACATTGCCTCAGCTCAAACAGCAACTTTATTGCTGTTGCGGATATTTCAGGTGTCATTGCAGGCATGCTGTTTTTCCAAACATCAAACGAGCTGCGCTGCAACCACTGGGGGGAATTTGGTATGGGAATTACCGAAGGCTTCCGCGGTAAAGGTATTGGCACAGCACTGCTAAACGCTTTGTTTAAATGGGCTGAAGAACACCCGCGAGTTGAAAAAATTTGCCTCCGCGTGTTTGATGCCAACCCTAAAGCGGTAAAACTTTACCAAGACTTGGGGTTTGAAGAAGAAGGCCGTCTTAAAAAATGTTTAAGACTGGGGAATGGCCTCTACAGTGACGCTATTTTGATGGCAAAATTTGTAAAACCTCAAAAATAACCAAATTACAAAAAAGTAATTTATTATAAAGAGCAACCAATACGGTCAGAAAAGAAATGAAAAACTTTATCAATTGGTTTGATGACAGACTTCCAATTTTCAGCGTTATTAAACATTCAACGACTGAATACCCAGCACCTAAAAACCTAAACTACTGGTGGAACTTTGGTTCACTTGCGCTTATTTGCTTGGTCACTCAGATTCTGACCGGTCTGTTTCTTGCGATGCACTACAAGCCAGATGCCGCAACTGCTTTTGATTCTATCCAGCACATCATGCGTGATGTTGAGTGGGGTTGGTTGCTACGCTACGTCCACATGGTAGGTGCACACTTCTTCTTTATTGTAGTTTACATTCACATTTTCCGTGGTTTGTACTTCGGTTCATACAAACAACCGCGCGAAGTTCTATGGGGCTTGGGCGTTGTTATCTTGTTCTTGATGATTCTGACCGCATTTATGGGTTACGTACTTCCTTGGGGCCAAATGAGCTACTGGGGCGCAACCGTTATTACAAACCTTCTTTCAGTTATCCCACTGGTTGGCGACAATGTTGTTGTTTGGCTATGGGGTGGTTACAGCGTAGGCGACCCTACCCTAAACCGCTTCTTTGCGCTGCACTTCTTGATGCCATTCGTGATTGTGGGCGTTGTGTTCTTGCACCTATGGGCGCTACACCACAAAGGCTCTAATAACCCTAAAGGTATTGACCTAAAAAAAGAAACTGACTGGATTCCATTCCACCCGTACTACACCATCAAAGACACCTTTGGTCTTGGTGTGTACTTCATCTTCTTCCTAGGGATGGTATTCTACGCACCAAACATTTTGGGCCACACCGATAACTACATCCCGGCAAACCCAATGGTAACGCCTTCACACATCGTGCCTGAATGGTACTTCCTACCGTTCTACGCCATCTTGCGTGCTATTCCATCAAAGCTGATTGGCGTAGTTGCAATGGTTGCGGCGATTCTGATCTTGTTCGCACTACCATGGCTAGACCGTAGCAAAGTGCGTGCGGCAACATTCCGCCCTATTTACAAGCAAATGTTCTGGATCTTCCTGATCAACTGCTTCGTACTAGGCTGGGTTGGCGCTAACCCACCAGAAGGTATGTACGTTCTGATTGGCCGCGTTGCGACTGTTCTATACTTCGCATTCTTCTTGCTGCTCCCAGTTGTGAGCCGCTTTGAGAAAACTAAACCAGTACCAACAAGCTTGTAAGAAAGAGGATATATAAAATGAAAAAAGCACTCCTCCTTATCGCACTATTTGCTGGCATCGTTGCGGCACAACCTGCCCCAACTTACGCTGCGGGCGATGGCGCCGTACCACCTGAAATGGAATGGAGCTTCCGTGGCTTTAACCCAGAGTGGGACGTTGAGCAAATCTTCCGTGGGTACAAGGTAGCAACTCAAGTATGTATGGCTTGCCACAGCTTTAAATACATTAAGCACCGTGACCTTATGAAGCTTGGCTTCTCGGAAGAGCAAGTGGCTTCATTGGCTGACGAAATGGGCCTAGGTTTGGACGACAAACTTATCTCAGCTCTAACGACCGAAGCTGCACTGATGTCATACGGTACTGAGATTCCTGATCTTAGCCTGATGAACATGGCGCGCCCACACGGTGCTGACTACCTGCATGCTTTGCTTGTTGGCTACGAAGAAGCCCCTGAAGGCGTAAGCGTACCAGCAGGTAAGCACTACAACAAATACTTCCCTGGGCACGTAATTGCGATGCCGAAGCCACTTACAATGGACGGCCAAGTTGAGTACCCAGAAGGCAGCAAAGTTGAGCCTACAGTTGACCAAATGGCGAAAGACGTTTCAGCCTTTATCGAGTGGACTGGTGAGCCTATTCTTGTAAAACGCAAGACACTAGGCGTATACGTTCTGCTTTACCTTCTTATCTTCACAATCCTAAGCTACATGCTTATGAAGAGCATCTGGAGCGATGTGAAAAAGAAGTAAGCTAACCGCTTAAATAAAAACCCCGCTTGAGTTATCTCAGCGGGGTTTTTTAATGGGTGTGTAACAGTCTAAGCTGCGGCAAATAATACGAGCACTGCGCCGAGCACAACAATGGCTGCGGCATAAGGGCTGGCGCTATCGTCGATGCCACGTAGCTTGTGATAGACCATCAGCCAGATAGGGCTAAGCAGGAATATAGCAGGGCCGTAGCCCGGGTTTGGGGCCACCACAACGGTATAGTTTAAAAGCATCGTCCCTGTGATGCTAGAAAGGGCCATCAGGCTTGCGGCCTTACCAAGGCGAGGCGTTAGTCGGAATACGCCACCTTCTGCCTTAAATTGCCCCTTTATGCCCCCATAGAGAGTTAGCAATACAGTTGAAACCGCGTAATGCACCAAGAACACCTGAAACAGCTGCAAAATCACCAAATCTTCGGTAATCACAAGGCGGCGGCCTAGTAGGCAAAGTGCATAAATAACACCCGCAAAAATCATCGGACGAAATGTCGCCCACCCTGCTGGGTTTTTACGAATACTCGCAGCGCCACTCACCAACATCACAAAACCAAGAAGAACAGCTACAAAGTGCAGCGGGCGCTCCCATAATGCCCAGAATGACTCTGGCGCAATGGCCATCCACGCTAAAAAGGCAAAGGCGGCCTGCATAGGGGCGGCCATGCTGGCCACACGGCCGTTGTGTTTTGCGGCAATGTGAAAAACGTAACTATCAAGCCCAGCCACAACCAAACCACCAAACACACCCACGGCATAAAACCACGGGTCTGTTGGCCATTCTGATATAAAAAGTAGTGGTGAGAAGACCACTAATTGAAGGAGCGCCCGCCAATAGTTAATGGCCAAACCACTTTGCTGAAAGTGGCGGTTAATTTCCATAAACCCTGCGGTAATAACACTGCCCAATAACGCCCAGAGAATCCACATAGCTTCATACTCCTTTGGTTACGGGGTGACTAAAAAGCTCAAGGTTGTGAGGGGTAAATTATACTTCGCAGAGTGCAGTGTATAAACAATACACAAACTCTAGAAGTATGATTTAACGCCCCAAGATTGACTTTTTTATACGTTGAACATGAAGTGCATAACATCACCATCTTTAACGATGTAGTCCTTGCCTTCCATGCGGAGCTTACCGTTTTCCTTAGCGGCTTTTTCACCTTTAAAGGTAACAAAGTCGTCGTAGGCTACGGTTTCAGCTTTAATGAAGCCGCGCTCAAAATCAGTGTGAATAACACCAGCAGCTTGTGGGGCAGTAGCACCTTTGCGTACCGTCCAAGCACGCACTTCTTTTACGCCAGCAGTGAAGAATGTTTGTAGGCCTAGTAGGTCGTACCCTGCGCGAATCACACGGTTTAGGCCAGCTTCTTCAAGGCCAAGGTCAGCCAAGAACTCAGCTTTTTCTTCGTCGCTTTCTAGGCTTGAAACTTCAGCTTCAATGGCGGCTGAAATAACAACGTGTGAGGCGTTTTGCTTGGCAGCATGTTCGGCCACAATCGCTGAGAAGTTGTTGCCGTCAGTGGCGCTTGCTTCTTCAACGTTACAAACAAACAGCACTGGCTTTGCTGTAATCAGGTTCACTTGCTTCATTAGCACTTTTTCATCCGCTGTAAGCTCTACGGCACGGATTGGTGTACCTTCCTCTAGGGCAGCGAGTAGCTTTTGGTAAAGGGCTAGGCGCTCTTTAGATTCTTTATCGCCTGACTTTGCTTTTTTCTCGACGTTTTTCACCATGTTTTCGGTTTGCTGAAGGTCAGCAAGTAGAAGTTCAGTATCGATAACTTCAATATCAGCAAGTGGGTCAACTTTGCCTGAAACGTGGGTAATGTTGCCATCTTCAAAGCAGCGTACAACGTGGGCAATAGCATCAACCTCGCGGATGTGGCTTAGGAACTGGTTACCAAGGCCTTCACCCTTAGAAGCACCTTCAACAAGGCCAGCAATATCAACAAACTCGATGAATGTTGGCAGTGTACGCTCTGGGTTTACAATTTCAGTCAGGGCGTTTAGGCGTGTGTCAGGTACAGGTACTAGGCCAACGTTAGGCTCAATCGTACAGAATGGGTAGTTTGCAGCCTCAGCTTGCTCGGCGCATGTTAGCGCGTTGAACAATGTAGACTTACCAACGTTTGGCAAACCAACGATACCGCATTTAAAACCCATAATTTTACCCTTTATCTAAAAATATTTTGGTGTGTGTAGTCTTTATACTTTCCAGTTCTCATCGAGCCAATCTGGGAAAGCTTTCGTAATTTTATCGCAGCCTTGTTCTACGGCTGGAACTTCTTCGGCCATAAAGCGGCCAAGCACGTATGGGCTTACAAGGTCTTTACGGCCAGGGTGGCCAATACCAAAGCGCACACGGCGGAAATCTGGGGTACCTAGGTGCTGAATAAGCGACTTAAGCCCGTTGTGCCCTGCGTGACCACCACCTTTTTTGATGCGAATATCGCCCAGTTCAAGGTCAAGCTCGTCATGGATAACAACAACATCATCAACATCGAGTTTAAAAAAGTCGAGTGCAGGACGCACAGACTCACCCGAGAGGTTCATAAAAGTTTGCGGTAGCAGGAAGTGTATTTTTTCGCCATTCATGTTGGCAGAGGCATACATACCTTTGAATTTTTCTTGCCAGCTTAAGGTAGCAAAATGGCGGTGCAGAATAGCCTGCACCGCCATAAAACCAACATTGTGGCGAGTAGCGGCGTATTGCGAACCTGGATTACCTAGGCCTACAAGCAACATCGCCGTATTCTCGACTACTCGTCAGATTTTGCTTCTTCAGCATCGCCTTCAGCGCTTTCAGCAGCTTCGCCGCCTTCTTCGCCTTCAGCTGCAGCTTCTAGACCTTCTTCGTCAGTCTCTTCTTCAACTGCGCGTACTGATACTACTGAAGCAATAGTACGGTCTTCTTCAGTTGTGAACTCTACGCCTTTTGGTAGGTCAACTGATGAGAAGTGGATGCTGTCGCCGATGTTTAGATCAGCTACAGATACTGTTAGCTCTGATGGAATCTTAGAAGCTAGGCAACGTACTTCAACTTGAGTACGCACCATTTGAAGAACGCCACCTTCTTTAATACCAGGTGATACTTCTTCGCCTTCAACAACTACTGGCACTTCTAGAACAATCTTACGGTTCGCGTCGAAGCGTAGCATGTCTAGGTGTAGGTATTGGCCAGTTACTGGGTGACGTTGTAGTTCGCGAGGTAGAACGTCTTCTTTTTTGCCGTCAATTTCAACTGATAGTACTGATGAGTAGAAACCGCCTTGTTTAGCGATCATCATTACATCGTGTGCACTCATTGAAACTTCGGTCACTTCTTTTTTAGCGCCGTAAATTACGCCTGGGATCAGGCCTTGTTCACGTAGACGACGAGCAGCCCCCTTGCCACTGTCAGTACGCGCTTGTAGCTTTAGTGTATCTGTCATTTTACAGTATCCTTAATTTAATAATTAGTTACGTCGGCCTCCAAGGGTGCCGAAAGTGCCCTGAACTTAGGCCGAAACGCCTATAATGTCAAACACAATATCAACGAGAATATGCCAAAAAACTTAAAAATTTCAGGGTATTTAGTTACCCCGCCCCCTTTTAAGCCCCAGATTTATGAATCTTGCTTTAAAGCCTTTGCGGGCGGCGCTGTAAATAATGCTGAAAGAGACTCACCCGTAATAATGCGGTGCATGGCTTCTGCAAGGAGCGGTGCAGCATGAATAAAGCGAATGTTTTTGCAGGTTTCAGGCAGTTCGTGGCGGATGGTATCGGTTAAAACAACCTCAGCCAATTTGCTGTTAGAAATACGCTCAACCGCAGGGCCTGAAAGCACGCCGTGGGTCGCATAGGCTGAAATTTGCGCGGCGCCATGTTTTTCAACCAAGGCATTGGCCGCATTTACAAGGGTCCCTGCTGTATCAACCATATCATCTAGCAATATGCAGTTTTTGCCTTTAACGTCACCAATCACGTGCAGTACAGCAGACTCGTTTGGGTTATCGCGGCGCTTATCGATGATGGCAATGGGGCAATCAAGCTCTTTTGCCAAAGCACGAGCACGGCGCACGCCGCCCACATCAGGTGACACAATCACCGTATTTGATAGATCATCATGTTTTGATTGAATGTCCGCCGCAATAAGAGGCATGGCATACAGGTTATCAACCGGTGTGTTAAAGAAACCCTGAATTTGCGGAGCGTGTAAGTCTAAACTCAGCAAACGATCGACGCCTGCTGAAACCATCATATCCGCCACAAGTTTTGCTGTAATCGGGCTACGAGAAGAGCTTTTGCGCTCTTGGCGAGCATAGCCAAAGTACGGCACAACTGCCGTTACTGAGCAAGCCGAGGCACGGCGACACGCATCAGCCATGACCAAAAGTTCCATCAGGTTATCGTTCACAGGTGGGCATGTTGGCTGAATCAAGAAAACATGGCGGCCACGCAGGTTTTGGTTAATCTCAACGCGAATTTCACCGTCCGAAAAGCGGCCCACAGTGGCATCGGCCAAGGTTTCGCCGTAAGCTTTTGCAATGTGTGCCGCCAGTGTGGGGTTGGCGTTACCTGCAATCAGAACGGCGTGATCGTCTTCTCGGTTTCTTGGCGGTAGCATAGGTGTGATCCTCGTTGATTTATTTTTTAAAGATATACAGCTTACCCGGAATAGGCTCGTGATGCCCCATGCGGACGGTAATATCAGCATTGACCATTTTCATGAGGCCATTGGCTTTTGCAAGCTTAAGCATATAAGCATCCGACTGGGCAAAGCGGCCTGAATTGCGCAGGATAAAATCTCCCTCTTCAGGCGTACAAAGCTCAGTTGATACGGCTAACAAACCACCCGGCTTCAAGTGCTTTGCAGACTCTTCCATAAACGACTCAAGTGCCCCAACATAAACAAGAACATCAGTAGCGAAAATCAGATCGAAAAGTTCATCACTTTCGGCATAAAAACCTTCAATACCTTGGGTATGAAGATCATCATATACGCCGTGGGCTTGTGATTTTTCAATCATCTTAGGTGAAAGATCAACAGCCACTCTACGGGCACAATATTCGTTAAAATACAGGCCGCACGCCCCTGTACCGCACCCAAGGTCAAGCATGTTCCAGCTCCCTGGCTTACCCTTTGGGGCAATCGCAAATGGAATACGTGCTGCAAGCATTTTAGGCACTTGATACTCCAAAGCTGCCAAATGCATATCAAAGTCTTTAGCGTAAGCATCAAACAAATCGGCAATGTAGCTTTCTGGTGCCTCAGTTGCGCCCTTGTCGCCTCGCGTGGCTTCGAGTAGGTGCTTAGCATTAATGTCATCTGGATTAATCTTCAGAACCTTTTCAAGGTATTCAATAGCCTCGTCAAAGCGCCCTAAGCCGTGCAGCACAATGGCTACGTTAAACGCATGGCGGGCATTATCAGGAAACATTTTATGAAGCTTTTTATAGTACACAAGCCCCTCTTCGGCTTGGTTGTTATCACGTAGGGCATGGGCAAGGTTCAACATAACCTCAGGTTCATCAGGTGACAACTCAAGCGCTTTTTTAAAATACTCGGAAGCTTTTTCCCAGTCATATTGGTCACCGTACACAAGGCCTAAATTATTGAGGGCCTCGTATGACTGGGGACGCAGTTTAATGATTTGTTCAAAAATATCTTTCGCTTCGTCAAACTGGCGCATATTGCGGCGAATAAGCCCATAAGCATTAAGAATATCTGGGTTGAGTGCATCTAGGGCTACGGCTTGCTCAATAAAAGGCAGCGCCTCATCTACACGGTCCATCTGGTATAAAGCCACTGCTTTTAGGAAAAGCAGCCTTGCGTGCTTAGGTTGCTGCGCTAAAAGTTCTTTGTACAAATGGTGGGCTTCAATAAGCTTACCTGACTCATGCAAAGTCGTAGCATCATTGAGGGTAGCTTCAAAATCAGCAGGGGAAAGTTGTTCGAGTTTTTCTAGCGTTTTGGGTGTCATGCGTAGTTCATCCGAATGTTAAAACTTATGATAGCACGATACCCAAACGTTGCTAAACCCAAGTTTTAATTATTCGGCAATTATTCAGCTTGAGTGGTCGCAGGCGCTGCAAAGTGCTTTGTGGCAAAGGCAATACGCTCTTCAAACGGTAGGTCGTAGGCCTTGTTTTCATCAATAAGGTCTAGGCGTGGAAGCAAGCCTGCACGGTTTGCCACTTGAATTGAAATACCCGGACGGGCATTCACCTCAAGCATCATGGCGCCAAAGGTTTGGTCCAAAATAAGGTCTACGCCAATATAGCCCATGCCCACAATATCGCTAAATTTTGCTGCAAGGCGCATACACTGCTGCCAATCAGGAATATCAATAGCGCCAAGCTTGGCGCCTGTATCAACGTGGCGGTCAATAAAGTTATTATAACGCACGCCTTTGTTAAGGGTTTGGCCTGTCGCCATATCAATCCCAACACCAATACCGCCCATGTGCAGGTTGGCTTTACCCGCTGATGATACCGTTGGCAAACGCAGCATAGCCATCACAGGTACGCCCTTATAAACCACCAGGCGAATATCAGGGATGCCCTTATAAGACACATTTTTGAAAATGGGTGAAAGCTCAATACATTGCTCAATAATCACCTTATCGCGCAGGCCTGAAAGTGAATAAAGCCCACTGAGGATATTACTCAGATGGAAGTGCATATCTTCAACCGAAAGCACACGACCATTGCTCATCACGTAGCCCATGGGGCCTACTTCGCGAATCACCATAATACCGCCGCCGCCACTCCCACGGGCAGGCTTAATCACGAAGGTATCGCGGCCTTTAACAAGTTCTTCAAAGTGTTGGATTTGCTGCTGATAATGAATTTCGCCGTAAAGCTCTGGCGTGCCGATGTTATGGGCAAGGGCAAGCTTTTTAGTCTCAAGTTTATCATCCACAAGCACGTAGTTACGGCGTGGGTTATTCTTCAGAATATACTCACGGTTGCGACGGTTAATCCCCATCACACCTTTGCTTTTAAGATCAGGCAATAAACGGAACATCGTGCCCTACCCTTTTGCTGCCAACATACGGAAGCGGTAGTACTCCATCAGTTTGTAGCCGTTGTAACGGCCCAGCAGCAAACACGCTGCCAGAACAATAAGAAGCAATTCAGGGAAGGTTGAAATCCAGTAAATTACGTAGTGGTTGGTCATCACAAAGTAACTGACGACAGCCACAAACAAACTACCCGCCGAGGCAACCATTGCATCACGCAGGCCTGACTCTTCAATGGTAATTGACACACGCTCAATCATCATCGTCAGAATAACAATCGGGAATAACGACATGCTCAGCCCTGACTGCATGCCGGTCATGAATGCCAAAATACTTAGTAAGTAAATACAGCCCACAACCACAACCAAGATTGCGGTGAGGCGTGGCACCATAAGCAGCTGTAAATGGCTGAGGTATCCACGGGTAATTGTGCCGAGGAAAATAATAAAGCCAAACATCATAAGGCCCGGCACCAGCATAGTTTCACGCAGGGCAAGCGCTACCAAAACAGGCATAAAGGTGCCAAAGGTCACAATACCAATCATCTGACGAATAATGGCCACCACCAAAGCACCTAGCGGCAGCATAAACAGGCTCACGAAGAGCAGCTGTACTTCAACAGGCAAACTGAATACTGAAAACTTATAGGCAAGTTCTTTTACAGGGCTGCCTTTCCAAATAGCTTCGGTCAACTGGCTTTCAACGTGGCGCTTGTATGAAACATTGGTTTCGGTCACGGTGGCATTTTCAGCCTGCACAATTGGGGCTGAACCTACCCACCAAACCATCCAGTCGGCGTTGTCATCAAACTTTTGAGACTTTGGGTTATAGCCATGCCAGCTGCCATCTTTAAATAGCTCAAGGCGTTGCTCTAGGCTTACGTGGTGTTGGTTATTATGAAGCTCGACACCGTTTGCCACCCGAATCGGCATACCTGCATGACGCAAAATTTGCACCATAAGATGCGCTGTTGATTGTGGCTCAAAGTAATCTTTAAACAACTTAATGCGCGGTGAGTCTTGGCTATTCAAAATCGTCTGGTGCAGCCCCAAAATCATTTTTTCAGGCGCTGAAAACTTGTTGTTAAGCTCTTCAATAATCTCGCGCAGTTCACCGTAAACAACATCTTTATCGGCTTGTTCATTAAAGGCTGGTGTGCCGTATTGTAGGGTGTTCACAGGCACAACTGGCTTTTCGCTGCCATCGGTTACCGCTTGGCTTTTGTACAAAATAGCGCGGTAGTAAAATTGGCGGGCTTTAGTGTCTTTTTTACGAGTCCACTCAGCGACACGGTTTTGTGTTTTAGGCATAACGGCCGTGGTTAGGCCGTAGCTATTGGTAATAAAGTTTTCGTCCACGATGGCGTAGCCACGGGTCGTTTGCGGCAAGAACATGCGCACATTTACAGGGGCTTCAGCCGATGATGTTCCAGGCTGGATTGAATACTTAATCTCTACGTGCCAGCTTTCAATTTTATCATCTGGCAAAATGGGAAAACCCAACCCCACAACTCGGAACGCAACCAACGCCACACCAAGGGTTACCAAAAATGCAGCACGGAAGAAGACTTTGTCACTCAGGATTTTTTTAAACCACATCTTAAAACGTCCCTTTATACGGTGGGGTTATTGACTATTCGTCAGTTTCAACAGGCGCGGCCGAGGCCTTAAGCTCTGGGCATGTTGGGGCTGTTTGTTTTTTCTCGGTTGAATCTACAAGCACATTGTTTTTGGCAAGTACATTACGGCCGATAAGAGCGGTGTAGGTAAAGTGCTCACGGTCGGCAAGGTTAAATTCTTGCGTTGTAAGGTGTGTGCCAAGGCATACAGTCATCTTTACAACAGGGCGACGAATGTGGCCGCCTTCTTTTTTAACAATACGGACCCAGCGCTCAATTTTAGCTTCAAATGTTTTTTCAGCAGTATCTGCGCTTTCGTCGGCGGCATCAATACGGAAGAGCACATAGTCTTCGCCATCACGCTCAAATTCACGGATAACCTTTACACCAAGTGATGATGTTGTGGCGCCTGTATCAAGGCGGGCGCTAATCGGGGCATCAACACCTTTAATGGCAATATGTTCGGCATAGCCCATAATATTCATATTCTTAAGAACTTTAGCTTCAGCCTTGGCCATAAGCTCAGCCGTTGAAGGTGTAGGCGCTGTAGCTTGCATAGTAGGTTCGGTTGATTGTGTTGGTGCTTTTTGGAAAGTACACCCTGTCAAAACAAGGAGCGTTAGCGCAAGAAAAGACGTTTGAGTGAAGTTAAGCATTTTGCCTCGGCATTCGTTTATTCATTATGTATTAATACAACCGCACCCCACAGTATTACCCCACATCATAAAAAAAACCTTCAAAAAAAGCTATCATCTCTTAGAATAAATGCAGAGTTTTATTTACAAAGGCGCCTTCAGATGCATAACAGCCGTTTTTTCTTTATTTTAATGAGTGTTTTTACCATGAGCCTATTGAGCCTAAGCCCCACTGCCCACGCCGAAACAAACGTACATAACCTTGAGTTTAAAACCATTAATACAGGCGAGCCCATTGCCCTTGCAGATTATAAAGGCAAGGTATTACTTGTAGTAAACACGGCGTCTAAGTGTGGTTTTACTGATCAGTACAAAGGCTTAGAGCAAATTTACCAAACTTATAAAGACCAAGGCCTTGTGGTTATTGGCGTCCCAAGTGGGGATTTTGCTGACCAAGAGTTTGACGATAGCGCTGAAATTAAGAAATTTTGCGAGCTAAACTACGGTGCCACCTTCCCCCTCACTGAAAAGCAGCATGTTAAAGGCGATGCCGCTCACCCATTTTTTAAAGCTGCAAAAGAGCGCTTTGGCTTTATGGGTGTACCGAAGTGGAATTTCCAGAAATACATCGTCGCTAAAGATGGCACCTTGGTGAAGTACTACCTATCAAGCACCAAACCAACATCACGCAAAATTAAAAAAGCCCTCGAAAAAGAGCTAAAGAAGGATTAACCCCATGACAACACCACAACAAAAAACGCAAGACCTCAAGCGCGCTGCAAGCTTTGCACGCCTTTTTATTGCAGCCATGTTTATTACCCTTTTTGCGGCTGGCTTTATTTTTCAAGAAGACATTGATGCCTCAGGCCTGGCAGTGATTTACTTTGGCTTTATGATGAGCATCCTGATTATGCTTATCCTCCTACCTAAAGCCCTCATGAAGGAAGACCCCAAAGAAAAAGCACGTTGGTTTAAATATATGGCCCTTGCCGAGAGCACAGTTTTGTATAGTTGTATCGGGTACTATGTTTTGACGAACTTCTTCTAAAAAACCACTGTGGCTAAATAGTTTAGCCCCGCCCCATCTAACGGATAAATTGACGCAGTGCAAAAACCGTGGCAGTATCAAACTTCCAACTCATTATAAAAATAAGGAATCTAATAAAATGAGCCGTAACCGTTTACTTACTCTGATTGTAATTCTACTAATCGCAATCGTGGGCTACCTATACATGCAAGAAAACAACACAATCTTCGACGATGCCGCTGACGCTGGCCACGAAGCTGTGCAAGAAATGCAAGACGAAGCTGACGACCTAACAACTAACTAATTGTTAGCTTGAAGCTTATTAAAACCCCGCAAAGCATAGGCTCTGCGGGGTTTTTGTTTGCCCTAATATTTTTTCTGGAACCTTTTTTCACAACAACCGTTGGTATAAGCGAACGAAATAACCATTAAGGAGGTCCCTCATGTTAGGTTGGGCATTAACTTTTCTGGTCATTGCACTAATTGCTGGTGTATTTGGCTTTGGTGGCATTGCCTCAGCATCTGTAGGTATTGCTAAAATTCTATTCCTAGTATTTATCGTGCTATTTGTTATTGCAACAGTTGCGCACGTTATCCAAGGGCGTACCCCACCAAAGGTATAAACCTTGTTTGATATATCCGAGACTTTAAAAGGCACTGCCACGTAGGCAGTGCCTTTTTGTTTGCGGCCCAGTTTTTTGTGGTAACGGCTGGCCTTATTAGGTAAAAATACTCCCTATGAAACGCTTTAAACTCGATCGAACCTTCGTCCGTAACTACTTTCTTTTTGCTGTCATGCTTCTTGGCTCAGCAACAGGGTTGTTTTACGTTATTTTAAATAACACCCAAGAGTTCAACGAACTTTTTGCTCAGGTGGCTCAATCTTTTGTTCAAGAAGACTATGACTTTGCCCGCCAGCACCTTATTACCCTTAAAGAAAACCGCGAGCGTTACAGCGCAACTCTGCTTATTGGCCTAATTGTAAGCACCGGCCTTATCCTCATTCTAAACGCCATGATTCTAAGCACGCAGCGCCGCCGTAGCATTGCTGAAGCCTCGTTCAAAAGCTCAGAAGAGCGTTTCAAACTAGCTGTAAATGGCACGCAAGACGGTATTTTTGACTGGGACGTTGAAACAAAAGAAGCTTACTACTCAAAACGTTACTTCAAAATGCTGGGGTACGACCGCCCCACAAAAGGTACCATTGGTGACTTTTTAGAACTTGTACACCCTGAAGATCGTGATGCCGTTTGGGCTTATAAAGAAAGCTACATTAACGGCAAACTTTCAGAGTATGAGCAAGACTACCGCATGAAACATGCCTCAGGCCGCTGGGTTTGGATTAAGGCCCGTGCCACAGGTGTTTTTGATAAAAAGACGAATCGCGCTGTGCGTCTAGTCGGTGCTCACACTGATATTACCTCAACTAAAATGGTTGAAAAACAACTTGAGCATGAGATTGAGGCCGCAGAAGAATCAAACCGCGCTAAGAGCGAATTTTTGGCCCACATGAGCCATGAAATCCGTACACCGCTTACGGCGATTAGCGGGGCCGCTGAAATTCTAGATCTCCAGAAAGAAGGCTTTAACGAAAAACAAGCCCAACTTGTGCGCGTCCTACGCACCAGTTCATCTGCCCTGAAGGACCTTATTAACAGTATTCTTGATTTCTCTAAGATTGAAAGTAGCGGGCTTGAGCTAGATGAACACACATTTGCCTTAGACCAAGTTTTCCAGGAAACAATCAGCATGATGGCGCTCAAAGCGAATGAGAAAAACATCAAGTTTGAAGTGAATGACAAAGCCATTAAAGACCTTGAATTTTATGGCGATAGCACACGTATTCGCCAAATTTTGGTCAATATCATTGGTAATGCCATTAAGTTTACCGATAAAGGTAGCGTTAAGGTTTCAGTTAAAAAACAGAAAAAAGGCGATTATGCCTTTGTCAATATTTCAGTTAAAGATACGGGCATTGGCATTCCTGCTGAAAAACACGAGCTTGTATTCGAGCCCTTTAAACAAGGCGATGCCTCAGTTGTGCGTAAGCATGGTGGCACAGGCCTTGGTCTGCCAATTTCACGCAAACTTGCCCGCCTTATGGGGGGTGATGTCACCCTACAAAGCAAGCCAGGTAAAGGCACTACCTTTAGCATTAACCTGCCGTTAAAAGACCTTAAAGACAAAGGCCAACAACGTGACGAGCACGATGTATTGCGCCTGAACGAGGCCATCCGTAAAAACCTTACCCAAAACAGTAAAGTTTTGGTTGCTGAAGACTACGAAGGCAACGTTGTTGTGATTGGCCAAATGCTTGAAAATTTAGGCTTAGAGTATGACATTGCCAAAGACGGCGCCCAAGCGCTTGAGCTTTGGAATAAACACCACTACGACATGGTGTTGATGGACGTTCAAATGCCTGAAGTTGATGGCTTTACCGCAACTCAGCGCATCCGTGAGAAAGAATCACGTAACGACATGAAGCGCACCCCTATTGTTGGCATGACGGCACACGCTTTGGTGGGCGATAAAAAGAAATGCATCAAAGTGGGTATGGATGCTTACCTACCAAAACCCCTTGATGAGTCAGAGCTTAAAAAGCAGATTTTAAAATACATTAAAAGCGCTGCCGCTTAATGAACAAAACAAAAAACCCCACCAACCGGTGGGGCTTTAATGTTTACTAAATGCTTATGTGCATTACGCCGCTTTTTTGTAGGCTACGCGCTTCACAACGCTTGGGCGCGCCTTAGGCAATGGAATAACATTGCTTTGCGGTGTCATTAGGGCTTCTTGCAGTTGTGCACGAGCACGAGCAAGACGCGAGCGCACAGTACCAATTGGCATATCAAGTTGCTTGGCTACAGCTTTATAAGGCATACCTTCAAAACAAACTTTAACAAGAATGTCGCGGTATTTAGCTGGAACAGTGCCAAGAGCAGCTTCTACTTCCTTCACCTGTACCTGAGCTTCTTGGCGGGCTTCCACTTTTTGAGCTTCTAGGTATGGCTCAGGATCATACTGAGTTTCGAACTTCGTTTTACGGCGGTAACGCGTAACAAAGCTGTTGTACATGATTTTTGACAACCAGCCATAAAAGTTGGTGTCTTCAGTGAACAGTTCTTTTTTCTCCAAAGCTTGCAATAATGTTGCTTGGACAAGATCATCAGCATCAGCTTTGTTGCGCGTAAGTTTTAGGGCAAAACGTTCAAGACGTTCAGTATTTTCGATAAGCATTTCATTGGTAAACATTTAGCTAACTTTCATAGTTGTTGTTGCGTCGCTATGTAAGTAATGTAAGCCACGTTCGTAACGTCAATTTGTCAGCTATGTTTCAGTTCTGAAAAACTTTGTTTCAAAGTTGTAATTTGTTTCAAGTTTGTATCAAAAGGTGATAATTTGAAGCCATGAAACAACAAACCGAGGCTACTATCATGAATAAAGGCCGTATTTTATCGGTTGATGATGACCAAAACTTGCAGATGGTTGTCAGCCAATACCTTGAAAGCGAAGGGTATTCAATCGATTGCGCCTACACAGTAGCTTCAGCTCTTGAAAAGAGCGAAGGTACCGACGCTTACAATATCGTCTTACTTGACCTTTGCCTCCCTGATGGCGAAGGCCTAAGCCTTATCACCCAGCTTCGTAGCAAAACAAACGCAAGCATTATCGTAATTTCTGGTAAGTCTGACACCACCGAGAAAGTGGTTTGCCTTGAAATGGGCGCAGATGACTACATCACCAAGCCATTTGAACTACGTGAGCTTTCAGCACGCCTAAAAGCGGTACTACGCCGCGTTGAAGCCCCAGCGCCTGCCGCTGAGTCAACAGAGCTACACACTAAACACGGTGAGCTTTCTGGACGTCTTCAGCTTGAAAACTGGATTATGGACTGCGACCAATACGCCGTTACTATGACCGATGGCAGCCCTATTGATCTTACAACAGGGGAGTTCAAGCTTTTGCAGGCCCTTGTTAAGGCCGCTAACCGCGCCCTATCACGTGAGCAACTGTTTGACCTTACCCGTGATGGCAACTACGACGCCTTCGACCGTGCCATTGATATTCAAGTGGCCCGTATCCGTAAAAAACTAGGCGATGATGACAACAGCATTATCAAAACAATTCGTGGTGTTGGTTACATGTATTCGGGCAAGGTTGAACAACAAACCGCCTAAGCATAAACCGAAGCTTATTTATACCCCCTATATTATAATGACTAAAGAAGGTGGCCCTGGCTGCCTTCTTTTTTATGTGGAATTATTGGAACTTTAAAAGGCCTGCCTCGTTTGTTAAGTTGAAGTTTTAACACGCTGACAACGAAAGGATAGGACCCATGACAAACCGTGCATTGTTTACTGCTATAGCAATCGTCCTCGTCGGCATAGTATCTGTGATGATCCTTGAACAGCAAGATACAAACCCATTTGACGCAGCTGTCGAATCGGCAAACCAAGCTTACGACACGCTACTAGATGAGGCAGATGATCTCACAACGAACTAGTTCCGACAGAGCCAAAGAGAGCCCGCAAACGCGGGCTCTCTTTGCATTTAAATATATGTTTTTAAAAACTTTTTAATTTTATGGGAACAATTTTAAACCTTGGCCGTTGGTAAGGTCAGACGCCTAAAAATGTCATAAACACAAAGGAGTTAAAAATGACTGCCACAACAATTAAAAACGAAAATACAGAACTTCAAAAACTCATTAACATTAACGAAGATGCTTGCGAGTTTTACTCATCAGCCAAAGACACTGCCCAGTCGCCAGAGATTGAAGCGACATTTAGCAAACTAGAATGGCTGCACAAAGATGTTGTAACGTCACTACAAACCAAAGTACGTCAAAACGGTGAAACAGCTGAAGCTGATTCTACAATCACCGGTAACGTTTACAAAATCTTTGGTGAACTATCAGCTAAGCTAAGCAGCGACAAGGACGAAACGCTTGTTTCTCACCTTGAAGAAGCTGAAGACCGTTGCTTGCACTCAATGCAGGACGCTATGGAAGGTGAAGACGTTTCATCATCTACTAAGGCATTCTTGCAGACGCAAATGTCAACGTTGAAGAAAACGCACGACTTTATGAAGATGCTTAAAGATCAAATGAAGTCTGCTGCATAAAACTCGTACCCCCGAGTGCCCGTATGACTCACGCCCCCCCAATGTTGAGTCATCCACCTAAAAAGCCGCCTTTCGAGGCGGCTTTTTTCTGTTTTTACTCTTGGTATTTACTCACCAAGACCTTCTTCTTCATGGCCGTTTACCTTAGGCATAAAGTAGCCGCCCACAAGCAGTGTAAGTGCAATAGCTGTAAAACCAATAAACGTTAGGCCGTAAGCCCCAAAGCCAATGGTGAGGCCTAGGCCGCCTGAAGCCCAAATGCTAGCGCCCGTCGCTGTACCTACAACACGGTCGTCTTCACGTTTTATGATGGCACCCGCCCCTAAAAAGCCAATACCTGTAAGCGTGCCTGAAATAATCTTACCTAGGTCTAGGTCAAAAAAGTCTTGGCCTTGGGCAAAGTTATTTGAAAGCTCTTGCGACATAATGGCGATCACACAAGTGGTGACGCACACAATCATGTAGGCACGAAAATCGATAGGTTTATTTTTGCAATCACGCTCCCAGCCAATCGCAAGGCCAATAACCATTGCAATGGCCACACGTAGGGCAACCTCTTGCCACGTAAAGAGGGAAAGACCAAGGGAATCAATCATAGAAAAATCTCATTTTTTATTATTACTAGAAACTTCATACTACCAAAAAGTACTGATATAGCAATAACTTAGTATTTTTCTATAAAATTTGGAACTTTTAAAACAACCAGCAGTTGGTATAGACACAGTGGGAAGCCACAAACCGAATTTAAAAGGCCTTGCTGTAACTTAAAACCAGAAAGGAAATAACATTATGAATATTAAAACAGTACTTATCCTAGCCGTGATTGTAATTGTAGGTGCGGTTGCTGTAGTTGCCATGCAGCACGAGCCTAGCACATACGACTCAATGGAAAACAAAGCTGCTGAAGGCTACGAAGAGATGAAAGATGAAGCACGTGATGCTTACTCTCAAACGAAGTCTGGCGTAGAGCAAATGGGCGACGACTTTGAAGAAGCTGGCGAAGATGCCGCAGACGCCGCTGAAGATGCTTACGACGAAGCACGCGATGAATACGACGACGCTACACGCGCTCGCTAATCGCTCACAGTGTTAAAAAGGCCCGCAAGTGCGGGCCTTTTTTCATCCTAAAAGAATATGGCATACGCCCCATAAATTGTGCCCGCACATGCAATAAGCCCTAACATCACAAATAGGCCATCCTTCACACTTAAGCCCAATGCCAAAAGCAGTACGGCTACTGATGGGATCATCGCTGCAAAAGGCACAAACCCCATCGCAATAATCGCCAGCCCTAAAGCTGCACATAGTAACGCCATAGCAGGCTGCACATATTCATGTGTGAGCCACTTTAATCGTGGGTGGAAAAAGTTATCAATTTTAATCAAATACGGGCGTGCTTTTTTAAAGGCCTCGTCGTATTTTTCACGGCTGAACGAACGCTCTTTAATTGCCTTAGGGATCCAAGGCGATTTTTTACCAAAAGCCACCTGAATAGTAATCGCAAAAATCAGGGCGCCGCAAATAGCAGGCATCCCCGGAATAGCACCCGTTGGCAGCACCATAAGCAAAGCCGGCGCAATTAAAATGGTACCAAAGCCACGGTATTTGAGGGCTTGGTTAATCTCATCTACGGTAATATTATCACCTTCGGCTTTTTCACCGATGGTTTCAAGAGTATCCACAAGGGCGTTTTTCATAAGGGGTATCCTTGCCTTTAAAGCGGCTTATTATTCAGGATTAATATCGTTCTGTATATGCTGGCTATTATGCCGTAGAATAGGTCTAATTACAGCTTAATTCTATAGGAAACACCCTCAATGAAAGTTCTTGCCTTTGCCGCTAGCAATAGCCTTACCTCTATCAACCACCAGCTTGTAACATACGCCGCAAGCCTGCTTGAAAATGCCGAGGTTGAAATTTTAGATATTAGCAATTTTGAACTACCTTTCTATCGCCCCGACCGTGAGGCTGAAGAAGGCGTGCCTGAGCTTGCCCATAAGTTTTACGATAAAATTGGTGCGGCCGATGCTTTGCTTATTTCACTGGCTGAGCACAATGGCTCATACACAGCGGCCTATAAAAACCTGTTTGACTGGACAAGCCGCATTGACGGCCCAGGGGTTTACCAAAACAAACCAACCGTGCTGCTAAGTGCAAGCCCTGGCAAAGGCGGCGCAAAGAGCGTACTAGGCCAAGCCGTAAGCTCAGCCCCGCATTTTATGATGGACGTTAAGGCCACCTTCTCGCTCCCTCAGTTTAATGACAACTTTGATAAAAAGAACGAACAAGTTGTTGGCGACTATAAAGACGAACTTCTAAAAGCCCTACAAACGCTTTAGGGCCTCAAACCTCAAAACAAAAAGCCCCGCAACTGCGGGGCTTTTTAAGTGTTCTATCTACATGACAAAATGTACAGCACACCAACCAAATAGCACTAACTGGGTCAGCCAGCCAATCATAAAGAAGTAGCTGCGCTTGCTTGGGTTTTTGCGTGTAGCCTCAACGTAGTAAAGCGCCATATGGCCCAAACGTGCAGCCACATAAACCCACGCCATAATGGCAAGTGGCTTAGCCGGCACGACCATAAAAATGGCTACAAAAATCAGTGCCACCATAAACGGCACATTTTCAATAGAGTTCATAAACGTACGGTGGCTACGAAAAACAAATGACTCAGGCCCAAGGTTTTCATCAACAATCCCTGGAACGTATGTCTTTTGTTTACGGTGCGCAACTGAGGCCACAAAAGCCTGCACAAACACCATAAACAGCAGTACAAAAACAGCCATCAAGGTGCAGTAATATGGGTGTAGCGGAAGTGATTCCATAGGTAGATACCTCGTTATAAATTAGAATAAACGTTTGCCGTTTGGCACAGGGCTATCGGGGCTAATAAGCACAACCTCACCGTCTTTATCGGGGAAGCCCACGACTAATACCTCTGACATAAACTTGCCAATCTGCTTTGGCGGAAAGTTTACCACAGCTGCCACTTGTTTACCTAATAGGGCATCAAGAGTGTAATGCGCCGTGATTTGGGCCGATGTTTTTTTAACACCAATTTCATCACCAAAGTCGACCTTTAGTTTAATCGCAGGGCGGCGTGCCTCAGGGTAATCTTCCGCAGCAATAATAGTGCCTACGCGAATATCAACTTTCATAAAGTCATCGTATGTAATCATGGTTTTTACAGTCTTCTTTATTTTAACGTTTTTGTGGCTCAATTTGTGGCTCAAGTCGTATCAGCTTACCATCCCCAGCATCTGTCAGAACATACAAATAACCATCAGGCCCCTGGCTTACATCACGGATGCGGGCATCCAACCCTTTAAGCAGTTCTTCTTGGTGGGTTACCTTTTGGCCATCAAGCTCAAGGCGGCGTAGGTGGCGGTGGGCTAAGGCGCCCACAAACAAATTGCCTTTCCATTCGGGGTATTTATCCCCTGTATAAAACGCCATGCCACTTGGGGCGATTGATGGCGTCCACTGCAAAATAGGGTCTTCCATTGCTGGGTCCGTCGTTTTGTTTGAGATTTTCATCTCCCAGTATGAAATACCAAAGGTCACAGCTGGCCAACCATAGTTTGCACCCGCCTTTAGAATATTAATCTCATCCCCGCCTTTAGGGCCATGTTCGTTAATCCAAATATCTTTACCATTCGGGTGCAAGGCCATGCCCTGTACATTGCGGTTACCGTATGTAAATACTTTGGGGTCACCGTCTTTACCATCGGCAAAGGGGTTATCAGCTGGCACGCTGCCATCGGGGTTAATACGAATAACCGTCCCTAAATGGTTATGGGGGTTTTGGGCTTCTTCTTTATAGTCAAACCGTTCCCCTAGGCTAATGTAAAGGGTATTATCAGGCCCAAAAACAAGGCGGCTGCCCCAGTGATTGCCCCCTTCTACTTTGGGGTTCGCCTTAAAAATAACTTCTACGTCAGTCAGGTAGTTCTGGCTAAGACTTAGCCTTCCACGAGCAACTTCTGTATTGGCAATGTCATCGTCATCATCAGCCGTTGCTGCGTATGAAAAATAGACCCACCCGCCCTCTTTAAAGTTAGGTTCGGGGCGTATCTCAAGCAGGCCGCCTTGGCCTTCATGGTAAACCTGGGGTAAACCTTTAACTTCGGCCCGCAGGCCATCATCCGTTAAACGCCATAACTTCCCACGGCGTTCAGTCACTAAGTAACTACCGTCAGGCATAAAGGCTAAAGACCATGGATGCTCAAGATTTTTAGCAATGGTTACAGGCTCAAAACGTTGTTTTTCTGAGGTTTCAGCAAGAGCGCTACCCACAGCAAATAGCGCCATGCCGCCCACAACAAGGGCCGCCGCACTAAATTTTAAATTTTGGAGAGCAGTAAACATAGAAAACCTCAGGGCGTTTATTATTGTTGCGACCTTATAGTAGTACGCATAAATCATGGCATGCCCTGCATTAAAAAACCCACTCACGAGGAGTGGGCTTTTTAATGGCTGGGGTACCTGGATTCGAACCAGGGATGCCGGTACCAAAAACCGGTGCCTTACCGCTTGGCTATACCCCAACTAAGTGCTAGAAGCGAAGGCAAAGTTAAAAGTTTTCGGCTAGTTTGTCAACAGCCAAAAAGCGGGTTTTTTGCCTTTTAGCTTAATTGCTTGTCATTAAATGTTGCAAACGCTCGAGGTCGGCGGGGTTTTCAGGCCCAATTTCAAGGGCACGGCGCCACTGTACGCGGGCTTCGTTCGTACGGCCTAGCTTGTGATACACATCACCTAGGTGCATGTTAATGGTGGCATCATCAGGCATGAGCGACACTGCTTTTTCAAGGTAGCGCACGGCAACGTCAAACTTACCGCGTTTGTAATAAACCCAACCTAGGCTATCAACAATTGCGCCATCATTAGGGCGTAGCACCACGGCTTGTTTAATATAGTCGTAGCCTTGCTCAATGTTTTTGCCTTGGTCAATCCACATGTAGCCAAGGTAGTTCAAAATAACGGCGTTTTGTGGGTCAAGCTCAAGGGCTTTACTTAAGTCAACAGTGGCTTTGTCGTATTGCTTCATACGCTCATACGCGGCGCCACGGGCAAAGAACAATCCAGAATGCTGACGGTCAAGCGGCCCTTCGACCGAATCAATCAAGGTGCCGTAAACATCGGCGGCTTTTTGGTATTGTTTTTCATCAAAGTAGTTTTGCGCCAAAGCCTGTTTTAGGGTTGGCACATCAGGGCGCTGAGCCACTAGATCTTCGAAGTATTTAATCGATTTTTCAGTCTCGCCCATGCGGTAGTAAGTTTCACCGATGCGTGACTGTGCGGCAAGGTATGGCAACATATCAGGCTTAATGCGCTTGTAGTAGCTAAGCGCACGCTCGTAGTTGTTTGATTGTTCCTCAACCAAGCCAATGGTAAACACTGAAAGGGCATGGTCAGGCTTTGCCATCAATGCCAAGTGCAAAAACTGGCGCGCCGTTAACGGAATGTTTTGCCCCATCATAATTGAGGCTAGGCCAAACATAACCTCGGCCAAGTCATCATCAATTTTTTGTTCATCAAGGGTAATGGTTTCACCCTTCTTAACACGTTGCAGGGCTGTATCAATCAACAAGCTATTTGGGTGCAGTGCGAGGAATGAGTTATACACGGCTTTTGCCGCTTCGGCTTGGCCTTCAGCTTCAAGTACAAGGCCTAGGCGACTCACGATAAATAGCGCGCTAGGGTCAAGCATTTGGCCACTGCGGTACATCTGAATGGCTTTGTCCATATCACCCTTGCGCTCGTATAGGCGGCCAAGGTGGTAGTATTTATAAACCACTAAACCAGCGCCGGGCTTAAATGCTTCGAGGCTTGAAATCACATCATCAACAGGCATACCTTGGGCAAGCTTAATGTAGTCTTCAATCAGCTCAAACTGCACAAGATCAGGCGAGTTACCACGCATGGCTTCAAGCGATTGTAGCGCTTCGTCGTACTTGCCTGTAATGGCATAGTCGAATGTGGCGAGCATCAGCACAAGTGGTAGGGCTTTTTCTTTATCTTGGGCTAGTGAGGCTTTGGCAACTTCAACAGCCCCTTGGTAATCGCCTGAGGCCAAAAGTAACGCAAAGGCACGGTCACGTACGGCGCCATTTTCGGTATCGGCACGCATGGCACGCAGGTATAGTTTACCCGCCATATCAAGGTCACCACGGTATTCGGCTAGGCGCGCACCAAGGTATCCTTCAAAAACCTTACCAGCGTCTTCGTGGTTGAGGTTTGAAGGCTTTGGTTTCGGTGCTTCTGCAATAATCGGGTCAGGTGTTTCAAGCGCAGCAGACTTACTGGCTGTTTGGCAAGCGGCCAACATAAAAGGTGAGACCACCAAAACGGCAGTTGTTACCCCTATTTGAACGATACGTTTAGTTACGTGATTTGCTGTGTTGTTGAAACTCATCTTGCCCTAAAAAACTTTATATATACGTTAGAAAATCATCTTACTCTTTTATGGACGCTGCCACAAACAATAGACCTGCAAAAAACAGACCACTTCGGCAAAGATTTTACAGCTTATTCACTATACTTACGCTTGGGGACGCATAAAGTTTCAGAAAAGAAATTTTTAATTACTTCAGGAGTGACAAACGGCCACTCAGGGCAACCACTTTGTATTTTACAAATTCGCTCACCAGCAAACGCAGGCCAATGCGCTCGGCCACGACGGGGTAAAAACTAACGTTAATATCGTCAAGGTAAAGGTCAGCCAAGGCTTTAGCACGGGGGATGTGATAATTTGAGGTCACGATAATCAGTTTATCAATCTCGTTTTCGTCTACCCACGCTTTGGTTTGAATCACGTTACCGTAGGTGGTGCGGGCTTCGTAATCTAGCTGCACACTACCTTTAAAGTTACCGTCTTCAGGTAAAAAGCTCGCCAGCAAATTTTCACGTGATGACTGTGGGTTTACACCGCTAATCAAAACGTTTTGCACTTTCGGGAAGCGAGATAGCAAATCAAACCCTGTTTGAATACGGTTTTGGCCACCCGTAAACACGGCCACACCTTGGTATTCACGTGTTGAAATCAAAGGCTCTTGCGGGGCGTGCACCGCGTTGTAGAACATTAAAAACTGGCCCAAAACCAACCCTAAAAAAACTGCGACCGAAGCCCACACACTGGCAAGCAGCAAACGGCTTGGGCGTGTACGGCGGCGGGCGAAAATAGGCTTTTTAGTAACCATGAATTAAGCGGCTTTCTTTTTAGGAGCGTTCATGTCGTAGTCGGCAGTCAGTGTTGCACCAGCTGACCAGTATGCCGCCACCATCACAACCAACATCAACAGCATTGGGGCACCAATGGCGGCCATCCAAACCTTGCTGGTCACGTACGGCACAAGCGGCGCGTAGAAAACATTCAAAACAGCGAGTGAAGCTGCGCTCATAATAATAGCGCCACACATACCAATCGCAGCACGGGCAAATACTTGGCGCAAAATAAGCCCTTTAAGGAAGGCATTAGTAGCCCCCACATATTGCAAAATGTTAAGAGCATGCTGCTGCGCACGTAGGCCTGAGCGTACGGTGAGTGCCACCAATGAAGCCAAGACCATAAATACGGCTGCGGCCGCCAAAAAGGCACCTGCTTGCACAAAACGAACACTTTCGGCCACAGTTTCAAGCATGGCACGAGCATCATCAACTTCCGCCATCGGGAAAAGTTCTTTCACACGGGCATCAAACACATCACGGTTCAGAGATTGGTCAACCTCAACATCCAAAATCTTAGGCATTGGAAGGTTGGTATCGTAACCAAGGTATGGGGCAATAAGCTCACGCACAACGCTTTGGCTTAGAGGCTGCAGGTCGTGCACCCCTGGGATGATAATCAAAGCTTCTTCCAGCGTGCGGATTTGCTGCGGTGTACTGTCAGGCATCAGGTAAACACTAATGTGGCTCTTTTGGCTTAGTTGCCACTGGTGGTAAACCTCTTCTAGGCTAAAGAGGGCTGATGTCCCCATAGCTGAAAGCCAGCCCAGCAGAATCATCATCAAAACCAGCAAACGGAATACAGCATCTTTACCTAGTGAAAGGGCTTTTTGTGCTGAAGGATCAATACGAAATTTCATGTTTATCCCCTCCCCTTAGGCCACGCTACTTAGGCGTGATAGATGACCGTTTTCAACCACGATGCTTGGTGCAGGGCAGTCGGTAATCAGGCTACGGTCGTGGGTTGCAATCAGCAGTGTTGTGCCGTGTTTATTAAGTTCGGTAAACAGGTGCATAATACGGCGGCCCATTGAGGCATCAACGTTACCTGTAGGTTCATCCGCAATCAGCAAACGTGGGCGGTTTACAACGGCACGGGCAATAGCCACACGCTGTTTTTCACCACCTGACAAAAAGGCTGGTAGCTCACGCGATTTATGGCTCAGGCCTACCCAGTCGATAATTTCTTTCACGCAGTCACGCTGTTTTTTATCCATTGCACCATTTAGGGTAAGTGGCAGCGATACATTTTCTTCAACAGTAAGGTGCGGCAATAGGCGGAAGTCTTGGAATACAATACCCATACGGCGGCGCAGAATTGCAATTTCATCAGCGCTAAGGCCAGCAATATTTTTATTGAATACCGTTAGGCGGCCACGTGTTGGCTTAAGATCCATATACATCATACGGAACAACGTTGTTTTACCAGCGCCCGATGGGCCTGTTAGGTAATGGAATGAGCCTTCTTCAAGGTCAAAACTTACATCATTAATGGCGGTGGTGCGGGCTTTAGGGTATTGGTAGGCCACGTTTTCAAAGCTAATCATCGGGTAGTATCGATCCTTCGTGAAGTTCTGCCGATTCTGTGAAATCCCGCAGTTTTAGGGGGTCACAGATTTAAATTCTCTGTACAAACGTATGACATAGTGGCATTTTAGCGCCACTACTGATGGCGAAGTGCATGAAAATCAAAAACATTATTTACATGCAATCCACAGCGCTAATACGCTTGCTTATGCTACCTTTATACAGGTTTAAATAAGCTCTGACAATGCGCAGAATGCCTACAGTATAGTTTTGCAGCAAAACAATAACTTATGCTACAGTTACGCCATGATTATTTCGTGCCCGGAATGCCAAACCAAGTATACCGTCCCAGCGCAAAGCTTTGGGGCTGCGGGTCGCGTGGTGAAATGCACCAAGTGTGGCAACAAGTGGCACCAAAAACCTTCTGAAGCCTTTGAAGCCCAAGGCACACAATTCAGCCCTGATGGTGAAAGCGCACCACAAGAGCAGCCACCAGCAAACGTTGATAAAGACGCCATGCCGTCACTTTCTGACGTAACGCAGCAAGCTGCCCCACAAGATGATACATCACAAGAAGCCCTTGAGCGCCGCGCCGCTGAGCGTATGGCCGCACGTAACGCTGCCAAAGCCGCTGAAGAAGCTAAAGCACCGCCGTATTCTCCGCATAACATTCCAACGATGCCGGGCAGCCAGTCGCCACAAAACATGTGGCCAGGCGTTATGCTAGGTATTGCCGCAACTATTGGCCTGATTGGCGCAATCTTGGTTTTGAAAGACCCTATGATGCGCGCCTTCCCTGCGATGGCCCAAGCTTTTGGTGGCCACGCCGCTATTGCTGAGTTTGACCCAAGCTACAGCCAAGCCCCAGGCATGGTGATTGAAAATATTGAGCGTGACATCCTCGAAGACGATGGTTTTACCACCTACGTCATTCAAGGCATCGTCACAAACTCAAACCTTGCTGAGAAACCAGTACCTAACCTTACAGTTTCACTACTGGATGAGCACGGTGCTGTTCTGGATAACTGGAAAGTTGAGCCACAAAAACGTGTGCTACAACCCGGTGAAAGCACAACGTGGGTTTGCTACTTCTACAACCCGCCACTTGCAAAAGTGAGCGAGTATAAAGTGGCCTTCGCCACCGAGTCGTAACAATTTAAGAAGCCCCGCCACCGAGCGGGGCTTCTTTTTTGGTAAAAACCTTTGAAAAATCTAGGGGTTGTAACCGATTAAACATTGCCTATATGGGGCATTAAAGATATAAAGACGTAACTAAATGATAAATGAAATGAATGGAACTGAACTAAATATGTTTACAGTATACAAAAAACAGCTCGACTGGCATGGCCGTCAGTTGACAATTGAAACCGGTAAAATCGCCCGTCAAGCTGATGCTAGCGTGATGGTTACTCTAGGCGAAACCGTAGTAATGGCAAACGTTTGCTTTCAAAAGCAAGCAAACGAAGCATTTGATTTCTTCCCACTAACAGTGAACTACTTCGAGAAGTTCTACGCTGGTGGCCGTATCCCAGGTGGTTTCTTCAAACGTGAAGGCCGTCAAACTGAGCGCGAAATTCTAACTTGCCGCTTGATTGACCGTCCAATCCGTCCTCTATTCCACCCAGACTTTAAAAACGAAACTCAAGTAACATGTACTGTGCTTCAGTCAGACGGCGAAAACGATGCTGACATCGTTTCACTGATTGCAGCTTCAGCTGCCCTAACACTATCTGGCGCCCCATTCATGGGCCCAATTGGTGCAGCACGCGTAGGTTACAAAGATGGTGAGTACATCATCAACCCAACATTCGAACAACGTGAAGACACTGAGCTCGACCTTGTTGTTGCTGGTACATCAGAAGGTGTATTGATGGTTGAATCAGAAGCATCTGAACTTTCAGAAAAAGTGATGCTTGGCGCTGTGACTGCTGGTCACAAGTCATTCCAACCAGTGATCGAAGCTATTATTGAAGTTGCTGAAGCAGCTGCAAAACCTGGCTTTGAAGTTGTTAGCCCAGAAGGCGCTGACGACATGTTCAAATCACTTGAAAAAGAATACGCTAAAGGCATCGAAAAAGCCTACACATTGAAGAAGAAGCTAGACCGTCAGGCTGCTTTGGACGAAATGCGTACTGAAGCTGTTGAAAAATTCGGCGGCGAAGAAGGCGAAAAAGCAAAGCTTGTTAAAGCCCAAATGAAATCAGTTGAAGCAAGCGTTCTACGTGGTCAGGTTCTATCAACCAAGAAACGTATCGACGAGCGTAGCACAACTGACATCCGTAACATTGTAACCGAAGTTGACGTACTACCACGTACACACGGTAGCGCCCTATTCACCCGCGGTGAAACACAGGCTATCGTAGTAGCAACTCTTGGCGGTGGCCGCGATGAGCAGCTTATCGACTCAATGGGCGGCGAGTTCAAAGACCGCTTCATGCTACACTACAACTTCCCTCCATACTCAGTTGGTGAAACGGGTCGCGTTGGCTTTACTGGCCGTCGTGAAATTGGTCACGGTTGGTTGGCACGTCGTGCTGTAAGCGCAATGCTACCAAGCAAAGAAGACTTCCCATACACCATCCGTGTGGTATCAGAAATCACCGAGTCTAACGGTTCATCATCAATGGCAACCGTATGTGGTGCTTCAATGGCTATGATGGCTGCTGGTGTACCTATCGAGCGTCCAATTGCTGGTATCGCTATGGGTCTGATTAAAGAAGGCAAAGACTACGCTGTTCTTTCAGACATCCTAGGTGACGAAGACCACCTTGGCGACATGGACTTTAAAGTAGCAGGTACTGAAAAAGGTATTACTGCACTGCAAATGGACATTAAGATTACTTCAATCACACCTGCGATTATGGAACAAGCGCTTGACCAAGCTAAAGATGGCCGTATGCACATCCTAGGCAAAATGGCTGAAGCTGTTGAATCAAGCCGTAGCGAAGTGAGCGACCACGCTCCAGGTATGGAAACAATCATGCTACCTAAAGATAAGATCCGTGATGTTATCGGTTCAGGTGGTAAGGTTATCCGTGAGCTTATCGAAGTAACAGGTTGTGACATCAACATCGAAGACGATGGCACATGTACACTATCTGCGGTAAACCGTGCAGCTATCAAAGACTGCCGTGCTCGCATCGAAGAAATCTTGGCTGAGCCAGAGCTTAACGAAGTTTACGAAGGCGTTATCGTACGTGTTGAAGACTACGGCTTCTTCGTACGTTACCTAGGTAAGCACGAAGCTTTGGTACACATCTCAGAAATGGCTGAAGCCCGCGTAGGCAAGCCAACTGACGTGGCAGGCGAAGGCGAAACTGTAGGCGTTAAGGTTACTGACCTAAACGACCGCGGCCGCATCCGTCTAACCATGAAAGGTGTAGACCAGCCGAAAGAAGTAGCTGAGCGTATCGAAGCGATTGTTGCCGCAGGCGGCAGCCCTCGCCCAGAAAAAAGCGACAAAGACGATAAAAAAGGTGGCGACAAAAAAGGTCGCGGCCCACGTCGTCGCACAGCTTAAGTAAGCTAACAAAATTAAGCCCTCACCTTTGGTGGGGGCTTTTTTTGTTGAGGATTAAATTAAAAAAAATGCCCTACCAAAAAGGTAGGGCATTTTCATTTTTCGTTAATCCACACGCAACTTGCGGCAAGCGTTTACACGCTCTTCAAGCGGCGGGTGGGTTTTCAGCCAGCGGCTCTGCTTCTTGACCTTGGCCATCATCATGGGTGCTTCAGCGAGGAGCATTTTCTCCAGCTTCAGCAACGCATTCGACATGGGCACACCGCTGCTCTGCATTTCAACGGCGACAGCGTCGGCGTTGAACTCAGCACGGCGGGACAGGCCCAAATCAAGATACGTGTTGATGATTTTGACCAGCGTATGGGTCACAAACACTGCCACAACCCCCATCAGGAACGACGGGAAGCTGAACAGCATAAACAGCAGTAGGAAGAAGCGCGTCGTATCGACGAGCATATCCAGCACCTTCACGTGCATATCGCCAGCGGCAATATGGCCCAGCTCGTGGGCGATGACCGCATTCAGCTCGTCCAGCGTAAGCTCGGTAAGCAGCGATCCGTGCAGGGCAACCGCACTCTGACCATTGTGGACACCAATCGCAAACGCGTTCGGCGGACCATCAGCAGGCAGAATGTACAGCTGCGGCGTGTTTTTGATACGCAGATAGCGGCACATATCGGCCACATCTTGCTGCAGGTTGGCAGGGCCAGGTACAGCGCCCTTAAACAGGTCACTGCCGCCTCGCTTCATCTTGCCCACTTGCTTGCCAATGGTTTCGGTCATGCGAATGCTCGCAAGAACGGCCACCACGATGCAAATGGCATAGACGTACCAGATACTCCACATGGCCGCAAAGGCGATGGGAATAGCGCCCACAAAGCCGACGGCACCTGCGTTGTAAAACAGGTTACCCAGAAAAACCGTCAGCGGCAGCAGCGCAAAATTGGCAAGAACAAGGATGTTCCGCTGCATGGCGAGCTTGAAGCGATAGCTTTTCACGTTGGCGTTGGGGTTGGGGTAGAAGAAGAATGTCAGAAGCATGATGCCGGCAAAAACCAGCGCTCCGATTGTCAGCATAAAAGCCTCCAAAAGTTTGGAGAAGATAGGAAATAAAGAAAAAGAGAAAAAAGATAGATAGAATTTGAACCTACAATGTGCGGCTAATTGCATACAAAGTCAAGAAAAAGGCGCCCTATTCAGGCGCCCTTTGCGTATTAAATATATGCGGTTACAACAGGTTATGAATCGCCTTCTGTTGATTCAATCTTAACCTTTAGCTTTTCTTCGCTTAGTTTCTTTTGTTTTTCGTTACCGTATACCGCCACAACGCTTGGGTACTCGAGCGAAACGGTACTACGGCCACTGCTTTCACTGCGCAGCTGGCCACACGCTGCCAAAATGTCTTCACCGCGTGTTAGGCGCAGGGTGACATCAACACCCGCTTTTGCAATGCGGTTACGGAAGGCTTTTTGCGCTTCAAGGTCTGAACATTCAAACGGGCTACCCGGCCATGGGTTAAATGGAATAAGGTTTACTAGTGACGGGAAAGGCTTAATAAACTTAAGTAGTTTTTCAGCGTCTTCCATGCTGTCGTTCACACCTTTAAGAAGCACATACTCCCAAGTAATACGGCGGTTTTCACGGAGGCGGAAGTTTTTCAGCGATTCTTGCAGAACTTCTAGCGGGTACTTTTTGTTCAGCGGCATAATTTTGGTACGGGTTTCGTTGTCTGCACTATGCAGTGAAACCGCAAGGTTTACGCCAAGATCTTCGCCAATATCGGCAATTTCAGGGGCTACACCACTGGTTGAGATGGTAATTTTACGCCCACCCATGGCAAAGCCTTTTTCATCCATCAAAATGCGGCAGGCATCAAAAACGTTGTCTTTGTTATACAAAGGTTCGCCCATACCCATGAATACGATGTTGGTCAGTTTTCGGGCGGTGTCTGCGTCGGTAAAGTCTTCAAGTTGGCGCTTAGCCAGCCACACTTGGGCAATAATTTCACCCGCTGTTAGGTTACGGGCCAAGGCTTGTGTGCCTGTATGGCAAAAACGGCAAGTTAGCGTGCACCCAACCTGTGAGCTTACGCACAATGTGCCGCGCTTACCTTGCGGAATAAACACGGTTTCAATCTCTTGCCCGTCTTCAAGTTTAAACAACCACTTAATCACACCGTCGGCGGCTTTTTGTTCAGCCGTCACTTCTGGCAGTTTAAAGTTGATGTTTTCTTGCAGCTTGGCTTTATCACCAGCACCAAGGTTGGTCATGGCCTCAGGGTCAGCCAAGCCTTTTTGGTAAATCCACTGCCATGCTTGGTCAGCACGAAATGGCTTTAGCCCAACGTCTTTCATTTGGGCTTTAAGTTGGTCGCGGGTGTAATCAAAAATATGTTTCATGTTAGCCGATATACATGATTAGGGCCGTAATCGCAATGGCAATCACCACTGAAAGCGGCTTATACCAAGGGTTTATGTTGCCTCTGCTATGGGGTTTTAAAAAGACCATGGTTACATCTCAATGTAGTTTGGGCCGCTACCACCTTCGGGTGCCGTCCATGTAATGATGCTGTAGGGGTCTTTGATGTCGCAGGTTTTGCAGTGGATGCAGTTTGCGGCATTAATTTGTAGCTTAGGCTTGCCCTCTTCCTTACCAATAATCTCGTAAACGCCGGCAGGGCAAAATTTTTCACACGGGTTGCCATATTCTTCCATGCATTTGGTAATGCAAATGTCAGGGTCAGCCACTTTAAGGTGGGTGGGCTGTTCTTCGTTATGGGCCGTGTTGGTAAGGCTTACACCTGTAAGACGATCAATGGTCAGCGGGCTTGATTTGTCAAAATCTGGCGTCGCTGTTTTATCATCACCCACTTTTTTCATGGTTTGCCAGTCGGCATGTTTACGCTTCAAAGTCCACGGTGCCATGCCCATAGTAATGGTTTCAAAAGCGGCATTCATCAAGCCAAGCCATAGGCCTTTTTGGAAGCCTGGGCGGATGTTACGCACTTTATGAAGCTCGGCATGCAGCCAGCTTTTCTCAACTTTATGCTTATATTCAGCAAGGGGTTTTTCAGCCGTTAGATGCTCAAATGTGGCTTCAGCAGCAAGCATGCCGCTTTTCATGGCGGTATGAATACCCTTAATTTTAGGGACGTTCAAAAAGCCTGCGGTATCACCAATAAACAGTGCGCCATCAACAGCTAGGCGATATTGGCTTTGCAAACCACCTTCGTACAATGCACGACCACCAGCCGAAAGAAGCTCAGCTCCTTCAAGGAGTTTGGCAACTTCTGGGTGTTCTTTAAAACGCTGCATCAGGTTGGTTGGCATCAGTGTAGGGTCGGTGTAGTCCAAGCCCACAACGTAGCCGATTGAAACTTTATTATCGGCCATATGGTAAATCCAGCCACCGCCATAGGTTTTTGAATCTACAGGAAAACCAATGGTATGAATCACTTTGCCTTCGTCGTGGTTTTCGGGCTTAACGCGCCAAATTTCTTTAATCCCTTGGCCGTAAGTTTGTGGGCAGCGGTCACTGTCTAGCCCAAGTACAGGTACCAATGATTTTGTAATGTGGCCGCGGCAACCTTCACCAAATAGGGTTACTTTTGCGTGAACATCTGGCCCTTCGGCAAAGCCCTCAGTTGGGTTGCCGTCTTTATCGCGGCCAAAATCACCCGTGCGCACACCGTAAACGGTTTGTCCGTCTACAAGTGCACTTTGCGCTGTAAAACCAGGTAGGACGTCAACACCCAGAAGCTCAGCCTCTGAGGCTAAGTAGCGGGTCAGCTGTGCAAGGGATGTAATGTAGTTCCCCTTGTTGTGCATTTGCGGTGGGGTTGGCAAACATACCGAACCTTTTTTGGTAAGGTATTTAAATTTATCAGCGCCTGCGGCTGTAAGGGTCACGCCGTTGGCGGTGGCTTTTTCACGCCACTCAGGCAAAAGTTCGTCTAGGGCACGCGGCTCAAGCACGGCACCGGCAAGGCTGTGGCTGCCAATTTCAGCGGCTTTTTCAAGCACGCAAACGGTGAGCGTTCCATCAGTATCTTGTTGCTTAAGTTTAATAGCAGCAGCAAGGCCAGCTGGGCCTGCACCAATAATGGCAACGTCATATTCTAAAATATCGCGCGTTGATTGTTGCTGCGTATTTTCCTGAGAATCTAGTGGGGGTGTATTTGTATTTTCCATGTTGGGCATTTTCGGTGAAATAGTGTATAAGGTCAAGCACATCAACATCTAACAAACAAGATTATGAGGTTACTATGGCCGTATCAAAAAAAGTGAAACTCGCAATTATTGGCGCAACAGGCCACGTTGGGCGCGAAGTTCTAAAATCACTCGATGAAAGCGAGCTCCTGATTGCTGAGCCTGTGCTGCTTGCCAGTGAAGACTCTCAAGGTCAAATGCTGACCTGCCAAGGCCTTGACGTTGACGTTCAAACCCTGAAGGACGACAGCTTTAGCGATGTTGACATTGCCCTATTCTGCACCCCAAAAGATGTTGCGAAAACCTACATCCCAGCGGCGCAAAAATCAGGCACCACTGTTATTGATGCCACAGGCTTCCTGAAAGAAAACGGCACCGCTTTTGCCGCTGAGTTCTTTTCAGACGCAGCTGTTAAAACAGCTAAAGAAAAAGGCCTAGCACTGCCAAGCCCATTGGCATGGTCACTATCATTAGCGCTTTCAAAAATTAACGAAGCGAACCCACTGTCTGAAGTGATTGCCAGCACCTACCAAAACGTGACCACCAAAGGCATGGGCGCGATGGAAGAAGTCGCGGCACAGTCAATTGGCTTGCTAGGTGGCGGTGCACAAGACGGGCACTTCCACAGCGATGTTTTTGCCCACCAAGCGGCATTCAACGTATTGCCACAAGTAGGCACGTTTGATAAAGACGGCCATACCTCAACCGAAAATGCTATCGAGGCTGACATTAAAACCCTCGCTAAGGCCACCTACCCGGTTTCAGTATCATGTGCATACGTGCCGACCTTTGTAGGCGACGCGATTGACGTGACTCTGCGCTTTAAGAAAGACACACCATCTGCTGATGAGATTCGTCAACTGTTCAACAGCCCAGCTACTGGCATTATGGTGCTAGATAATACAGCTGAAAACGACTACGCCACCCCTTACGGCAGCGCTGAGACCAGCTATGTGTACCTTTCACGCGTACGCGCTGACGCTAACGGCATCCGCTTCTGGCTTGTGGCTGACCACCTTCGTGTGGCTGTCGCTCGCCAAATGGTAAAACTAGCTGAAAAAGTTGTGCACCAGCTTTAAGGTCTACCTACGAAACTTTAAAACCCCTCCTTTTCATAGGGCGGGGTTTTCTTTACAATGTGTATGAGAATTGATAGAAGAGAAGACCTTTTAAATCTTCTTTTTCTTCTTCATCTCTTTTCTAGAATTACTCTTAAAGGAGCATACAATGACTGCAGCCCTTAACCTTGACCAAGAACAGGCCCTTGTACTGGCCGCACGCAAAAAATTGCGTGGCATTTTGCCTGACCATCGCCTGCTTGATGACAACGCCCCCATGGGCAGCATCAAAGCGCCAGAGAACTTCAACGGTGAAAACTTTGCCGATTTCCTGGATCTGACGAACCTCAAGCCGCAGGCCACCTCGACCGACATTGTTGCCCTGTGCGACAAAGCCGAAGAGATGGGCGCTGCCACCGTTTGCGTGAATGCAAGCCGTGTAAGTCTGGCCGCTGAACTGCTTGACGGCACCAGCACCAAGGCCATTTGCGTGGTAGGTTTCCCGCTGGGTAACACCCTGCCCGAAGCCATCGCTGCCGAAGCAAAGCTTGCAGTAGAAGAAGGCGCGGAAGAGCTTGATATGGTCATCAATGTGGGCCTCCTGCTTGATGGTGAATACGGCCGTGTGTACGAGCAAGTGCGCACCGTTGTGCAGGCCGTGGATGTACCTGTAAAGGTTATCCTTGAAACCTGTAAGCTGAGCGATGAACAGGTTGTTCTGGCAAGTCTGATTGCCGCATGTGCAGGTGCGGCATTCGTCAAAACCTCGACAGGGTTTTCGATGGATAAGCGCGACGACCAACCACACACTGGTGCCACCGTGGGCCACATCCGCCTGATGCGCCTTGCCGTGGGTGATAACCTTGGCGTTAAAGCCTCGGGCGGTATCAAAACTGCTGGGGATGCCACATCACTACTGCAAAACGGCGCTGACCGCCTTGGCGCCTCTGGCCTCAACACTGGCGACAGCTACTAACGACTATCAACACCCCTGCCTATTAGGCAGGGGTGTTTTTTGAGGAGGAATGCCTATGCGCTCATACTACGAAAATTCAATCCAAGCCTTTTGCAATGATTCTCCGGAGCATGTTCTTGGTCGCCTCGCTTCAAGACATGAGCATAAAAGCCTTGAAGAATTGCAACGCAATGCTTGGGTAAAACAAATCCTTATCCTCCAGTCCGAATTAAAAAATTTGCAGGGGAGTATTTATTTTGAGTTCTCAATTCCAAGAATGGGGAAAAGAGCCGACAACATCCTTATTGTTGATGGCAGGGTGTTTGTAATTGAGTTTAAAGTTGGTGAATATTCCTATAAATCTCATGACATTGAACAAGCTACAGACTATGCGCTTGATTTAAAAAACTTCCATTCGGGGAGCCACAACTGCATCATTTTCCCAATTCTAGTGGCTACAGAAGCAAATGAGACGCGCTTTAACTCTCAACTATCTGAAGATGGTGTTTGCGCGCCAACCTTAACAAATTCAGAAAAACTAGAAGATGCCATCCAATTTTGTTTAGATCTTCCATCTAAGTATGCTCCAACTAGGCCTGACTGGGGCGAAGCAGGATACAAACCAACACCGACTATTATTGAGGCTTCTCAAGCACTATATGAGGGACATGACGTCAAAGAAATCTCTCGTTCCGATGCTGGTGCTATCAACCTTCAAGCAACCTCAGACCGCATTATTGAGATCATCAAAGATGCTAAGAAAAATCACAAAAAAGCAATTTGTTTTGTGACAGGTGTTCCAGGTGCAGGGAAAACGCTTGCCGGCCTAAATATTGTGAATCAGGTTAAAAAAATTAACATTTCAAAACATGCAGTATTTCTCTCAGGCAATGCCCCGCTAGTAACTGTTCTTCGCAAGGCACTTACTGAGTCAGAACTTAGGACATCAAAAATCCGAGGAGAGAAAGTAAAAAAGAGCGTGGCGGAGCGCCGGGTACACCCATTTATTCAAAATATTCATCATTATAGAAGTGAATATATTTTGCCGGAAGCTGTACCTAACGAGCAAATTGCTATCTTCGATGAAGCCCAGCGGGCATGGGATATGCAACAAACAAATAAATTTATGAAAAATAAGAAAAATATTGAAAACTTCAATAAAACTGAGCCAAAATTCTTGATGGAGGTTATGAACCGCCACAAGGATTGGTGTGTGGTTGTTTGTCTCATTGGTGGCGGGCAGGAGATTCACACAGGTGAGGTTGGGATAAAAGGCTGGCTTAAAGCACTGAGTGACGACACCTTTGCAAACTGGGAAATTCATTGTTCAGAAGCTATTAAAAATAAAGAATACTCACCCCACCAAGACTTAGAAGAGATTCTTAAATCTTTGTCGCCCTCCAATGATAAATGTTTACACCTGAAATCATCACTCCGCTCTTTTAGGGCCGAGAATCTTAGTAAGTTTGTACATTACCTCCTTGATTTTAATTTGCTCAAAGCCAATACCGAATATGCAAAACTAAACGAATATCCATTAGTGGTCACAAGAGACCTATCCAAAGCAAAACAATGGCTCAAAGAGAGGGCGCGCGGTTCAGAGAGATATGGGATTATAGCTTCAGCCGGCGGTCTTCGCCTCAAACCAGAAGGTATTTTCGTCAAATCCCCAACAGATGTTGGTCACTGGTTTTTATCAGCAAAAAATGATGTCAGGTCATCTTTTGCTTTGGAAGAAGTTGCTACAGAGTTTGATGTACAGGGTCTTGAGTTGGACTGGGCATGCCTAGCTTGGGATGCAGACCTAAGAGTTAAGGATTCCAGGTGGGTTCATAAGAACTTTAATGGTACAAAATGGAAGAATGTTAACAAAAACGAGGCCCAGAACTATTTTGAAAACAAATATCGTGTCCTTCTCACACGTGCGCGCCAAGGGCTTATAATTTTTATTCCCAGTGGCGATCCGAATGATGAAACCCGTTTACCCGAATTTTACGACGGCATTTACAGGCATTTAAAAAATTGTGGGATCAAAGAGATCTAAAAAAGACCCCCAGCATTGCTGCTGGGGGTCTTAGTCGTTAAGTTACATATCCTCTTCCGAAGGCGGAAGGTTATACGTAATGGCTTGGAGCTTGTCTTCCTTACCGGTGGTGCACCACTGTGCCACGGGGCACATGCTGCAGGGCGAGTTGTACGCCCCCGCCGATGACGGACGAAGCTGACGGGTTTCATCACGCAGGTCGGCTTCACGCTCAAGGATGCCCTTGAGGAAAGCGTCACGCATGAGGTCGGTTACTTCAGCGCGCGGGGCAGCCACAATTTGCGGCAGCTTTGCGTCTTCCGTTTCCTGTTCGTCGTTTTCATCCTTCTTCACCTTCTTTGCGGGCTTGGTTGCCACGGGCCAGAAGGCAGGAAGTTCGAGCTGGTCACGCGACCAACCCGACGGCATGGTTTTCTTGACGAAGACCACATACTGCACACCCGAGAAGGTTTCACCCTTCTTGAAGCCGAGCTTGAGCATCGACTTGTGGAGCGGATGCTCCGGGTTTGCGAGCACATATTCGCCGAGATACACATAGTGATTGAGCTGCATGGACCGCTGCGCAAAACCGTCGACCAGATAGTCTTCAGCGTTGGCGGCAGTCTTCCAGTCAATCAAAACCAGTTTCCCAGTTTTGTTGTCTCGAGCGATGTGGTCGGCCGTCCCCGTGAGCCAAAGGTTCACGGCTTCAGGCACCTTGACACCCGTAAGGGTCTGCGGATCGTACGGCGCGAAGTTAAGCTCACTGGCCACCGGCGTCACGTCCAGCTCGGCATAAGCCTGCGGGAACTGCGACAGCTGGTAAGCTGACCAATCAGCGAAACGATCAGCGGTCAGGAAACCTGCCACCGAACACTTTGCACGAATTTCACCCGACCAGCTTTCAGGCCAGTTCAGGCTATTCCACATGTCCGACCAAACGGCGAGCAGAAGCTCACGCTTGGTATCGGCGTCCAGTCCGTCGAACTTCTCAACACCGGTTTCTTCCACCTTATCGAAGGGGGTTTCTTCCTCGGCGTCCAGTTCGTAAACCAGCACACCGTCATCGTTGAGACCAGCCTTTTTGGGCAGCCAGTTCAGCCAACCTTCAGCCAGAGCCTTGCGGATCTTGCCGGGGTCGGTCTTGCGGGAAAACGTCATCCCACGTTCGGCCAAAGCGTCACGCAGCATATCGTCGATGGTGCCGGCAAGCGGCGACCAGTTCCCAGGCCATTCGATTTTTTCGGTACCGCCCACGCGGGCGATCTCATCGAAGTAGACCTTGAGGCCACGAGCGATAAAGTCGCTCTTGAATTTCCGCTTCTTGGCCTTTTTGGCCTTCAGCAGATCTTCGAGGTAGTACTCTGCACCTGCATGCAGACCATGGCCGATAACAAAGTAACTGCCCGTAAGGGAGTTAGCTTCATCATCTTCGGTCTGTTTGTAGATGTAGGTGGCGGCCCACTTGGCCATGCAAGCATCCATGCTGGTATACATGGAGCCGCTAAAGCGTAGCGGGTCCTCCGGCCGCAGTTGCGGCTTGGGGATATATGTCAAAGGCATAACAGCCTCCTCATAACAAAGGAAAAAGAAGAAAAGAGAGAAAGTGTTCAGCCGACGGGTTTAACCCGTTTGGGGCGAGCTGTTCTTCAAGAAGCGCTTAAGCCAACGCCGCAAGCGACGGGGCGAAGCATCTTCTTCGACAAGGACCATCTTGGGCGCATAACCTGCACCGCGAACCTTGTCACGAATGAAAACAGCATAACCAACACGAATCGGCTTCATGATTGTACCGTCTTGAAGCTTCAGCTTTTGCTTGGCACCAAAGGCATAACCCAGAAGCTTGTCGCGCTTATCGGGGTCGTGGATACGACCATTATCGAAATACGCGTCAGTGTGGTCGGCAGTCTTGTAGTCCAGCACCAGATACGTCTTGCGACGTTCCGAATACCCGATAAAGTCAGGCTCACCCAAATGGGTGTACAGCGTGCCCTTATCGTTCAGGTAAATGGTATCCAGCGGCCATTCTTCGATGAACCAGGTGATTTTTTCACGAACGGTAAACGCCACAAACGTGCGCACACCGCCCAGCACCCAGTTGATCACTTGGCGCTCGGTCCAGCCATCAAGCAACGGCGCCGTAGGGGCGATGTTGTAACGACGGCGGAAGGTCTGGATATGAGTTTTGAGCTGGTTTTCCAGCAGCGCATAGGGTTCCTGCTGATGCAGGTTCATACGCTTGTTGTAGAAGTACAGTTTAAGGGCTTTGTGCAGCCTGTCGCCAAGCCAGCTGGCCAGCGAAGGCATACGCCCCGATCGTCCGCCTCCAATGGGAAGAACCCCACTGAACGGACTGGGAATGAAGGTTGACATAACAACTCCTGTGAACGGCGCACCATTTTAGGGTGGGTCGTTTCGAAAAAGAGGAATATGAGGAAAGAGAAAAAAGATACTTATAGAATTGAGCTGAATCATACCCCAAATGGCCATTTGAGGCAAAGGTTAATCGTATACATTTTGGGATTAAATTAACGAGTCGACCCCTTAAAACGTAGAAAACGGCTGGGGGGTGAATCCAGCCGTTTTCCGTAGACCCTAGGGCAAAGGTCTACCAAGACGTGCAATAAGTATTTATCTTATTGAACGCTCTAGTAGCGCCTCTAGCTTCTCAATGCGGTTCTTCATGTCATAAACTTGTTCTTCAAGACGCGAGTTCTCGCGAACCAGAAGAACGAGCTCATGCGCTAGGTCACGCTTCGAAAAACGCAAACCTTCTACACTTTCTTTCAGACCATCAACGTCTTCAGAAACGCGCTTGAGTTCGACCACATTTTTAGCACCTTCCGGGGTTTCAGCGGAGGGGTTGTCGGGCTGGGATCCGCTGAGAAGGTTTTTGAGTACGCTCATAGAGTATTCCCTTATTTGCACGTCAAGCTCGTAAATACACAAACCTGACTCCCGTTCATCTTACAGCCCACTTCCAGAAAATTTTTAGTTCTCTCGAAGCACAGTTATTTATGTGGGGCGCACCAAATTAAAACTTACAAAAAACTGACATGCCACACAGGGTACCGCTACCCTACTGAAAAATTTATTTTTATTGCTGCGAAGCCCCCTAAAAATGGTGTAATCTGCGAGGGCAGTTTATAGCTTTTAAGTTATTTTTTTGCAGCTGTTCAAAAAATAAAAATATGAACGAAAGGTTCTTCAAAATGAGCATCAAAAAAGTAGGCGTTATTGGCGCAGGTCAAATGGGTGGTGGTATTGCCCACGTTGCAGCCCTTACCGGATACGACGTTGTTTTGATGGATGCCCAAGATGCCGCCCTTGAAAAAGGTCTTAAAACCATTGAGAAAAACCTGAGCCGCCAAGCGGAAAAAGAAAAAATTAAAGCTGACGATGTGCCCGCAACTCTAAAGCGCATTACCACAACCAGCACCCTTCAGGATATGGCCGATTGCGACATTGTGATTGAAGCTGCCACTGAAAACGAAAGCATTAAACAAAAGATTTTTACCGAGCTTGATGGCCTGCTGAAACCTAGCGGCATTATTGCCTCGAATACCTCATCAATTTCAATCACCCGTTTGGCTGCTGTCACAAAGCGCCCTGAAAAATTTATTGGCATGCACTTTATGAACCCAGTGCCGATTATGAAATTGGTTGAAATCATTAACGGCATCGCCACCGATGACGCCACCTTTAAAGCCACAAAAGAAATGGCCGAGAAGATGGGCAAAATCACAGCCGTTGCCGACGACATGCCAGGCTTTATTGTAAACCGCATTCTGATGCCAATGATTAACGAAGCCATCTACACCTTGCAAGACGGTGTGGCAGATGTTGAATCTATCGATACAGCCATGATGCTTGGCACTGCCCAACCAATGGGCCCCCTAACACTGGCTGACTTTATTGGCCTTGATACCTGCCTTGCCATTATGCGCGTACTGCATAACGAACTTGGAGATAGTAAATACCGCCCGTGCCCCCTACTTGTTAAGTATGTTGCCGCAGGCTGGCTTGGCCGCAAAACAGGCAAAGGCTTTTACGACTATAGCGGTGAAAAACCTAAGCCGACCAAATAAGCCTAAGTATAAGATTTAAACAAAGACGAGCATTTACGTGAGCGCCATCATTACCATTATCCTTACAATTCTGACCAGCGGTGTGTTTATCGCAGCGGGGCGTATGGTGTTTAGCCATAGTGGCATGGCACGCATTAACAGCACGCCCCTGGCATGCTTTTTTGCAGGCCTTGGTATTTGGTACATTTGGGTATTGCTATTACACGGTGTATTTGGCGCCAACCTTACCATTGTTTGGTACACGTTTTTAGCAAGCACCATTGCCCTTAGCTTGGTGCTGACACAGATTTTAAAACTAGAAGAAGAGCACGCCTTTTTTTGGCCGCAAGTGGCCATTGCCACAGCGCTGCTTATCCCCGCTTTAGGGTACTTAACCACTGATGGCCCTGTGCTTTGGGCCGAGCTTAGCGAGCTTTTGAAAAACACCGACCATATGCTACGCCTTGGTGGTGTTGCCAATGCTGCAAAAGCCATTGAGCTTGATATTTTCAACCCTGCAGCGCACTTAGCCTCACAAATTGTATCGCTACCCGTTATGTTGATGATGGGCAGCTTTAAACCTGCTGTTGCCTCTATGTTTAACTGCATTGTTTTGGTACTAGCCGCGGCTGAACTTGCTCGCCTTTGCCGTGTGAATGTAGGTTGGCATAACGTTGTATTTGTGGCGGCATTTACGCTGTTTGGCGTCACGCTATTTAACCCATTTTTTGTTGAGCCGTTAGTGGCCTCGGCCTACCCAGACATTCTAACAGCCGGCGCCTTGCTTGCCTTGTTTGTGCCGTTGATGCGCCAAAAAGATTTACCTCGCGGTCTAAGCTGCATCCCTTACGGGCTTGTAGGCTTTTTTGCGGCTGGCTGCAGCAGCCTAAGTTACGGCGTTATTGTTATGTTTGTAGGCCTATTTATAATGCGTGATGTATTGGCCCGTCGCCGCTACCAACAGGGCTTTGGGACCGAAGTCTTTTTGGGCTGGGCACTGCTTGCTGCCTTCCCTCTACTGGGTGTGTTCTGGCTGAACAACATTACACTTGGCCTTGGTTTTATGACGGCAGATACTGCGGGTACCTCATACCTGAAAATGGTTGCCCTACAAACAGCCTACATGCTTGAAGACTACCCAATTATTATGATGCTGATGATGGCCTTCCCGATTTGGGGCTTGTTTAAAATCATCAAGCGTGGGCCAACAAATGCCTTTACTGAAGACGGTGACACCGTCGTCCCCACCTTGCTTGTTTTGGGCTACGTTGTGGTTGCGGGTGGTTTGTATCTTTCACAATTTAATGCGCTGCAAATCCCATTTGGTGAGGCGTTTATTCATTACAGCCTACACCTACAGTTTTTGATTATTCTGCCTCTATGGCGCCTGATTTATGAAACGGTGCAAGCGACCTTCCCATCACAAAAGAGTGGTATTTCAGGTGCGCTATCACTAGTAACGGCTTTGATGTTTGTGGGTGTTACAGTCACAAACTCTGAGCGTTTAAAGTTTGAACCTGATGCCCCGCTTGACCACACCCTGCGTGTAGCCGAAGCCCTTAAGGCTGAGAAAATTGTTGGCTGGCGAGATAAAGTGGCCGCCCTTGACGGTGTTGAAACACGTGGGTACTACGCCGTGGCGCTAAGCTATGGTTTGCGTCATCACTCGCAAGTGCGCCCTGTGCTGCAAGAGCTTGCAGATGCCCAAGGCCAGTTTGATAAATTCCATGATGCATTGATTGCTGGTAACTATGACTTTTTGTGGGTGCACGCCGTCACGCCTGATATTGCGGCTGTGCTGGGTAACCAACTGCGCCCTGATCACTCATACCTTTACCAAGTAACCCCATCAGGGTTAACCCCTATCAAGAGCTACGCCCATAGCTCATACACGTACAAGAGCGCTTCATACGTCCCTAGTTTATAAGGTTGTTATTGCCTCAAGCGTTGCTTGGGCCACGTTGTTATTTAATGCTGCTATTTAATTATCTACGCCCATCACACGGCGAGTATTCACGAAAGGTTCAGCCGTTTCAGCTTGTGATTCAGCCCGGCGTTTCAAGGCAATACGAAGCTCAGCCTCATACTCAGGTTTTTCCCAGCGGGCGAAGCCATCAACCACGCCAATAGCCTTACCTTCATGGTCAATCAGGAAGGATGTCGGTAGTTTTTTAACGCCAAATGCTGCCGCTGATGAACCGTCAGAATCGTTAAAAATTTCGAGGTTCTGAAGGTCATTCTTTTTATAAAATTCTTTTACTTTATCTACGCCTTCTTCATCGATTGAGATTGCCAAAACCTTCAGACCAGCAGCGCCGTATTTTTTCTGGATGGCATCAAGGTCGGGCATTTCAATCACGCAAGGCCCACACCAAGTGGCCCAAAAGTTTACAAGCAGCACATCACCTTTATAACGCAGCAGGCTTGTTGTTGCGCCATCAGCCTCTTGCCAAGAAGCAAAGGGTGCATCCATCGGACGTGGATACGCTTGGAAAGGTTCACCTTTAAAATATTGTGCATGGGCCGCTTCAATACCCATGTGCCCTGTGGTCAAAAACGGCAGACCAAATAGTTGCATAAACAAGACACAGACTGCCCCAAACGCCAATTTTCGCATATTCACCCCGATTGTTTGTGATGTGATTATTTTTATGTGGTGTACACTATTAGTATGATGACACACACAAAATTTTACCAGCACCTGTTAACAAAAATTGCACCTTTTGCAGTTGTAATCGCCCTACTAATGGCGGCTACCCTTGTAACTGGTTGTGGTCAACGTGCCCCACTTGAAAAACCTGACGGCTACATTGAAGACAGCCGCCAGTACTAACTGGGACACTAACTAGGGCCCTCTGACACTTGTTAACAACGTTCATTCAAGCAGCACGTCTGATTGTTTACCTCGAACGCCTATGGGCGGCCTTTATTGTGCCGTTTATTGTGCTTGCTGCCTTACTGGCCACGGCGGCCCTTGGCTTGTGGGCACCGCTGCCGTTTATTTTGCACGCAGGTTTACTAGGCGCCATTGGCTTAGGCTTTACAGCGGCTGTCGTTTTAGCTTTTTTAAAGCGCCCGCCTTACCCAACCGTTGCCGAAGGCCGTGCCATTGTTGAGCGTCGTCACCATCTTGAGCACCGCCCTGTTACACTGTCGGCTGATAGTCTTTCACAAAACACAACCGACCCTGAGGTTGCAGCCCTGTGGGCAAAGGCCCAGCAGCAAGCCTCAAAACAAGCGGCCAAAGCAGGTGCTGTACGTGCCCATACCCACACCATCAAGGCCGATAAATGGGCCTTACGCTATCCTCTAGCTATCTTACTTGTATTTGCCCTCTGGCTTGATTGGGGCACAGGCTTTTATGATTTACGCCAAACTTTTAACCCTGTTGAAAAGCAGTATGCCTTGCAGGTGATTCAGGGGATTGATGTTTGGGTGACCCCACCTGAATACACCCAGCAGCCCGCCTTTTTATATAAAGCCAAAGGAGCTACTGCTGAAGCTAAATCACAGCTGACCAAAATCCCGCGTGACAGTACGCTAAAGGTGCTTGTGCATGTCTCAGAGCCTTTACGTAAAGAGCCTGAGGCCACATATGGCGAAGCCGTCACCATGCCCCTTAAAGGCAATACTTACAGTGCCAGCCTTAAAGCGACTGAAAGCGACACCCTATGGGTGACCTACCGTGGGCGTACATTATTTGAAGGCCAGTTTTCAGTGGCCGAAGATCTACCGCCAAAAGTAACCCTATCAGATAAATTTACCCGCACCCCTGAGGGGATGCTGGATATTCCGTTTATGGCAACGGATGACTATGGCATTGCTAAAATCACAGCCATTGCCAAACATGGCGACTATACAGCTGAAAAAGAGCTTGTGCTCCCCCGTGTGGGCGCAACCGAAATTGATGACAGCAGCTACGCTGACTTTACGGCCGAACCTATTGCCGGCCTTGTGGTGGACTTTACCCTTAAAGCCGAAGACCAAGCAGGCCAAACCGCCAGCAGCATGAGCTTAAAGGTACAGCTACCTGAACGCCCGTTTAACCACCCCGTTGCTAAGAAACTGGTACAGCTTCGTAAAACACTCTTCCAGTACCCTGACCAGCATGAAAGCATTGCCAAAACATTGCGCCAGATTATGGATGCACCGAAAGAATTTGATGACAATAAGCGTGCATATCTCTCGATGACATTTGCCTACCGCACCCTTGCTGATAACGCCATGGCCGATGCTACCGAACGCACCATGGGCCTGCTTTGGGACGCTGCCCTACAAATTGAAAAGGGCCCACTGGGCTTACAGCTTGAGCGTATGTTAAATGCCCAACGCAACCTACAAAAGGCATTGTCTGAAGGAGCTGATAGCGAGACGATTGACCGCCTCTTCCGTGAGCTTGCCCAAGCCATGAACGACCTTATGCGCAGTGCCCAATTTGGCAATATGGATATGGAAAGCCTTACCGGCACCCCTACCCTACAAAACCGTGACCTAGCTGAATTGATGCAAAAAATTAACGACCTTCTAAAAGCTGGTGCCTACGACGAAGCCCGTGAAGCCCTTAAACAACTTGAGAAGATGATGGCCCACGTGCAATTTGGCGATAACCCTGCCATGGAAGAATTCCAAAAAGCGATGCAAGGTTTGCAAAGCATCATGAAGCAACAAGAAGCCCTAATTGAAGAAGCCTTTAATAACGAAGTTGCTGGCCGCATGACGGCCGAACAGCGCCTGCGCCAACAGCTGCTAGGCACTAAACTGAGCGAGCAAATTCAAGCCCTACAAAAGCTAGGCTTTGATACATCAAAACTCAACGAAGCTATGATGAACATGAATGGCGCCTTTAAACTTTCAGGCCGCCCTGGGTTTGAGTCGCTTGTTTACGAAATGCAAAACCGTGCGCTGCAACTAATGCAGCAAGGTCAACAAGGTATCGCACAGCAAATACGCCAGCAAATGGGCTATGGCGGCATGGCCGGCATGCGCCGTGATCCATCAGGTAAGCTGCACCCGATGGCCGGTGAGAATGTTGAAATCCCCGATGAAGCGCCAGAGACTCTTTCACGCAAAATCCGTAAAGAGCTGTTTGACCGCGCCGATGACATTGGCCGAGGTGACCAGGAGCAGCAATACCTAAGAAGATTATTAGACGCCTTCTAAAGCGTGCCATAAGAGGTGGCGGATTTTGGGATGAGAAAATTATTTGGCGCAGAGCCGACGTGTATAAACAAATACACGAGGCCAAGCCGAGAAATTTAATCGCCCAAAAGACCCGCCGTGCAGAACAAAAAAAAGGCCTCGCAATTGCGAGGCCTTTTGAAGTGAAAACTCTATTTACGAATACCTAGAGCTTCAATCACTGTGCTGTAACGCTTCTCGTCTTTGCGCTTAAGGTAGTCAAGCAGACGACGACGTGTTGATACAAGACGTAGTAGACCTTTACGGCTGTGGTGGTCTTTCTTGTGTGATTTGAAGTGCTCAGTCAGGTTTGTGATGCGCTCGCTTAGGATAGCGATTTGAGCTTCTGTAGCACCTGAGTTTTTGGCTTCGCCACCGAACTTAGTTACTAGTTCTGATGTTTTCTTTTGTGAAATAGACATGTTTATTTATCCTTACACGATATCATTAATATTAAAATTTCGAACGATTTTGGCTTGGCCATCTGCGGTCACATCTAACAGTGACAGGATTTGACCTTCAGCGTTTACCGCTCTGAGTAGCCCTGTTGACTTAACTTGGGGAAGTGTTAGTTCCTTCCCGAGTTTAAGGTCTTGGGCTTCGCTTGGTGTGATTTCGTGTGCCGGGATATCGTCCAGCAGTGAATCCACTGCACCAAGTAAGTGAGGGGGAATATGCCCCTTTCCGCCAGCAGATGCAACCTTTTTTTCCACATCTTCGAGCGAAATCGCTTGTTTTTCAGTAAGTTTGCCACCCTTTTCACCGATTGATGTTCGGCGTAGACGTGAAATGTGCCCGCAAGAACCTAACGCAGCGGCAATATCACGGCCCAGAGAGCGAATGTACGTGCCTTTGCTTACCATGGCTTCAAAAGTAGCCACGCTGCCTTCTATCCCCTGAAATTCAAGCTCTAGGATGGTAACAGGGCGGGGCTTCATGATGACTTCTTCACCCTTGCGGGCTTTGGCGTAGGCACGCTCGCCATCAATCTTCAAAGCGCTATAGGCAGGCGGGATTTGTTCAATATCGCCAGTGAACTGAGGCAGAATATTTTGAATATCTTCAGCTGTTGGCAAATGGTCTGAGGTTTCAACAACCTCGCCTTCAATATCGTCGGTATTGGTGGCGGTGCCAAAGGTCACATCAAACTGATATGTTTTTTTGGCGTTTAGAATATACGGAATTGTTTTGGTGGCTTCACCAAATGCAAGGGGTAGAACACCAGTGGCCAGTGGGTCAAGCGTGCCACCGTGGCCGCCCTTTTGGGCGTCCAAAAGCCAGCGCACTTTGCCCAAAGCTTGGGTGCTGCTCATTTCATAAGGTTTATCGAGAATAATCCAGCCGTCGACTTTTTGGCCTTTTTTGCGGCGTGCCATTAGTCGTTATCAGCGTTTTTCGCCAAGCGGCTTAGCAGGCTATCCACACGTGAGGCTTCTTCGAATGATTGATCATAGAAGAAACGGATTTTTGGTGTGTACTTGGTGTGCATGTTGGTGGCCAAGTAGTGGTTAAACACATGAGCTTGCTCGTTCAAAGATTTTGTAAAAGCTTTGATTTGCTGAGGCGTTGCTTCGTCACCGCTTAGCAGCGTGTAGAACACCTTAGCAAGTTTCATATCACGCGAAACTTCGGTTGAAGACACCGTTAGTTGCTCGCCTGCTAGCACGTCTGAAAAGTCGTGCTGGTAGAAAGCTTCCGCCACAAGTTGACGAACTTGTTCGGCAATACGGCGTTGACGTTGCGTGGTTTCTCGCATGCTCATGTGGTTTACCCTAATCTATACACGCCTTAGCTGTTTGCAGCTTCAGGGGTGTCATCCTTTGATTTTTCAGCGGCTTTTTTCAGATCGTCAATGCTTACGGCTTTCTCAAGCATTTCGTAGCACTCAATCTGGTCGCCTTCTTTAATGTCGTTGTACGACTTCACCATCAGACCACACTCGTAGCCAGTTTGAACTTCTTTAGCGTCATCTTTAAAGCGCTTCAAGGTGTCAATCTCGCCATCGTGAATCACGATACCGTCACGCAGAACGCGGCACTTCGCGTTACGACGTAGTAGACCTTCGGTTACCATACAACCAGCAATCGTGCCCACTTTAGATACGGTGTAAACTTCACGTACTTCAGCCATACCCAAGTTGTTCTCTTCAACGGTTGGAGCAAGCAGGCCACTCATGGCGGCTTTCACATCGTCAATCAAGTTGTAGATGATGCTGTAGTAGCGAATTTCTAGGCCTTCACGCTCGGCAAGGTCACGGGCTTGTGAACCGGCACGTACGTTAAAGCCAATAATAATCGCGTTTGAAGCTGAGGCTAGCATCACGTCAGACTCGGTAATAACACCTACGGCGCTGTGAACAACATTCACAACAACTTCGTCGGTACCTTGTTTCTTCAGTGATTCAGCAATCGCTTCAACAGAGCCCTGTACGTCACCTTTAACAACAACAGCAAGCTGTTTTTGGTCGCCCACTTGTTGCGCAAGTAGGTTTTCAAGCGTACGGCCACCAGCTTTAGCGGCTTGCTCGGCTTCACGGCGTTTCTTGTCACGGTATTCCGCAACTTCTTTCGCCTTCTTCTCTGATTCTACAACCACAAAGGTTTCGCCAGCTTCTGGCACGCCTTGTAGGCCAATAATCTCAACAGGCATGGCTGGGCCAGCCTTCTTCACACGGTCGCCACGGTCGTTCACCAAGGCACGTACACGGCCCCATGTGTTACCCACAACAAGTAGGTTACCAATTTCAAGGGTACCGCCCTGCACAATAACAGTCGCCACAGGACCACGGCCTTTATCAAGCTGTGATTCTACAACAACGCCGTTGGCTTCGCGTTTGGCGTTGGCTTTAAGGTCTAGAACTTCTGACTGTAGCAGAACCATTTCTTCTAGTTCTTCGATACCTGTGCCCTTCTTCGCTGAAACGTTTACGAAGATAGTGTCACCACCAAATTCTTCAGCAATAAGCTCGTGGCTTAGTAGCTCTTGTTTCACGCGGTCTGGGTTCGCTTCAGGCTTATCACACTTGTTTACCGCTACCACAATTGGCACTTCAGCAGCACGGGCGTGTTTAATCGCTTCAACAGTTTGAGGCATTACACCATCATCAGCAGCTACTACAAGAATAACAACGTCAGTTACCGCAGCACCTCGTGCACGCATTGAAGTAAACGCCGCGTGACCTGGGGTATCAATAAAGGTTAGCTTGCGGCCAGCCTTGTTTGTTACCTGGTACGCACCAATGTGCTGTGTAATACCACCAGCTTCGCGGTCAGCCACTGCTGTACGGCGAATGGTATCAAGCAAAGTTGTTTTACCGTGGTCAACGTGACCCATCACAGTTACAACTGGAGGGCGCTCGGTTGTTAGTTGTTTTTCATCGTCAACTGGGATCAAGTTATCTTCAACATCAGCTTCTGATACCAATGTGTACTTGTGGCCCATTTCTTCAACGATAAGTGCGGCAGTCTCTTGGTCGATAATCGCGTTTTGCGTTACCATTTGACCCATCATCATGAACTTCTTCACAACGTCAGCCACACGCTCCGACATACGGTTTGCAAGCTCTGAAACTGTAATAGCTTCAGGGATTGTTACTTCGCGGATTACTTTTTCTTTAGGCTCGCTTGACTGTTGGTTACCACCACCACGACGGTTGTTTTGACGGGCGTAGCGTGATGTTGCACGGAAACGTGCTTCAAGGTCTTCTACGTAGGCGTTACGGCCGCTACGTTTTTTACCACCAAAGTCATCGCCACCGCTGTTGTTATTGCGGTTGTCTGACTTTTTGTTACCGCCACGACGGTTTGAATCTTCTTGTGAAGGTGCAGGCGCTGCTGGTGCTGGCGCTTCTTTAACAGCTTCAGTGGCAGCTTTTTTAGCTTCTTCAGCTTTGCGCTTCTCTTCTTCTTCGGCAGCTTTTTTAGCTTCTTCTTCTTTTTGGCGGCGCTCTTCTTCAGCTGACTTCTTACGTTCGATATCGGCTGATTGTTCTTTTTTCAGAGCTTCAAGGCGCTTACGCTCTTCTTCGCGGCGCTGTTCTTCTTGCTCGGCGTTTTTACGTGCTTCTTCAAGAACACGTGCACGCTCTGAAAGTTCGCCAGACACTGGCGCACCTGATGTATTTGAACCTGCGCTTGAAAAGTCGCGGCGTTTACGTACTTCAACCGCAACACCTGATTTACCCCCTGACGATGCCCCGCCAGAAGTTGATAAAGTGCCACCAATACTTAGCGTGCCACCTACCGACAACGTTTTCTTTTTGTCGTCTTGCTTTTCTTCGGTGGTGAGCTTGGTGTCTTTTTTCTTATCGTCAGTCATGTAGCTGTCTCTTTCTGTTTCAAATACTTAAAATCTTTAAAGTACGGGTCTGTTTTAACCCGCTTAGGCCTTGTTTTGCAAGCCCTTTAACCCGTGCCACAATGTGGCTAGGCGATGAACCTCGTTAATATTTGCGCGCGAAGATAGGCCAATTACGGTGCAATTGTCCTTACCTAATGCCCCTTCAAGGAGGCTACGTTCGCAAACAGTGAGGCATTTGGCGTGTGCGTTTTCACACGCTAGTGTGACTTTTTTCGTCGTGTTTGCAGCTGCATCAACAGCCACAAGCAAACACTGCATCTTCCCTTGGTACAACGCTTCAAGCACCTTATCGGTTCCCGTCATCAGTTGGCCAGCCTTGCGCATAAGGCCTAGGCGATTAAGCAGTTGCTTTTCAACAACCTTAAGGGCCATGGCGTGCAAGTCGGCAGCGGTACCTTGGTATTTTGCATCGAGTGTATTCTCGAGTGCTTTTGAAGAAATGGCTTTCTCTAAAAACGACAAACCCGGGCGGACGTAAGCGCCCATCCCAGGTAGTTCGTGATTTAGATCAAGGTAAATTTGGCCATCAGGACCCGCCAAAAAGCGGAGCAACTTTTGACGAGGCAGCACACCGCCGCCCCCAAGACATGGGGTTAAACCAGCCGCTGTGCTTTCGCCGCGGTTATGTTTAGGGGCAGCAGGTGTCGCCATAAGTAAGTCACCGTCCTTTAGCCTAAGCTTACGCTGAGGCAGCTTCAGATGAAGCAGCGTCAGTTTCGTCAGTGAACCAGTGCTGACGTGCAGACATAATCATGCGCTCAGCTTGTTGGTTTGTTAGTAGACCAGCTGGAAGCATTTCCATCAGTTCGTCAGTTGCAAGGTCGCCTAGGTCATCAAGGGTTGTTACCTTGTTTTTACCTAGCTCAAGCAGAACTTCAGTACGCATACCTTCTAGGTTTGCTAGCTCTTCGCTTACGCCAATCTTGTCTAGTTCTTTCTTCTGAGACTCAAGCCATGTGTTTGCACGGTTTTGTAGCTCAGTTGCGATGTCTGGGTTCAGACCTTCGATTGAACCTAGCTCGTCGGTTGAAACAAGCACAAGCTCTTCGATGCTCTTGAAGCCTTCTGCGATAAGCAGACGTGCAAGCGTGTCGTCAACGTCTAGGCCAGTCATGAACATTTGTGATAGGGCTTCAAACTGTTCAGCTTGTTTTTCTGAAGACTCAGCTTCAGTCATCACGTCGATGTTCCAGCCTGTTAGCATGCTTGCTAGACGTACGTTTTGACCACGACGACCAATCGCAAGTGATAGGTTGTCTTCTGGTACGATAACTTCCATACGGCCTTCAGCTTCGTCAACAACCACTTTGGTTACGATAGCTGGTGCAATGGCTTTAATCAGGAAGCCAGCTGGGTCAGCGTTGTACTCGATAATGTCAACGCGCTCGCCTTGAAGCTCGTTTACAACTTCTTGTACACGTACACCACGTACACCTACACATGCGCCCACTGGGTCGATGTTACGGTCGTATGATTTTACAGCGATTTTCGCACGGAAACCTGGGTCACGTGCAGCGCCAATAATTTCAATAGTACCGCTCTCAATTTCAGGCACAGCTTGCTTGAATAGCTTCTCAAGGAATTTAGGGTGTGTACGGCTCATTAGAATCTGAGCGCCACGCACTTCGCGGCGAACGTCAAAAATGTAACCACGCACACGGTCACCTTGGCGGTAAGTTTCTTTAGGGATCATCTCGCCACGTGGGATAAGGGCTTCTGCACGACCTAGGTCAATCAGGATGCCGTTGTAATCAACACGCTTCACGATACCGCTCATAATTTCGCCAACGCGGTCTTTGTACTCTTCAAATTCTTTAACACGCTCAGCGTCACGTACTTTTTGGAAGATAACTTGCTTTGCAGCTTGTGCAGCAATACGACCAAAATCAAACGGAGGTAGGTCTTCTTCGATGAAGTCGCCTACTTTAGCGTCTTTCTTCACTTTTTGCGCTTCTTTAAGCAGCATTTGTGAGTCGTTCTTTGTCGCTGGCTTGCCGTCTTCGTCTTTAGCTGGCTTCATTTCCATTTCGCGGTTTTCACGCTGTGCTTTACGGTATTCGTCAGCGTCAACAGGTTCCATCACTTTTTCAACAACTTCCCAGCGGCGCTTTAGGATAAGACCACCATCAACACGACCGATAGTCGCAATGATATCTAGGCCCATACCGTATTTACGGCGTGCACCCATTTGGATAGCTTGTTCCATCGCTTCAACAACCATTTCGCGGTCAATATCTTTCTCGCGGGCAACAGCTTCAGCAACTTGTAGCAATTCTAGTGACATAGTTTGGTTCCTTCGTTTTTCGGTTAACTAATAGTTATTCGCCTTTAAGGTCAGCAAGACCAAGGGCTTGATTAAGTTCTTCTTTTGAGTAGGCAAGTTCTGCCTTTGCAACTTCGCTGTATGGCAGGCGTACCATCTCTTCGGTTTTCTCTACCTCTAGCAAAATCTCTTCGTTTTCAGCATCTAGACCTTGCAAGATGCCGCTAAACTTACGCTGACCGCCAATGCTTGTGCGGGTTTGCAACTTAATGCGGTGCGGCGTGTAAAGCTCAAAATCTTCTTTGGTGACCAACGGGCGCTCTAGGCCAGTTGATGAAACTTCAAGGTTGTAGTTTGACGCGATTGGGTCTTCTACATCCAAAATGGCTGACATCTCGCGTGAGAATGCTGTGCACTCTTTCACCGTAATTGAGGTACGGTTTGTTGGTGTGCAGTCCATAGGCTCAAGCATAATTTGCAGCACAGGGTAATCGCCACCCGAAAGGCGCACACGCACCAAACGAAGGTCAGCGCTTTCGGCTACCCCTTCGGCAATATCCCAAATTTTTTGTTCAGTCGGTGAAAGCATACGTCTTCAACCTTTCTTAAATTCGTTTAACACAGCCAATCAAAGCGCGGGATTGGGATGAATTTTTGTTTTGTGGCGCTGGGTGAGCAGCGGCGTGTAGACAAACTACACAAGCAGCGGAACCAAGCCACGGGACAAAAAGTCGCCCAAACCAGCCTTTGGGTAATAAAAAAAGCGGGCGCTGGCCCACTTGTTTATCTACAAGCTATAATGTTATTGAGTGGAATATACTCTTTTGAAGGCAAAATGCAAGGGGTATTCTTCTTAAAAGACTACTCTGTGGTCATACCTTTATTGTGATTTTGTTTTTCCATATCCTCGCGGCGCTTCAAAACAAAATAAAACGGGCAGCGGCCTTCTTTAAGGGCCTTACGTTCATAACCAGTGCTCACCCAGTCAGCCGGTGCTTCTGACCATTCTTTGGGGCTAATAGCTGTGGGGAAAAATGTCCCCTCTTCATTTACAGCAGCCATCATCCACAAAGCGTAGTCAACAACGTCTGTCACAAGGCGTAGTTCGCCGTCGGGCTTTAGCAAACGATGCGCTTCTTTAAGCAGCCCTTCGTTTACAATGCGGCGCTTTTTATGGCGTGTTTTAGGCCATGGGTCAGGGTAAAGCACCACCATGCGATCAACAGAAGCTTCAGGCAGGCCTGCTAAAAGTTCACGCCCATCTTCTGAGAAGAGTTTCAGGTTTTTAATGTCATGCTGCTGAATTTCACGCAGCATTTTTTGCAAGCCGTTTTTAAAAACCTCACTCGCGATATAGCGGTTATTAGGGTTACGCTTTGCATGCTCGACAATTTGCTCACCCTTCCCTACGCCAATCTCAACCGTGAGTGGGCCTGATACCTCAAATGAAGTCTCAAGCTTTTTAGGGTCAATAATGTAGGGGGCAAGCTCAGCGTCTAGGGCCTTTTGCTCAGCCACACTCATGCGGCTGGCAATACGCCCATAACTACGCAGTTCTTTGTCGTCACGTTTCGTCATAATTTAAAGATGTTTTACCAATTGTTCGGTTAGGTCTGTTTTTTCCCACGGGAAGAAACCGTCTTTCGCTTCACGACCAAAGTGGCCATAACTTGCCGTTGGGGCGTAAATTGGCTTTGCAAGCTCTAGGTGTTCACGGATACCACGTGGGGTAAGTGACATACACTCACGGACTGATTTAATAATACGGTCTTCCGTCAAATTGCCTTTAATAGAGCCAAACGTGTCTAGGTAAATAGCCAAAGGCTCTGGCACGCCAATAGCGTAACAAAGCTGAATTTCACAATGGTCAGCAAGGTCAGCGGCAACAATGTTTTTAGCAAGGTAACGGGCAGCGTAAGCGGCTGAACGGTCAACCTTCGTATGGTCCTTACCAGAAAAAGCACCGCCACCATGGCGTGACATACCGCCGTAGGTATCTACAATAATTTTACGGCCAGTTAGGCCAGTATCTACCGCAGGGCCGCCGTCAATAAATGAGCCTGTCGGGTTTACAAGGAATTTGGTTTTGTCATCTACCCAACCTTCAGGGAAGATGCGCTCAACCACAGGCCAGATAATTTCTTTTAGGCCAGCTTGATCAATTTCAGCGGTGTGCTGGTGCGATACCAAAACAGTATCAACACGGTAAGGCATGCCGTTTTTGTAGCCGAGGGTTACTTGGCTTTTGGCATCTGGGCGTAGGCGCTTTTCGCCGCCATGACGCATTTTTGAAAGCTCTTCCAGGATTTTATGCGCGTAGTAAATTGGGGCAGGCATAAGTGTTGGGGTTTGGTTGGTTGCATAACCAAACATCAAACCTTGGTCGCCAGCACCTTCTTCAGCTTTACTACCAGCATCAACACCTTGGGCAATTTCAGCTGCTTGTTCGTGCACGCGGTTAATAATCTCAACGCTTTCAGGGTTAAAGTTATCAAGGTCGTAGCCAATTTTAGCGATAGTGTCTTTTACAAGCTTATCGTAATCAGGGGCAAAGTTACTGCGGACTTCACCTGCAAGCACCACAAGGTTTGTGGTTACGAGTGTTTCAACCGCTACGCGAGAGTTAGGGTCTTTTGCCATAAAGGCATCAATAACGGCGTCAGAAATTTGGTCGGCTACTTTATCTGGGTGGCCTTCAGAAACAGATTCACTTGTAAATAGGTATTCAGCGCTCATGAGCTTAGTCTCGCTTTAATTAATTTAATAAGGCGCTTAGTTTGGCACATGCGTACAAAAGTTGTCTAGCAGTTTGGCGAGGACTATAGTATATGGAGGACTAATTACATTATTTAATGGAGCCCCCTATGGCACAAGTGCACCAAACAAACCCAAAACAGGTTAAAAACTGGCTTGAAAATAACGAAGCCATTGTAATTGACGTGCGTGAACCAGCCGAATTTAAAAGCGGCCATATTAAAGGGGCTGTTAACAAGCCACTTTCAACCGTGTGCCTTGAAGAAGTTTGCATGCCTGAGCACACAAACAAAAAACTTGTGCTGCAATGCCAAGGCGGCAAGCGCTCGATGATGGCCGTTGAAAAACTGCTACAAGAAAACCCACAAATGGACATTTATAACCTTGAAGGCGGCATTAACGCTTGGGCGGAAGCTGGCTTTGAAACCCAGCAAACAGGCCGCAAAGTTTTGCCTCTTAACCAACAAGTGCAGCTGGCAGCAGGTAGCCTGATTGTGACCGGCATTATGCTGGGCTGGTTTGTTCATATTGGTTTTGTAGGTATTGCGCTGTTTGTAGGTTGCGGCCTCATGTTTGCGGGCCTTACAGGCTTTTGCGGCATGATGAAGCTTTTGGCTAAAATGCCATGGAATCAATAGGCCCTCTAAATAGGCGAATAAATAATATGACTGACTTTTTTATCGAAACCACAACAACACTGCCTACTGAGCAGCAAAATGCCAGCACATGGGTGCTTGAAGCAGCCTACGCCGTTGTGGACCACCTAGAAGACAAAAAAATGCCAGCGCCCGAAATGATTGACGGGGAAGAATGGACCTGCGGCTTCAGACTTTCGGATGATGCTGAAGTGCAACAACTGAATAAACAATTTCGCGGGAAAGACAAGCCAACCAACGTCCTTTCTTTTCCGGCAGACCTCGATTTTACTGAACCTGACGAAGCGCTTTATATTGGCGACATTATCTTTGCAATGCCTACAGTTGCTAAAGAAGCCGCCGAACAGAGCAAAACCATCGAAGAACACCTCAAGCACCTGACCGTGCATGGTGTGTTACATCTTTTTGGTTACGACCATATAGAAGATGACGAGGCCACCATTATGGAAAATCTTGAAATTGATATCCTTAATGAGTTAAAAATTAATAATCCGTACAATAGTGAAAGCTAAGCCATTATGAACACCGATGCGCCGAGTGAGACGCGTTCAACACAAACTACTGAAGCCCAAGCTGCAGTCGAAAGCTTTAAACTTCATAAAGACAACGGCATTCTTGCCCGCTTTAAACGCCTGTTTAACCGCAATGGCGCCGAGCGCGATGACGACCTGATTGACCTGGTTAACGCCCGCGAAGAAAATAACGACACGCCTCTTTCGCAAGAAGAAAAAGCCCTTGTTGCCGCAGCGCTTGAGTTTTCAAACTCAACGGCTGACAGTGCGTCAATTCCCCGTGCAGATATGGTTGCCGTTTCGGCGGATAGTACGTTTGACGATATTATTCGTGTGTTTGCTGAGTGCCAACACTCACGCTTGCCTGTAATTCGCGATAATTTGGACGACATCATTGGCTTTATTACCCTTAAAGACATGGTGGGCTATATTCATTCGAAGAAGAAATTCAACGTTGAAAAAACCCTACGCCCTTGCACCTTTGTGCCCGATAACCTCTCAGTGGCCAAAGTTCTAGAAATTATGCGTAAGGAAAAAGTTCAAATGGCCATCGTGGTAGATGAATACGGTGGAACGGCTGGCCTAGTCACCTTGAAAGATATTATTGAAATCTTGATTGGTGAAATGGAAGACGAACACGAAACCGCCACACCAGAAATGCTGACTCAAGTAAGCCCTGACCGCTTGGCTATTGACCCTCGCCTACCGCTTGAAGACCTTGAAGAGCACCTGAATACTCAGTTTCTGATTGTTGATAGCAACGGCATTGAAGTTGAGCGTGACTTTGAAACTGTGGGCGGCCTTATTTTTGCCCTAGCGCGTCGCGTCCCTGAAGTGGGTGAAACTTTTGCCACAGGTAACGGCTATGCCCTTACCGTGACCGAAGGTGACGGCCGTCGCCTACAAAAAATTGAGTTAACTCACGCCCATTCGGCATACCACAAGACACCGAATGGCGAACCTGCTGAATAACCTCAAAACAAAACAACCGTGGTGGTGCACAGCCCTTTTAGGGGCTGTGGCTGCCACTGGTTTTGCTCCACTTTACTTGTGGCCTCTCACTGTTTTTTGCCTTGGCGTGCTTTTCTATAACGCCTTTAATCTACCGCAAACCGCTAAGCGTGCTTTTTTAGCTAAGGCCTTTTGGTTTTACTTCGGCTTTTCAGTTGGTGCACTTTGGTGGGTTGGTGGTTCATTCCGTTATACAGATGCAGGCAACCTTGGCCTTATTGCCGCCCCCTTTGCCGTGGCAGGCATTGCCGCTGGTCTGAGTTTATATGTACTCCCCGCCCTTTATGGCGCATGGCGCTTGTGGCCTAAAACACCACTTATGCTACGCCCGCCGCTTGTGGCGGCTGCTTGGGTTTTGGTTGAAGTACTGCGCTCGCTCTCAGTTTACGGATTTCCTTGGCACCTTGTGGGCTACACCCTTGCGGGGGATGACTATATTTTACAAGCCGCCTCAGTGGGTGGTGTTTGGCTTTTAAGCGTACTTGTTCTACTGCCTGCAGCAGCCTATGCCGCACGCCCTAAACTAAGCTTTATGCTGTTTTGGATTTTACCTTTATGCATAGCGTATAGCGGTGGCATGGTGCGCCTTGCCAATAAGCCAGCTATTAACGCCGAGCAAAACATGCACAAGGTGCAGCTTATCCAGCCAAACACTGATCAAAGCCAAAAATGGCAAATCAGCGGTGTAGTCACCGCACAAAAAGTGCTAAACACCCTGAAAGAGAATGATGCGCCTGAAACGCTCACCGTCTTCCCTGAAGTTGCCGTGACGCTGTTACTTAATAATATTCCAACTTTCCCGACGTATGTAGGCAATTACCTTGAAGCTGGCAGCGCCGCAGTTATTGGTATTCCGCACGAGGCCATGCAAAACGGGCAGATGGTTTACCTTAACGGAATGGTTGCCATTAACGCCGCAGGCCAGCAAGTGGATATGTTTGATAAGCAACTGCTCGTACCATTTGGCGAGTTTGTGCCCCTACGTGATTACCTGCCTAGTTTTATTAAGCAACTTGCCCAAGGGGGCGACTATCGTGGCGGCATTGGCCCGCGGGTGCTAAACCTAGGCGACTTTGGCCAAGCCCTGCCCCTTATTTGTTATGAGTCAGCATTTCCTTATGTCGCGCTTAAGGCCGCAAACGACCACCAGCCAAATATGATTATTAACCTCACGAATGATGGCTGGTTTGACGGAACAACTGGCGGCTACCAACACTTTGCCATTGCGAAGGTACGCTCGGTTGAAACGGGGTTACCACAATTGCGTGTAGCCAACACTGGCATTACAGCCCTCATCGATGGCTACGGCACCGTGCAGAGTAGTACAAAAATGAGACACATGTCTCAGTTAAACGATTTCATTCCGATACAATCTGATACATTTTTGAAAAACATGCTAAAGTAACAAAATATTTATTTTGGAATACTTTGCGCAAAATAATATGTAAAATTAAGGCCAAAGATTGTGCAATAAACTATTTTTCTATCAATGGTTTATTGACAATATACTCATAATGAGACAAAAAGGTCATACAAAGTTATGTCACCCAGAAGTGTTATTCTTTTTACAGAAAAATGCACTTCATAACAAAAATTGGTTTTGGCTTTGCAACTTTAGTCTGCAGTATGTCGAATTAATTTTTGTAAGCGAGGATTAAAATGGTTAAACGTTACTCTTCTGAAAACCCAGACCCGATTGATATTCATGTTGGTCAACGTGTGCGAACGCGCCGTAACCTATTGAGCATGAGCCAAGAAAAACTGGCCGAGGCTTTGGGTATTACTTTTCAGCAAGTTCAAAAATACGAAAACGGTGTAAACCGCGTAAGCTCAAGCCGTTTGTACAACATTGCCAAAATCATGGGTGTAAGCATTGACTACTTCTTTGAAGGCTTTGGCGAAAGCCCAAGCACCCCTGCCCTACGTGCCGCTGAAGATAAATCAAACGCCCTTAAAGATGGCGGCGACGTGATGAACTCACGCGAGACCATCAACCTTGTGCGCCACTACTACGCTATTGAAGATAGCGCCGTGCGTAAAAAGGTGCTTGAGATGATTAAAAGCCTAAGCTAGGCATAACCTTCAAAAAACGTGAGGCTACGATGCTCCAATTCTCACTGGCTACAGCAAAAAATGGTAAAACGATTATCAAAATCCATCATGATTTTGGTGCCTTCAACTTTTACCTAGTGCCAGATCCAAATAACCCAGAGTCATTTGGCTGGGCATCAGACCCCCTAATCAAAGATAAAAAGATTGGTGATAAGATTGCCATTCAGGCTGTAAAGTCGATTGCGCAATTCACCCGTAATGACCCCGACAATTTGAGTTTTAGCGATATGGTAAATGCCCTGCGCAGCGCTGCGGAGACGCCTGCCGAATAAGAAGCCACATACCGCTGAAAAAACAAGCCGCCCAATAATAACAATAGGGCGGCTTTTTGTTTTTTTGGATGTAATGAATCCACTTAAACTTTAACAAAACGAAGTATTTTGAAATGAGAAAACCCTCTTTTAAAGAGTGCCGTGTGTACCCAAAATACTTTGCCAAATACACAAACTCAAGAAAGAGGGTTTAATCGTTCAGAATTAGTCGCCTAAGCGCATTTTAAGCTGACGCTCACGCTCATCGTAAGCCTGTACAATGCGTGATACCAACTGGTGACGCACAACGTCCGCTTCAGAGAAACGCACAACTTCAATGCCATCAAGGCCTTCTAGCACTTCAAGAACATCCTTCATGCCTGACTTTACGCCACGCTTAAGGTCAATCTGGCTAATATCGCCACTAATCACCATACGAGAACCTTCACCCAAGCGGGTTAGGAACATCTTCATCTGGGCGGTTGTGGTGTTTTGCGCTTCATCAAGCATGATGAACGCATCAGACAGAGTACGACCACGCATGTAAGCAAGCGGAGCAATTTCAATGGCGCCTTGCTCTTGCAGTTGTTTTACTTTTTCTGAGCCTAGCATTTCGTTCATAGCATCAAAGAATGGGCGTAGGTACGGGTCTACTTTTTCTTCCAAAGTCCCCGGCAAGAAACCAAGGCTTTCACCTGCTTCAACAACAGGGCGGGTTAGAATAATACGGCGCACTTGCTTGCTCACCAACATATGGATAGCAAGGGCAGTCGCCAAATAGGTTTTACCAGTACCCGCAGGGCCCACACCAAACACAAGCGAGTTTGACTTTAGTGCGTTCACGTAAACGTGCTGCTGCACCGAACGGGGCGACACTTTTTTGTTAGGTGTTGTAATGAGGGCGTTACCGCTCATAAGGTCGGCTGGGGTAAGGCGGGTGTTAATGAGGCCATCGGTCAAACGCAAGGCTGCGTCAACCTGTTGAGCTGCGACTGGCAGGCCACTTTCAGCAATTTCGTAAAGGTCTTTTAGGATAACGCTGGCTTTTTCGGCTTGTTCTTTATTACCAAAAATCGCGATTTGGTTCCCTCGAACAACAACCTGAACGCCTAGGCGGTCTTCAATCTGAATAAGGTTGGCATCGTGACGGCCACACACTTCTTGAAGTTTCTGGTTATTTTCGAACTCAAGACGCAAAGAATGTTCTTTGTCTGCACCTTGTTTAGAGCCGTTTTTGTTGTTTTTAGGGGCTTCTTTTTTAACAGGTTTGCTGGGCGCCATTGCAGTGGATGTTCCTTCTGGATTAAGAGGTTATGCCACTTCTTCCAGTTCAATCTCACCAAGTAAAGAACTAGCAGTAGCATGTGTTATGTTCACACGAATTTGCTGCCCAATCAAGCGTTCATTACCCATCATGTTCACGGCAATATTATGCGGGGTGCGCCCACGGATTTGCCCTGGCTCACGACCTGTGCTTTCAACCAACACTGAAAGTGTTTTACCCACAAACGATTTATTAAAATCGCCCTGCTGTTGTGTCAGCAATTCTTGCAGACGGGCAAGACGCTCTTTTTTCACGTCCTGTGGCACTTGGTTTTTCATTTCAGCCGCTGGGGTATTTGGGCGTGGTGAATACATGAATGAATAGGCCGATGAGTAATTGACCTCACGCACAAGTTCCATTGTGGCTTCAAAGTCTTCGTCAGTTTCACCAGGGAAGCCCACAATAAAGTCGCCCGAAATGGCAATATCAGGGCGGGCCATACGCAGTAGGTCAATGGCGTTTAGGTAATCATCTGCTGTGTGTGTACGGTTCATCTCAACCAAGATGCGGTCTGAGCCTGACTGCACTGGCAAGTGGAAGTACGGCATCAGCTTTGGTTCTTCTGCAAACAGGTTAATAAGCTCGTTATCCAGTTCGCTTGGGTGCGAGGTTGTAAAACGGATAAGCTCAATACCGTCAATTTTAGCCACAGCGCGCACAAGGCGGGCAAGGTTCCACTCTTCGCCGCTTTCGCCAATGCCGTGGTAGGCATTCACGTTTTGGCCAAGGAGGCATACTTCTTTTGCGCCATTTTCGGCAAGGTGCTTAATTTCATCAAGCACGTGTTTTACAGGGCGTGAAAGTTCAACACCACGGGTGTACGGCACAACACAATAGGTACAGAATTTATCGCACCCTTCTTGGATGGTCACAAAAGCTGAAGGACCACGCAGGCCTTGCTTTGGCAATGAATCAAATTTTTCTAGTGATGGAAAGTCCGTATCAAGCACACGCTTACGGAAGCCACGCTCCCAGCCGCTGCGGGCAATAAACTCGGGCAGGCGGTGGTACGTTTGAGGGCCAAATACGATGTTCACATTTGGCGCACGCTGCATTACTTTGCGGCCCATAGCTTGGCCCATGCAACCACCCACAGCAATCAAAGGTGTTTTTTTGCTGCCTTTAACATAGCGACCTACATCTGAGAATACTTTATCGTCAGCCTTTTCACGGATGTGGCAGGTGTTCAGAATAATAAGATCAGCTTCAGCTGCATTATCAGTTTTAGCAAACCCAAAAGGTGCGAGCACATCTTCCATACGCTCAGCGTCATACACGTTCATTTGGCAACCGTAGCTTTTAATAAAAACGCTGCGGCCTTCAGCTGTTGATAATTCAGGGCCTTGATTAGTTTGCTCTGGCGTATCAGTAATTGGCGTATCTGTAATTTGAACCTTCATGGGGGACCTCTGTCATCTATGGGTAAAAATCGGTTAGTGGTTTATGTAATAAATACATATAAAAATCAACAAAAAACCCCTATTCCATTAAGGAACAGGGGTTTGAATCGTTAGGGGTTTTGGGCTAATCACTTACGCTAATTACTTGCGCTTGCGGCCCTTGTTTTTGGGCTCTTGGTAGGTCTGGCCCGTTTGCTTGAAGCCATCAACACGACCATCATCCGAAAGGCCGTTTGCAACCCACTGCTCGAACACACGTTCGGCATAGGCTTGCGTGCCGTTGATCACGTCATGCTTATAGGTCACCGTAAAGGCGCCGGCATTAGCAAAAACGTGCTTGATGACATAGTCACCATTGGCCGTTCTTTCGAGCAGAATGGCATTGTCGCCATCGGCTTTCATCTTCACGGTGCGAGCATTGCGCAGGGTGTCGGGCCAGTCGGCCAGCTTTTTGTTGCGATAGCTGCGTTGGTAGCTCTGCATCAGCAGATACGCGCCTTTGATTTGGCCGTAAACGAAACCAATCGCCAAAAGAATAAACCAGATGGTATCAGGGATACCAAGAAATGATGCATCCATAGGACACTCCTTCTAGAGGGAGGTAAAAATCAGTAGAAAGAAAAGAAGATATGTAAAGAGAGCCGAGTATGTGAAAAACCCGGGCTTAAGTCAACAAAATTACTTACAGAACAAACTGATACACAATGGCATCTTCAGCCGGGATAGCCCCTTGGGCACGGTAATAGCCAGGGCGCTTACCCGCCTCAACACCGCCAGCCTTTTGGTAAAACGCACGGGCATTGGTATTACTTTGGCGTACTTCTAGGTAGACCGAGCTTACCTCAAGCTCGCGCGCAACATCAAACATGGCCTCTAAAAGCGCCTTAGCTACTCCCTTTTTACGGCCCTCTGGCACCACACCAATGGTCAGAATGTCCGCCACTGCTTTAGGGGCACCTTGAATAAGGCTATAGCCCACATCTTCCCCCTCAACCGACACAATATGGCCATAAACATAAGGGACCGACATCATGCCCTGAATATCAGCGGCTGGCCACGGGTCTTCAGGAAAAATACGTGCTTCTAGCTTTGCCATCAGCGGGGCATCTTCAATGGTCGCTGTGCGGATTTCAGGTTTCGAGGTCATTACATTTTGCCTTACTGGCTATAATTACTGGCTATCTTTACTGATTAGCCACTTTTTTATAGGTGAGTGGTCTGATATACGCTGCCTTTGCCGGAAACACCGCATATCCATCGGCAAACAACTGCCAAAACGCCATAGGTGTTGCGGTCTTAGCTTCAATATTAACGTTTGAGGTATCCCCCACAAAAAGTGAGCCTACAGGCGCACGCTCTAGCGCTTCAGGCAGGCTTTGGGTGATGGCATCGGCATGTGGTTTGCCGTTTTTATCAAATGATTGGGTGTAAATATCAGTGCCTACAGCTTCAAGCAGCACAGTGACATCGCGCCCCTGCCCTGTGTGCGGGTGCGCCAGAGCCTGCATACCGTTAAGGCCGTAAACTTTAAGGCCCAAGCTAAGTTCAAGTGCTTTAGCCGCCGCCAAACCAATACGGATACTGGTAAACGACCCAGGCCCCTGGTTAAACAGAATACCACCGAGTTCAGGCCAGTCCATTTGGGCTGATTGCAGCACATTTTGCATTTCAGGCTGTAGGCGCGCCGCCATATCGCGGAAAACAGCTTCTGAGAAACTGCTCAGAACCTTACCATCAGCAATCACAGCCAACGAAAGCGTGTCATTGGCGGTATCAATCAAAAGGTAAGGTTTTTTAAGGGCTTCAGCTGTGGGTTTTGTCATTTTTAAGGCCTTTTTTACGCTTTAATATATTTTAGCAACATTATGCGCTAAAATGTCAGGGAAAACTTGTGTTATCTACTATAATACAATAGGGAAATGATAACTAGTCCTAGGTAAGGGAGATTATAGACGCATGGTAAGCGCATTAAACGTGGCCGCAGCTGGCCTATTCAATTCACAGCAGAGCTTTAATAACTCTGCCGTTCAGTTTATTAACAGTTTTACGCCCGTCCTTGGTGCCTCTTCAGGCGACGGACAGGCCATTCAGCAAATTAGCCAATTGCCAGTTGAACCGGGCACAAACCCGTTTGCAGGCACGCCTATTAGTGGCGAAACACTCGTTGCAGCAAGCACAGCGCAGCTTTTTAGCCCGTCGGCTACTGACCCGACACAGGCGCTGTTTAACTTGCTTCAGAGCGAAACAGCATTTTCAGCGAATATTGCTGCGTTCTCACGCATTTCAGAGGTTGAAGACAGCCTCCTAGATATTATGGCGTAATTTATCGCCAACACGTTCTTTCAGACGAAGTCATGAAGGCCGATAGGGTTCTCCTATCGGCCTTTTTGATGCGAAATGGTTAATAGACATATTGGTTATTGTTAAATCGTCACTCAAAAAACACAGCGCCACGGCGACTTCCTGAAAATCAGCAAAAAACGGGGCGGATTAGTGTTTACGACCCCCTATTTTGAGGAGTACAATGGCGGTCTTAATTTGTTAATTCAGAATAAAAAGAAAGTCGAAAACATGTCGGCACAACAACAGCCATCTCAGCAGCAAACATCACCAGCAACACGCCTTCTAAAGATTGCAAAATCTACGGGTGCCACAGACGGCTGCCCTATTTTTACAGCTTTTGCCCACCAGCTGTTTGCCCACACCCCTGAGACTGAACTGGAAGCACGCAGCGACCAAGAGCTGCTAGACCTATGCGAAGAAGTTTTTGGCGTTCTTGAAACACCCCTAAAAGACGGTGACATTAAGCTTGAAATGCTAAACCCAAGCTACACCCACCACAGCGTGGCCGTGATTAACATGTACGACCAACCTTTCTTGGTTGATAGCCTGTGGCTAGAGCTCAACCGCCGCGGTATTGAAATTCACCATACCTACCACCCTATTTTTAACGTAAAGCGTGATGGTAAAAACAAACTTGCCAAAATCACTGAAGAACCAACACCTGAAACACACCGTGAATCATTTATTGTTCTTGAGTTTGACCGCCAAGACGCTGAAGACCTAAAAGACATTGAAGGCAGCCTAAACCACACCCTTAAAATGGCCCAACAAGTGGTAGAAGACTTCACACCGCTTACAGGTAAAATGCACGAAGTTATCGACATGTTAGAGCACGCAAAACCGCATGCCCCTAACGAAGATATGCTTGAGAATGTGACCTTCCTGAAGTGGCTACTTGATGACCACTTTGTATTCCTTGGTTACCGTAAGTACGACCTGACCCACAGTGGTGACACAACAAAAATTAAAACCGACAACGGCTCAGGCCTAGGTATTCTGCGTGACGACTCAGAGTCATCACTTGTTGAAGCAAAAGACCTTAAGAAGATTTCTAAAAACCTTCAGCGCTACATGTCGAGCCCTGAAGCTTTGACCCTTACCAAAGCGATTACAAAATCAACCATCCACCGCCATGCGGATATGGACTACATTGGCGTTAAAGAGTTTGACGAAAAAGGCCGCGTTGCTGCTGAGCACCGCTTCCTTGGTCTATTCACCTCTCGTGCTTACACCGGTACCGTGCGTGACATTCCGTTGGTTCGTAAGAAGATTGAAAACATTCTGAATACAGAAGCTGAGCGTGGCTCAACTGGCCACAACTACCGTGCGCTTACAAACATCCTTGAAACCTACCCTCGTGATGAGTTGTTCCAGATTTCAATCGATGACCTACACCGTATTACAAACGGCATCTTGCACCTGAAAGACCGCCAGCACACGCGCCTATTCTTGCGTCGTAGTAAAGATGACCGTCTGATTTCGGCGATGGTATTTATCCCTCGTGATAAGCTGACCCGTATTAACCGCAACAAGATTGCGAACATCCTTTCAAACGCATACAACGCTGAAGACATTACCTACGGTATTCACGTAAGTGACCAAACTTTGGCGCGCTTGTTCTACATGATCCGTACCGAAGAAGATGCTAAGCAAACCATGACCGACCACGAAGTGGAAGAGTCAATCATTAGCATTACCCGCTCGTGGGAAGATGGCCTACGCCGTAGCCTGTGTGAAGCTTATGGCGAACACGAAGGTTTGAAGCTATTTAAAACATATGGCCCAGCCTTCTTTATTGGTTACCAAGAACATACAAGCGCTGAAATTGCCCTTGATGATATTCGTAAAATTGAAGGCCTACGCAGCGGCGAAATCAGCGAAGATATTGCCGTAAGCATGCACGCCCTTGAAGATGGTGAACGAGCGTCGCTCCGTATCTTCCACCGTGATACATCACTTTACCTTTCAGAGATTATGCCGATTCTTGAAAAGCTTGGCCTGCATGTGCGTGAAGAGCGCCCAAGCCAAGTGATGCTTGATAACAAGAAATTCTGGATTCATGACTTTGTTGTTGAAGCCCCTGAAGAAGCACGCCGTGAGATTGTTTCTGAAAAAGTGGTTGAACGCATTCGTCAAAACATCCGCTTGGCTTGGCGTAAAGAAATTTCAAACGACCGCCTTAACGGTTTGATTACCTGTGGCAACCTTGGCCCTGAAGCTATTATTGTGCTGCGTGCATATGTTGCGTACCTACAGCAAGCTGGTGCCAAATTCTCAGGCGATTACGTCCGTAAAACACTTGTGCGCCATAGCCAAGTTTCGGGCCGTCTATGGAAGCTATTTGATGCTCGCTTCAACCCTGAGTACAGCACAAAAGAAGCTGAAAAACTTGAGAAAGAAGCCATCGAAGGTATTAAGTCAGCACTAAATGACGTTACGAACCTAGATGAAGACATTATCCTAAACCGCTTTATGGCGATGATTAAAGCCACCAAGCGTACCAATGCTTTTGCCCGCAACTGCATTACCGACCCATTGGCATTTAAGATTGCAAGTTCTGAAGTTCCAGACCTTCCAAAACCACTGCCATTGTTTGAAATTTTTGTGTACCACGTGGCCACCGAAGGTGTGCACCTACGTGGTGGTTATGTTGCCCGTGGTGGCCTGCGTTGGTCAGACCGCTTGAGCGACTACCGTACAGAGGTTCTAGGTTTGATGAAAACCCAGATGACCAAAAACGCCGTGATTGTGCCGGTAGGTTCAAAAGGTGGTTTTGTATTGAAGAAAGCCCCTTGCGACCTGCGTGACCTTGCTCACTGCGACCGTGATGCGCTAAAGCAAGCGGTGCAAGATGCGTACAAGATTTTCATCCGCAGCTTGCTGTCAGTGACCGATAACATCGTGAACGACAAAGTTGTTGGCCCTAAAAATGTGCGCCGCCACGATGGTGATGATCCATACTTTGTTGTGGCTGCCGATAAAGGCACGGCCACATTCTCAGATATCGCGAACGAACTTTCACTCGAGCGTGACTTCTGGCTAGGCGATGCCTTTGCCTCAGGTGGCTCGAATGGTTACGACCACAAGAAGATGGGTATTACCGCTAAAGGCGCATGGGAGAGTGTGAAACGCCACTTCCGTGAGCTTGGTAAAGACACTCAAACGGAAGAGTTCACCGTATTCGGTATTGGCGATATGGGCGGTGACGTATTTGGTAACGGCATGCTGCTTTCTGAAAAAATTCAGTTGGTTGCCGCCTTTAACCACCTACACATCTTTATTGACCCAACCCCTGATGCTGCCAGCAGCTTCAAAGAGCGTAAGCGCCTATTTGAAAACCTAGGCGGCTGGGATCAGTACAACACGGACCTTATCTCAAAAGGTGGCGGTATCTTTAGCCGCTCAGATAAAGAGATTAAGCTTACACCTGAAATCCAAAAACTCTTGGGTGTACGTAAAGACGTGATGAGCCCGAATGAACTCATGACCGCTATCCTTACCATGAAGGCCGAGCTTTTCTGGAACGGTGGTATTGGTACATTTATTAAATCAACCAGCGAAACGCATGCTGACGCAAGCGACCGTGCAAACGACAGCATCCGTATTAACGCCCCTCAGCTTAACGTAAAAGTTATTGGTGAAGGCGGTAACCTAGGTATGACCCAGAAAGCCCGTATTGAAGCGGCGCGCCATGGCGTACACCTAAACACCGATGCGATTGATAACTCAGCGGGTGTTGATTGCTCTGACCACGAGGTCAACATCAAGATTCTGATTGATAAAGCTGTAAGCGACGGCAATCTTAAAGAGGCTGACCGTAACCGCCTGCTTGCAAACATGACCAACGAAGTCAGCGACCTTGTACTGCGTGATAACTACCTACAAACGCAGCTTCTGAGTTACGAAACTGTGATGCGTGCTGTGCCTTCAGCTGATGCCCACTGGCGTATGATGAAGAACTTCGAAAAACAAGGCATGCTTGACCGTGCAGTTGAGTTCTTGCCTGATGATGACGAAATGGCAGGCCGTATCAAGAACAATAAAGGCCTTACCCGCCCTGAGCTTTCAGTGCTGATGGCCTACACCAAGATGGACCTTTACAACAACTTGATTAAGTCAGACCTACCAGATGACAAATCACTTGAGGACTACTTGTACGATTACTTCCCTGCGGTATTGCAGCAGAAGTTTGAAAAGCAAATCAAAAACCACCGCCTGCGCCGCGAGATTATCGCCACGTGCGTTGCAAACGAACTGATTAACCGTATGGGCCTCAGCTTCATTTACCGCCTGCGTGACGAAACTGGCTACCAGGATGATGTGATTGCACGTGCGTTCATTCTAGCTAAACGCCTTTACGGCTTTGACGAAGAATGGGCGAAGATTGAAGCCCTAGACGGCAAGGTACCTGCTGTCGCCCAGCTACGTATGTTTGATACCATCCGCCGTTTGTGTGAGCACGTGTGCCTATGGTTCCTACGTCATGGTAAGGCCCCGTTGAACATTGAAAAAGAAACAGCCAACTACCAAGAGCTTATTCAGTCAATGATCTCAGAGCTTCCAAAGCACTTTAGTAAAGCGATGGAAACACGCCATAAGCGCCACAAAAAAGCTTGGCTTAAAGATGGCCTAGACGACAAAACAGCCGACCATATGGCTTTGGCTCCGTCACTATACGCCTTGCAAGATATTGCAAACGCTGTTGTGAAAACCAAACAGTCGCCTGACCTTGTGATGAAAGCCCACTACATGATGGGTGAAAAACTAGGGATGGAGCAGCTGCACAACAAGTCACGCGTGATGCCAAATGCAAACTACTGGCAGCGTGTGGCCAGCCAAACCATTATCGATAGCTTGTACAGCTTCCAAGCACAAGCCACCTTGCAAGCCATGGATAAGGCCAAAGGCGCAGACAAAAAACCTGAAGCCGCTGACCTTATTAAAGAATGGTGTAACGACAAGGGCCCTGCCATGCTGATTTACCGCAACATGGTAAGCGAGCTTGAAAGCCAACAAGAAGTTGACCACGCCATGCTGAACGTGGCATTGGGTCACTTAAAGTCGATTACCGGTTAATAATAAGAAGAAAAGTAAAAGCCCCACTTTTAAGTGGGGCTTTTATCGTTTGGCTAGGGTATTGTTTATTTAACGAAACCCATAATGTCTTTGACCATTTCAACAATAGGCTGGGCTTGTTGGTTTGCTTTTTCAGCGCCTTTGGCCAAAATTTTATCAAGCTCGGCTTTGTCTTCAATCAGTTCAGCAAAGCGTTGTTGAATCGGCTCAAGCTCGGCCACAACAGCGTCGGCAACGGTGCCTTTAAAGTCGCCGTAGCCTTTACCTGCAAACTCAGCCACGGCTTGGTCAGGGGTAAGGCCCTTCACGGCGCAGTAAATGCCTAGCAGGTTGGTTACGCCAGGTTGGTTGGCACGGTCCCACGCCACATTGGCTTCGTTATCGGTTACGGCACGTTTGAAGGCCTTTTCGATTTGCTTTGGTGTATCGGCAAGCAAAACTGTGCCTGCTGACTCAGCCGACTTACTCATCTTATTTTCAGGGTACTGAAGGTCCATCACACGGGCGGCAATCTCAGGGATTGCGGGTTCCGGAATAATAAAGCCACGTTGTTTGGCTTTTTTAAGCTCTTTTTTATAGTGGTTGTTAAAGCGAATGGCCACATCACGGGTCAGTTCAAGGTGTTGTTTTTGATCGTCGCCCACAGGCACGTGGGTGGCGTTGTATAGCAAAATATCAGCCGCCATCAGCACAGGGTATGTGAGTAGGCCGGCATTAATGTTGTGCTTATGGCGCTGCGATTTATCTTTATATTGGGTCATGCGCTCAAGCTCACCAATTTGGGTGAACGTGCTTAGCAACCATGCAAGCTCAGTGTGTGCACGCACATGGCTTTGCACAAACAAGGTGCTTTGGTCAGTATCAAGGCCCGCTGCAAGGTACCACGCTGCCACAGCATAGGTGCGCTCACGCAGTAGTTTAGGGTCCTGACGCACGGTAATGGCGTGCAGATCTACCACGCAGTAGTAACTTTGTGTTGAAGGGTCTTTTGAAGCTTTAACATGGTTTTTAATGGCACCAAGGTAGTTACCAAGGGTCATGTCGCCGCTAGGCTGAATGCCTGAAAGAACAGTTTTCATGGGGCTAAAATCTTTATTTATTAATTATGCTGTAGGCAACATCATGCCAAAGAATGGCCAAAAACACACGGCAAAAAATTGAAGAGGTTTAGACTTAAAGAGGCAAAGCTTATTTAAACAGCTGCACGCTCTTTACTAGCGAACTTTTGGCGGTACATAGCTTGGTCAGCTTCGGTGATGATATCATCGGCTGTAAGGTCAGCATCGGCACCGTCAAACACCTGTACGCCAATACTTGCACGAACATCAAGCCATTGGTCTTTCACAGGTACTTTTAGGCCAGCAATAGCTTCGCGCACTTCTTGGGCTTTGATTTCAGCTTTCGCTTCGTCAGTTTCTTCCAAGATCGCGGCAAACTCGTCCCCGCCAATACGGGCGAAAGTATCGGTTTGGCGTAGAATGCCTGAAACCACATTTACGGTTGCCTTCAAAACAGCATCGCCCACTTTGTGACCAAAGGTGTCGTTCACTTGTTTAAAGTGGTCCATATCAACAAACAGCACAGCCCCTTTACGGTTGTAACGCTGAGCGTTTGAAATGGCATCACGCAGCTTACGATCAAACACAAGGCGGTTATTGGCACCTGTTAGGTGGTCTTGTGTGGCAAGGCGCATAAGTTCAGCTTCGTTTTCTTTACGGCTGGTAATATCAAGCGTTTGCATAATCACGTAGCGCATATCGTCACGACCGTAATGGGTGAGTGACAAACTCATCGCTACCCAAACAAAGCCGCCATCACCACAAAGCAAACGAATTTCAATACCGTCGTAGGTACGCTCCCCTGTAAATACTTTGCGCAGGGCTTGTTTAAACATTTCGCGGTCGTCAGGGTGAATGAGGCTTTCAAAGCTTTGCTCTTTTAGCGATTGCACCGGGCGGTTAAGCGTACGGGCTAGCGCACGGTTTACCATCACAGGCTTATGGCATGGCTGCAGGAATGATACGCCGTATGGGGCATGCTCAAAAGAAGCCGCAAAACGGTTGCGTAGGTCACGGTTTTCTTGCTGCATTTTAACGGTTTGGGTCATCACCTTAACAATACCAACGTAAGCTTGTGACTTACCGTTACTGCATTGAGGCTCAAGACGGAGTCGAATTTGGTGCTGGTGACCGGCAATGGTCACTTCGGTTTTAAAGCAACGGCTTTGGCACTGACGGCCTACCATACGAAGTACAGCCTGAATACGGCGGTACTCTTCAGGGGCAAGCACATCGCTTAGCAGCTTACCGTTTAGGCCACGCTGCATAAAACCAGCAAGGGTACGGTTAGCGGCTGTAATTAAAAACTCGCCCTTTGAAGCTGGTTTCAGAACAAAAATACCATCAGAAACACTGTCCATAACGGTCAGCATCATGGTTGAAACGAGGTCAAGCTCGGGGCAATTATGGGAATCAGAGTTTTGAGCGTCTGTAGAATGAGTCATATCTGCAAGCGGCATTATGGGGCTTCCGAACAATTTTGGTTTAGGTGTTCGCCATTTTCATAACGTGTGTATTTTGCAATAGTACCAACATTAAAATGCACTTTCCAGCAAAAAATAACATGTTGTATACAATAATTAGTGGTTGTAGGTACATCGCATTGGCACATGTTGTGTTTCGTGCTAAATTTTTTATATGAACACACATAAAAAACACCTTCTTATTTTCGGTAACGGCTATGTAGCTGGTTTTTTAGCAGATGCTGCAGCCGCCCTTGGCTTTACCGTAACCATTAGCAGCCGCACACCACAAAGTAGCGCGCACCCCACAAATATTGCTCTGCATCAGTTTGGGACGCCACTCCCTGAAGGTCTAACACACCTTATCAGCACAGTGCCCCCACAAGACGGCGCAGACCCTGTGCTTGCCGCCTACCCCACCTTCCCCAAGTCGGTTGAGTTTGTGGGCTATTTGTCATCAACAGGCGTGTATGGCGATTATGACGGCCAGGAAGTGACTGAACAAAGCCCCCTCAAAGCCAAGGCTGACCGCAGCGTGGCACGAATGCAGGCTGAAAAACAGTGGCACACCCTTACGCCACCCGCCCATATTTTTAGGCTTTCAGGCATTTATGGCCCAGGCCGCAATATGCTTGAGCGTGTTAAAGCAGGTAAAATTGATAGTCTTGAAAAAAGCGAGCGCCCCGTTAACCGTATTCACGTTGATGATATTTGCCAAATTGTGCTTGAGGCCATCAGCAAACCAAGTAACGTCACTGAAATTTATAACGTAGCCGATGATGTTGCCGCACCAACCTACCAAGTTGTTGAATATGCCGCCAAACTGTTAGGCGTAGAACTTACCGGCGATGATACACAAAAAAGCCACCTTAATGATGGCTCTCGCGTTGTGAATTGCAATAAAGCTAAAAAGCAACTGGGCATCAGCTGGCGCTACCCCACCTATAAAGCAGGGCTAGACGCACTTTACGAGCATTTAGTCGCGGCAAAATAACGCCGCCACAGGGTAATATTTTAGAAAAAAATTAGAAAAAACCGCAAAAAACGCTTTATTTTTGAAAATTAGAGTGTTAAACAATCTCTTGTACGCGCCCGTAGCTCAGCTGGATAGAGCGTCTGTCTACGGAACAGAAGGTCAGAGGTTCGAATCCTTTCGGGCGCGCCATTTAAAAAACGCCACCTTATGGGTGGCCTTTTTTATGCCCAAAATAGGCTATTCATTATCAGGCTACTTCTTCTTACCGCGGGTGTTGCGGTTTTTCTTCTTTTTGCGTGCCTTACGGCTTTTGCGTTTTTTACGCTTAGGTGTGCCCGGCGGTACAGGTGTTACATCCTGCACAGCTTCTGCTACACCACCAACAGCGTCCGCCAAAATGTCTGGCACAATAACTTCAGCCACTTCTTCCAAAGTTTCAACAGCCTCAGGGTTTTGTTTACGGTAGGTACGGTACATACCATACACACTCATCACCACCCACATGGTGTTACCGATCACGGCAGCGGTGTTCCACATAAAGTATAAAGAGAACAGCACCATAACACCGGCGCTAAAGTTCATGAATGAATAGGTTACTGTTTTGGCATAGTCACGCTTCAGCTGTAGCTGAATATACGCAAAAATATAAGTAAAAGCCCCAATCAGGCCAACAACCTCGGCCACTGTCGTCATATCAATATTCATTTACCCAACCCTTTGAGGAAAAAGAATTATATTTTTATAAAACTATATAGACCGCGCCAAAAGAGCCACACCCGAAATACCTGACATAACACCCATACACCGCATCACTTGTATCTGGGTATGAGCGCAGGTAAATTACTAATATGAAATTATTTAAAACCATCATTGAAGACCTAACCCACCCCGAGGTGCACCAAGCCCTGCGTGAAACTTTGCGTAGCTACAGCTTTTGGGGGCTTTTTGGTATTGGGTATGGCTGGGCATATTGCTACGCCCGCAGCCTAGGGGCGGAATTAAGCCCTCTTCTTTTCTTAAGTGTTCTGATTAACGGTAGTTTTTTTGCGCTGCTTGCCGCCATTGCCGTGACAGACCTCAAGCGCTTTATCGTGCCTGACCTGTTGGTTTACCCGCTCTTTATTTTTGGCCTTATTGTGGCGCCTCACTTAAAAGCTGCGCTGATTGCCAGTTTTATTTTAGGTGCAGGCTTTGCTTTGGTGCGCTGGTTTAGTTCTAAACTGGCTCAGCAAGAAGCCATGGGCTTAGGTGATGTTAAGCTAGTTATTGCGCTAGGACCTTGGGTGGGGCTTTTAGGTATTGTGCCTATGCTGCTGATTACGAGCCTTATTGCACTTATTGTTGTGCTTGGCCGCGTTTTGCTGTGTAAAGAACGTTCAGCCCTACCGTTTGCCCCCTTCTTGGTATTTGGCGCTTGGGCCGCCTATGGCTACGGGCCAATGGTAGTGGCTTACCTGTTTATATTCCGTCAATATTTAGTAGGGCTTATGTAATGCTACGTGTGATTTTTCTAATTCTGCTTAACCTATCGCTGCCATTTTTATTGTATTACCTCCGCCATTGGGTGTGGCGCTGGCTGTTGGCGCGCCGCCAACCGACCGCAAAAGTTATTCGTGACGAGCCTAAAGTGCCACCGATGAACTGGCCGCTATTTGTAAAACTACTTGGTTTAGGTGTGCTTCTACTGGCAGCCGTACTGTTTGGGATGCGCCTAGGCGAGTAACCCCTATCTTATTAACGCCTATTCGCGCCATTTTTTTGACAAACCTTAAAAAGGGGCGTATAACACGCCCCTACTTGTTATCTATCCCCTTTTCTTTTTACCCCTACCCTTTGAGGAAATTTTATGGAAGCTATACTGTTCTTCCTGATTATGATGATGGTCATCATGCTTGTGCGCCGATTACAGGCAACGGGCAAAAAGTCATTCCACAATCGTCCGTCTTTTGCGCGCGACTTACCCCGACACATCACAGTCCCTGAGCTTATTGTTCATGCTGAGCGTTTTTGGGGCGATGCTGCTATACCGTTAAAGGAACTTGGCCGCATTACTGCTTGCGCTGGTCGTAGCAGTTTTGTTTACCGCGACGGCAAAGGCCGTGTTTTTATCATCTGCTATAGCTGTGCTAAAAAGCTTTTAGCTGCTGTTTACTCAGACGTTAAAGGCACTTGGCCCGCTGATGAAGGCGGCACTAATGATGCCTCAGCCCTTGACCGTGCAAAACACCGCTTAAAAACCATGTGGTACGATACAAACCACTTTTACATCCCCACATACCGTGGTGGGTTTAGGCCTGTTTCTGCGCAGCTAGAAGACTATGCCGAGTGTCAAATCTCACTCAGTTAACGAACAAAGCCCCCGATTGGGGGCTTTTGTTATTTCAGGTATACACCCGCTACATACTAGCTATTTTTAAACGTGTACGGCGCAGTGCCGTTGCAGGCACACGCACCATCGATGGTACCTTACGGCCTTTAGGGCGGACGGCACGCATCCCAAAAATATCTTTACGGGCCTGCACTAAAAGAACACCACCCACAGGGGCCTGCCAGCGGCGGCCTGCTTTTTCAAAGAAAGTATAAAGCTTATAAACCCAACGCCATTTTAATGGGGGGATGAACAACGCATATTCAGCCTGCGTGACTGTGAAATTGGCTTTACGAAGCAGCCGTGTTACTTGGCCCGGGCTATACGGTTGACCGTGGGCAAAGGTGGTATCATCACGCCGCGCCCAAGCGCCTGAACGGTTTGGCACCATCAGCACCAAGCGGCCATCGGGGCGCAGGCTGTGCCAGCAGGCTTCAAGCAAGGCTTGCGGGTCACCCGTCATCTCAAGGCAGTGGGCAAGCAGCACAACGTCAAAGGTACTTTCGGCAAAAGGCAGTGCAGTTTCATCCACCAAGGTGGCGCGCTGTTTTGTGCCTTCTGGCCATAAAGTCACCCCCATTTGGGCAGGGCCAGCCAGAACAACGGTTTGAGTACCCGTGGCATCAGGCACGTATGGCTGGCAGTAGCCAATACCTAATAACGATTGATTTTCTTGCAGGTTAATAAGGTCTTGAATATCAGGGTTTAAAATACGCCGCACCATGCGCCCTTGAAGGGTGCGGTACCACTCACGCAATTTTAAAACATCAACCCACATATTAATTCTCTAATTTTATTCAGGCGTAAACTGGTGTGCGCCTCCATATTTAATTTAGGGTACACTTAAGAAAAACCAATAGCAAATTTATGGGCAACTTATGTCAGGCTTAAAAGTCGAACAGATACCAGTTTTGAACGATAATTACGTGTACATCATTACATGTACCGAAACAGGCCAAACGGCCGTGGTTGACCCTGCAGTGCATGCGCCTGTCATTAAAGCACTAGGTGACCGCCCGCTACACTATATTTTAAATACCCACCACCATGCCGACCACACCGGCGGCAACCTTGCCTTAAAAGAAAAATATAACTGCACCATTATTGGCGCGGGCAAAGACGCAGCGCGCATCCCGGGGATTGATAAAAAAGTGCATGAAGGCGACGAGGTAAAAGTAGGTAATCAACCGGCCAAAGTGTACGAAACGCCAGGCCACACCATTGGTCACATTATTTACCATTTTGAAAATAACCATGCCCTATTTTGTGGTGACACTTTATTTGCGGGCGGCTGCGGACGCCTTTTTGAAGGTAGCGCAGAACAAATGTTTAATAGCCTGCAAAAAATCAAAGCCATGTCTGATGAGACTAAAGTGTACTGCGCTCACGAGTACACCCTGCAAAATTACAAATTCTTGCACCATGCAGCACCAGACGATGGCCACGTTGAAGCACGGCTTAATACTGTTGCCGCCATGCGCTCAGAAGGTAAGCGAACGGTACCTTCAAAGTTAGCTGACGAGAAAAAGAGTAACCTTTTCCTCACAGCGGGTAGTGTGAAAGAGTTTGCCAACCTTAGAAAAGCAAAAGACACATTTTAATTTAAAGCCAGCGTTGCTAAACTAGATTAATACAAATTTAAGGGGATACATCATGATCGGTTATTTATGGATTTTTGCGATTGTTGTCAGCGTCATTGTGACGATTGTTTTTGCATCGCATTTTAACCTAAAACGCATCCCACACCTGACTATTCTAAACTTACTCTGCCCATTTGCAGGCCTGCTATACGCCATGTATGTTGTGCACTATGTTGTGCCACAGGTTGTTAAAAAAGAATATGGGCAAGATATTGAAAGCCCACTCCAGCCTTATATTGATCATTACTCAGCACGCCTCAAAGAAAAATGGGCCGAGATTACTGGCAGCAATAACAATGACGACAAAACCCTTTAAAAGCGCGTTATTGTAACCATCGTTTTCACAGCACCGAATTGCGCTTGAGCATTGACATTTTTTAATTAACCACCATAGTGGGCAACATGACGCGCACAACATTAAAAAAAGCACAAAACTGGTACCAACAACAAACACCACCCGTACGCCGTGTGGTTATTTTTGTGGGTATTATTTGCCTATGGATGCTGACCGGCATCTTTAATTTTTCGTCAGACCCTGCCCCAAAAGAGCCTGCCCTTTTCAAAGTGGCCGCCCACCACAGCACCGCAAAAGACATTGAGCATACGCTTGTTCTGCGTGGTGAAATTGAGCCTGACCGCACTGCAAACATTGCAGCTGAAACCGCAGGCCGCATTGCTGAGCTTCGCCTCCCGAAAGGCAGCATTGTGCAACGGGGCGACGTTCTGCTTACGCTAGCACCTGATAGCCGCATTAAAAAAGTAGAAGAAGCCCGCGCAAACCTTGCCTACTTTGAAAAAGAATTCAAAACCGCCCAAGGCCTAGAGCAAAAAGGGTTCCAAGCCCGTAACGCCCTAGCCTCAGCCCGTGCAGACCTTGAGCGTGCCCGTGCAAACTTGGCAGATATGGAGCTTGATTTCAGCAACTCGCAAATCAAGGCCCCATTTGATGGTATTTACGAAGACCGCTTTGTTGACGTTGGCGACAGTGTGGCCCTTGGTGCGAATCTTGTAAAAATTATTGATATTGACCCCTTAGTGCTGAAAGGCTTTGTGCCGCAAAATGCTATTAATCAGGTTGAAACTGCACGCCCTGTAAAGGGCCAAACATTGAGCGGTACCGAAGTTGAAGGCCAGATCAGATACCTTGCAAACCAAGCCGATGCGGTGACCCGCACTTATGCGATTGAAGTTGCAGTGCCAAACCCAATGCACCTGCGCCTTGCAGGCAGCAGCGTAACAATGAACATCCCCATGGGTTTAGAAAAAGCACACTTTATCTCGAGTGCCTTTTTAAGCCTTGCGGCGGATGGCACCATGGGCGTTAAAGGCCTCGATGCCGAAAATAAAGTGGTGTTTTACCCAGCTGAAATTATTCGCTCTGAAGCTGAGGGCGTGTGGCTTGCGGGCCTACCTGAAAAAGCCACACTTATTACTGTAGGCCATGGCTTTGTTTCTGAAGGGCAAGAGGTTGACCCTGTTTTTGATGAAAGCGCAGCCACGGAAACTAGCAACATAGATATTAGTAACACATTAGCCCAATCGCAAAAGCAGGATTCAAACCCTTCTCCGAACCCTGATGGCACCCCCGCTGCCACCCAGACGGAGTAACCCCCATGTACGCACTGATTGATGCCGCCTTTGCCCGTCATCGCACGGTGCTGCTTTTATTGTTTATGCTTTTTGTAGGCGGGATTAGCGCCTTTCAAAACATCCCCAAAGAGGCTGAGCCTGATGTGCCGATTCCGTTTATTTACGTGTCGGTGGTCCACCAAGGTATTTCACCTGATGATGCTGAGCGTCTGATTATTCGCCCTCTTGAAACAGAGCTCCAATCCCTTGAAGGGCTAAAAGAAATGACGGCCGTTGCCAGCGAAGGTCACGCCAGCGTTTCGCTTGAGTTTGAAGCAGGCATTGATAATAAACAAGCCCTGCTTGATGTGCGCGAACAGGTTGACCTTGCCCGCCCTGAACTGCCTGCAGATAGTGAAGAACCCCTGGTTTCTGAAGTCAACGTGGCGCTATTTCCCGTTATCTCGCTTATTTTAGCAGGCGACGTGCCCGAGCCACAGCTAATGCGCATGGCGCAAACCCTGCAAGATGATATTGAAACCCTACCCGGTGTTTTAAAGGCCGACATTCAAGGTGAACGTGAAGACCTTCTTGAAATTCGCGTAGACCCTGCCGTGATTGAAACCTACGGGATTGACCTTCCCCAAGTGCTGAACTTCGTCAGTAACAATAACGAACTTGTGGCTGCAGGCGCCGTTGATAGCGGTGCAGGCCGCCTTGTAATTAAAGTACCGGGCGTGCTTGAAACCTTTGACGATATTTTAAACCTCCCCATTGTCGTGAATGAAGACCGTGTGACGCTCTTCCGCGATATTGCTGAAATTCGCCCAACGTATAAAGACGCTACAAGCTACATCCGCCTTAATGGCCGCCCTGCCCTTGCGCTTGACGTTACAAAACGTTTAGGTGCTAACATCATTGAAACCATTGAAGACGTACGCGCTGTTGCGGAAGATGCTAAGCAAAACTGGCCTGAGACTGTTGAAATCCATTACCTACAGGATAAGTCAACAGAAGTGCGCGACATGCTGTGGGACCTTCAGAATAACGTTCTAAGCGCCATTGTTTTGGTGATGCTGGTGATTATTGCTGCCCTTGGGGTGCGGGCCTCAATGCTGGTTGGTTTGGCTATTCCGGGGTCATTCTTTGCTGGGATGTTGGTGCTTTATATCGCAGGTTTTTCAACAAATATTGTGGTGCTGTTTAGCCTTATTTTGGTGGTTGGTATGCTGGTTGATGGCGCCATTGTGGTCTCAGAACTAGCCGAACGCCACCTTGACGAAGGCGATGAACCCGCAACTGCCTTTGCCAAAGCCTCTAAGCGGATGAGCTGGCCTATTATTGGCTCAACCATCACAACCCTTGTGGTGTTCATTCCGCTGTTATTCTGGCCGGGGATGATTGGTAAGTTTATGCAGTACTTGCCGATTACAGTTCTTATTACGCTAACAGCCTCGCTGTTTATGGCGCTTATTTTTATGCCTGTAGTTGGTGGGCTTTTCCCCAAACCTTCACGCACTGAACAAAAAGAAAAAGATATTTTTGAGCCCTTAACACGCCATTACGAAACCCAGCTGGAGCGTGTGCTACGCCACCCTATGCGTACCATTGTTTTGATGGTTGTGGTGCTGTTTGGTTCAATCTTCGCTTACGGTATTTTGGGTAAAGGGGTTGAGTTCTTCCCTGATACAGACTCTGACTATGTACAGATGACTGTACGTGCACGGGGGGATTTTGCAGCCCTTGAAAAAGACGCCCTCATGAAACAAGTTGAGGCTAAAATTGAAGAGCTTGACGAAATTAAAAGTATTTACGGCCGTACAGGTATTGGTACAGGCCACGGGCAAGCCGCTGAAGATGTTGTAGGCTCAATCTTTATTGAGCTGAATAACTGGAAGAAGCGCCGCCTTGCGAACGAAATTATTGTGGATATTCGTGACCGCACAAAAGACATCCCCGGTGTGGTGATTGAAGTCTTTAAACAAGCTGGTGGCCCCGGGGGTGATAAACCCGTACAGATTGAAGTTTCAGCAGGCTCACCTGAGATGGCCCAAAAAGGGGCTGAGCTATTAATTGCCGCCATGAATAAACAAGGCAGCTTTGTTGATATTGAAGACACCCGCCCCTTGCCAGGCATTGAGTGGGCCTTTGAAGTTAACCGTGAGCGTGCCGCCAAAAACGGTGTTGATGTTTTGCTGATTGGGCAGACCATCCAAATGGCAACCCACGGCCTACTGATTGATAAATACCGCCCTGATTACAGCACCGATGATGTTGATATTCGCCTGCGATTCCCCCCATCAACAAAGCATATTGATACGCTGCTTGCCATTCGCGTGCCGACGCAAAACGGCCCCATGCCGCTTGCAAACTTTGTAACCGCAAAGCCGCAGCAAAAAGTAAGTAACCTCTACCGTACCGACGGTAAACGCGTGGTACGCATTAAAGCTGATATGGCAGAAGGCAAGCTGCTAGATAGTGAGCTTAAAGCCCTGCAAGCCGCCCTTGCACCTCAAGTAAAAGAAGCCATGGCTATTGACCCTAAACTGCGTATTCAGGTGAAGGGCGAGCAAGAAGACCAACAAGAAGCGGGTGCCTTTTTGGCGGCGGCCTTCCAGATTGCGGTGTTTAGTATGCTCCTGATTTTGGTAACGCAATTTAATAACATTTACCAAGCGCTAGTGGTGCTAAGTGCCATTGTGTTCTCAACCGCTGGGGTATTTTTAGCGCTGCTGATTACAGGCAAACCTTTTGGCGTGGTGATGTGTGGTATTGCACTCATTGCCCTTGCCGGCATTGTGGTGAACAATAACATCGTGCTGATTGATACCTTTAATGAACTTAAAGAGAAGTTTGAGACAAAAGAAGCCATTATTGAAACAGGCAAGCTGCGTTTACGCCCTGTACTCCTCACTGCAATTACGACTGTTCTAGGCCTACTACCAATGGTCTTTAGCCTGAACATTGACTTTATTAGCCGCGAGCTTAACTACGGCGCCCCTTCAACGCTATGGTGGGTACAGCTTTCAACCTCGATTGCTGGCGGCCTTGTGTTTGCCACAATTCTAACCCTCTTCCTTACCCCTGCCCTTTTAATGATGGGGGACATTGTGGCCCGTAAAAAGCCAATTAAATCGCTTAAAAGCAAGGTTCACACTCATATTGATGCGAAAATTCGCAAATTTCAGTCAAAATAAATCATAAAAAGACGCCCTCAAAAACACTAAATTGGCACGGTTGATGCAACGTAGTAATTGCGAGCAGCCATGATGTCGATCCCCATACCCCGACACCCCCCAACAGACCTCATGGCAGCAAACAAAGGCGGTGGAGGCGGCTTCATATCCCCCCCAACCCCAACAGGCTACCAAAGCCGCCTCCCTCATAATAAGAAGGCCGGGTCATCTCCAAGGGAACCGGCCCTTTTATTACCGAGAGACTAAAAAACCCCCACCAAAAAGGTGGGGGCTTAGTCGTTATAGAGGTTTAACCAAACATTTTACGGAAGAACCCGCGGTTTTTGTTGTAGTTCAGGGCCTTCTTGGCATCCTCGACCGAACGGCCAGGGTTCAGCGCAATCCAAAAAGCAACGCAAACGGGCATATCGAATGCTGTTTTGCTGAAGAACTGCTCAAGGTAAACATCGCGCCCCTCTTCAAGCTCAGCCTGCAAAATGCGGTACATGGGCTTTAGGGTATGGGCAATGGCACACAAGGCCAAGTTGGGGGCAGCCAAGCGGGCATCGATATTCACCAACGTCGAAACCATGTGCAGCAGCACATGGTTTGGCGTGCGAATACGATGCTTCCCAGGGTTTGGTTGCAGGATATGTGCAACAAAGTTGAGGCGCAGGCGCATATTCTCATGGGTTTTACGCTTTGTGCCGATAACAATATCGTTAAAGCTAGACCGCGAGAGTGACACCATCTTACGCATCATCTGGGTTGTGAACTGCAGCACGATTGAATAGTTATCGCCGCTGCGCTGCAGGCCCATAATGTCGCAAATCTTGCCGAGAAGCTCCATCTGGGTATCGTTCACAGGCACGTTGATGTGGCCATCGTCAGTCGTAAAGCCCTCAGCGGTAAAGCCACCAGTGCTGCGACCACCCGCTGTATGACCACCCTGCATCTGCTTATCTTCGTTTTTCAAAAAGGCATGAGCCTCATTGATTTTTTTGAACATTGCTTCTGCGGGGGCATTGCCGGGGTTGCGATCGGGGTGATAAGCCATAGCCTTTTTGCGATAGGCTTTTTTGATGGTGGCCATATCAGCATTGGGCTCAGCCGAGAGCCCCAAAATTGAAAGTGCAAGTTGACGGTTCATAAAGAATCCTTCTGCAAAGGGAAAAGAGAGTAAAAAATAGAGAGAAGATGCTTTGAAAGACTGATTGTATACCATCCGCAAAAAGCGCCGTCAACACTAAGCTGGCGGTGCTTTTTTATATTATGAACACGTTCTCTTACCCTTGAAGAATCTCTTATCTGCTAGGGCTTATTTAGTAAGGGCTGTAATGTCCTTCCAAATATTGTTATAGGCCTCCTTCTGGTTATTAAATTTAAGTATTTGGGGTAGGTTCAATACACTGGCGGCGCTGGTTTTTATCAGCTGCTAGCATCAGGTTTAGAAAGTCAGGGTCAATCGGCACAGCCCCACGGCGGAGCAATGCCCCATATAATTGCCGAGGGGTGAGTGCCCATGAACGAAAGCCAAGCATAAGCTTTACCATCGTGACGCAACTTGGCAGCACATTTGCCATGTGCGTTTTGTTACGGGGGAGCCGTGATTTGTAATACAAAAGCTGAACCGCACTTTGTGCACCCTCTCGCAATAAGGCGGAGCTTAAAATAGCTGGCGTAATACCCACACCGCTTTCGCTATTAGTTTGTTTGGTACAGGCTGCAAAATATCCGCCTTCAAAAGGGTCAAGGATAAGGGTATTCCCCTGTACTTCAGTGAACGCCCACACGTGACCAAACAGCGGAGAAAGCAGATGTTTTTTCAGCAGATTTTGGCCACGATACGGGGTGAAAGCAATTACCCACTCGGTACAGCGTTTGAGGTGAGGCATGTCTTGATACAGATGAGCTTCCATTGGGTGTCTTTCACTTTTTTCGTCTTCTTTCGAATGTGGGCAGTATGCCTGCCCGACCCTTGAGCTCGCAATAATACGAATGTATTTTTTTGAATTTTAAATATGTTTTTACCGAAAATCCTTTAAAACCTAGGCGTTGTAGGCAATACTTTGCCAAGCAATAAAATGAAGATTGATACCCATGACTGACCAAAACAGCTGCGTTCTTATCAAGAAATACGCAAACCGCCGCCTGTATAACACCCAAACGAGCACCTACATCACCCTTGATGATTTAGCGGCCATGGTGCGTGGCGGAGAAGACTTTCGTGTGATTGATGCAGCCTCGAACGAGGACCTAACCCACAGTGTTTTGGCGAATATTATTTTCGATGCTGAGAATATGAAAAACGGCGATGCGCCCCGCCACATGCTTCCGGTACAGTTTATGCGTCGGCTAATTAGCCTTTATGCCAAGGGCGAGCGCACAATCGTGCCCCAGTACCTAGATTTGGTTATGCATATGTTTATTCGTAAACAAGATGACCTTGCAAAAAATGCCACCGACATTTGGGGGCAAAACCCCTTTAGTGATGGTTTTCAGACGCCTGATACACCTGCCGACAAACAGCAGCGCCACCTAGAAACGCTGAAAAAGACTTTTGATTTTTTGGATGTAAGTAACATTGAAGCCAAGAATTTGCCTAAGGATGAAACCAAAGAGCAAATCCAAGCGCTTAAAGACCAAGTACGTAAACTCAACGAAGAGCTAGACCGCCTTCGTCAAGGCGAGTAAACACCTAAGAGGGCCTAAGCTGCCCTTAAGCCGCTGATGTCATCAGGTTCATGTAAACGCCAAGGTTTGCTTCAAGTGCGCGCAACATAGAAATGCGCTCGGTGCGTTCAAGCGGGCTTGGCTCTGTTTCAGCCAGCTGACGTAGCGCCTGGAATCGATAGGCGCGAATCCCGCTATCTGCCACCATCACATCAGCACCATAAGGTGCTGCCCCGCGAGACATATACATCACCTTGCGGTTTTGACCCGCCACAACCTTAACAAAGGCGGTGTTGTTTTTGTCAGCCTCTTCAAAAATGGGGCGGCCAAATACGGCAGCGTCTACCCACTCATGCCAAAAGATTGTACGTGTTGCACGTAGGTCTTCTGGGTTTGTACGCTCAAGCTCAGCTGCGGGCACAACCATAATCACGCCAGCTTTATCTTGCTCTGAGGCGCATACTTTTTGAACTGCATGAAATAGACGGGCAAATTCATCTTTGTTATTAATTTCTGGCATCGGGATGGCTTGCAAACCTTTGGCCGATAATGCGTCAACTTGCTCGGCATCTGTTGCCACAACCGTGATAGGGTCAAACCGTGCAGCCTTAAGGGCTTTGCAATGATTTACAATATCATCCACATCATCGTTTGCAGTGGTTGTAATAAGCAAATGCGTTTGTTCGGCCATGGGTTTTACCTGTCAAAATTATTTTTGTGTTGTTTTAAGCTGCGAGGGTTATTTGCATTCGTTGCCAATAAGTCACAAGCTTCTATGCTTAATGTCTCTAAAACATTGTGGCTATTCGCATTAATCCACGGCTTTAGATAAACTGTACATTGGTAAACCATAATATAACCAAACGCAGGAGCCGAGCAAGATATGTCTAAAGTTAAAGGCACGGTTTATATACTAACAGCGCTAATCCCAGTATTAGGGCTTTCTGCTTGTGGCGAGTCTGATCAAGCACGCCTGCTTAATATGGTTGAAACCAAGCAAACACAACAGGCGCTTGAGCTTGCCCAAAAAGAGCTTAAGAACAACCCTGACACCCCCATTTACAACGCTATTATGGCGCAGCTATTGGCTGAAACCTGCGTGCCAGAGCGCTGCCCAACGACGAACCCTGAAAAACTGACGCAGATCCGTAACCACCTAAACAAGGTAAGCGGCGTTGTAGAGGTTGCTGAAGGGCAAACCTACAATGTTTATGACAAACTCCCTGCGACAGCTGAACGCTTTTTGACCATCAACCATTCACCTGAAGATTACCTGAAGTTTGTACAAGAAGCCTTGCCTGAAAATGCGCCTAAAGCCCGCTTTATCAGCGGTATGAAAGATGTTGCCAATGGTGCTTTGCGCCAAGGACAGACCGAACGTGCGCTAACTATGCTACGTGCCGTAAGCTCAATCGGTAAAGAGGGTGACCCTAGCGTAGCGTTGAGCAACTACATGCTAAGTTTTATTGATAATGGTGGTTATGTTGGTGCCGAAAGGAGCGCGGCCCTTGAAGAAGTTTTAAAAAACAACCCGAACGAGTTGCGCAACTTTATTCAGAACATTTCATACCTTATTTTTGTGAAGACCATCAACCACCCGGTAGAAGAAAACCGCACGTTTGACCACTTCATTGAGTCGATGACCCACCCATTTGAAACCATGGGTATGCCGTCGCTAAACTCGCCTGAAAATCGTAAGCAACTTTCAATTGCCATCCTTGAAACAACGCAGGACGATGCCCTTTCAAACCAGTTAGGCAAACTGATTCAAGACCCTGAAGGCACCATGACAGACGAGCAAAAGTCAGCACAGGTGCGTACTAAGCTTCTACGCTTTGCCTTGATTACTGACCCTGCAAACCGTCAGCTTTGGGCGCAGTTTTTTGCCCCAGCGCTTGAAACTGCCGAGCCAAACACCTCGCTAAGTTACCTATACGATAACATTGACCTATCACTTATCCCGCCTGAGGTTGTGGTTGAGAACAACAAGGCGATTATTGAGCGTGCAGAAAAAGTTTCTGAAGAAGGTGGTGATGTTTCATTCCTGCTTAAAGAAATTATCTACCGCCCAGATGCACAGCAGCTTTACTTTGATGAAGCCGCAAAAACATTGGTTAAAAAATCACTGGCCTCTGCAATTGAGCGTGAAGACTACAAACAGGCCATTAACTATGTGCAATTCAGCCCAGACCAAGCGGCCGAACAAGGTGAAAAACTTGCCACCACTCTAAAACAAGGTGTGCGAGACCTTTGGGAAGCCGATAACTTTGTAGAAATGGAAGAAGTTGCAAACTTTATGCGTACCTCGCTGCGCATCCCATACAGCCTTGATGTTGAACTACTTGATTTCTTTACCGACTACCTAAACTCGGACGAAGTTCAAGGTAAGCTCCGTGCTGATAAGCCTGACCACCTACTGCTTACACGTGATGAAGCACAAGTAGATCTAGGCCCTAAAATGACCTACATCCTTGACCGTTTCAAAGAGCGCCCTGACATTGTGCAAGCTCGCCTTAAAACCCTCGCCATTGAAATTCCTGGCGCTTACAGTACCGCAAACACGCTGCACTCATTGGCCTACCTTTTTAACGATAAAAACCTGAATGAGCTTATCTCAAACGCGATTAAGTCAGGTATCGTGAACGACCAACAGATTGAGCCGCAAGAGCTTGCCCTTGTGGGCAGCAAACTCATTTTGCTATGGCCCGACATTAACTACAACTTCATCATTAACGAAGTTTTCAAACGTGTCGAGAACATTGACGATGCACGTGCCGTTTGGAAAGTTGGCAACAAAGAGTTTAAAGACAACACCGAAAAACTGCGCCCGCAGCTTGCCTCTTTGATGAAGGGTATCGACCTCTTTGAAAAAGGCAACATTACTGAAGCTGCAACATTCTTTACGGTACTGTCTGACCCACAATACGTGCAAGCAGCCCAGCGCTACACGAAAGAGTACGACCTGCTGATTGAGCCATTTGTTGGCACCTACTACTACCAAAAAGCCGATGATGACATGCACATTGCCGTGCTGCGTGTTGACCGCTCTCAAGAGCTTTTGCAAGCCCGTGTCGAGATGACTAACCTTGTGGGTTCTCTCCTGAGCCAAAGCGAGTTCTTGACCGACAACGGCCAGGTTATTACCCATACCTTTGACGTTCAGATTGACCCTGAAACCATGCTGCTGACCATCCCTGATGATCAGAAAACCATTACAGTTGAAACAGGCAACAACGAAGACCCAACCAAAAACCTTGGTCTTGAGCGTATCTATGGTTTGATTAAAACAATTAAACTGATGCCAAACCAAGTGTTGGTAACGTCTAAAAATAACGAGTCATTCCGTTATGTGCGCGCCAGCAAGGAGCTTGGCTACTTTGAGCTTCCGCAAGGCAGCTACGGTATCACGAATGAAATTTCAACGAACGACCCTGCAACAAGCCACGTACTACCTGTGGGCAGTATCTTGAAACTTGAAACCATGAAAGACCCGCAAACAATGCCAGTGGAAGACACAATCTCTGGCCAAGCGAAAAACCTATTGGTTTACCCTGTAAGCGGGACGATTCAACACCCAACCACACGCACACCGCTTGAAGTTACTGGCTACTTTAACCGCCGCAACTTTGTGACTGAGCTTACTTATTCATACCCAATGAACCAAGGTCAGACCATTTTTGATGCCGTGATTCGTTGTCATCTGCTTCTTAATAAGTTGCGTTGTGCTGGCCACAACAAACACTGGAGCCGCAAGCGTTTTGTAAACGTGGTTGAAGGCCTTAAAGCTAAGTAATTACCATGCGCAGCTTTAAGGTTTTAGGCGGCCAGCTCACACTGTTTGATGGCCCTGAGGGGTATCGCCCAGCCGAAGATAGCTTCTGGCTTTCAGCCCTGCTTCCGCCTGTGCCAGAAGGGTCACCTGTTTTAGATTTAGGCTGCGGTACAGGTGCTGTTATTCTAAGTTATGCCCTACGCCACAATACCCTTAAGCTTTTTGGTATTGAGCATAATATCCCCATGGCTGAGGCCGCCATCCAAGCAAGTGAGGCAAATGCCATCCCGCTCAATGTTAAAATTGGCGATGCGCTTAACCACACCCATAGCGATGCCTTTACCCTTAGTTTTGCGAACCCGCCCTTTTACCAACAAGGCCGTGAAGACCTCCCCCAAACAGCCGACAAAACAAACGTGCGCCAAACATCAAATTTAACTGCTTGGCTAAAAGCTCTTCTTAAAGCCACAAAGCAAGGCAGCTATGCTGCTTTGATTTGCCATGCTGCTGACGCAGAAGACCTACAAGCCTTAGCCCCAGCGCTAGAAGCGAGCTGCATTCGCCTATTTTATTTAAAAACCAGCGCTACAAAACCCGCAAAGCGATGTGTATTGGTGTATCAGAAGCAACTAGGCCTCGCCTGCTGCAGCCAAACCCTCAACACCTATAAGCCTGAGCTTAGACAAAAAGCACTCGAGAAAAACCTAGGGTTATATAGTTAGGTCTGCACAATTAGGGATTTTGCATAACTCTGTCGTATATAATTTATGCTAAACTACATATGTTAAAAAGAAGCTGGAGAAAGGATCCACTCATGAACGGCCTTACAAAACTTACACTTTCAGGCATTCTTGCCCTTATGATTTTTACCCCTGCGGCCTTTGCCCAAGGGATGTTTGATGATGCCCCTCAAGTGGCCAACGATGCAGAAATTGCCAATGAAATGGTTGCTGAAAATAAAGATGCTGCCGCATCGATGACCAAACAACAGCTTGCCCGTGCCGTGGTGGAGGCAACCTCTCCTATTTTAACAATGGCTGATGTAAAATCAGGGGCTGACCTTGAGCGTGCACAAGCTATTAACGCCGCCCAAAAAACCAAGAAGCAAGCAACGGTTGAAGCGACTTTCACCCGCTCTGAGCTTCAAGCACTTTACCGCTTTTATGCTTCACCCGATGGTGGCTCAGTAGGTGCTAAACTTGGCGCAATTGAGAAAAACCGCATTCTAGGTGAGCTCAACAAATAACTACCTAGTAAAAAGCCCCAGTATCAAACTGGGGCTTTTTTTGTTCTGTGTTAAAAGAAGCTTTGCGGATCAATATCAACATCTACCCGCACGCCTTTGGGTAGTTCAGCTTGGCCAAGCCACTCACGCAGCAGTTCATGTGGCGCCTCAGCCGAGCGCAACAGCAAGCGGTAACGATAGTTATCACGCAACTTCAAAAGCGGTGCAGGTGCTGGGCCATACAAAGTTGTTTTCTCACGTGTTGGCAGTGTGGTTGCAAGCTTCCGGGCGGCAGCGGTCACAGCATTTTCACTCTCACCACTTAAAATCAATGCCGTCAAACGGCCAAATGGCGGGAAACCTGTAAACTGGCGACCACGAAGTTCAAGATTCAAAAAGGCATCACGGTCCATCCCGATAAGCGCTTTAAATAAGGGGTGCTCTGGGGTGTGGGTTTGCAACAAAACACGGCCTTTAATATCACGTCGGCCAGCACGACCTGCCACCTGCGTTAATAGCTGGAATGTCCGCTCAGCGGCGCGCAAGTCCCCATGGGCAAGACCCATGTCTGCATCAATTACGCCGACCAAAGTTAGGTGGTCAAAGTCGTGCCCTTTAGCAAGCATTTGGGTGCCCACCAAAATATCAAGCTGTTGGGTTTGCATCCGCTGCACAATGTCGCGCATTTCTTCAGGGGTATTAATACTATCCCGATCAACGGCAGCAACACGGGCTTCAGGGAAGAGGTCTTGCACCTCTTGCATCACCTTACGTGTGCCTGGGCCAAAGGGGTGCAGGGTATCAGGCTTGTGGCACTGGCTGCATTCTTCAGGGTAAGGTTCGGTCAGACCGCAGTGGTGGCATTGCAGTTTAGGGCCATGTACCACCAATGATGCACTGCATGAAGGGCAGTTCACCCGGTGGCCACAACTACGGCAAATCAAAAGTGGTGCAAAGCCACGGCGGTTCAAGAACAGGGCAACCTGTTGGCCTTCTTCTAGCGTTTTAGCAATTGCGGCACGCAGCTGGCTACTGACGTAGGTATCCGCCTTCATAGGTGTTTTGGTCAGGTCAATGGTTTGGATATCAGGCATGGTGGCATTACCATAACGGCTGGTCAGCGGCAGCAATGTATAACGCCCCTGCTGGGCATTATGCCAGCTTTCAAGCGACGGTGTGGCTGACGCCAAAAGCACAGGGCACTTAGCTAGGCTTGCACGCACAATGGCCATATCTCGGCCGCTATATCTAAAGCATTCTTCTTGTTTGTATGAGGGGTCATGTTCCTCATCCACCACAATCAGTTTAAGGTTCACAAAAGGCAAAAACAGCGCTGAGCGAGCCCCCACAACTACACGGCTTGTGCCATCAAGGGCGCCCCACCATGTTTTCTTACGCGGCCCTTGGCCAATGGCCGAGTGCCATACATTGGGTTTAAAGCCAAAGCGTTTTTCAAAACGGTCTAGCCATTGCGGGGTTAGTGAAATTTCAGGCAGCAGCACCAAGGCTTGGCCATCAGGTTCGTCCTGATTTTCAAGCATGTGCTGAATCACCTCAAAGTAAACTTCGGTCTTACCACTACCGGTCACACCATCAAGCAAAAAGCTGGTAAAGCGTTTGTCATTCATAGATGCAATCACGCTATTTGCCGCATGGGCTTGGTCAGCCCCAAGGGTTACGTTTGAAGGGGTAGGTTCAATAGTACGTAGTGAAGCCTCAACCTCATGAATAGCGCCCTTATCAAGAAGAGCCTTAACAACACCTGAACTACAATCAGCCGCTACGGCCAATTGTGCTTGGCTTTCAAAGGGGCCACTTTCGATACAAATCTTATGTACCTTTTGCTGGAGAGGCGTCATCTTGCCGTCAAAAGCAGCATGGGCCACAAGCTCAGTTTCAGGGGTAGGCTCAGGCGGTAACTTGCCGGCTTGTAGGGCGGCACGTAGCCCTTCACCAGGGAATGAGAAATTATAACGGCTTACCCACTCGTAAAACTTGGCCGTTGCCGTGGGGAAGTGCATATTCTGCGTTGGCTTTTCAAGAGGAATACCCACAGGCTTTGCAGGCTTGAGCTTAAACTTTTTCTTCTTGGGCTTACTTTCAGCGGGTGTGGCTTCAAGAGTAAACTCTTCAGCAGGTGCCGCAGGCTCATCGCTTGGCGCCTCACCTTCAAGAATTTTAACAACCATACCGTGGTAGGTTTTCGTCCCCACGGGAACTGCAACAACTTGGTAAAGCTGTGGTGGGGTTGCATCTTCCCATGCGTAATCAAGCGCCTTTGGCAAATACAACGGCACAGCCACACGCACAATGGTATTTGCGCTTGGTGTTGGCGTTGAATTTTGGGTGCTATTCGGCAAAGTGTGCTTCCAAAGTTACAATAGTGTTGCGTTTGTGTTTCATATGCTAGCGCAATTGCGGGCTTTTGACCAGATGCCCCCTGACATTTGCCGCTAAATCTTCCACAATAAAGATACAAGTTTTTACGACCCGTGGACAGGGTGAACGGCTCAATAATTTTGACCGCTTTATTGAGCCACTATTCTGGGACAGGGTTTGGATGCAGAAAATTCATTTTTGCAGAAAGGCGAGCAGCGACGTGTAGACACACTACACGAGCCGCACAGCTTCAAAAAAGTGGATTTAATGCGCCAAAACCGAACCCAGAAAAAAATGTGCCCCCTACCGAAGTAGGAGGCACTCTAGTTTACAAGAGGGAAGCACGACGGACGGCGACTAACTACCAAACAGTAGGTCAAACAACCTAGTGGCGTAAACCTTATTTGGGTAAACCGCCGCCCGTCATGAATAAGTTATAAGAGTTATTTTTTGAGATTAAAGGGCTTGAAACAGAAAAAATGCACTTTATCCAAAAAAAATTAAAATAAACTGGCTGGAGGCCCACCATGAATAGCGCAACACCCGCACAAAACCTAACAACTGAGACCACAACTCAGGATGTGAAAAATGTTGCCGCACCTATGGCCGCAAGTAAGCTGACACCAACAATGGTGGCCCAATACCTTGCCAATAACACTGACTTTTTTGTTAAGAACCCTACCCTGCTAAGCCACATGAAGCTGCCAACCACCAGCCCTGAAGGCGTGACCGATTTTTTTGCGTTCCAAGCAGACCGTTTAAAGCAGCAATTGCTACAGGTTCAAAAACGTAACAAGCTGTTGGTGCAAACTTCGATTGATAATATGCAAAGCCAAGAGCAAATTCACACGCTAGTGCTAGATATTCTCGGTGCAAAGTCAATGCGTCACCTACTAAAGATTATGCGCACACGCTTGGCGGACGAAATGAACGTAGACTACACCCATATGTGCCTACTGAAAGACAGCCCGCTACCTGAAAAGGTAAAAGAAGCCTGCACCTTGGTAGATGCTGAAACTTTTGAAAAACTGTTTGAAGGCGAAAACGACCGTGTAGCTCTACGCACCCTTTACAACGATGAGCAAAAAGCCCTGCACGATGACTGGGCTGAGCATGCTGCATCAGATGCTTTGCTAAAAATCACCACTGCTGAAGGCGAGCCTTTAGGCGCCCTTGCCCTTGTGAGCGGCGAGAGTGACCGCTTCCACGTTGGTCAAGGTAACGACCTTTTGGTGTTCATCGGTAAAATTATTAGCCACTTAATGGACCACTGGACGGTAGAGCCGACAACATCAAAGTAGCTTTTATAAGCACTTGAGGAGGGTTGAATTATGCCTACCCCCACAGAACAAACAAAACATGTAGACGCGCAAACAGCCCCGATGGTTGAGGCCTTCTATACGTTTTTGACATCTGAAAAACGCTACAGCCAGCATACCGTAACGGCCTACCGCCGTGACCTTTCAAACCTGTTTACTTTTTTAACCGAGCACAAGGGCGCGGCCCCTACCCCTTCGAGCTTAGAAAGCCTCACGCCTGAAACTTTAACAAGCTACTTAGCCTCGCAACATGGTGACCATAAAAAGACAACGCTAAACCGTCGTCTTTCGACCATCCGTAGCTTTTTTAACTTTTTGCATTTGCGCTTTGGATTGAAGAACACCAAAATTATTAACTTCAAAGGTATTAAGCAGGGTAAGCACGCCCCTTATGCGTTGAACGAACAACAAACCCAAGCCTTGTTGCAATGGGTCACACCGTCTGCTGGTGATGACTGGCCCGCCTACCGTGACTATGCCCTGATGCTGATGCTCTATGGCATGGGTTTACGTATTAGCGAAGCGCTTGACCTTAACTGGTCAGACATCCGTGAAGACAGTTTTTACATTAAAGGTAAAGGTAACAAGCAACGCCGCGTGCCTGTGTTAAGCATTGTCACAGCAGCCCTGACTGAATGGCGCAAACGCAGCCCTATGAACACCGCCAAAGACCCGGTTTTTGTAACCACCCATGGCAGCAGCAAAACCCCACGCTTGGGGGCACGCTATGTGCAGCGCTTGCTTGAAAAAGCCCGTATTGAACTGAACTTGCCAGACCACCTCACCCCTCATGCGCTGCGCCACTGCTTTGCGACGCACCTTCTGAACAACGGGGCTGACCTTCGTGTGGTGCAAGAGCTTTTAGGCCATAGCAGCCTTTCAACCACTCAGCGCTATTTGGCAAGTGACCTTGGGCGCTTGACCGAGGTACACAAGAAATCACACCCTTTAAAATAAAAAGAGCCCCCTCGGTTAAGAGGGGGCTAAGTATTTCCTTAGAGATCATGCGAGCATCGCCCGAACTTCTAAATAAAGGTTTATTCTTCCTCGCCTAAGGCGCTATCAACAGCCAGTTCAGCCTCTGCAGCTTCACGGGCGGCATCTACGTGGCGTAGAAGCTCGTCTAGAACCTCTTCCACGTTCTTACCAGCCACTGATGACATCATGTAAGGCTTAGACGCCGTAACGTCCTTCAAAGCGTTTAAAACCTCTTTTTGACGGTCTTCCGTCATACTGTCAACTTTGGTAATGGCCAGCACCTCAGGAAGCTCGGTCATGTTTGTCCCAAAGTGGCTATCGTACTGCGCAAGCTCACCACGAATTGTTTTGTAATGGGTATCAATGTTCTCAGCCGTGCCATCCACAAGGTGCAGTACAACTGCACAGCGTGAAAGGTGCTTCAAGAACTTATGACCCATCCCACGGCCATCTGCCGCGCCTTCAATCAAACCCGGAAGGTCAGCTACTACCATATCTTTACCATGGCGACGTACCATACCCAGTTGCGGGCTTAGGGTTGTAAATGGGTAGTCAGCAATATCAGGCTTCGCGTTTGAGATAACGCTTAGCATGGTGCTTTTACCTGCGTTCGGCAAACCAAGGATGCCCACATCAGCCAAAAGTTTTAGGCGGAGGCGAACCCACATTTCTTCACCAGGTTCACCAGGTTGTGACTTTTTAGGGGCTTGGTTGGTGCTGCTCACGTAGTAAGCGTTACCATGACCACCACGACCACCTTTAAGGATTTGCCATGTCATATCTGGCTTATCCATATCCATCAAAACTTTGCCTGAGGCATCGTCAATAATTTCGGTACCGATAGGCACGCGAATCACAATATCTTCAGCACGAGCGCCTGAGCGGTTACGGCCTGAGCCTTGCGTACCACGGCGTGCCTTAAAGTGCTGTTGGTAACGGAAGTCGATAAGGGTGTTAAGGTTATGGTCAGTTGTAAAACTAATATGACCACCACGACCACCATCGCCGCCATCAGGCCCACCACGTGGGACGAATTTTTCACGGCGGAACGATACACAGCCGGGGCCGCCATCGCCTGAGCGAAGGTAAATTTTAGCTTCATCTAAGAACTTTGCCATGGTGCCAAAACCTTTTTAAATTTGAGTGCTTCAAGAATAAAGCCGCCAAACTGGCGGCCCTACTCTGTAATACGGTTGCTCTGTCTTACTGAACAGAAACGAACTTACGGCCACGGTAACCGTTGCTGAAAGAAACGTTACCGTCTGTCAGTGCGAACAATGTGTGATCGCGGCCCATGCCTACGTTCTCACCTGCGTAGTACTTAGTACCGCGCTGACGTACGATGATGTTACCAGCAGTTACTGATTCGCCACCGAATTTCTTAACGCCGAGTCGACGACCTTCTGAGTCGCGACCGTTTTTAGAGCTACCACCTGCTTTTTTATGTGCCATTGGTCAATCCTTCGTTAAATTTCAGTTAATTACTTTTTAGCTGCTGTTTTTTTAGCGGCTGGCTTTTTAGCTGCAGTTTTGGCTGCTGGCTTTTTAGCTGGCGCTTTTTTCTCAGCTGAAGCTGTTTTCTTGGCTGCTGGCTTAGAAGCAGTTGAAGAAGCTTTCTTGCCGTCTGTTGAGATACCTGTGATCTCTAGAACAGTAAGGTGCTGACGGTGACCAGCCTTACGACGGTAGTTGTGACGACGCTTTTTCTTGAATACCAAGATTTTGCGGTCACGCTTTTGTTCAACGATTTTAGCTTCTACTGAAGCACCTGAAATAAGTGGTGTGCCAACGGTAACTTTGTCGCCGTCACCGATAAGTAGAATTTCTTCTAGGCTAACTTTATCGCCAGCTTCGCCAGCTAGACGCTCAACGCGTAGCTTGTCGCCTGTAGAAACTTTAATTTGTTTGCCACCTGTTTTAACAATTGCGTACATATTTAATTCTCGCTTTGTGGTGTTAATTCTATTTTGGTCAATGCCCGAACATATAATTCGCCATTGCCTAAGTCATGGTTTTCTACGGCAATACCCTACCCTTGTCAATACGTAAAAATCAAAAACCCCCTGATTTTTTTCGTTTTTTTATTTTTCTTAAACCACAGGTTGTATTTAAATTTTTTGCTATTTCATGTTCTTTTACCAATCTGCTAGACGAGCAAACCCAACCTCGGCTATCTTACCTTTATGAAAAGATTTGTTTTATTCTCAGTTTTGCTTTCAGCTTTGCTTCCTGCTAGTGCCTTTGCAGGGGTTAAAATTGGTGCAGGCAACATTGATTTGCCACCCTCAAACCTTCCGCGCGCAACTTCGCCCGAACAAACGTTGGATGAAAAACCAGAGCCCAGCCTCCAAGACATCCAATACGCTGAGCGTCAGCAAGTCAAAGCCAGCGCCCTTGCCCGCAGCGTGGCTGAACTTTTCCGTAAAGATGTGACCGACCTTAAATCAAGCCTTATTGAAAAAGCCTTGGTCAACGTGCCCTCAAACCAGCGCGAGAGTTACCGCCGCAACCTTGGTCGTGAAATTAAAGTTGATCGTGTTCTTAACCTATACGCCGTTACCCTTGACCAGTACTACACAGAAGACGAGCTCAAATCGCTTCGTACCTTTATGGCAGACGATACCCACCGAGCCATGCTTGAAAAACTGCCTACCGTGATGAACCGCATGGGTATGGATCGTCAAAGTTACCTCAACCAAGTACTGCAAGACTTTTTGAACAAAGAGTTTTACCAAAAACTTGAAAAAGGCGACCCGACAATCCTGACGCCTCGTTAATTTTAATGCTCTAAACAAAAAAGGCTCCCTGAAGGGAGCCTTTTTCATATTGTCGTTATTTAGAACGGGTATCCGCCACCCGAAGGGGCATCAAACTCGAACGGGTCGGCAGGTGCCATGCTTGCCTTGTTGGCGTTGGGGCAACCGATGCACCCTTTGCAGCCGCTGGGCTTTGCAGAGGCGGTGTTACTGACCATGGCCTTCGCCGCAAGGGCGCGCTGTTCGTTGGGGAACATCTTTAGCGCTTGGTTGCGGGCATGCTCAAGCTTGCGAAGTGTCAGCGCCTTGAAAGGCCCATCGGCTTCGGCCACTTTTTTGGCATATGCCGTGTGCACATCGTCGTGCTGCACGGTGTTGATATCGAGACCCAGAATTTCAAAAGCTTTGGGCGGTGTCATAAAGAATTCCTTCATATGAAGAGACGAAAAAGGAAGCGAAGTTTGGTAAGAGAGTATTGATGTAAGAGCAAAGCCACTATTTTCAAGCGCTTTATACGTAAAAAGACCCCCATTGCTGGGGGCCTTTAATATCGTTAGCAGTAGATGTTGACCGTTTGCCCTTTGGGGGCATAGTCACGCACTTGTGCGTAGCCACACTGTGCCCGTACTTGCTGCGGCGTTGCCCGAATGATTTCGGGTTTTGGCTGCGGCTTGGGTTGGGGCTTAGCTTGCGGCTGCGGCTCAGGCTTGGGCTCTGCTTTTGGCTGAGGCTTTGCTTTTGGCTTTACTTTGGCCTGCACCTTGGGTGCGGGCGGCAGTTTATCCTTCAGCAGTTTGTGGGCTTCGTTCAGCAACTGAAATTGCTGCGTTGCCTTTGGGTTATGGGGGTTCAGGTCGGGGTGGCATTTTGAAGCAAGGCGACGATACGCCTTTTTAAGATCTGCTTGATTTGCCAACCGCCCTAGGCCCATAAGCTGTAAAGCTTGTTGTGGGGTCATAAGGTATTACCTCGGTGTAAAAGTGATGTGAAGATGTATGAATGAGAACTTTATATAAGCGCTTTATAGGGGTTTAACAAGCCCATAGCTTAGACAATAGAATAATTAAAAACGACGTGGAATCTCACGGAACTGGGCACCACGAGCAAGTAAGCGCTGTGAGTTTGCGTGGATTTTACCTACAGGAATATACGCAGGACCTACAGGCTCGGCCACCACAAGGTTGCCACGGTCAGTAGGTAGAAGCATATCCCCCTCTTCTGACGGAATATCCATCGCCACAAACGCATGGCCTGGCACCAGCACAATCCCCATCTCTAGGTTAGGGTAAAGAATGCGCATAATCGTTCCGAAGGCGAGGCTCTTCTCGTCACAATCGCCTTTATTGTCACTAATCAGGGTCAGTGGTGAGTTAAAGATATAATTCCCTCGGTCGCCTTGGCGAGGTTGGATGGTCTCGTAAGGGATGCTTTGTAAAAACGCCAGTGTATAGTTCATGGTTTCACGCACATCCATACCACGGGTTTGACGTTGGATGGCACGTGCCAGCGGGCGAATTTCTAGAAAGTTATCCCGTGCCATACTTTGATAATCGCTTTCAATGCGGCCATTTTCTTTCAGGCGGTAATTCTTTTGCTGGAGGTAATCTTCCATCGCCGAGTTTGAGCGACGCTCAATACTTTCAATAATAGCGCGGGCACGATTGGTATCGCCCGAGTACCTATACCCCACGTTACCGTTACGGCTTTGGTACGGCACCACACTCACCCCTGAGCCACTGCGGATGCGTGCCTCACGCTGGGCTTTTTCGTATTTAATTTCCAGCGCTTCATCTAAGAGGAATGATTTATCGGTCTGGTGGGCACGTTCGGCGGTTTGGCTTTCGGTTTTAAACTTGATGGTTTGCGGCTGGCCTGCAAAATCCTTCCACTCAAATGTATAGGTGGTGAAGTAGCCTTTATTGTCCTTTTGCCAATCAAGCTGTTCAGCCCACGCCAAAGGGGCTGCAAAAGCAACCATGCTCAATACACCTAAATACATAAATAGTTGAAATCGTCTGCGAGTCATCACCCGTAAAAACCCTAATGCTTTTTTAAAGCCCCTTATTACCTAACCTTATAGGCAGGCTTATTAATTAAAGCTGCGCAAAGCTGGCTGGCAGGTGGGCAAAAGGTGTGCTGTCGCCTTTTTCAGGGAAGCGCCATCCGTAATGGGTGTTCATGTAGCGCACGTAAGGGTCAGGGTTAAGGGCTTGGTCAATCATATACATTGAGCCTGTAACCACCACAACGCCACCAAGCTGCTGCGCCATATCACGGGCACGCAAAACTGCGTGGCTTGGGTTATCTTCCGTCAGTACAGTTTCGGCCACGTGGGGTTGCAGTGATGCGGCAAGCAAGCTTGCAGGCACCCCTTTATAAGTAGGCGACGTTGCCACCACCCCTTTTGATAAAGGCAATAGAGGTTTAAAAACATCTGCCCCTGTGCGTGAGCCTGAAAGCCCAAGTACCAACACAATAGGTTTATCACCCAAGCGTTGCTGAATTTCATTGGCTAGAGCTTCAATCTTATTCGGGTTATGGGCCACATCAACGTAAAGGTCATCCGCCATTTTATGGAAGCGCCCGCCATAGCCCATAGTGGCAATACGTTGCACCATTTTTGCACGATCAACCTGTGGCTTAAGGCGTGTGACGGTCGCAAGGGCAAGGGCTGCATTTTCTCGCTGGTGCTTAGCGTGCAGCAAGCTATCTTCCATCAGGTTTGGTACGGCGGCCGCAAGCTCAGCATCAAAGGCTTTAAGTTTTGTTTGGCCCACCAAGTGCATTTCGCCCTTTTGGTGTTTTACGGTTTGTTCAACGGCTGTTAGGGCTTCGCCTTCAGCAACGGTCGTTAAAAACGGTACGCCTTTGCGGGCAATCCCTGCTTTTTCAATTGCGCGTTGCCAAACTTCTTCACCCAGTGTTTTACGGTGGTCATCACCCACGTTCGTCAAAACACAAGCTTCAACATCAAGGGCCATGCGGCAATCATAGCGACCACCGCAACCTGTTTCGAGGGCTGCCCACTGCACGGCACGGCGGTCAAAAATAACAAGTGCCAGCAGCAGGTTAATTTCAGGGTAGCCAAGTTTTTTCTGTTGTTCTTCGGTTTGGTCAACCAACAGTGGCCATACAACATCTTCCCACGCGCTTACAAGTTCAGCCTTAGTGACGGCCTTGCCATTAATGCTAATACGCTCACGGTAGTCAAAAAGGTGTGGGCCCGTCACGGCACCTGCATGGCCAAACAAACCAAAACCTGCTTCAAGGAATTTACTTACCGAGCCTTTGCCATTGGTACCTGCCACGTGCACAAATTTTGTAGGGTGCCCTTTAGGCCATAGGGTTTGCACAATGCCGCGCAGGTGATTAATGCGTGCCTGCAGGGGCGCCAAATGGCGCGCGTGGTTTACTTGATCAAGCATATTAAGGTATGGCGCATCGAATGTGGTTTTAGGCACTGAACAACCCTTTTAAATAGCGTTAAAACATATTTCAGAAACCCAAAGGCTTGAAATACGCAAAATCATACTTACGTGATTTATAATAAAAAGAATAATAAAAGGGCTCAGCCACAAATGAAACACTTATTTTTGACAGCATTCATGGCCATCTTTGGCGTGTATGCCCTTGGGTTAGTGGGCCTTATTGATATGCAATCAGCCGAAAAGGCACATGCACCACACGTTGCTGAAGCAACAACACCCCAAGTACTTTCATTCACACAGCGTATTGCGATGAATAACCACGCAAAAGATCACGCTGGCAAATCAGGCTACACATTAAAGGCCATGCGCTAATTTAATTCAGCTTACTTCTAGGCTTTGATTCTGGCTTTAATTCTCATGCCTATTTCATTCTAAACAATTCAATCAGGCAATAGCCGCCCAGGCACTCAGGCTTTGCGCTTGCAGGTAGGTGCCCTTCTAAGCTTTCTAGGTGGCTTTTATCGGTAATCACAAACAGGCGGCGCCCAGGCGCACGCACCACAAGCGATGGGTTTTGAATATATGAAACCACGCCAGGTACTTCAAAACGTACCGATGGTGCCGCCACACCATACACAATGGTATGGTCAGTCTTGATGTTTTGGTCTTTAATAATCTTCTTAGAAATCCAATGTAGTGGCTGCTGCTTATATTCATGCGCACGTGGCATTGCCGCCCATGAACCAATCATCAGCGCCATCAAAGCACCACCGCCCACAAATAAAGCCGCCTCACGGCCACCGTGGCGCATAATAAATACACCTACCAATGTACCAACCAAGACCAATGCCCCAACCAAAACTGGGTACATGCCCCACTCAACTGATTGGCCAAGCATGGCGTAGCCTGTGGTTTCACTGCCAAGGGGTAAATGCCACGGCATAATATGGCTAAGATGCGGAATAAGCTCGGCCAAGGCGCCGTCACCACGAGCAGCGTGAAGCCATTGAGGTGCCAGCATTACGCCTGCAGCAATCACAAGGCATAGAGGCGCAATATATAAAACATGCCAACTTTGTAGGGGTTTTTCAGGCATTTTATCAAATAGGTCAGCCACCAAAATAGCGGTTGGGATAAGCATCAGGTAAAAAATTGTGCTGAGCTGAACTTCAACAAATACAAGCCCAACCATACCAAAAACAAACCAGACCATCGCCACTGCTGGCAAGGCTTGGCGAATCAGGTTTGAGGTTAAGTAACGCGTACCATGACGCAAATGACGGGTGAGCGCAGGAATCACAAAAAGCGACCATGGAAAAAAGGCCAGCACGTAGTAAATCAGCTGTTTCGGGTGCAGCAATGATGGGTCAATCGTTGTATGCCACGAGTTTACAAGCATGGCTTCAAAGTAAGTCAAGAAAGCATCTGGTGAGTGTGCTTTTACAAAACCAATCGCCCACGGGAAGATGGCTAAAAACGCTGCCAACAAAAAAGTAATAGGGCTGAGTTGCTGCAAGTTATGGGCAGGTTGGTGACGCACAAAAGCCAAAACAAGCCCTACGCCTAATGGCAAAATAATGCCGCCATAGCCGCCTGCTAAAAATGCGCCGCCCGCTAAAAAACCCGCAATCATCACACGGATGTAGTTTTTATTAAGGTCAAACACGCTGCCCATCGTCATGAGGGTTGAGCACAAGGTCAAGAACCAAAACAGGCTATCAGGCACAGCAATTTTTGCTAAAACAACCATCGCTACGTTAAGGGCACCCACACTAGCAGTAATAAGGGCAAAGCGCTTATCAGTAGTTAAAATATACATGCTGTTATAAAGCACAAAAACAAACAAGAACCCTAAAACGGCCACGGGCAAACGGGCCGAAAAGGCCGAAGGCTCAAAGTAATGAAAAGCCCCCATTTGCAAAATATGCATTAACGGAAATTCACCCATCACATTTTGGCCATTAAACAATACGTAACCCAATGGGCCAGCCTTTAGCATTTCAATGCTCATTTGGGCGGTACGGGCTTCAAGAACGTCAAACAGGCCAACACTCCCCAAACCAAGGCCAAACAACACAGCCAGTGCCGCAAAAAACACCGTGCTTAGCAGTGTTAATTTAAGCTGTTCTTTTTTATCTGTCGTCATTGGTAAAAATCCCCACGCCCATGTAATCGTAAATGTTTAAAGGGGCAAAAATTAGGCACACCCTTGGTTTCAAGGGTTGCATTTATGTATATAAATACCCACAATTATAGGGCACATATTAACACCGTTCGCAGGTCGGTGTCTCTGCATTGAAAAAAAACCTTCGATTAAGAAAAGGAATAGTCACATGAGTACAACATCATCTTGGGATCAACTCAAAAAAGTACGCGAGGAAGAATACTTCCTTAAAGAAGAGCGCGAAAAAGTAGCCGCCCTTAAAGCAAAGCGTGCAAAATCGCTTGAGTTCCTGACAGAGACCAAAGAAAAAATGGAAACCTTCGAACGTGGCTTTAGCCCACTGCGTGGTATGAGCATGTTCCGTGCGAATATCGCCGGTGACCTTATTCTGGACTGCCCTGAAGAGGGTACAGTCACCATGACGTATGACGTTCTACAGGCCCTACTCAAAGAAGCTAAAAAAGCTGATAGTGAGATTTTGCCAAAGTGGGAAATGTTTGTTGAAGTGGCGCTTGATAGCCATAGCGACGATACCGTGGTTGATATTGACGAAGCTATCTAAGCTATTCCTAGAAAAATCAAAGGGGGCCGATTGGCCCCCTTTTTTGTGTTGTGATGGACTTAGCTTACTTTGGTCCAGATGAATTTCATCACGAAGTTAATCCCGAAAAAGATCATCCCCAAAAAGCCAGCCAGTAGCCAGTGCCATACAGGTGCTTGGGTAATAAACGCAACACCCGCCACAATAATGCAGTAAGGCCATAAGCGGGCAAGCGCCACACCTAAACCAAGGGTAATACCAAGGCGCATACCGTCCCACACGCCGCCAGCAGTCATACCCATAAGGCCGCCGCCAATCACGTGGCCAATGGCAATCAGCAATGAAACACCAGCAACCGCCATACCAAGGAAGTAATATGCCCACTCAGGAACAACAACGTTTACTTCGGCGTAGTGTGCATATGCCAAGGCCAACGTCAGCATATATAAAAATGCGTGAACAAAACCTAATACAACATTCATGGGTGTGCCTTTCTAAAAAAGCGCCTCGGCGGATATAGTTTGATGTGAGACTAAAGCCAAGGGCTACAATTCATTACGTTCATTATCCGTTAAGAACAGCTTGGGGTCTAGTGCAATATTATGCCAATAAAGCCCCCAATGTAGGTGTGGGCCAGTAGAACGGCCAGTTGTACCCACTTCGCCTAAAACATCCCCTTGGCGGATTTTTGTACCCTCTGTGACCGCCATGTGACGCAAATGCGCATAAATGCTAAATAGGCCGTAGCCATGGTCGAGCACAATAATGTTACCGTTAAAAAATGTATCAGCCAGTGCCGCACGCACAATACCATCAGCTGGGGCGTAAATAGGTGTGCCTGAAGGTGCCGCTAAATCAAGGCCTTTATGCCAGCTGCGCTCTTCACCGTTATAGGTACGGCTGCTGCCGTATACGCCAGAAACTGGGTAGCCTTTAATCGGCAAAACAAAGCGGTTAAAGGCGGCAGGCTCTTCGGTAAAAAAGCTACGTGACTTACGAATGGCCGCAGCTTCTTTGCGGCTGCGCTCAACTTGCTTTGGGTCAGGGTTTACGTGCTTATTTGAAACCCCTTTAATATGCTGCACGGGGTAGTCTTGTGGGGTTACCATAAATGTATGGGTTTCAGCCTCACCTTTTGGAGGCTTAATTTTAAGTTCACCCACAGTGGTAAAGTGGCGGTTAAGGCCTGCAAAAAAGTTGCCATTGGCATCGGTTTTAAGGCGCTTGCCTTCAAGGTAAACCTCGCTCCCCGCAGGGGCTTTGCCGTACACATACCCACCTTGCGTCAGTGCACCTTTAAGCTCAATCGCTTGTGCGCCAAAGGGCAGCAGACATAGGGCTACTGCAAAAAAGAAGGCTTTTAATGTGCGGGCATGGATGTTCAATTGCTTTTTCTCGTGGTTTTCTTTATAACCTAACATGAGTTTATTATCTTTTTATCTCTTTTCCCATGCATGTTCGCCTATCTAGGGAGCCTCTGTTACATATTTGATGCCACCTATTTGACTTCTTCTAAACCTCAACGAAAGAGAGTATCCATCATGGGTAAGCTTGGTCCCCTCGCCGTCATTGGCGGTATTGTGGGTGTTGTGGTCGGTCTGCTTGTCGGCTTCTTTTACCTTGCCGGTGCGATTGCTGCTGCCCTTGGCGGCGGTATCCTCGGTTGGGCAATTGGTATTGTCGGCGGTGCCATCCTGGGCGTTTTCCTTGTGGAAATTGCCTTTGCGGTGCTGTTTTGGGGCGGAATGCTCCTTCTCCTGCTGCTCGGCTTCATCATCTCCCTGTTCAGCGGTGGCCGCTGAACACACTAACGAATAACCGCCCTCTGAGTTTTCTCAAAGGGCGGTTTTTTTGTGTTCTATAAAGGGGTTATTTTAGCGTTGCGTCACGCTTGCCATCGGCAAATTCAATCTGCACATTTTGCGCTTGGGTGGCTGCTGTTTTAATAAGGTTACCTTTATCATCGGTAATCAAAGCGTAGCCTTTTTCTAAAGGCGCTTTTGGTGACAAATGCTGCAACAGCTGAGCACGGGCCTTCAAGTGTTTTTCATGCTCGGTAAGTTTGCCCTTCATGCTTTGGCCAAGGCGGCGCTCAAAATCAGCCAATTGTTTTTTATTTTGTTCAAAAAACTGCGTCAGCAATTGTGGGCGCAAGCGGTGCTGGGCATGGTCAAGGCGCTGGCGCAACATACGCAGGCGGCTGGTACTTGCATTAAGCAATCGGGTGCGACGGTCTTCAAGGCGCATTTGCCATTGGTTTAGCGCACTGCGCGGGTCACTTAAACCGCGCGCCGCAAGGCGCACACGCTGATGCTCGCTTTTGAGGCGTTGCTCCATAAAGTATTTAAGGGTCGCAAGGTTTGTAGCCAGTTGCTGCTTAAGTTCAATGACGTCAGCTGTAGCTTCAACAGCGGCAGCTGTTGGCGTTGGGCTGCGGTGGTCCGCAGCATAGTCACACAAGGTAACGTCAGGCTCGTGCCCCACGCCACTAATCACAGGGATGTTTGAACCTGCAACAGCACGCACAACAATCTCTTCGTTAAAAGGCCATAGGTCCTCAAGGGAACCACCCCCACGGGCCACAATCAAAACATCAGGCTTTGGCATGCCTTCGGGCAGGTTATTAAACCCTTCAATGGCAGCTGCAATTTGTTCTTTAGCTCCTACCCCTTGTACAGCCACTGGCCATAACACCACACGGCCAGAATAGCGCTGGCGTAGGCGGTTTAGCATATCATCAATCACGGCACCTGTTGATGAGGTAATAATACCGATCGTATCAGGCATAAAGGGCAATGGCTTTTTACGAGCATCGTCAAACAGCCCTTCAACCGTGAGTTTTTTCTTCAGCTCTTCAAAGCGCTGCATCAACGCACCAAGGCCTGCAGGCTCCATACGGTCAATGATGATTTGGTAGTTTGAGCGGGCACCATAAGTGGTCAGCTTGCCGTAGGCCACAACATGCAGACCATCTTCAAACGGGGCTTTAATACGCTCAGCCGCACTACGCCAGACAATGGCATTTAGCACGCTATCATCATCTTTTAACGAAAAGTACACATGCCCAGATGCGGCACGCTTTAGGCTTGAAATTTCACCCTCAACCGCCACGCGGTTAAACTGTTTTTCAACCGTAAAACGCAGCTGGTTTGACAACTGCGAAACCGTCAGGACATTATCCTGCGGTTGAGGCGTATCCGTACGGCTAGCAGCTGAGAATAGATCGTCCATAAAGAATCCTTACAGCCACTCGTCCGCATCCACGTTACGGCGTGTACGTGGCTTAACTTTAGCGTCTTTAAGTTGGCGAGAATCTGTGGCTGAAATTTTCGGCGTTGAAGATGACTTCGTTGCGACAGGTGCCGCTTTTTTACGGCGTTCTTCAGCTTTACGCTCGGCACGTTCTTCAGCGGCACGAAGCTTTTCAGGATCATCCGGAATAATAATTTTACCTGCATTCGGGTTTGGCACCACCGTCACTGGTGCTGCTTTGGCTGGTGCGGTTGAGCTAACGTTGCTCACACCAGCTGAGACTGACTCTTCTTCAACCAACACATCTTCAGGGATAGGCTGGCTCACAGGTGCGGGTGCTACTTTTGGTGCTACGGCTACTGGCTTAGGTGTAGGCGCAGGTGCAGTCGTTACAGGCGCAGGTGCGGCAGGTTCTGCCACAGCTTTTGTTGCCACCGCCGCTGCTGGCACCGCTTTAGGGGCTGCCGCTTCAGGCTTTTGTTTTACAGGGGTTGCTGTTTTTTGCGGTTTTGAAGCTACACCTGGCTGGCCCACCATCACCACAACCATATCGTCAGGCTTTAGGTATTTTTTAGCCACTCGATGAATATCATCACGGGTGACCTTGCGCATGTTATCAAGCCATTTATCAAGGTAGTCAGCACCCATATTTTCAGTTTGCATAAAGGTGAGGTAGGTCAAAATATCGGCGTTACTATCCAAACGCAGCGGGAATGAACCAATCATGTAGTCCATAGCTTCTTGGTAGGCCTCATCGCTTACGCCGTTTTCTTTAAGTTTTTCAATTTCAGCTTTCACCAAATCTACAACTTCAAACGCTGATTCGTTTTTAGTTTTCACTGAAACTTGGAATGCCCCCCAATGCGGCAGAGGCTCAAAGTAACTGTAAATGCCATAGGCCAAACCACGTTTTTCACGTACTTCTTCCATCAGGATTGATGAAAAACCGCCACTGCCAAAAATGTGGTTCATCAGCAGCGTGGCAAAGTAATCTGGGTTCTGGCGAGAAATACCCTTGTGCCCCATAATGATTGAGGTTTGCGGCACAGGTAGCGTGATTTTTTGTAGTACTGGTGGCTGCTCTTGTGGCGCTTCAGGGATGTTATAAGTACGGCCCTTCGGCAGCTTCGCGAAGTGCTTTTCAACCAGTTCAACGGCTTTTTCAGGGGTAATGTCACCGACGATGCTGACCACCATATTTTTGCGGCCGAACATTTTCTCGTAGTAATCCTCAACGTCTTTGCGGGTAAGTGCGGGGAGGCTGTAGTCCGTGCCAATGACTGAATGGGCATAAGGGTGGTAACGGCCAAATACCAGTTGGTCAAAGGCTTCGTCAGCCAGTTTGCCTGGGTTTTCCTGAATGCGCTTTCGTGAGGCAAGCAATGCCTGCTTTACACGCTCAAAATCTTTTTTATTAAAGTCAGGGTTATTAATAACCTCAGCAAAGTGTGAGAATGACGCTTCAATATTTTCAGATAGTGACTGCAAGCCCACGCTCAAAACTTGGGTATCTGCATCGGCGGCAATGCCCGCACCTAGGCGCTCAGTTTGTTTTAAAAACTGCTCACTCGATAGGCCACCTGCCCCGCCTTGGGTCAGCATGGCGGCGGTCATGCTAGCAACACCTTCTTTGCCTTGTGGGTCGTACATTGAGCCTGCGTTAAAAGCAACCTCAACCGATACCATAGGTAGGGTATGGCTTTCGACCAACCAAACCGAAATCCCCGCAGGGGTTTTAAGTTGCTGAATAGGTACAACAGGCGTATCAGCAGCACGCGCTGCAAGCGGGTTTGAAAGGGTCATAGCAAGTGTCAGTACAGTTAAAAGTTTTTTCATCATTTTAAGTTTTGGGCCCTAAATTTTAGTTCACCAATAATATAATCCCCGCGCTGCTGGCCACCAAAAGGCCCACTTCACGGAATGAGGCACGGTCGTCAATGCCACGTAAACGGTTATAGATTGAAAGCCATACCACGGTCAGCAGCGTCAGTGCGCCCACGTAGCCTGGGTTCGGGCTAAGGCCAATCCCCATGTTAATGCAGTATGAAATCAGCACGCTTAGACCACCCACCAAAATACCACCAATCAATACACGGCGGCGGTTTAGGAATGGCAAATCTACGACTGTATCGGGCCACTCTTCTTTTTTAATAGGGCGGTATTTCAAGAACCAATAAGCCATTGGGATGTGCGCCATGTTCATCATAAACACAAACAGGAGTGACGTTTCAGCCGCGTTGGTATCACGCAGGCCAAGCTTAATAAAAATGTCGGCAAGGCCAAAAGCAATACCTACAGGGAATACCATTTTCATGGCAGGCCATGCGGTGTCGCTTCGTTTAATGCCCGCCATAGCTAAGCCTGTTAAACCAAGGCAGAATAGAACACCCATAGCGATAATTGGTTGACCCACAAAGCCCTGTAAAAAGCTTGGGTCAATCAACGCCCAAATAATAAAGGCCACGTAAATTTTAATGGGGAGGAAAATACTCGCAAGGCGGCCACCTAGCTTACGGGCGGCATCAAACAGCACCATATCGCCCACAAAAAGTGAAAGCACACCACCGGCCATGTACATGTAAAAGTGTGGGTCGGTTGGCCACTCAATTTTAACCACTAGAGGTGACACAACAAGAACAGCAAATACAGCACGGGTCAGCACCATCATCGCACCACGTAATTGCAACACGTGATTGGCTTGGGCCAAGACGGCACCAATCAAACTTGCGGCAACTGAAAATGCGACCCAACTCATGGATTAGTCCTTTGCATGTGGGCGCAGTACGCCTGTTGCTTTGCGGTTATCAACAAAGGTGCGCTTTGCCATTTTCTGAACGTCTTCAGCGGTCACAGTTTGCAATTCTTTGAGCCAGTTTTGGTAGCCTTTGAGGGTGCCGCCGGTTGTAAGCCATGAGCCTAGCTCGTAAGCGGTATCAAACACGTCATCACGGCCAAAAATATCAGCGCTTTTCATCTGTGTTTTTGAACGGTCAAGCTCATCTTCTGAAACGATTTTGGTTTTGTAGCTTTCAACCACTTTCAAAATAGCTTCTTCAAGCTGAGCAATTGTCACACCCGGCTTTGGTTGGGCTACCACATCGAATGTGCTTTCAAAACGGCTAATCGGGCTGTAGTTGGCACTCACAGAGTCGGCAAGTTTTTGTTTTACCACAAGCTCTTGGTAAAGGTCGCTGGTGGTACCGCCGCCCATAATGTCTGAGAGGACGTAAAGGGCATAAGCCTCTTCCGCTGTAGGTTTTGGCGCGCCCGCAACGCCTGAATGCAAGCTTGGGGCACGGTAGCTAATGGCCATAATAGGAAGCTGCGTACGCTCGTCCACGTGTTCAAAACGGATAGGGCCTGAACGCTCGGGCTCAGCCGGGATGGTTGGGCGAATAGCATTAACTTCTGGGTTTTTAAGGGGGGCGTAGTAGGTTTCAGCCAGCCACTCAGCCTCATCACGGGTGATTGAACCCGCCATAATCACCAATGCATTACGCGGGGCGTAAAAGCGTTTGTACCAGTCTTGCGCATCTGCAAGGGTGAAGTTCTCAATATCTTTACGCCAGCCAATAATAGGGTTTTGGTAGGGCAATTTTTTGTATTGCTCTTTGTTAAACAACTCAAAAAATGCTGAAATTGGGCGAGAGTCTACACGCATGTTACGCTCTTCAAGAACTACGTCACGCTCAGGCTGGAAGACCTCATCAGTGATGTTTAGGTTCACCATACGGTCTGTTTCCATCTCAACGGCTTGGGCCAAATTATCACGTGAGATTTTTTGGTAATACGCTGTGTAGTCGTAGCTGGTAAAGGCATTATCTTGCCCGCCAAGGCGCGCAATGATTTTTGAAAACTCACCCGCTGGCACAGTATCGGTGCCTTTAAACATCATGTGTTCAAGCATGTGGGCAATACCGGTTTTACCTTGTTGCTCGTCAACAGAGCCTGCCTGATACCAAACCATATGCACCACCACGGGGGCACGGAAATCAGGCACCACAACAAAGCGCACGCCGTTATCAATTGTGAACTCATAAGGTTCAGTTTCAGGTGCCGCATGGGCGACCGATGATGCCATCAGCAATGCTCCGAATAGAAATGTTTTAAACCAGGCGAGAGGTAAGCGCATGATTAGTTATCATCGCCCCCGAACATACCCAAAAAGCCATTGTCTTTTTCGTCAGTGGCTGGGGCATTTTCAGCGTTTAGTTTTTCACGAATGGTTGGGTCCGCTTTTTTCACGTTTGCTTGTTCGGCAATCCATGGATCAACCTCACCTTGTGGTGCTGCGGCAGCTTCGCCGACCAAAATGGTTTTGGCCTGTACGCTTGAGTCTTGGCTACGCAGTGCATCAGCACGGCTCAGCTTTTGTTCTTGCGGTGGGCGCAGTTCAAAGTTAGGTGGCAATGTTAGTGGTGGGCCTGAAACAACAGCCATTTCGTCTGGCAAGCTGCGTGTGCCAATAAGCGGTGCACTACCGCCACAAGCAGCCATGCTTAGGGCAAGAACCGCTACACCATATTTTGAGACATTTTTTGTAATCGTCATGCGTCTGACTCCTTTTTCAAAATGTGTTTAATAGTATCCAACAAAACAAAAGCCACGCCAATGTTAATTGCAATATCGGCAACGTTAAACGTTGGGAAGTGCCAGTTTTGGTAATATACGCTAATAAAATCGATAACACCGCCGTAGTTAATGCGGTCAAACATGTTGCCAATCGCACCGCCCACAATCAGGCCTAGGCCCGCTTGGTAAAGGGCACTACCTTGCGCCATGATGTGAATAAAAAATACGCTCACAATCACCGCAAAAACAGCAAGCCCGTATGGCAGCCAATCGTGCGGCACATCAGCTAAAAAGCTAAACGACACACCGCGGTTCATAGCGAGTGAGTATTTTAAAAACCCATCAATCACGGTTTGCCCCCCCTCGCCTAGCGTGCCCAGTGCCCAGCTTTTCGTAAGCTGGTCAAAAAGCATAATCAGCAAGCCAAGGCGCAAGCCTAATTTACGGTCGCGGATATAGGTCAACATTAGGCAGCAGCCTCAGTGTTGCGGTTTTCAGCGTCCGCACAGCGTAGGCACAGCTCAGGGTTATTGGCGTCTTCGCCAACGTCTGGGGTGTGCATACGGCAACGTGGGCATTTGGCAAGTTCAGTCATACGAACTTCAATATGCTGCTCATTGCCTTCTACCATTTCTAGCTTCGCGCACATTAGTAGCTCGGCTAGGTTCAAGCCTTCAACAGCGTCAAACACTTCGGTTGTTACTTTCAGGTCAATCTCAGTTGTCGCGTTTGTTTTAACAACGCCCTGCTCACGCAGCACTTCCACTGACTTGTTAATATCTTCACGCAGTTTCCAGATAGTCTCCCAACGGGTTTCAAGCTCAGGCTGGTGCCATGAAGCTTCGCCATCGTAGAACGGCTGTAGGTGAATGCTTTCAGCATCTTCACCAAACTGGTAGTGCCAAACTTCATCCATAGTAAAGGCAAGCAGTGGTGCCAAGTGCGTTGCTAGGCCTTGTAGCAAGGCGTAAAGCACAGTTTGGCAGCTGCGGCGCACGTGGTTGTCGGCCGTGTTGCAGTACAAACAATCTTTACGGATATCAAAGTATAGGTTTGAAAGTTCCGTTGCACAGAAGTGGTGCAGCGCTTGGAATACACGGTGGAACTGGTACCCTTCGTAATCAGCCTGTGCTTGCTCAAGGTTTGCACGCAGACGGCTTAGTACCCATTTTTCAAGCAGCGGCAAATCGTCGTAAGCCACAGTGTGCTCGGCAGGGTTAAAGTCGCTCAGGTTACCAAGTAGGTAACGGAATGTGTTACGCAAACGGCGGTATGAGTCGGCAGTGCCTTTAAGAATATCATCAGAAATACGAACATCTTCACGGTAGTCACTTTGGGCAACCCAAAGGCGCACAATGTCCATACCGTATTTTTCGCAAAGCTCTTGCGGGGCAACAACGTTACCAATTGATTTTGACATCTTACGACCATCCCCATCCACAACAAAACCATGGGTTACCACTTTTTCGTATGGGGCACGGCCAATAATGGCAGCACCAGTTAGCAGACTGGTATGGAACCAACCACGGTGCTGGTCAGACCCTTCAAGGTATAAATCAGCAGGGGCTTGCTCAGGTGTGCGGCCACGGTGCAGTTCTTGGCGCTGGCCAAGCACGTGCAGCCATGTGGTACCACTATCAAACCATACATCAAGAATATCAGTTTCCTTGGTCAGGTTCGCAAGATCACCTTTGTAATCGTAACCTTCAAGCAGTTCGGCAGTGCTCATAGTTTCCCATGCGTCGATGCCGTGTTTTTCAATCTTGGCAGCAACAGCCTCAAAGGCACGTTGGTCAAGCAGAGGCTCACCCGTTTCTTTGTTTGTGAAAATGGTAATCGGCACACCCCATGAACGCTGGCGTGACAAACACCAGTCAGGACGTGCTTCAATCATACTGCGGATACGCTTGTAACCACTGCCTGGGATCCAACCGCCGATAGACTCAATATCGTCAATCGCTTTTAGGGCTTTTTGGCGGATACCTGATTTATCAAGCTCAAGGAACCACTGCGGCGTGGTACGGAAAATAAGCGGGGCTTTTGAGCGCCAGCTAATTGGGTAGCTGTGCTTGTATTTGTAGGCTTTAAGCAAAACACCCTTGGTGCGCATGTGCGCAACAATGTCTTCTTGAGCATCCCAAATGTTACGGCTTGCAAGCTTGATGCCGTCAGCGGCAGCGTCTTCATCAACCCAAGGCTCGTATAGGCCATTGCCGTCAACAGGGCACTTAAGCTCAAGACCAGCTTCTTTACCAACCTCAAAGTCTTCCGCACCGTGAGCAGGCGCTGTATGCACAAAACCTGTACCACTTTCGGTGGTCACATGGTCGCCGTGCAACATTGGCACTTCACGAGCCATAAATGGGTGGTTTAGCTTGACGCCCGCAAAGCTAGAACCTTTGCGTGAGGCACCTGTTTCAAAACTTTCAAGGCGCAGTGTTTTTGCAAAATCTTCAACAAGGTCTTTGGCAACCCAGTAGGTTTTACCTGCGTAATGCTCGTTAATGTATGGGGCATGGCTTTCATGCTCGCCAATTACAAACGATACGTATTCAACATCATCACCATAAGCCACAGCACGGTTGGCTGGGAGCGTCCAAGGTGTGGTGGTCCAAATCACAACAGCTTCCTGCTCGTTCCCTACCATTGGGAAGGCCACATAAATGGCGGTTGAGGTATGGTCAGCGTATTCAATTTCGGCTTCAGCCAAAGCCGTACCTTCAACGGTTGACCAGTTGACTGACTTTACGCCGCGGTAAATTGCGCCTGTTGCCACAAGGTCGCCCATGGCGCGCACGATACCCGCTTCGTTTGCTTTTTCTTTGGTTAGGTATGGGTGATCCAAGTCAGCCATCACACCAAAACGGCGCCAGTCTTCGCGCTGGATGTTAATCCACTTATCAGCCTCATCACGGCAAAGGTCACGAAGTTCTTTTACTGAAACATCATCCTTTGTTTTACCTTGTTCGCGCAGGCCTTGTTCAACCTTCCACTCAATCGGCAAACCGTGACAATCCCAACCCGGCACAAACGGTGTGCGGTAGCCACTCATAGCGCGAGAACGCACAACAAAATCCTTCAGCACGTACGAAAGCGTGTGCCCCATGTGCAAGCTGCCGTTGGCATACGGAGGGCCACAGTGCAAAATAAAGTCACCCTTCGGGGCTTCTTTGCGGAGCATTTTTTCGTAAATTTCTTCCTCAGCCCAGCGCTTTACCCACTTAGGTTCTTGCGTTGGCAAACCCGCGCGCATCGGAAACTCGGTCTGCGGTAGGTTTACGGTGTATTTTTTGGTGCTGGCGTTTGTCATGTAGGGTCTCTAGTTTTTAAAAACTTTATTCATCAAATTACTAATCAATTAGGTGCGCTTTGAAGGCATATCTTCAAAGGCCTCAAAGGGTAACATTATTCACGGAATTTGGGCAACTTTTCATACGTGAAAAACCGTATTTTTAGGCAGTAAACCTGTGAATTTATGCAGAGGTGTGCTTTGGCTGATACGTCTTGAAGATTTCAAGCGTATGGCCAAGCAGTTCTTCAGCCAGTGCAAAATCAGCGTCAGCAAGGGCTTTACGCACTTCGGTTGAAGAATATACCAAGCCATTTTTTGCCGCTTCTTGCGGGGGCACAATCGTAAGACCATAACCAAGGGCTTTGCCCATCTTTTGCAAGTTTTCGGCATTGCCCGCACGACCGCGGCCAAAGGCAAAGTCGTACCCGATAACAACCTGCTTTGCACGCAGGGTATTAACCAAAGTTTCACGCACAAATTCTTCAGGGGTTGTAGCAGCATAAGCCTTGGTAAAATCAATGGCGTAAACAGCATCAGCGCCGTAGTGCTTAAGCAGCTCGCATTTTTCAGGGAAAGTCGTCAGCTGCACGGGTGCTTTTTCAGGGGTAAGTACAGCACGTGGGTGCGGTTCAAATGTTAAAACAACAACGGGTAAGCCAAGGGTTTTTGCATGTGAAGCTGCGGTTTTTAACAACGCCTGATGACCCTTATGTACCCCATCAAAATTGCCAATCAACACAACCGACCCTTCGGTACACAGTTGAGTTTCAGCAGGTGTGGTGTGGCGGTAAATAATCATAACTACATTACTTCGTTCTTGTGTTGCACTTGTACAGAGGGGGAATATAGACTATTCTGACATTTATTCATATCCTTCCTTCTCTTTTTCTTTCCTACCTCCGAGGATTTTAACCATGCGATTTAACATCCTAATGTTGATGTTTTTCTTGCTCGTGGCCGCTGGCGTTATTGCTGGTGGTTTTGTGTGGGGCTACCTGATTGGCAGCCTGATCACCCTGCCCTTTGCGCTTGCAACCTGTGTTTATAAGGCACTGGGGCACTTCAAAGGCAGCACCATCCCCCGCGTTTACGCCTTTTGGGGCGCAACGCTGACCACCGTCCACTTTGCGATTAACGCAAAAATTGGCTACACGGTCGACGTGATGGGCTTCTTTTTCGTGATGGGTGCTTTTGCACTCTTTACGGGATTTTGGGCCGCAAAACACGCCCGCAAGATGACCAGTTACTTCGACAAGGCCGCCACAAAGGTCTAACGCAAGTCATACCATTCACGAAAACCCCTAGTTTGTACTAGGGGTTTTTTACTTGCGCATTAGCAGGCTGACCCTATAATGCGACCTCATATTTGAAACAGCTTCCTTTCCTTTTCTCCGCCAAAATTCTCAATCTCTTCTGTTTTTCCAACGAAGGAATTCTTTATGCTTATGGCTCTCTTCGCCATCCTCGTTTTGTGTGGCATGGCCGCCAACTTTGCTGACATCAGCATTCAACTTGCGGTCTTCCTCGGCACTATGCCCGCCATGCTCTATATGGTTTTTTGCCGCTGGTCGACGCCCAAGCCGCGCAACCGTCTGTTCATCCTGATGACCCTCGCCACCGTGCACATTGCGCATGCTGGGGCAGGCGCCGCCCTCGATGGCGATACCCTCATCGCCGTTATCTTGGGCCTGTTTTTGCTAGCCTGGTCCTACGCCACGCTTGGCGTTGCCAGCAAGATGGCCTCGATTCGAGACAATCGCCCGCATATTCTGGCGCCTCGCAAAGACAAGAACGACGAAAACCACACCGACTAACGAAAACAACAAAGCCCCCGCCATTATGGTGGGGGCTTTTTGCGTGCCCATAATAAAACTCATAACAAATAAAAAACGCCCCGAAAAAATTCAGGGCGTTTAAAAATCTGGTGCCGGTGGAGGGAATCGAACCCACACATTGTTACCAATACGAGATTTTGAGTCTCGCGCGTCTACCAGTTCCGCCACACCGGCAAGTGTGTATAACTGCATAAAGCGAACGAACATTGCCACCATGGCTGTAAAAATGCAAGCAAATTTTACAGGTGCTGCAGTATGTTAAACACTTGGCTTAGATACCTGATTAGTTGCTTAGGTTATTTACCTGTACGTAACCTGCACCTTCAACTTGGGTATTAAACTGGGCCACACCCTTTGACGTATGCTTTTCAAGCACATCCTCGCGCTGAGCAGCTGACGCATAAAACGTTGCTGCCAAACCGCCAAACAACACAAAGCCCGCAATCACAAGAGCAATCACAAAGCGGCCAGAGGCGGCTTGGGGCTGCTTTTTAGCTAAGGCTTCAATATGTTCATGTAGCTCTCGGCGTTTGTTGTTTAAGGCGTCTGTGGTCATTTTTATACTCGTTTTAGTTTTTCTTTAATAAAGTCAATAATTTCGGCGCTATCAGGCTGTTGGCCTTCTTTTGTTGCCTCGGTGTAGTAGTCAAACACACCTAAAATCAAATCTGCCTTTTCTTCAGACGTTGGCTTTGCTTTTAAGACCGCCAAAATTTGCTCTGCATCCTGAATTGCAAGGCGCAGTACGTCACGCTCGGCAGGTGTACCCAACAATAGCTCACCAGCTTGTGGGTTACGCTTCCCTTCACCTGTTAACAACCAAGTGGGTGAAACGTTGGCCGTACGGGCAATAGCTTCAACCATTTTTTGCGAAGGCTTAACGCCACCACGCAGGTAATTACGAATCGCCCCTTCTGTTACGCCAGCAGCTTTTGCAAAACTGTTTACACTTTTTTGCTCGGCCATAAGAGTCTTCATACGGTCAGAAAAACCACTGTCATCAACAGTTTTGGCATTTTTCGCGGGCGCAGCTGCGCTTTTCTTAAAAATCATATGTCTACATTCCATGCATTTTAATATTGACAAGCTCGTATTATTACGAGTTTAATCAACACATATTCGTATTAATACGTATCTAATATTTGTTTATACGTACTATTACGAATTTAGCATACACATAACAAGAAGGAAAGCCACATGACCCCAACACCACTAAACACCTGCAATGTTGTGCCGTTAAAAGTACCGCTCCCTTATGTTTTATACCGCTGGTTTGACGTGCCTGTTAACCACCCCAACCGAGCTGAAATCCTTTTATTCAGAACCGTTATCCTCGACGCTTTCTACGACCTTGCTAAAAAGTGCCCTAAGGCCGAAGCTTGGCTCCTCACCCCTTCTGCTGACTTAGCTGAAGTTGCCGACTTTGCCTGCGTCACCCCTGATCAGATTGAGTCTATTGCTCATTCTATTAAAGCAGGCGTTATAAAATTACCTGCCTGGCGTATATGGCGCTACACATGGTCAGACGTCCAATAAAAGGTTGGTGTATCGCATTTGTGCGATAGTGACTAATGCATTTCTGGAGGGCAACCTTTTGCCGCTTTACCTCTGCAAAAAACAAACTACTTTGTGGCAACAAAACAACAACAGCGCTGCACTTCTACAGGCTGTTTAAATAACAAGGGGGAAATATGAAAAATGCCGTTCTAGGAACTTGCATGATAAATCTATGCTTAGGCTTTGTGACGCTGTATAGCATCAACTTAAAGCCGAATAGCTATAACACGCACCTAAATGTGTGCCAAAACAGCCAAGCATTTATTTATAATATTAGCACCACGCCGCAATGCCTTTAAGGCGCTGGCATAATGAAAGGGAAGGACTAACCCTTCCCTTTCATTTTTTCAACCGTACGTAGCGTGCCATATATCCCTAAAACTGAGCCTGTTAACCAGACCATCTGCTCAACAGGCATGGCAAAGGTTTTACCTGTGAACATTTCAAATATCGGATTTACCACAAACTGCATCATCCAACCAATCGCCGAAACCCAAAGTAAAGCTGGCCGGCCACCCGCTACAAACCATGACCGATGCAATGCTGACGCTTTATTTGCCTCAGCCTGAAGAAGTGCAGGCTTATGAGCAGGCTTCTTTGCAGCCCGCTTTCGCGTTACTTTTTCAGGTGTTTTTGGGGTGGTGGTTTTCTTTGTCATAAAAACATCATAAATTACACACCTCGCCGCTTGCAACTTTGCCCCCAATCTTCTAGGATAGCCGCCATGAAAAACGATACGCAAAACACCGCTAACACCCCAGAAAACATGCAAGGCTCAATGCGCCCTTTCATGTTTGAAAGCCTTCCTATTCGTGGGCGCCTTTTGCGTATGCCAAACATTACCGACCAAGTGGGCAGCCTTAAAACAGGCGAAGATACTGTTGCCCAACTTTTGGCCGAGATGCTTGCCGCCTCAGTTGTGCTTGCTTTTGACATGAAGGACAAAGCCAACATCACACTGCAAATCACCTCAAAAGGCAAACTGCCTGTGCTTCTTGCTAAGTGTAACTACAAGGGCGAGCTACGTGCGTTTGCTAAAAAAACAGCACCACTGGGCAGCGAAGAAGAAGCCCTTGAGCAACAACAAGAGAGCGTTTTCACTGTAACGGTTGATTACGGCAGCGACCGTGAGTCTTACCAATCAATCGTACCGATTGACACAAGCTCAATCAGCAGTACCGTTGAAACCTACTTCCAACAATCAGCGCAGTTGCCAACATACTTCAAAGTATTTAGCCACGCCGATAAAGACGGCCGCACCTCATGTGGTGCCATGTTCTTGCAAGCTTTGCCAAACAAAGAACCTGTGAGCGATGATGACTGGCGCCGTATGGGTTTGTTGCTATCAACCCTTAAGCCAGAAGAAGTCCTCCCTGGTGAAAAACAAGATATGGAACTAATTGGCAGCCTGTTTGCTGAAGATGACGTGCGTGTTTTCCATAAGCAGCCATTGTCATTTGCATCGTCATCAAACCGCCAACGCATGCTTGAAGCCTTGAAAAACCTTGGTGTGGACGAATGCCGCCAACTGCTTGAAGCTGAAAACGGCAAGCTTGAAGTCACCGACGAATACACAGGTGCAGCTGAAACTTTTACCGAGGCTGACATTGCAGCCCTCTTTGGCGACGACTGGCAAAAATAGCACACAACTGTTGCTTAACCTTCCTTATAGCCTGCCTTACATTTGACAAAGTGGCGCAAATGAGCCGAAAATGAATCTACAGATTTCTAAATTTAAAGAAGGACGCATTGCTCGAATGAACAAGGCTACTACAAAATCACTTTCTAAAGTCTTCGGCTTTTTGGCGCTAATGGTCGTTGTTGGCGGTCTATACGGCTGTAACGGCAACATGTACTTCCGTCCTGACCGTACTGCAGTTGATGAATCAGGTAACCCACGTACAGTGACCGAAGCCCGCTCACTAGAAGAAGGCATCATTCAGGCCTTCCCTGATCTACCTGTTCCGGCAAGCCACAAAATTGACCTTGTTGAGAGTGTCATCTTCTCAAGCCCAACCCAAACCGTTGGTAAAATTGTTCTACGTGGCCGTGCCGACAGCGCAAGCCTATACCGCTTCTTTGAAGATTCAATGGCCGCTAAAGGCTGGAGCACCGTTAACGCGTTCCAATCTTCAGTGTCATCACTTTACTTTGCAAAACCAGGCCGCTTTGTAGCGATTGTTATTACGCAAGATAGCACCGTTTACATTAACATTGGCCCTGAGTGATCCTACAGACAGCGGCGCACAGGCAAAGCCTGACGCTTGCTGCAAGCCTTCGGCTTGACCGTCGGTAACCTCGGGCTTTGGCCCTTCCGGATACCGTCCTACTCGCTCTCGGCTCGCAGTGCCCCATTAAAAAAGGCTCCGGAAGGAGCCTTTTTCTTATTCATCAACATTTATTGCCATTTGAGAGGGATAAATTCTTTTTCGCAGGGTAACGTGTATTTCTATACACGCGCCCAAGAAAGAGGGTTTAACACCTCAAACTGGCAGTAAATTATCGATTATCGCCGCTGCCGGTGATAACACCACGTGCCTTACGGCTTTCTAGCTTCGCTACGTTCTTGGCTAGAGTTTCGGTAAGGTCAACGTCAAGCACGCTTGATAGGCGGCCCATGTACCACATTACGTCGCCTAGTTCTTTTGCGAGTTCGGTACGCAGGTCTTGGTTGTCGCCATCACGGAAAAGCTTTTTAACTTTGTTTGCAACTTCACCAGCTTCGCCAACTAGGCCCAAAGCAAGGTACATCAACTCTTCAACGTTGCCAGTTTCAGCGTGTGGGTACATGGCTGTTGTTACTGTCCAATCTTGGTACTCTTTTAGAGTAATTGTTGGCGCTGAGGTTGTGTCGGTGGTTTTTTCTGCAAGGTTGCTCATAGTAAGCTCCATTCCCAAATTTGATATTACGGTTGCACCTTTATAGGTACGTTTCGATTGCGTGCCTATATTACAACACCTCTTCGATTATGGCTATGCCCTAATTATATATTCACGCCCTTAAATAAACTTGGTACTTTTAAGTATGAACACACAACAGCACCGCACCCGTATTGCCCCTTCGCCCACAGGTTATTTACACCTGGGGCATGCATACTCTGTGTGGCTAACGCAGGCTTTGGCTAAAGCCATGGGGCTTGAGGTTATTCTGCGGATTGAAAACATCGACCACACCCGCTGTAAGCCTGAGTATGTGGCCGCTATTCCTGAAGACTTAGCGACCCTAGGCTTTACCTCAACAGACCCCATCTGGCATCAGGCTGACCGTTTTGAGGTCTACCAAGATGCCCTACACCAACTGAGTGATTTTTTATACCCGTGCACATGCACCCGTGCTGATTTGCAAGATTATACAAGCGATGTTTACCCTGGCCTCTGCCGCCATAAAACCATGGCAGATATTACGCCAGACTCACCGCCTTATGCCCTACGCCTAAACATGGCAAAAGCCATCCAACACCTGAAAGAAAAAGGCCAATGGCCCCTCACCTTTCATGATGCTAAAAAAGGCGAAGTTACCGCCGAGCCTGAAATGCATGGCGACGTTGTACTAGCAAGGAAAGAATTTAAAACAAGCTACCATTTGTCAGTGGTGGTTGACGATGCGGCACAAAACATCACCCATATTATTCGCGGCGCAGACCTCTATGACATGACGCATATTCACCGCTTACTGCAAGCCCTCCTAGACCTACCAACACCGCAGTACATCCACCACGGGCTTATTGCAGAAGACGGCAACGAGAAGCTTTCAAAATCAAAAGCCTCAATGCCACTACACACACTGATTCAAAACGGGCTAGACCTTGCCCCACTCAAAGCTGTTTTTGATGATGTACAAAAGATTCAGAACGAACCTGCCGAGGCCTTCTTAAAAGCCTTACCTACAGAGATTGCGGCACCGCTGTACTTTAAGGAATTTGCGTAGTTATTTACGCTTACGGTTTTTAAAAACGAAGAACAATACCGTGAGCATCACGGCCATAATAATGGCGTTCCATGCGGCCAGCGTGAGGCCAAAAATCATAAAGTCAATTTTATCGCACGGTGGGGCCATCACAGGGTTCTGTAGTGAGGCCATAAAATCTTCCACGTTTGCAGGGATTTCAATATTCGCGCTGCTGCATCCTTCTGGCGCAGGAACAATTTTATACTGCACAAGCACCTGATACACACCCATACCAAGGCCGTAAAGCGCTGTGCCTACAACACCTAAAAACCCAAGGCAGGCCACAACAGGTACAAAGCCACCCACAATACCGCCAACCAAACCAAAACCAGCCATAGCCCAGTGGCCATAGCGCTGCAACCAGCACAAGTGACAAGGGCGCGCACCAAAGCCGTACTCAATAATAAAAGCTGAGGCAATTAACCCAAGGGCAAATACGCCTGAAATTAAAACCTGTTTATGGAGTGGCAACGCCATGCCCCATTGCCATAGTTTTTTAATTGCTTTCATCTTCCGTACGCTCCAGCACTGTTAAAAAGAAACCGTCTGTTTTAGTGGTGTGAGGGGCAAGGCGCATCATCGGCCCGCTTACAGGGCAACGACCATGCACAGTCTCTGCCTTTAGAGCTTCGGCCCAAACCTCAGCCACTGGAATAATTTTAAAACCTTTATTTTCAGAAAGGAAGCGTTCAATTTGCGCCTCGTTTTCTTCTTCAAATACCGAGCATGTGGCGTAAACCAAGCGCCCGCCTTTTGCAACCAGCGCACTAGCCTGCTGCAAAATACTTTGCTGAATTTCACACAGCTCGTCTAAACGCTCTTGGGTTAACACCCACTTAGCATCGGGGTTGCGGCGCCAAACGCCACTCCCACTACATGGTACGTCCAGCAGCACAATATCCTGCGTTTGTTTGCGGCGTTTAAGCCAGGTGTTCTTTGTTTCGATAGGCCAAACTTGGGTTTGCACATTATCAACACCCGCGCGGCGTAGGCGCTTTTTAAGTTCACCAATTTTAGGCTCAATAATATCGCCAGCGATTAGCATACCTTTATTATCCATAGCAGCAGCAAGGGCTAGGGTTTTACCGCCAGCACCTGCGCAGTAGTCGGTAACTTTCATACCAGGCTGGGCAAGGCACAAGGCTGCAATAATTTGCGAGCCAGCGTCCTGCACTTCAAACAAACCATCACGGAAAGCCTGCATGCCAAACAGGTTGCCTGGGTTACTAAGGCGCACGCCATTAGCACTTAGCGGTGTCACTTCACCTTCAAGGCCATCGTCTGCCAAAATCATGGCGACGCGGTCTTTTTTGCCTTTAAGCAGGTTCATACGAATATCAGTTGGGGCTTGCTCGTTTAGGGCTTCCATTGCCTCGTGCAAGCGCTCATCAAAAGCTTTAAGAAGTAGCTTACCTGCCCATGCTGGGTAGTTTAGCTTAGCGTAAGTTGGGGCATGTTCCATTTTTTCAAGAATACCTTCAACGGCTTTTTCAGTGCCATTAAGGGGGCGTGGGGCAAAACGTTCACCGTGGAACGTTTGTGATAAGTCTTGGCCTTCTAGTAGCATTTGACCAGCCACCCGCAGGCGTGCCGTTGGCTGTAGTTCAACCTGCTGCAAAGCCCAATCAATCAAACCTTGTTGGCGCAGCGTGCTGTACACCTGCTCGGCAATCGCTTTTTTATCTTTGCTGCCAATGTAACGGTTATTACGGAAGTAAAATGACATCACACGGTCAACAGGGCGTGAGATTTCTTCAGCTTCAGCTAAAATTTCGATAGCGGCTTGGGTTTGTGCATACGGCTGCATATTGAGCTCCTTCATCTTTCACGTTACAATGCCAGTATGTATTACAGATGTATAGCGCTTTCAATGTTTGTTGTGTTTTCAGTGGGGACTGCCGTTGCCCAAACGCATACGCCTGCTCATGCACCAATGCAGCCTCAAGCTGATATTTCACCACAGAAGATGCAAGCCCTGCTCGATGCCTCGGCTGAGCTTGACCGCTTTTTTGAATCACATTACCGTAAGCTTGAGCGTGCCCGCCCAGATGAAATCCCAGCCTTGCAAGAAGCTCTTACAACCGAGCCTAAGGCCATTCTTCAACGCCATAACCTGACCCGTGAAGACCTTACAGCATGGCGCCAGCGCCTTGAAGCCCATGGCGATATCCCGACAGAGGACATGGAAGACCCGCACTATAACCACGTTGTAAAACGACTCATGCCACGCCAGCCCTAATTGCTTAGGTGCCCACGTGGCATGTTTTTAAACGTACGTTCTGGGTGTCTAGAAGATAAGTGTTAGCAGAAGCGCTACCATAAAGGTAATACCCATCGCAATGAATGGGTTTTCTTTTACCCAGTCACGCACTTCATCTTTTGTTGGGCAGCCACCCATAAACAGATCGCCAAACACTTTGCTATGGCTGTTTTCCATCATCGACTCAATTTTCGCGATGCGTAGCTCAAGCTCAGCAATTTGTTTATCAGTGTCTTTTACCACTTCGTTTTTCTTTTTCTCAGCCATTGTTATGCTCCTCAGCGTATAGGGTTAATAAGAGTTAAAGGTTGTAATCTAATTCTTGGGCACGGGTCAGCCACAGTTTGGCCTCGTCCATCATATCATTCCCAAAGTAGCGGTTATCAAGGTGGTGGAACGCCAAAGCCATAGAGGCTGCAAGCGCCACACGACTGTCTTTTTCAGTTTCAAACATCAGGTAAATACGGTCTTCTTCAGTAGCAACTGGGGCCACACGCACATCACGTAGCAGCTGGCTAAGGGCGACGGTTTTTTTGTCGCCTTCCATTTTACGCGCCCAGTAAAATGCCTTTTGGCTTTGTTCACGGGTAAAGGCTTTTTCGCCCTTTGGGCAACCTTCAGGATTGGTACAGTAAAACTTGTTTGGCTGTGCATAATAAATAAATGCTGTATCGATGGCTTCGGATACATCGCCATTTTCAGCAAGTGCTTCCAAACGCTCAAGCGCTGATTCGCGACGGAATTTATACATTGGGCTGCGCAGTAGAGCCGTTACAATTTTAAGCTCTTTAATTTGGCTGCGGTATTCAGCCACCACATTTTGATACATTGACATATCAACAGCAGGGTCACGCATTACAAATGTTGCGGCAAATGAGGCTACAAAAATAACCAGTGCAAGCACAATGAACTTAAAAACTTTCATGGGGGTACCTTTTATTTTTCTTGTTGCTTAAGAGTACGCAGGTTTTACGAAACGTCAACCCATTGGCTTATGGCAGCTTCTAAATCAGCGCGCTTAATAGGCTTTGTTAAGAAGTGGTCCATCCCGACGGCAATACATCGTTCGTGGTTATCTGACATGATATCTGCTGTGAGCGCAATCACTGGCGTCTTAGGCAAACCCTTCTCAAGCTCATGCGCTCGGATTTGCAAGGTCGCCTCAAAACCATCCATTTCAGGCATTTGGCAGTCCATAAAGATAATATCGACCTGCTCATTCTTATACAAGTTCACAGCCTCAACACCATTGCTTGCAAAAATAGCCGTACAGCCCATAGCCTCCATATATTTAGCCATCAGAATGCGGTTTACATCCACATCTTCTACAACCATAACTCGGGCGCCTTGCACGCCTGCGGCTCTCGGCTTAGGCGCAACAACCTCAGCTTCTTTTACTTTAGCTTCTGGCAGGCTTACTTCAAACGAGAATGTACTTCCCTTGCCTTTTTTACTCACCACTTTCATCTCGCCACCCATAAGGTCAGCCAGTGTTAGGCAAATATTTAGGCCAAGCCCCGTCCCACCAAAACGACGTGTTGTTGACTCTTCTTCTTGGGCAAATTTATCAAACACGTATTTAAGTTTATCCTGCGCAATACCAACACCAGTATCCTCTACTGAGATTACGATTGGCACTTTTTTACCTTTTGCATGTTTGCCTGCCGTAATTTTAATAAGCACGTGCCCTTCAGCTGTAAACTTAATGGCATTACTTAAAAGGTTAGTCATAATTTGGCGTACACGCACAGGATCGCCCAAAACATACTGCGGTACATTGGGGTCAATGTGCATCAGCAAGGCCACGCCTTTTTGCTCAGCACTGTTTGCAAAAAGAATGCTGATTTCTTCTAGAATATTGCGGAGTGAGAACGGGATTTTTTCAAGAGTTAGGCGCCCAGCACGAATTTTAGAAATATCCAAAATATCATTAATAATAGACAACAATGCATCACCTGATGACTTAATTGCCCTTGTAAGCTGCTGCTGTGTTTCGTTTAGTTTTGTATCAAGAAGCAGGTCTGCCATGCCCAATACGCCGTTCATCGGGGTACGGATTTCGTGGCTCATATTTGCCAAGAAGTCATCTTTCGATTGGTTCGCATGCTCGGCCAGTTCTTTTGCCTCAATCAACTCAGCTTCTTTATTTTTCTGATCGCTAATATCGCGAATAAGTTCAATGTAAACAGGCTGATTATCCAAAACAACCTTGGCCACACTTAAGCGGAATGGGAATGTGTCACCATTTTTACGAACACCCATAATTTCACGCCCGCTCCCAAAGGTATCTTCTTCACCAATTTTCAGGTAGCTGGTGTGCTTTGTTAAGGCCTCGCCCACCATAAGGTCTGTCACGTACTTGCCAATCACTTGGCGTTCTGAGTAACCAAAAATATGCTTAGCGCCGATGTTAAAACTCAAAATCCGTCCGTCGGCATCGACCGAGATTACACCCTCTTGCACGTTATCCATCAGTGTTTTAAGGCGTTTTTGCTCGTTCTCAAGCTGGTTGTTTACCTGACGAATATTCTGCGCAGCTTCCTCAAGGTCACGGTTTAAGAGTTCTTTTTGCGCAACCTGTTTTGAAAGTTCTCGCTGGGTTCTAAAGTCAGCCTCCTGTCGGCGCAAAAGGTTATAAAAATAGGCCGCAACAAGGGCCGTCAGTACGGCGCAAATAACCAGAACAGCCCAAGCCACATATTCAGTAAAGCTTAAAAACCTGTGTGTTGGTACAAAGGTTATATCCCAAGACTTACCCATAAATTTGCGTGAGGATACAAGTTTAATATGGCTATTTTCATTCATGCCAACAGACTGATAAACATGTTCACCATTCACATCAACATCAATAGCCAAACGGTTCGCACGGGCGCTATGCTTTACCTCTTTAATCAAAGCGTTGAGGTCCAAGGTCAGCACCAAATACCCCTCGACGTTCTGATCCATATACTCTTCAAGGCTTTGTGTATCTATGCGCGACTTTTTAAAGGGCTTATGCCCCTCTTTATAAACAGGGTGCACAAAACGCAAAAGGCGTTGCTCAGGCGCATGCTCAGAGGTTAAAACCTCCGCACGTACAGCATGTTGAAATACAGCTAAAGCACCTTCATAAATAAAAGCGCGCCCCTTCTCTGGCTTTTCATTCCTAAAGTAAGAGAGCGGCACCTTGTATTTTTCTCCCTCAGCCTTCGCATAATAAAGCCCCTGAAATGACGGCTGCTCCTCAAAAGAAGGAGAAACAAAGCGCTGAAATTCTTTAAATGTCACGTCCTCAGAAGCTTTAAAAAAGGCCTCTACACGGTCCATAACAACAACGGTGTTATCAAGTTTTTGGTTTAACTCTTGAAGAAACCCAACAGCTTCGTATCTAAAGCGCTCAACTGTATTTTCGTGTGCAATATTTTGCGTCGCCCAAAATAATAGCATCGACGCACTACCACCAAAAACAAGCACGGTTGCCAAGGTTAGCGTATAACGCTGACTACGGCCAAACACACGAATAGCGCCTAAACTACGGAAGAAAACAGCATCGACGAGAACCCACAATGCAATCAACGCTAAAAGGCCGACAAAACTCATCCCCACAATGAATGAGTAGTTGGTGCCCACAATTTTAAATAGGTCGTACTCAGGCACAAAAACAACAGATGAATACATACCCATTTGCGTGGCCAAAACACCAATACCCGTCACTAAAACAGCCAAAAACGCTAGTAAGTTTCGGCGGCGGCTGTAATGAGGGCTCATGCCAAAGAAGTGCCACACAATAACGGCACACGGTAGAATAAACCCAGCCAATGCCAACGATAAACTAAATAGCATCGGTATAAAACCTGTGCGTCCATCAAATCCTAACGCATAGACCGAAAGCAGCGTGCTCAAGCAAACTCCGGTTGTTAACACAAGGCACATAGGCACAATCTGAGAATCTGTATAAGTCCGGCGGCGCCACAAGCGTATGAGTGACCACACCATAACCATATTCACGGTGTACCACACCCCTGAAAGGATAGGGTCTAGTGAAACTGCAAATTCAAAATCAAACGCCCAGATAGATTTATACTGAGCGCCAAACACAGCGCCACCCACCAAGAAAACAGCAAAAATTTCCATCACATTCCGCTGTAGGCCACTTACTTTACGGCGCAAGTTCAGAACATGCAGCCCCGCAAAGCTGAGGAGAATAAAGAAATCAATCGCACACAAGCCATACCACGAGACGTACTCACCCGCGCGAATCGCATTCGCTGGGAGAATAAAAATCCAGAAGTTATCTAAAAGCATGGCTTTAAAATTCTTGTTATCGTTTCCATATAATATAGGTATGCATTGCTTTTACCACACCCCCCTTCGGGGAAAAGTAAGCGAGGTGATTTACCACTTATGGCAAACCCCACCATGCGGTATAGTTTATATGCATTATTACAATAAGAACAAGAAACATCCCCATGGCAGATAACAAGGCGCGTCCTATTAACACCAAAAGTTACGACTTTGCGGCCAGCACTTTCCGCCGTTTTGAGCGCATTTTTGGCCTCAACATTAAAGTTGTCGGCAACGAAAACGACGCCCTTAAAAATGGTGAGATTTTTCTTTTCAACCACTTTGCTCGCTTTGAAACACTCATTCCGCCTTACATTATTCACCGTGAAGAAGGTGCATATTGCCGCTCGGTAGCCGATGCAGGCCTCTTTGCTGGTGGCGGCAAATTTGCTGATCTCCTGCATGATGTAGGTGCTGTGCCTAACAACCTCCCAGGCCTATTGCCGTTCCTTGCGGCTGAAATTTTGCGAGGTCGTAAGGTGGTTATTTTCCCTGAAGGGGCAATGATTAAAGACCGCCGTATTACCGATGACATGGGCGAGCTAGGTATTTTCTCGCACAAGCACAATCTTTTCCGTAAGCACCACCGCGGTGCTGCTGTACTGGCCTTTACGCTAGAAATGTTTAAACGACGTATTTTGTCAGTTTTTGAAGCTGGTAATGAGCGCCGTATTAAACACTGGCAAACAGCCTTGGGCCTTCCAAGCAAAGAAGCGTTGTTTGAAGCTGCGTCAAAACCAACACTGATTGTGCCGGGCAACATCACGTTTTACCCTGTACGCATTGACGACAACATTCTGACCAAAGGCGCAAACCTTTTCGCCAAAAAGCCTTCAGCCCAAATGATTGAAGAGCTTATTATCGAAGGTAACCTTATTTTCAAAGAAACCGATATGGACATTCGCTTAGGCGAGCCTATCAGCGCCAAACATAGCTGGAAGTGGGTCGACGGTGTCTTGATGCGTCATTACTTTAAGAACATTGACTCGCTTGAGCAGTTCTTTGGCCTCAAAGAAACGGCCGACCGCCTGACCGAAAAACTTATTGTGCGCCGCATCAGCAAAGAAGCTGACCGCATTCGCGATAAATACATGGAAGGCATCTATAAGCAAACCACTGTAAACTTGGCGCACCTTGCGTCAGTGCTTTTGCAGGAGCTTATGGGCCGTGACATCCGCACTGTTGAGATGAAAGACTTCCACAGCGTGCTATACCACGCCATGAAAGACCTACAAAAGCAGCCGCACATTGCGCTACACCGTAGCTTAACTTGGCCTGACCGCTACCGTGGCCTTGTTGAAAGTGACTGCCCAGACCTTGGCCGCTTTATTGAAACTTGCCAAAAGGCAGGCCTGCTGTTGACCACGGGTACATGCTACAAGTTGCTTGATAAACTGAATGAGCAAAGCCAGTTCCACGCAGTACGCCTTGAAAACCCTGTGCTTGTTTCAGCCAACGAAGTGGCACCACTGCACGAAGTCCGTGCCAGCGTGGCAACTGCTCTTGACCGCTCACTGGACAAGAAAATCACACCAGAAGAAACAGCAAACAACCTGTTTGACGATGAAGTGCGTACTCATAAGTGGAACAAAACCTACTACACCCGCCCACGCTTTGAAGACCTTAATAAAAAAGAAACGGCCACCCGCAGCGGTGCCCCGTTTATGTATGCCCCGGCTGACGGTGTAGAGCCTAAAAACATTGGTATTTTGTTGGTGCATGGGTTCTTAGCGTCACCGGCTGAGCTTCAGTCATACGGTGAAGAACTTTCACGCCAAGGCTACCACGTTTACGGTGTACGCCTTGCTGGCCATGGCACCTCACCTTGGGAGCTGCACAGCCGCACATGGCGTGACTGGCTTTCATCAGTGCGTCGTAGCCACCGCATTTTGTCAGCCTTTGTTGATAAAGTTGTGGTTGTTGGCTTTTCAACAGGTGGCGCATTGGGTCTACTATTTGCTGCCGAAAACCCGCCTAAACTTGCAGGCGTTGCCAGTGTTTCAGCCCCGCTACAAGTGCAGGACAAAAACATGATTTTTGTACCGCTTATGAACCAAATTAATAACCTTGTAAGTTGGCTTCCTGGTGTTGAAGGGGTGATTCCGTTTTACGATAACAACCCAGAAAACAAAGACATTAACTACCGCACCATGCCTGTAAAGGCCGTGAACGAGCTGCGTGGCGTTATGTCGATGCTGAAGCGCTCGCTCAAGCAAATCAGCCTGCCTGTAACAATTATTCAAGGCGACCACGACAAGGTTGTAAAATCATCAAGCGCTGAAATTATTTATAAGGGTCTAACGAACTGCCCTGATAAGACTCTGCATTGGATTAAAACCAACGAGCATGCGCTGATTTATAAAAACATCGGGGATACATTTAAACACCTCGAAGACTTTATTAACCGAACTTCAAAAACCAAACTTCTGGAAAACACGCCAGAATAAGTTACCATTTTAATAAATAACAAAAAGGAACAGTCCACATGTCACAAACTAAATCAATCGTGATTGCTGCTTACAAACGTACGCCGTTTACCCGTGCCTACAAAGGTGACCTTTCAAAAGTTCGCTCAGACGACTTTGGCGCCCAACTTATTCGCGGCCTTGTGGATCAAACCAAAATTGACCCTGAAACAATCGAAGACCTATTGGTAGGTAACGCCTTCCCTGAAGCTGAGCAAGGCTTTAACGTGGCCCGCCTTATGGTATTCCTTGCTGGTCTTAGCAACAGCACAGCAGGTGCTACTGTTAACCGCTTTTGTGGCTCATCAATGACCACCATCCACCAAGCGGCAGGTAACATTGCCATGGGCGCAGGCGAAGCTTACATCTGTGCAGGCATTGAATCTATGAGCCACGTCCCGATGACTGGCTTTAACCCAATGCCAAACCCAGAGCTGATGGAACGTATGCCGCAAGCTTACATCGGCATGGGCGAAACTGCTGAAAACCTTGCCAAGAAATACAAAATTGACCGCACCGCTCAAGACGGTTTTGCTGTCGCTAGCCACCAAAAGGCTGCTAAAGCACAAGCTGATGGCAAATTTAAAGATGAAATCGTAACCGTTAAGCACGGCGGTAAAGAAATTAAAGAAGATGGCTGCATCCGTGGTGATAGCTCACTCGAAAGCCTCTCAACCCTAGACCCAGCGTTTGATAAAAACGGTACTGTAACAGCGGGTACATCATCACCTCTGACCGATGGTGCGTCAGCTGTATTGGTATGTACCGAAGAATACGCCAAGAAAAACAACCTTGAGCCTTTGGCCCGCATTCGTTCAATTGCGGTTTCAGGCTGCTTGCCAGAAATCATGGGTATTGGCCCTGTTAACGCCACTAAAAAAGCCCTTGAGCGTGCAGGCCTTACTGTTGACGATATTGACGTATTTGAACTTAACGAAGCCTTTGCCGCACAGTCACTCGCTGTGATTGAAGAGCTTAAAATCCCACTTGAAAAGCTAAACCTTGATGGGGGTGCCATTGCACTTGGCCACCCACTTGGGGCTTCAGGTGGTCGTATTACTGGTAAGGCTGCGCAACTGCTTAAACGTGAAAAAGGTAAGTACGCCCTTGCCACCATGTGTATTGGTGGTGGTCAAGGTATCGCCACTGTATTGGAGGCACTATAATCATGCCTAAAAACACCATTAAACCGATTGAAAAAGTTTGTGTGATTGGTGCGGGCGTTATGGGCGCCGGCATTGCCGCACAAATTGCCAACGCAGGCGTTGAAGTTCTGCTGCTTGATATTGTGCCGAAAGACACCCCAAAAGATGGCAACCGTAATGCCATTGCTGAAGGGGCTATCCAAAAGCTATTGAAGCAAAACCCAGCACCTTTGATGACCAAGCGTGCTGCAAAACGCATTACCCCTGGCAACATTGATGATGACCTTAAAAAAGCGGGTCAGTGCGACTGGGTGATTGAAGCTGTTATTGAGCGTTTAGACATTAAGCAAAACCTTTATGCAAACCTTGATAAGTTCCGTTTGAAGGACACGATTGTTTCGTCAAACACTTCAACCATCCCAATGGATGAGCTTATTGCAAAGTCTAAAGCACCCTTTAAGAAGAAGTTTATGATTACCCACTTCTTCAACCCGCCACGCTACATGCGCCTTCTTGAGTTGGTCACGAAAAACGATACTGACCCTGAAGCCGTTGAGCGTATTCGCCATTTTTGTGATTACCGCTTAGGTAAAACCGTTGTGGAGTGTAACGATACGCCGGGCTTTATTGCCAACCGTATCGGCACCTACTGGCTACACTGCGCCGTAACCGAAGCTATTAAACAAGATATTGACGTTGAAACTGCCGATGCTGTGCTTTCAAAGCCTGTGGGCTTCCCTCGTACAGGTGTTTTTGGCCTGATGGATATGGTCGGTCTTGACCTTATGCCTCACGTGCTAAGCAGCCTTTCAAACGCGCTTGATAAAGACGATCCATTCCATGCACTGGGCGACGCCCCTAAACTGCTTGAGAAGATGATTGAAGACGGCTACACAGGCCGTAAAGGTAAAGGTGGTTTTTACCGCCTAACGAAAGATAAAACCAAGCAAGCCCTTAACCTGAATGACGGTAGCTACTTTGACGCAAAGCGCCCTAAAGTTGATGCTGCAAAAGCAGGTAAAAAAGGCATGCGTGATGTGCTGACGCACGATAGCGCTGCAGGTAAATACGCTTGGACGGTCATTTCTAAAACCCTATCGTACGCAGCTTCACTGCTGCCTGAGATTGCCGATACAATCGTTGAAGTTGATGACGCCATGAAGCTTGGCTACAACTGGAAATATGGCCCATTTGAAATGCTCGATAAATTGGGCACCGAATGGTTCTCGGAAAAACTACGTGCTGAAAACCGCCCACTGCCGCCACTATTGGGCATTGCTAACGGCCAGCCGTTCTACAAAAACATTAAAGGCGTGCGCCACTACCTTGGCGGCAACGGTGAATACCACCCAGTACCACGCCCAGAAGGTGTGCTACTGCTTGAAGACATTAAGCGTACGCAAAAACCACTGCTACGCAACAAGTCAGCTAGCCTTTGGGATATTGGCGATGGCATTACCTGCCTTGAGTTCCACTCAAAAATGAACTCACTTAACCCGCTGACTATGTGCCTGATTAATAAGGCTGTAAAATACATCCCTGAGCATGGCTATAAAGGTATGGTGATTTACAACGAGGGGGCGCACTTCTCAGTTGGGGCTAACCTTGCCCTGCTTTACGGTGCGGCTAAGTTGCACATTTGGCCTTTTATTAACTGGTTCCTTAACTACGGCCAACAGTCATACAACAAGTTGAAGTACGCAAACTTCCCTGTTGTGGGTGCGCCTTCAGGCATGGCCCTCGGTGGCGGTTGCGAAGTGCTGCTGCACTGTGACGGCATTGAAGCCCACGCCGAAACCTACATGGGTTTGGTTGAAGCTGGCGTAGGGATTATCCCTGGTTGGGGCGGCTGTAAAGAGCTACTCGAGCGTGCCCAAGTTAAACAAAATGCCCGCATTAAACCGCTTAAAGGTTGGGTCGCCCCTAACTTTGTACCAGGTGGCCCAATGGCTGGCGTGCTTGAGGTCTTCCCTAAAATTGCGATGGCAGAAGTGCCAAAATCAGCCTTTGAAGCACAGGAAAGTTTGTTCCTCCGCAAGGCCGACCGTGTGGTGATGAACAAAGATCGCCTACTCTTCCAAGCGAAAGAGCGTGCGCTCCTAATGGCCGAAGGCTACACCCCACCTAAACCACCAGTGTTCCGCTTGGCGGGCCAAAGTGGTGTGGCTGCTATTAAACTTGGCGTAAGCGACTACGTTAAAAAAGGCGTAGCGTCTGAGCATGATGCCTACATTGGCGAAGTTTTGGCAGGCGTACTGTGCGACGGTAAGCGTGGCGATATTAACCACGAAACCACCGAGCAAGACATCCTCGATTACGAACGTGCTGGCCTTATTAAACTGGCTAAAACTAAAAAGACCAAAGCCCGTGTTGTGCACATGCTGAAAAAAGGTAAGCCGCTACGTAACTAACGTAAGGCCCACAGCGCATAATAAATATAACGGAATATAAAGATATAAAAGGAGTTCCGACAAATGACACCCATTAGCATTGCCTTGGCCATTGTGGCCGTATACCTGCTAACCTTCTGGGGCCGTGCCTACGGCGCCGTGGTTACAGCGGCAGGTTTCTTGTTTTATGCATGGTATGAAGCCAAACCAGCTGACCCAGCCTTTTTTGAAATGTGCCTTTGGGTCGCTGTAGCGGTTGCCATTGTGTTTGGCGTAAAGCCAATCCGCCGTGTGCTGGTTTCTCGCCATCTGATGAAAGTTGCCCGTAAAGCAATGCCAAAAATGGGTGACACTGAGCGTATTGCCCTTGAAGCTGGTACCGTGTGGTTTGATGGTGACCTTTTCTCAGGTAAGCCAAACTTTAAAAAACTTCTGGATACCAAGTTCACTAAACTTACTAAAGAAGAAAAAGAGTTTATTGAAGGCCCAACCGAAGAACTTTGCGCCATGCTTGACGACTGGCAAATTGCCCAAGAGCGTGACCTACCAAAACCAGTTTGGGACTTTATTAAGAAACACAAATTCCTCGGTATGGTTATCCCGAAAGAGCATGGCGGCCTTGGCTTTGGTGCCCTTGCCCACTCAGAGGTGATTAGCCGAATTTCAAGCCGTAGCATTACGGCTGGTGTTACCGTTATGGTGCCAAACTCATTAGGGCCGGGTGAGCTTTTGTCTCACTACGGTACTGACGAGCAGAAAAAACAGTACCTACCAAACCTTGCTATTGGTAAGGAAATCCCATGTTTTGCCCTAACCGAACCTCACGCAGGTTCTGACGCTGCTGGCATGCGCAGTGTTGGTATTGTAGAAGAAGGCACTTACAAAGGTAAAAAGACACTAGGTATCCGTATCAGCTTTAACAAGCGCTACATTACCCTTGCCCCTATTGCCACTGTGATGGGCTTGGCCTTTAAAATGTATGACCCTCAAAAACTTTTGGGCGGTGAAGAAGAATACGGCATTACATGTGCCCTTATCCCGACCGACCACAAAGGGGTTAAAATTGGTAACCGCCACGACCCTATGGGCGTGCCATTTATGAACGGCCCTATTCAGGGTGAAGATGTGTTCATCCCGATTGATTGGATTATTGGTGGTAAAGAATACGCTGGCCAAGGCTGGAAAATGCTTATGGAACAGCTTTCAGCTGGCCGTGGTATTTCACTGCCATCACTTTCAGTAAGTGGTACGCAACTTGCCGCCCGCACCATTGGTGCTTACGGCACCGTGCGTGAGCAGTTTGGTATTGCTATTGGTAAAATGGAAGGCGTACGCGAGCCTGCAGCCCGTATTGCCGCCCACGCCTACTTTATGGATGCGACACGCCACCTAGCGTGTGCTGCTGTTGATGCTGGTGAAAAACCATCTGTGATTTCAGCCATCTCAAAAGCCTACATGACTGAAGGCATGCGTGCCTGCGTAAACGACGCAATGGACATCCAAGGTGGTGCTGCCATTTGTCGTGGCCCGAAAAACATCTTTGCCCGTGGGTACGATGCTATCCCTGTGGGGATTACTGTTGAGGGTTCAAACACCCTAACACGTTCGATGATTATTTTCGGCCAAGGGGCAATCCGTTGCCACAAGCACATGCAAAACCTTGTTGAAAGCCTTGCCGATAATGACGTGAAGAAGTTTGACCTTGCCCTATTTGGCTGGATGAACGACATGGCGAAACATAAGGTACGTTCGTTCTTCTACGGCGTGACTGGTGGTGCATTTATTACCCCACCTCAAGGCCTACCGAAAAAAGGCAAGAAGTATACAAACGACTATAAACGCCTAACGCATTTCTCTACCAACTTTGCGTTCTTGGCTGACGTTGCCTTGCTAAGCCTAGGTGGTGGCCTAAAAGCCAAACAACACCTAAGCGGCCGCTACGCTGATGCCCTAAGCTGGATGCTGATTTGCTCGGCCACACTAAAACGCCATCATGACAATGGCTACCCGAAAGAGCATGAGCCTCTCGTGCGTTGGACGCTAGAACACGGCTACAAGGAAATTGAAGATGCCTTTGACGGCATTACCCGCAACTTCCCGAACCGTGCTATTGGCGCTGCAAGCACCATGATTATGTGCCGCCTATGGAACAAATCAGAAGGCCCAAGCGATAAACTTACAGCCAAAGTGGCTAGTGCCCTGTTTAACGAAGACGACAAGGTCCGTGAAGCAATTACACAGACTGTTTTCGTCCCTTCAGCAAACGACCCTAGCCTAGGTATGCTTGAAGCTGCCTATAAGGCGATTATCGATGCTGCTGACGTTCGTAAGAAGATCGAACGTGCACGCCGTAAAGGCACGATTGAGAAATCAGCCGTGTTGGTTATGGCAAAGCAAGCGCTTGATGCCAAAGTTATTACAAAAGCTGAGTACAACAAGATTGAAAAAGCTGAAACCCTGCGCGACCAAGCCGTGCAGGTTGATAACTTTGAACCTAAAGCCTACAAAGGTATGCGCTAAGTTATAGCCATGCCTATGTATTAAAAAACCGCCCGTAGCAATACGGGCGGTTTTTGTTTGGCTAGAAGTATAACCAGAAGTATGGCCAGAAGCTGAGGATTACTCTTCAGCCTCTTCGTATTTACCACTCTTCGTCGCAGCTTCAAGCGCCTTCAAACGTGATGGGAACCATTGGCAACCCTTCTCGTAATGAGCATCATCAAGCACAGCCTTTAGGCCTTTTTTCACAGCGTCATTTGCGCCAGCAAGGTAAAGGTCTTGTTTTGACGTTACAGCGTCACGAATAATATCTTCAATCGCTTTTGCGGCTGATAGATCAAGGAATGGCACTGTACTAAAGTCGATAATAATCAGGCCATTTTTACTCATGTTGCTACGCATGCGGTGTGAAAGTTCAGCCGCTGCACCAAAGCTAAGTGGGCCACTAAAGGCGTACAATGTTGTACGGCTGCGGATTTTAGCAAACAGCTTACGCTCTTTGTCGCTGCTTAGGCTTTCTGGGGTTTGGGCAAGGCTTTCAAGCTGAAGGTCAGCCATTTGCTTTACAAACGCTAGTGAAGCCAAAACCACACCCACAGCAACCGCTGTAATAAGGTCAACAAAGATGGTCATCACCAAAACCAGCGCCATCAAGGCAAGGTCAAAGCGTGGGCCACGGTGCGCCATTTTTAGGTAGTTCCAGTCAATAATGTCGTAACCTACCTTAATCAAGATAGCCGCCAACACTGTATGCGGGATTTTTGCCGCCAATGGGCTTAGCGCCAACACAACACCTAATAGCAAGAGTGCATGCACCATACCTGATAGGCGTGATACACCACCTGAACGGATGTTAATCACCGTACGCATGGTTGCACCCGCACCTGGAATCGCACCAAACAAACCAGCTACAGCGTTACCCAAACCTTGACCAAACAACTCTTTGTTTGATTTATGCTTGGTGCTGGTCATGTTGTCAGCCACAAGTGAGGTCAGCAGGCTATCAATACTACCCAGTACTGCTAGCAAGAAGGCCGCCTCTACAATAATAAAGGCATTGCCCATATCAATGGTTGGCATTACAAAATCAGGGAAGCCTGTTGGGATATCACCCAAAATTGGTGCACCTGTAAAGAACAAGCTCAGCACAGTACCTACAATCAGCGCCACCAACGGTGTTGGGATGAAGCGTGAAAGGCTCTTCGGGTAGAAGAACAAAATACCTAGCGTAATGGCACCAAGGGCTGTCGCCACAAGGTTAGGGTCCATCACAGCACTCGGGATTGAGGTTAGCGCCGGAATTGTCCCCGCTTCGGCAGGCTCATGGCCAAACAAGCGTGACACTTGCAGCGCAATAATAATGCCGCCAATACCGCTCATGAAGCCTGAAATTACTGGGTATGGCACTAGGCGAATGTAGTTACCTAGCTTAAACACACCAAAAGCAATCATCATCAGACCACCAAGGAAGACCGATGTAAACACAAGCTCAGGGTTACCGTTAAGGCTTGCGTACAAGCCCGCAAAGACCACAACCATTGGGCCGGTAGGGCCTGTAATTTGGGTATTGGTACCACCAAAAGCAGCGGCCAAAAAGCCCACAATAATCGCACCCCATAGGCCAGCAATTGGGCCAGCACCTGAGGCTTCACCAAAGGCAAGTGCCAATGGCAGGGCAATTACACCGGCAATAATACCGCCGTAAAGGTCACCCTTTAGGTTTTTCATGTCATATTTAAGCATTACAAAATGCTCCTTTTTATAAAAAGGTTAAAATTCGGATATGTTCAGATTGGTTACGCTTCTTTAGGCGCGCGGTCAGCATGCAGTGATGCTTGCTCGGCTTCCATCAATAGCTCTTCAAACGTATCGGTTTTTTCGTTGTAGGCTTTAAATGTGCCTTTACCAATATCGTAAACCCAACCGTGCAGCTTCACTTTGCCTGATTGCAGGCGTGCCGCAACATACGGGTGTGTGCGTAGGTGCTGCAACTGTAGCAAAACGTTACGCTCGATAAGGTTTTCCAAAACTTTATCTTCATCGTCTGAGTTAAAGTTTTCTTGCACGTTCAGAACAGCCGCTTCGCAGTGGCCTAGCCATTCGCACACGTGTGGCAGCTTCGTTAGTGCATCACGGTTTAGGGCACCTTTCATGGCGCCGCAGTCAGTATGGCCACATACAACAATGTGCTTAACACCAAGTACGCCCACGGCGTATTCGGTCGAAGCTGTTGTACCGCCCGTTGCAAGGGCGTGTGGTGGCACAATGTTACCCGCATTACGGATAATAAACAGGTCACCCGGGTCACTTTGTGTAATAAGGCTTGGGTCTACTCGTGAGTCAGAGCAGGTAATAAACAAAACATCTGGGCTCTGTCCTGTTGCAAGCTTGTTAAAAAGCTCTTGTTGTTCTTGGTATGCGCCCTCTTTAAATCGTCTGGCACCATCAATAATCTTATCGACCATGTCTCGTATTTATCCTCGTGTTTTATTATGTTTTTAAACAGTATGATTTTGATACTGTATTGAAAGGTTATACGAATCCGCCTCAAATGAAAACAAAAACCGAACGTTGGGGGGGGTGCTGCAAAGCAGTGTTCAGTATTTGCTTACAGGGTTGAGACGGATCCACTGTTGCATAATACTAGTGTGACGCCTGCCCAAAACAAAACCCCGCACATAATCGTACGGGGTTTTATAAAAAGCTTATTTTTACTTTAAACGGTAGCTTTACGGGGCATGAGCATCAGCCATTCTTGGCTTAGTAGTGGTTGGCCATCCGCAAGTGTCGTTACATGGACACGCACATACCCACGCTCTGAACGTTTTGAGGCGCGTAGGTCTACCACTTCCATTTTTGCCTGCAATGTCGCACCTGGCAAAAGCGGCTTCATAAAGCGTACTTTATCAACTTCCATCCCGATAAGGGGTGTATTGCCAAATGGCTTAGCTTCAGCCATTAGGCGAATTGTGCTTGAAAGCGTATGCCACCCGCTGCCCACAAGTTGGCCAAAAAAGGTGTCTTTGGCTTGTTCTTCATCGGTGTGCATTGGCTGCGGGTCAAAGGTTGAGGCAAACTCAATAATCTGGTTTTTATCAAGCTTTAGTGTGCCCGATTCATAAACCTGACCAATTTCTAAATCATCCCAGTAAATGTCTTTTGCTGCGTTTGCCATGGGTATACCTTTTTCATGTGTATTTGTTTGAGGGTCAAAATAGTATAAACTGCGTATAAAGAATAGCCCAAACAAAGGATAACCCGCAATATGGCGCAAGCCCTTCTTCAAAAAACCAAGCAGCACCTTGCCCCTGCCCCGTCAATTTTCCTGAAAATTTTGGCCGTTATTTGGTTTACACCTATTTATGCAGGTGCAATGATTTGCCTTGGCCGGCTTATCCTTTTCCTTGACCGTAAAGCAGGCTTATGGATTTTGGGCGAGTCTTTCCAAAACACTGTTTTATACACCAGTGCCGTATACTACCTCCTTTTGCTGACCTACCTTGCCTTTACTAAACGTGTTTGGGTGCCTAACAATTTTTTACGTTACAGCGTTCGCTATCTATTTGCGCTTCCTAAATGGCTTAAAAGACTGCCTGCATATGGCTTGTCATTCTTCCCGGGCTTCGTTTATGTGTTTATTGTTATGATGGATATTATCAGCACCCTACGCACGTACGTTGGGCCAACCATTACCGATGAAAATGTTGGACTTCAGACAGCTATCGTAACGCTTATTTCAATAAGCCTAAGCTGGGCCTTTAGTGCTTACATTACTCACCGTCTATTAAACCGTGTGCATTTTTTAAAAGTACACGCCCTGCACGACCTGAAGAAACAATAGAGGTTTAACCATGCGCTTTTTCAAACTTGCTGCTTTTATTCTGCTTCCCCTCATGCTGACGGCATGCGGCATCAAGGTCGTTTCACGGGTGACCAATTTTTATGACGCCCCTAAAATGACAGCGGGCGGCACTTATTACATTGCCCCAACGGCTGATAAAGACACCAGCCTAGAACACCAAAGCCATATGGCGGCTATTAAGCGCAAACTAAATGCGGCTGGCTTTACTGAAAGTACACAAGAAAAGGCCGACTATGCCGTTGCCATTTCATACGGTATTGACGGCGGCAAAACCACAACCTCGATTGCGCCTATTTACGGTCAAATTGGGGGTGGGTATTCAGCAGGTTCAGTTTATGTAGCCCCAACCTACGGCATGATTGGTACCGACTACGAAACCACAACCATCTTCACCCGCTTTGTGCAGATGGATATTTTTGACCAAGCCGCCAGTACTGCTAATAAACCCGTCAAAGTATTTGAAGGCAAAGCCATTAGCCAAGGCACCGCCCCCAGCTTTAACCAAGTTTCACAATGTCTGATTGATGCCTTGTTCTTCAATTTCCCCGGCGAAGATGGCAAAACCAAGGTCATCAAAATCAAAGGCAAAGAGTGTATGAAGTAGCATGGATGATTTTTTCTCAACATTAGTAGGGGCTGTCCTAGCTTTTTATTTTGGTTTAGGGCTCTACAAACGCCAAAAAAAGCAAGAAAATATATCATATTTGCACCATTGCATCGCTGCCCTAAGTCAGCTCAACAACCACGCCTATGGCTTCAAAAAACAAGTGGTCATGGATAGAAAAAACGAGGCCATATCTGTCTTCCTTATTCTCAATGGGCACATCCCGCTAACAGCACCTACTAAGCTCTCAATATCAAATAATTCTAACTACATCTTTTCAGGAACATTCAAACATGGACTCTCTATAGAAAGACTAAGTTTCATCGCGGAACATTCACCCAATATTCTAATATTAATTGGCTCATTGATTAACTCGGTTGAAAAACTAAATCTAATGGTAGATGAGATAAACTCAGAAATACTAAGTCTTATGGATAGAAATGAGCCACTTCCGTTGGAAAGAGTGAAATTCATTCTCCAACGAGGGTTACTACTAAGTGAACAAGTTGATGAGCTCATTTCTTTCAACGAAAAGACCTTAAAAGTCCTTATTTCTTTTGGATATAAGCGATATCGTAAAAACATGTCTATTAGCAAATCTGATATCATTGAAGAATACGAAGAGTTCCGACCTGCACCCCTTAAGGGTTGGGGTGATGATTCTGGATGGATCAGTACTAAACGACCCGTCTGGCACAAGCTTTATAAATGGTTCATGACTCAATAACCATAGCCTCTACAGCGCGCACTTGGTTTACGCCACGCTCGCGGTTGGGCAATATCTTCACGAGGTGGCACAATTCACGTAGCCGACTGCCACAAACAAAAAAACGCCCCTAGTCGGGGCGTTTTTGAATTTTTGGTGGAGCTAAGCGGGATCGAACCGCTGACCTCATCGCTGCCAGCGATGCGCTCTCCCAGCTGAGCTATAGCCCCACACCATGTAGGAAAGTAAATTCTTTTTACTCAAGCCCTGTTTAAATTGCAACTGTTTTTTACATTCCCCTTCATACGGGGCGTTTAATTAAGGGCCCCACCCCCGCTTGAAAAGGTAAAAAACTTGACTATCTAGTATCTGCTATGACTATATTAAGGCCTAGTTCTTAATATCTTCCTTCTTACATTTTCTCTTTTTTCTCTTACTGAAGAGGCCGAAATTCTTCGTCCTCCCTCCAAACTTTAAGGAACTCAATTATGACGACCCTTTCTGGTGATATGAATGTGCTCGACGTTCGCGTGGGCAAAGTTGCAACCGCCGCTACGCTGCAAATCGTCCTCGCGACGACTGCCGGCAAGCTGCTGAGCAACGGTGCCGACTACATGGGCTCGGAAGCGAAAAACGTGACCAAGTTCATCAAGGAATCGCGCCCGTCGGTTGGCGATGTTGTGCATCTGCCGATGCCCGGCCGCGCCAAGGTGTGTGCCATCATCGTTGCGGAAACGCAGACCGAAGCCACGCTCGAAGCCCTTGGTGAGAAAATCACCAAGCTCGCCAACAGCAAGGACTATACCGCGGTAACGCTGGTGATCGAAACCTTCGGCCTCAACGCCGATGTGGTCGCCGCCAAGCTGACCTACGGTATGCAGTTTGCAACCAACGCCCTTTCGATGAAGAGCGATGCGAAGCAGGACGTGCTGAAGAAGGTCTACCTTTATGGTGAAGAGCTGACGTCGAACAGCGCTGCGGCTACCGCAGCTATCGAAGACGCCACGCACAACGCCATGGGCAGCATCCTGATGCGTACGCTGATTCAGCTTCCGCCGAACGTACTGGGCACCCGCCAGCTGCTTGCAGTTGCGCAGGGCCTGAAGAAGTACAACAAGGATGTGAAGGTCAGCGTCAAGGTGGTCAAGGACGGCATGAACTTCGGCGCGATGGCCGCGGTTGGTCGTGTTTCGAACCAGGATTCGCTCCTGATCGAAATCCGCTACGAAGGTGATGCCAATGCACCGCTGACGGCACTCGTCGGCAAGGGCCTGGTGTTCGATACCGGTGGTATCAACCTGAAGTCCAACGGTGGTACTGGCATGAAGGGCGACATGGGCGGCAGCGCCATGGTTCTGGGAACGATGTTCTCGGCCATTCTCCGCAAGGAGAAAGTCAACCTCATCGGTGTGATTGGTGCTGTGTGTAACGACATCGGCCCCGATGCGTATCGCCCGGACGAGGTTCTGACGGCCCGCAACGGCACGACGATCGAAGTCACGAACACGGATGCCGAAGGGCGTCTGGTGCTGGCCGACTGCCTCAGCTACACTGAGGAAAAGTACAGCCCTGTGCGTATGTTCAGCTTTGCGACCCTAACGGGCGCAGCTGTGGTGGCCCATGGTCGCCGTGCGCCTGTGTTCTCGGACGATGATACGTTCGCCGCTGACCTTGTCGACTCGGCCAATGCCGCAGGCGATATGGTGGCGCACGTCATCATGGACGACTACCTGAAGCCGAGCCTCAACAGCTCGATTGCGGATACGCGCAATACCTCGACGGGCCGTATGTGTGGTCATACCACGGCAGCGATCTTTTTGAACAAGTTCGTCGCCAAGACCCCGTACATGCACGTCGACATTGCTGGTGCGTCTGACATCAACGGCCCCGGTGGTGGTGCCTTTGGTGTTCCGATGATGCTTCGCTATCTGACGACCTACGCTCGTGGGTAACCACTTGTAACGATGAGAACCGCTCCCCTAAGTTTTATACTTTTGGGGGGCGGTTCTTTTTTTGTACCTACATGCCCAAAACGCTTAAATATCTAATTTACTTGCACAAATAGGCAAAATTCAATAAATTGAGGTTATTGAATTTTTCTTATTTTTCGTTTTCCCCATTTCTCATTCTCTACATCCCCACTGTTTGGGGTGGTGACATATAAGGACATTTGTCACGACGTAACCGGAAGGGCTCCCTTCCTAGGAGACTCATATGAAAATCCGTATTCCCCTTTTGGCGGCAGGCATTCTGTCGCTCACGCTGTTGGGTGGTTGTTCAACCATGAATCAGCATGAAGGCACTCTGCTGCAAACGGCCCGTTTGGGTTGTAACCTTGCAGGCTTCGGCCGCGGGATTTGCCGCATGGGTATGGATTACTTCATTGAAAAAAATGAAAACGAGATGTACGACGCCCTCGGCAACATTATTGTTACCGCAGAGCTGAATACCCTCACCCCTTGGGTCACTGATAACGAAACAGGCGAAGTTGTGGTGCGAGAAATCCGCCCGACCGAGTTTGAAGGTGTGGTCATCTATAACGTGGCGTATACCACCCACCGTGAAGATGGCACCATCAAAAGCTACCAAGAGGTACGCATGCTCGCCCTCACCAACAGTGAAGGCACACGCTACTTGTGGCAGCAAAATATAGTGCCCGCAGGTTAAGCGGTCGTTCAAAAACCCCTTAACCACTTGCCTTTTAATTGGCTTAGAAAACCCCCACCTTTGTGGGGGCTTTCTTTTTGTCACACCCCCTCAGACGACTTATAAAAACACACGGTTTTGCTATTTTCGTGGGCTTATAATCGTCTATAATAGAGGGTATGGAATTACAAAAGACCCCTCCCTTATTTGATGTAGCCGTCATTGGTGGCGGCATTAACGGCGTGGCCGTTGCCCGTAACGCAGCGCTGCGTGGCCTACGTGTTTTCTTGTGCGAGAAGAATGATCTTGCCTCAGGCACGTCATTCGGCAGTACTAAGCTGATTCACGGTGGGTTGCGCTACCTTGAACAAAACGCCTTTTGGATGGTGCGCAAATCACTTAAAGAACGTGAAATTTTGGCCCGCACTGCCCCACACATGGTTGAGCCTATGGGCTTTATTATCCCGCATGGTAAAGGCTCACGACCACGTTGGCTGGTGCGCGCTGGGTTGTTTATTTACGACCACCTAGCCCGTACAAAGCTGTTCCCTAAAAGTAAAAGTGTTTCGCTTGATGATGGTGTTCTAAAGCCGCAATTCAAAAAAGCATTCCGCTACACGGACGGCTGGACGGACGATTGCCGCCTTACAGTATTAAACGCGGTTGACGCTGCCGACCACGGCGCCGAAATTGCCACCCGCACGGCCTGTATTTCAGCCACCTACCACGGCAACTACTGGGAAGTTACCCTTTCAAACCCTGAAGGGCACACCCGTGTGATTCACGCTAAAACATTGGTAAACGCAGCGGGCCCATGGGCTGAAAAACTGATGCGCCAACTTGGCCTTGCCGAATACACCAAAAAACTCACCTTGGTTAAAGGCAGCCACATTGTGGTGCCAAAGCTTTTTGACCATGAAGATTCATACCTGCTGCAGCACACCGATGGCCGCGTGATTTTTGCGATTCCGTATCAAGAAAAATTCACCCTCATCGGCACAACCGATACACCTGTTAGTAAGCCAGTTTCAAAAGCTAGTGAAAAAGAAATTGAATACCTGTGCGATGCCGCAAGCCGCTACTTTAAAAGCAGCGTAAGCCCTGATGACGTTGTGTGGTCGTTTAGTGGTGTGCGCCCGCTTATTGAAAGTGGCGATGGTGGCAACGTAAGTAAAGCCAGCCGAGATTTTGAAATTGAAGCCGTGGCGAATCTTCCGCTTATTAGTATTTGGGGTGGCAAACTGACCACCCACCGCCTAGTCGGTGAAAAGGTTGTTGATATGCTGGCCAAGTACGTTGGGCATATTCCGCCAAGCACTACCCATAAAAAGAACCTTGTGGGCCACCCTGAAAAAATGGGCGCTTTGACTGACCTTTACCCGTGGCTCCCGAAAAAGATGGCGCAGCGCTTTATGCATGCCTACGGCAGCCGCAGCCGTATGATCCTTGAAGGGGCCCACTGCCTTGAAGACCTTGGCACACACTTTGGTGCTGACCTTTATGAGGCTGAAGTGAACTACCTATTTGAATATGAGTTTGCCCAAACGGGTGACGATATTTTGTGGCGCCGTAGTAAACAAGGTTTGTATGTTTCAAAAACTGAACAGGCTGAACTTAAAAGCTACATTCGTAAAAAAGCTGAGGAGCGTGATAGTTCATGAACACATCTGGCCTGAACACATCTGGCATGACCTCTCACGAAAAGCTAGCCCTTATTGCCATTGACCAAGGCACCACAAGCTCACGTGCTATTGGTTTTGCCGTAGACGGCGAAATTTTAAGCCTTTCGCAAAAAGAGCATAAGCAGCACTACCCTCAAAGTGGCTGGGTTGAGCATGACGCTAACGAAATTTGGCAAAACACCCTCGACTGTCTCAAAAACGTTGCCGCTGAATTAAAGCAAAAAAGCATTACACCAAAAGCCATCGGCATTACCAACCAGCGAGAAACTGTTGTTGCGTGGGACAAACAAACAGGCACCCCGCTCTACAACGCCCTTGTTTGGCAAGACAAACGCACCGCCAAACACTGCGAAGCGCTTAAAGCAGAACATGGCGATATGGTCAAAGACCAAACTGGCCTACCGCTCGACCCTTATTTTTCAGCCAGTAAAATGCAGTGGCTTTTGCAAAATGTTGATGCCGTAAAAAAAGCTGCAGAAAACCAAGCCCTTGCCTTTGGCACCATTGATAGTTTTTTGCTGTTTAAACTTACAGATGGCAAGCAGCACCTGACCGATACCACAAACGCCTGCCGCACCTTGCTGTTTAACCTTAAAACGCAAAACTGGTCAGACGACCTGTTAACCCTTTTTGATATTCCTGCCCACACACTACCAAGCATCAAACCAAATACGGCTGACTTTGGTAAAACGGCAGAGGGCCTGCTTGAAAACTCGCTTCCTATTGCCGCCATGGTGGGTGACCAACACGCCGCTACATTTGGCCAAGCCTGCTTTAAAGAAGGGATGGTTAAAAGCACCTATGGCACAGGTTGCTTTGCTGTGCTGAACACAGGGCACGAGATTGTCCCCTCTGAGCATGGCCTGTTAACAACTGTGGCCTACCACATTGACGATAAACCCGTTTACGCCCTAGAAGGCAGTATTTTTGTAGCAGGCGCAGGTGTGCAGTGGCTGCGTGATAAGTTGCAAATCATTAAAGCCGCCCGCGAAACGGAAGAACTTTCAAGCAAGGCCCCTTCAAACCCTGACCTTTATTTTGTGCCCGCCTTTGCAGGCCTAGGTGCCCCCTGGTGGGACAGTGCCGCCAAAGGCAGCATTGTGGGCATGACCCTTGATACCGATAAAGCCTCAATCACCAAAGCGATGCTTGATGCCGTATGCCTGCAAACCAACGACCTTTTAAACGCCATGGCTGAAGACCTGCAAAAGCCCATTAAAAAAGTGCGTATTGATGGCGGGATGATTAAAAACGACTGGCTTGCCCAGCGCCTTTCATGCCTGACAGGCGTTGAAATTAGCCGACCAGAGATCACTGAAACCACAGCCTTTGGCGCCGCCCTTATGGCCGGCCTGCAAGCGGGGGTTTATGGCTCACTTGATGACATCACAAAACTCTGGAAAGAGAACAAACTCTTTACCCCAATTTTTGACGATGCCAAACGTGCCAAACGCCACAAAGGCTGGAGAGCCGCCGTTAAAGCGACCCAAACTTACGCAAAAGAAAGTGCCTAAAACACATTAAACACTTAAAGGAATAAACCTAGAAAGGACAAACCCATGACAACACCTGAAACACAAAAACACCCACTGGTAACTTACTTTGAATCTAAAGGCTTTATGCGCCGCAAATCATTTGCTGTTGTGGTGTTCTCGCTTTTTGCCTTCACCATTATTACCCAACTTTTTGTAGCCCAAAACCTCGCCCAATCAGGCGTTAACGTGGGCGAGCTTGAAACCCTACCAATGCCCCTATGGGCAAACCTAGTGCTATTCATTGCAACGCTTGCAGCACTACCTGCTGTAATTATGCGTGCCCGTGATGCTGGCTGGCCACCTGCCATGTTTGGTGGGCTATTTGGTCTAAACATTTTGCTAGGTATTCTCAGCGTATTTTTAGGCGCTGCCATCCCAAGCATGATTGGCTACGTGGTTCAGGCCCTTGTGCTGATTGCTTTGCTTGGCCTATTGCTACGCCCAAGTAATGGTTAAGAACTTTATAAACCCGAGCTAGGATATACAACCTGATGAAGTGCCCCATCCGCCATATTCGTGAGTATTTTTCACTCGATGGTACCATGGGGCGCAAAGGTTTTATTAAGCTGATTCTTATTGGCTACCTTGGCTTGAGTGCGCTGTTTATTACGCTTTATATTGCCTCCCTTACCCCTGCCGAATACCAAGCCTTAAAAGAATATCAGGATGCTGCAAACAGTGGTGCGCTGCCAAATGGCTATGGCTTTGCCGATTACATTCGCCTGCTTTTAAGCCTGCTGATTTTACCGGGGGTGATTATGCGCCTGCGTGATTGCGGCAAGCATGTGCGCTGGGTGCTTTTGCTTATTCCTTCAATTCTACTAAGCGCTTGGGGGCTGATTGAGCGCCCTATTCCGATTCGTTATGATGCCATTGCACTTACACACGTGATTTTTTACGGCACTCTGTTTATACTCATGCTCAAGCAATCAACTTCGACAAAGGACAACGCCCCATGATTATCGCCATTGACGGACCAGCTGGTGCTGGCAAAGGAACTTTAGCAAAACGCCTTGCCCGCCATTACCAGATGAAGTTTTTGGATACAGGCGCCCTCTACCGTGCGGTTGGTTTGCAAGTTCTGATGGCTGGCGGTGACCCTGCCGATGAAGCCACAGCTATTGAGGCTGCCCAAGCCCTAGACTTTGATTTTAAACACATGGGCGACAATGTGTTCCACGCATTTATCGGCGGTGAAGATATTGAAAGCAAGCTGCGCACAAACGATGTTGGTGCGGCCGCTTCACAAGTTTCAGCGTACCCTGCTGTGCGCACAGCCCTTAAAGATTTTCAGCTCAACTTTATTGCCGATGCCCGCCAAAATAAGGGTGCTATTTTAGATGGCCGTGATATTGGCACCATTATTTGCCCTGATGCTGAGGTGAAGTTTTTCCTCGAAGCTGATGCCAAAATCCGTGCCGAGCGCCGCTTCAAAGAGTCTCAAGAAAAGGGTCTTAACGAAGACTTTGACGCTATTCATAAACAAATCATCGAGCGTGACGCCCGTGACCGTAACCGCAAAGATGCCCCGCTTATCCCTGCGGATGACGCCATGATTATTGATACATCAACCATGAATGCTGACGCTGTTTTTGACTATGCCTGCAATGCTGTAAGCAAAGCCCAGAGTGCTAAGAACGCAAAAGAAGCTGTATAACACCCATGGCAAACACCACCCCCTTACTGCCGCAAGGCAAGGTTTCAGTTTTATGTGACGGCCAATTTGGCTCAACAGGCAAAGGCTCATTTGCAGCCTATATAGCCCAGCACTGCCCGCCTGATATCACCACCTCAAACGCAGCGCCTAACGCTGGCCACACCGCCGTTATTGGTGGCAAAACAATTATTACAAAACACCTGCCCATTGCAGGCGTATTGTGCGGTACGCCCATTTACCTGAATGCGGGTGCCCGTATTGACCCTGATATTCTGCTAGAAGAATGTGCCAAATACGGTGTTGACCGTGAACTTGTGACCATCCACCCTCGGGCAGCGGTTATTACGCCAAAATCACGTTCAGAAGAACAATCAAATGCATCGACCTATGCAAAAGTTGCCTCAACCCAATCGGGCGCAGGGTCAGCCCTTGCACGCAAAGTGATGCGCCATAGCGATGCTGTGGCTGAAAATTGCTCAAAGCTTACCGCCCATTTTAAAGTAGCAAAGCTTGACCTAAACGCTGAAGCTGCCGCTGGCAAAACCATTTTAATTGAAATGCCACAAGGCTATGGCCTGGGCATTAACGAAGGCTTAGCCTTCCCACATTGCACCTCGCACTCAATCACCGTGCCGCAGGCGCTGGCGGATGCGAACATTCACCCTAAACACTTTGGCCAAACGCTGATGACGCTGCGCACCTACCCTATTCGTGTGGGTCACCTTAAAGACAATAGCGGCAATATTATTGGTGAAAGCGGTGCTTTTTACCCAGACTCAACTGAGCTCACATGGGCCGACCTTAACCAAGAGCCTGAAAAAACCACCAACACCAAACGTGTGCGCCGAGTGGCAACATTTTCATTTAAGCAATACGCCGAAGTTATGGCCCAAGCTATGCCTGAAGTTTTGTTTTTAAACTTTGCCAATTACTGCAAAGAGGCTGAGCTTGAAGAGCTCATTCAGCAGATGTTAAAGATTTACACACCCAAACAGCTTTACCTAGGCTTTGGGCCCAAAGTAACCGATATTCAACCTTACGAACTTTAGTAGAGGCATAAACCCCATGACCAAAGAAATCATCTTCGCTACAGGTAACCCTGCCAAACTTGACCAAGCCGAGTTTGTTGCAAAGGAACTTGGCCTCAACATTAAAGTTCTAAACGGCAAAAAACTGCACGGTGATGATGTTGAATACGACGAAATTGGCGCCTCAACCGAAGCGATTGCAAAAGACGGCGCCTTGAATGTAGCAAAGCGCTTAGGCAAGCCTGTGATTGCAGAAGATACTGATTTTTATGTTGAAGCCCTTAATGGTTTTCCGGGGATTCGTGCAGGGTTATTCCTTAAAACATTTGGCCGTGCAGCATTGCATAAAGCCATGGCTGGGCAAGAGAATCGTAATTGTTCAATCACCTCAAGCTGCTGCTACGCCACCCCAGAAGGTAACGTTGTTTGCAAAACCTACACCCTCAAAGGCACCATGGCCGAGTTTGAAACATTCGACCCTGAGCTTCCGCACTGGATTGCGCCAGGCTCAAGCCCATGGGGTGGCGGCTATAATGCCATTTTCATCCCTGATGGGCACACCAAAACACTGGCCGAAATCACTGGCGAAGCTGCCCTTGATTTTGGCTACCGTGAAGTTACTCTCGGTGCCATTTTGAAACACCTTGCCCAGTCGTAAAACGCCGCCCCATATTCGTAAGGTTTCGAACATGGGCCATATCGGGTTTAATCAACTGAAAAAACTCAGTATTTTCGTTATTTTTTGCTAGACATCTCACACCCTAAGGGGCATAGTGCCGACCATGTGTCACGGCGCAAGTAGCGGCTGTGCAAAGTATAACCAACCCGGACAAAACTGGCAGCAGGCCTATTTTGAATGGATTAGAAAGTAGAAACTCATTATGACTACTGAAAAATTTGAAACTCCTCTAGATATCCCAGGCGTTAGCCCTGAGGTAATCAAAAAAGCCCTATCTGACGACTTCGAAAAACTGCTAGACGGTAACTTCTCACTAACTGAAGAAGTATCAGGCAACGTTGTTAAGGGTATTATTGTTGGCATCGAAAACGATGTAGCAATCGTAGACATCGGCATGAAAGCCGAAGGTCGTATTCCTCTAAAAGAATTCATCGACCCTACTAAAAAAGAAACAACTCTTACTGTTGGCGACACTGTTGACGTATTCGTTGAAAACCTAGACGACGCACATGGCGAAGCAAACCTAAGCCGTGAAAAAGCCCGTCGTGAAGCTTCTCTAGACAACCTAGAGAAAGCCTTCGACAAAGAAGAAACTGTTAAAGGTATCATCTTTGGTCGCGTTAAAGGTGGCTTCATGGTTGACGTTCAAGGCGCATTGGCATTCCTACCTGGTTCACAGGTTGACGTACGTCCAATCCGTGACATGAGCCCACTAATGCACACAGAGTTGGACTTCCAAATTCTTAAGATGGACCGTAAACGTGCAAACATTATCGTTTCACGCCGCGCTATCATGGACGAATCACGTGCAGAAGCTCGTGAAGAAATCCTACAGGATATGGAAGAAGGTAAAGTACTTGAAGGTGTTGTTAAAAACATCACTGATTACGGTGCGTTCATTGACATGGGCGGCGTTGACGGTCTACTACACATTACCGACATCGCATGGCACCGTATCAACCACCCTTCAGAAGTGCTTACTTTGGGTCAATCACTTAAAGTTCAAGTTATTCGTTACAACGAAGACACCAAGCGTGTATCACTTGGTCTTAAACAACTTGAGCAAGATCCTTGGAACACAGTGGCTGAAAACTACCCATTGGGTAAAATCGTTAAAGGTACTATTACCAACATCACCGACTACGGTGCATTCGTTGAGCTAGCACCTGGCGTTGAAGGCCTGATCCACGTATCTGAAATGAGCTGGACTCGTAAGAACATCCATCCGGGCAAACTGCTTTCAACTTCACAAGAAGTTGACGTGATGGTTCTTGAAGTAGACCACGACAAACGCCGTATCTCTCTAGGCCTGAAACAGTGCCAAGAGAACCCATGGGATAGCTTTGCTACAGCTCACCCAGAAGGCAGCGAAATCGAAGGTACAGTACGTAACGTAACTGACTTCGGTATCTTTGTTGGTCTAACTGAAGAGATCGACGGTCTTGTTCACATGTCAGACATCTCTTGGGATGAAGCTGGTGAAACCGCTCTTGCTAACTACAAGAAGGGCGACACTGTAAAAGCTAAAGTTCTAAGCATCGATCCTGAAAAAGAACGCGTATCTTTGGGCATTAAGCAGCTAACTGAAGGCACTGATACATCATCAGGCGCATTCAAGAAGGGTGCAGACGTGACTGGTACTATTACAGCTATCGCTGACGACAGCCTAACCCTAGACTTGGGCGAAGGTGTTGTAGGTACTATCTCAGCACGCGACCTAGGCCGCAGCCGTGAAGACCAGAACACAAGCCGCTTCTCAGAAGGCGACAAAGTGTCTGCTAAAGTTCTTCGCAGCACCAAAGATGGTGTTCAGCTTTCAGTTAAAGCGCTAGACATCGCAGAAGAGAAGAAAGCCGTTAAAGCTTACTCAGGTAAGTCAGCCGGTGGTGCTTCACTTGGTGACGTTCTAGGTTCAGCACTTGCTGACGCAGCGCCTAAAGCTGAAAAGAAGACCACTAAGAAAGCAGCGACTAAAAAAGCTGCTAAAGACGAGAAATAATCGGAGTTAACCTACGATTATGACCGAGAACCAACACAGCAACCCATACGAAATCGCCATGCGCGTGCTTAAGCTTGAAAAAAGCCGAAACCGCTGGCGCTGGGTTGCTGTTGTTGCGTTCGTTCTGTTTTTACTGACAGTTTCTGCCCTAGAGGCAACCCCTGCAAAACGCCCGGCTAAGTTTATTGCCCAAGTGCATGTATCAGGCATGATTACCGATACCCTGCACCAGCAAGACGTGCTTGAGCGTATTCGCACCAACGACAACGCAAAAGCTTTGCTTGTATACGTAGACTCACCTGGTGGCACCATGGTTGGTGGCGTAAGCCTTCACCGTATGCTGCGTGAGATTTCTCAAAGCAAACCTGTTGTTATCGTGATGGGGACTGTTGCAGCATCAGCTGGCTACATGGTGGCCTCGGCTGGTGACTACGTGATTGCAAATGAGGGAACCCTTACAGGTTCAGTTGGCGTTTTGATGCCCCTTATGGATGCCACAGGCCTAGCTGGTAAAGTTGGCGTGCGCTCTGACGAAATTGTAAGCGGTGATCTTAAGGCTGTGACCTCACCCCTTTACACACGTTCGGCAAGTGACCGTGCTTACCTACAAGACACCGTTATGCAAATGCAAAAAGTGTTTTTAGACCTTGTAAATGCGCAGCGAGACCTTACACCAGAGACTGTTCAATTAATTAGCGATGGCCGCATTATTACAGGCACCAAAGCCAAAGAGCTTAACTTGGTAGATGCCCTAGGCGACCGCCGCACCGCAAAACAATGGTTGGCTGATACACATGAACTTGATGTAGCAACCCCAATTATTGAATTTGACCTCGTGGAAAAGCAAAGCTTGGTTAAAGAGCTTCTGCAAGGTGTAGACTCATACTTTTTTGGGTCACAGTTTATGAACAAGTTTGTAAACGGCACCCCACAACACGCCATTATGGCCGTGCAATATTAAACGATTAAATACTTTAAAAACCTCAACACAGGAAAAATCTGATGACTAAATCTGAACTGATCCAAAAATTGGCAGACGAAAACAACCACCTACACATGTCAGACATCGAGCGTGTAGTTAACGTTGTTCTAGAAGAAATTTCAGGCGCGCTAACTCGTGGCGATCGTGTTGAACTACGTGGCTTGGGTGCATTTTCTGTGCGCGAGCGTCAATCACGTACTGGCCGTAACCCACGTACTGGCGAATCTGTTGAAGTCCCTGCTAAGCGCACACCATTTTTCAAAATGGGCCGTGAGCTTAAAGAGCGTCTAAACAAGTAAGTTAAAGGAATAACGCACGGTGCTTTTCGTTTGGCTTAACCGCATTCTTTTCGCCCTATTTGTGGCCATTGGTGTGCTGTTCAGCTTCGAAAACCGTCAGCCGCTTACATTTACTGTAGCCGGCGCTGACTACACCACCAAAGCGTACCTAGTGCTTATTGGCGCTGTGGCGATTGGGTTTACAATTGGCGTTGTTCTTTCAGCGTTAAACACCAAAGCCAAACAAGTTAAAAAGCTGATGTCTAAAAACCAATAAGCTTTTAACACACCATTAAAAAAGGCTCCCGAGGGATAAAACCCGGGAGCCTTTTTAGTACTTAAGCTAACTTAAGCAGCCAAGCTTACGCAGCCTTACCGTCTTCTTCACGCTTGATTGCTTCAACAATCATTTCTTTTGCGCGAGCAGCATCAGCCCAGTTAGAAACTTTCACCCATTTGCCTGGCTCAAGTGCTTTGTAGTTTTCGTAGAAGTGACGAATACGATCACGTAGCATTGAGTCAAATTTGTCTAGGTCGGCCATGTCTTTAATGTCTTTAAAGCGGGCATCTAGTTTTTCGTGTGGTACACATACGATTTTAGCATCTACGCCTGATTCGTCTTCCATTTCAAGAACAGCTACAGGGCGGGCACGTACAACACAACGTGGCACTACAGGGATGTCTGTTACCAACAAAGCGTCAATCGGGTCACCGTCTTCACCTAGGGTGTGTGGCACGTAGCCGTAGTGACATGGCATAAACATTGGTGTTGGCATAAAGCGGTCAACCACTAGCTCGCCTGAGTCTTTGTCGATTTCGTATTTAATGTGAATCTGCTGGGCAGGAATTTCGATGATAACGTTTACGTCGTTTGGTACATCTTTACCTGCAGGCACTTTATGAACAGCCATTTGTATAGACCTCTTGTTGGTTTAAATTCTGGTGGTTATTTAACCCCAAACCCACCTAAAAAACCAGTAAAAACATAGAAAAGCACGCACCTGCCACCCTTAAACAGAGCCCAAGCTTGTATTTCCATAAGGCCACACCTATAACAAGGGCGCTGTGGCCATTCGCTTTTTGTTTTTGACGCCGCAAGCCGCGCAGTTTATAAAGAGACCCCTACTAAAAAACCTAAAGGTTAAGTTAATGAGTTGGTTAAAGAACATCATCCGCCCCAAAATCGCGACTAAAACCAAACGCGATATGCCAAGCAATATCTGGGAAAAATGCCCCGGCTGTGGCGACATGCTTTACGGCAAAGATCTTGAGATTTCAGCCCGTGTATGTAACGGCTGCGGACACCACCTAAAATTTTCAGTTGAGCAACGCCTTGAGCACCTTCTTGATGAGGGCACATGGTCTGAAGTTGAGCAACCACACCTTAAAGCCGACCACCTTAAATTTAAAGACCGTAAGTCATACTCTGACCGTTTGCGTGTTGCCCGCCGTGATCGTGGCCGCCGTGATGGTATTGTTGTAGGGAACGGCAAAATTGAAGGCTACCCCCTCACCCTTTGCCTGATGGATTTTGACTTTATGGCAGGCTCAATGGGTACAGCCACTGGTAACGGCATTATTAACGCTGCTGAAATTGCCTACGAGAAAAAACAACCGCTACTGCTTGTTGCAGCCTCAGGCGGTGCCCGTATGCAAGAGGGCATTTTGTCGCTGATGCAAATGGCCCGTACATCAGCTGCGCTCCTTAAACTTAAAGAAGCTGGCATCCCTTACTTTGTTATGCTGACCAACCCAACAACAGGTGGTGTAACTGCAAGTTTTGCCATGCAGGCTGACTTTACCTTGGCCGAGCCTCGTGCCCTTATTGGTTTTGCTGGCCCACGTGTTATCCAGCAAACTATTGGTGCAACCTTGCCTGAAGGCTTCCAAACAGCTGAGTACCTGCTTGAAAACGGTATGATTGATGCCGTCGTACCACGCCAACAACAGCGCCAATACCTTGGCAACCTGATGAACACTTTATCGCTTCCAAAGGCATTTAAGGCCTAGAAACCACTCTTAAACCGCCTAAAAGCTAAAAACTTTATAAATTCGCCCCCTTTTACATAAAAGGGGGTTGATTTTTTGTGTCATATGCCGCATAAACCCTGCTCATTCATATCTTCATTCATTTTTATAATTCTTATTTTCCTCTGATTTTATTCCGTAAAAAACAAGAAGGATGTATTGCCCATGGCAAATTTCAAACTTTCCCCCGCACAAGTCGGCACCCTCAACGAGGCGATTGTCGCACTTGATGCCATCGGCACCCAGCACTCGACCGAGTCGGTCTTCGGTGAATATGGTTTTTACCGCCGGCAAGATAATTCCGAGCGCAAGGTCATGGCCATCGGCCAATTCTGCGAAACCCTTGAGGACATTCGCACCCAACTGCACGAAGCTGCGGTCGATAATGACCTCTCCGAAGATGAGCGCCGCCATTACAAGCTGCTTGAAGGCCGTATCGATACGCTGATTACCGCCGTCAAGCTGGTGGCCAGCCGCCACAAGGCCCGCCGCCTGCTGAGCCGCATGGGTGATTCGCTCTTCGGCCCGGGGCACTAGCCTCTATCGGCTTTAATACCCCTTAACGTTCCCCTGACCGGCTTACCTTTGTGTAAGCCGGTCTTTTTATTGGGTTTTCCCCTGATTTATTTAGCTTTTTTTGCCTTTTTTTGTTGCACAGACCTGATAAATCACGTAAATATGCCTCCCTATAGTGCAGTTTTGGCTTATAGGGTTACCAGTTCAAACAACGAACCTTTCGCCCTTAAAGTGGCTGCGGCGCTGGATAAGCGCCCCAACCCGCCTCTGCTGCCCGCTCTAAACAACGGTGTTGTTTTGGGGTTCTACCCAAGACCAACGCTAGAAATGAAAGGATAGGCACATGCCAAAAATGAAGACCAAGCGTTCTGCTGCTAAGCGTTTTAAAGTAACGCCAAACGGCAAAATCAAGCGTGCACAAGCATACCACAGCCACGAACTAAGCAAGATGGGCCAAAAAGCTGGCAGCCTTGCAGGCACAACACTAGTAAGCGATGCCGATGCTCCACGCATCAAGCGCATGCTTCCTTACGCCAAGTAATTCAAGATAAAGGGTATAAAGTATGTCACGCGTTAAAACTGGCGTAGTACGCCGCCAAGCACACAAAAAAGTTATCAAAGCTGCCAAGGGTTTCCGTGGTCGCCGTAAAAACACAATCCGCGTTGCGAAGCAAGCTGTTGAAAAATCACTACAGTACGCTTACCGCGACCGTCGTACGAAGAAACGTGAATTCCGTTCACTATGGATCGTACGTATCAACGCTGCCGTGCGTGAGCAAGGCATGAGCTACTCAACATTCATGAACGGCCTGAAAAAAGCTGAGATTGATGTTGACCGTAAGGTACTAGCACACATCGCTATGAACGACTCAACAGCGTTCGAAGCTATTGTGAAGCAAGCTAAAGCCGCTCTTAAATAGTAGCCGCTTACAGCATTAAAAAGCCCCGAGGCAACTCGGGGCTTTTTGTTATTTATTGTGCCTTCTCGTTATTCCCAAACAGGCAGTGTTTCAAGTGCTGCGCGCAGGGCATCAAGGTTTTGAGGTTCGCTAAAACGGTGGTTCGCATGGGGGAAAATGCGGACTTCAACATCGTCACCGCCCAACTGCTCGGCCACTTGCACTGAAGTTTGCCACGGCACAGCGTCATCGGCCGTTCCATGCAGGAGGCGTACAGGGCATTTAATTTTATCTAGGTGTTTATCCATCAATAGGTGTGTGCGGCCATCACGGATAAGCTCAAACCCAATGTGCCATTCGCTGCCATCCCATGAAGGTTCAGCCTTATAGCCTTTTGCTTCCCAGTCTTTTTGCTCAGCTTCAGATAAGGGTTTCCAGTAAAGCTCTTCGGTAAAATCGCAGGCGTTAGCAACGCTCACAATGCCCTTAACTTTATTAGGCAGGGCTTTTGCCAATAGCAATGTAAGCCAACCACCTGTTGAGCTGCCGACCACCACAACAGGCTTTTTAAGAATATTTTCGATAAGGTGGGTTGCCGCTTCTAGGGCGTGCGTAATAGTAAAATCAATAAACTCACCGTCAGAGTCGCCATGGCAAGGGTAGTCTAGTGTCGCAAAATCAATACCGTTTTTAGCGCACCACGCTTTGCCTGTTTCAATCTTCCCGCCTAGGCGGTCAGAGTGCAAGCCATGCAAAAATAATACAGCTGGTTTACTGCGGCCTTGAGTTTGCGGAATAGACTCATAAACCACTTTATAATCTTTTTTGCTGCCCTTCTCGCTAATTGCCAAGGTGAAGGTGTTTGCTGTATGCTCTGTCATCGTAAAAAGGCTTTATCTTGTTTTTATTTTAAGAACACCCATAGCCTACACTAAAAAATAAAAATCATCTAGGTTACCCACGTGAGCGAACAACCTGAACAGCAGCAGCCTCAAAGCCCCCAGAAAGACCCTCAAAAAGGCATAGGGCTTAAAGTTTTGCACACCTGTGCCACTCTAGATGGCCATGGGTATCAAATGCTGCAAATTGCCCAGTACGCCACTGAACATAACCACATGAGTTATGTGGCCTGTGCCGAGTCTAGCTCAGCAACTCCCTACCTTGAAAAGCTTCTTCGTGTGGGTGGCATGCATATTCCTAGCCCGTTTGATACACCAAGCTCAGCCTTAAAAGCACCTGTTGAAGGCTACAAGCTTGCAGCACACATTAAAGAAAATGGCATCGATATGATTCACGCCCACGATGCCCGCACCATTCCGGTAGCGCTTTGGGCCAGTAAGTTTAGCGGCGTGCCTGTAGTGGTGAGCGCCAATACAACCGAAACGCCAAATCGCGTATTGCGTAAGTCATACGGTATTGTTGCACCAAGCCTTTACATGGCTAAAAAAGTAGGGCTCAAGGGCGTCCATATTTTGCCTCCAAGCTATGACCCTGTTGACTTGCATAATAAGAACATTGACGCCGATGCAGTTGATGGCCTTTGGGCCGAATGGGACGTGCCCACAGCCACCAGCGTGATTTTGGTGACCGAGCCTCTACGTGAAGAAAATGGCTATCGCCACCTTATCGAAGCCTTTGGCCTGATGAAAAAGATACCGTTTAAAGCGATTATTTGCGCCAACTACACGGAACAACAAGCCCTGTTTACTGACCTTTGGAAGCGCATTGAAGCACTAGGCATTAGTAAAGAGGTTTTGTTTATCGATAAACCGACCGATAGCAACGCTATGAAAAATGTTTTATCGGCGTGTGATGTTGTGGTTTTCCCTAATAACAACCCAGACGCCGAAGCCCAAAGCGTTGTGAATGCACAAGCCATGGGTAAAGCCGTTGTTGTGCACTCACCAAGTAACCGTGCCGAGGTTGTAGACTCGGGTAAAACTGGCTGGCTTGTGAACCTTGAAAACCCTGAAACGGCCGCCAACAAGCTAAGCCTTGTTTTAAAAGACGCCACTACCGACATGACGCGCCTCCAAAAAATGGGCACAACTGCAACAAGGCATTGCAAAGAACACTACACAACCGCCGCCGTCTGTACGGAACTATTTGCTTTTTACGACCAAATTCGCCACGCTAGTAGCTAAGAGTTGAATTTTTAAAGAGCACACATGCCTAAATTTTTAATTGTTTTCTACATGCTACTGGCCACAACGCCGCTGCTTTTGCAGGGGTGCTCGCCTGCTTTTGAATGGGACGATGCCCGCACTTGGGGCCCTGAAAGCAACCACGCCCGCTATGCGCGTGAAATCCGCGAGTCATGCGAAGAAGCTGCCCACACCGACCAAAGCAAACGTATTGTTGCCGTAAACGGTGTTGATGAAAACTACTACCACACCGAGTGCATCCCCTACACCTCAGCGCCGCCACAATACATGAACCGTATGGAAGGCCGCTAAGATGAAAGGTAATCTTCAAGAAACCGTTGCACATTACAACGATTCATTCGCTACAGCTATTTTGGTGTTCGTGGAAGACACCACCATTGGCCTGCTAGTTTTCTTGTTCTGGATTTTCATCCTCATGCGTGCTTCACGCCCGCTGCGCACCACAAGCAAAGGCACCACACGCGATAACTCACTGTGGGTGATTGCAACTGTGGTTTCATTAGCATTGCTCTGCACCATCATGACGATGGGCATCTACTTAGATATTAAGTTTGCGATTTTTGGTGCCTTTAAAGGCTCGATTATTCAGGCAATATTTTCTTAACAAAAGACTTAGAAGCTTGCCTGCTGGCGAACCTGCTCACCCTCATACCACTGGATCATCTTCGCACCGGCTTGTTTGCCGCAAGCCTGCACAACCTCGCGTGCCGTAATGTAGTCACGGGCAGGGTCAAAAGCTGTGTTTGAAGCATCAGCCAAAGTGGCTTTCATCACCAAGTGCATTTGAGCACACACTTTGTTGTGGCCTGTCGCTGCACCGCTTAAGGCCATCGCCTCGCCCGCTGGGCCGCTGGCTGTTTTAGCTGCTTTTTCAGCTGCAGCAGGGTCTGCCAAGAAGTGCAAACCAGGAATAGCCGCAAGGCGCTTAATGGTTTCGGCAAATTCGTCGTTTGATTGCATGCCTTCGGCAGGCTTCAGAATATTATGCGTGGTCACAGGGCCAGTCGCCGCCTTTTCGGCCTGGTTCAGCGTAAGGCGCAAAATGCCCTCGGTGCGGTTAGAATCTTCAACGGTTTGCAAAACCATATTGTTGGCTTCATCTAACGTAAAAATAACATGACATGGTTCAGTCTCTGGGTTGCAGGCAAGTGCTGACTCAACAGCTACAAAACTTAAAATAATCCCCCAAAAAATGGCCATCCCTAGCCTGAAATGTGTGCTCATCAACCTATTTCTTTAATTTTGTTTTTATATTGATATACATATAAGCATTCTTAAAATGCTTTTAAACCCCTGTCATCAAAGGTTTTTTGAGCCTTTACTATGGGCTTGGTGCAATCACAACGCTCAAGGTATCGGTATGTAGCCCGTTACTGCTAGAGCCTGATACATCTGCATTGGTTACACGCACACGAATACGAGCATTATCAGCGCCCAATGTCACACATGAGTCATTGGTTGTGGCGGCATTCGCACGTGTTGTAATCGGCACACCTTCAGTGGCAGCAACATAGTTAGCGCCAGTGCCAGAGTCATCATACTCAACCGAATAGGTCACAACGCTGGTGCCATTTTCCATCTGAAACTGGCCAACGCCATTTGCGCTTGAAAGGGTTACTTGGTAGCCGCCAAGGCCATTATCGTAAACACAAAGAGGGTCAAACCCTGTCAGCGGCGAGGTTGCGGCGTCAAAAGTACCGAGTGGAATATCGTTAATATTGTTCACGCGCATTTCGCGCTGAACGGTAATGATAATGTTTGAGCGCCCCGTTGAGGTTGGGCCCAATGTACCATCAGTTGCGGCATGCGCAACATAACCAGCCCCAACCCCTAGTGCAGAAGTTGCGACAAAAAAGACACTGAATAAACCTGTACGGAATGCCACTTTTTATTTTCCTGTGTTACCATAAGCATTAAGCCAATACACTGACTGATGAAACTATATCACAGCTAATTACAACTAAGAACGGACCTTATGATGCGCGCCCTACCTTTTACATTAGCTATGTTGTTTATGTGTGCCACTGTTGGTTTTGCCCTGACACCCTCAGCCTACGCCCAAAACGTGATTATTACTGGGATGGACGATTATAACTTCGGTACCCACGTTGCAGGAAGCGGAACAAAGCAGCAAACCCAAGCTTTTTGCGTTGGTAAATCAGCTGGTAACAAAAACTGGAATGGTACCATCAACGGCAGTGGTGCAGGTGGTGCCTTCACCATTACAGATGGGGCCGGCAACACCATACCCTTTACAGTGCGCCGCCTACCAAACCCAACATATACAGCAGGTGTTTCAAATAGTGCCAACCAAGCTGATAATAACGCCCCTCTAGATTGCAACGGCACAGACAACCAAGACCTTAGGATTGAAATGACGGGGGCCAACCTTGATGGCGTACCAGCTGGTACCTACACAGGTTATATTGATGTCACTGTTAGCCCATAATACTTTTTAAATTGGCTTAGATAAAATACTGACTATGGGTCTGGCGCAACAGTAATAGAAAGAACATCGGAATAACTTCCAGCAGGGGCTCCTGTTGCGGCACTATTCAAAACTGTTACTCGTACCATCGCATTATCAGCAGCACCTGTAGGGGTGCAGTTCCCTGTATTAGGTGAAGGGTTTGTATTTCCACTAATTGGCACACCCGCCATAACCGGCACAAGGCCTGACCCCGTGTTGGTGTCATCAAACGCAACCTCATAAGCAATGGTGTTTCCAGCTGAATCCAATTCAAACGCACCCGGTGTATTTGTTCCGTTAAACGTAATATTATAGGTGTAACCACTTGCCGCACCGCTATCATGCACACAGAATAAATCCTGAGCAGACTGGGCCGGCTGAGAGAAATCAAATGTTCCCAAGTTAATATCAGTCAGCCGAAACACGCGAACACGCCGGAAAATTTCGACTTCCAAGTTAATCATAAATGTTGAGGTGGCACCAAGAGTGCCTTGAACAACAGCTCCCGCATATGGCGCAGCCATGTTCCCTAATAAAGCTGAGAAAAGTAGTATAAATGCCTTCATCACACATAAAAATATGGCTTAAACACACTGCACCGCAACAAAATAATGACTTTAAATAACAAACAAGCTATTTTTTAAGAATGCGATTAAAGATATTTACAACACTATTCCTTTTTCTTGTAGCAAGCGCTCCGCTTGACGTATATGCGCAAAATATTCAGGCCTTCAACGCCGAAGATATCGACTATGGCAGCTGGATTCCTGGTGATGGTAACTTACAAAACAATGACTTTTTTTGTGTTTATAAAGATGCAGGCAACCGCCGATGGGACGTTGTTGCCAACGGCGATGGGCCAGGTGGTGCATTTGAACTTAACGATGGTATGGGCAACACCCTAACCATTAACCGTGTACGTGTTAAAGCCGTTGACCTTACCCCTGGCGTTACCGCAACAAACCTTGGCGGGGCTGATAATTCGGCACCTGCCGACTGCGGCGGGTCCGACAACCAGCGCCTTCGCGTTCGCCTACTTCAATCAGATATGGTTAACGTTCCTCCTGGCACATATACAGGTACCCTTACCTTTACTGTGAGTCCAAACTAAAAAAACCCGAAAAACGCCCCTTTTTTGGCTTTACAGCCTTGATTTTTAGGGGTAATCGGTCACAATACTTTCCTAAAGTTTAATTTATATAAAAATAGGTGTTTTAAATGGTTACCATCACTTTGCCCGACGGCAGCAAAAAACAGTTCGATAAAGCCATCACAGGCTTCGAGTTTGCTGAAAGTATTGGCGCAGGTCTAGCGAAAGCGGCCCTTGCCATCGTTGTGGACGGTAAAGAGACGGACCTTTCAAGCACCATCGAGAATGATGCCAAAGTGAGCATCCTCACAGCCCGCCAACCTGAAGGCCTAGAAGTGCTGCGCCACTCAACAGCCCACATTTTGGCTCAAGCCGTGAAGGAAATTTACCCGAAGGCTCAGATTACCATTGGCCCTGTTATTGAGCATGGCTTCTATTACGATGTGTCATTCCCGAAGCCAATTTCGTCAGATGACCTCGAGAAAATTGAAAAACGCATGCACGACATCGTGGACGAAGACCTTGAAGTTACCCGCCACGTTTGGGACCGTAATGACGCGATTAAATACTTCAAAGACATTGGCGAAGACTACAAGGCTGAGATTATCTCTGACCTACCTGAAACAGAAACAATCTCGCTTTACCGTCAAGGCGATGAGAAAACAGGCTTTATGGACCTTTGCCGCGGCCCGCACCTGCCAAGCACCAAAAAAGCTGGCCATGGTTTTAAACTGCTAAAACTTGCAGGCGCTTACTGGCGCGGTAACAGCGACAACGAAATGCTAACCCGTATTTACGGCACCGCTTGGGAAAATGAAAAGGAGCTTAAAAAGTACCTTGTTCGCCTAGAAGAAGCTGAAAAGCGTGACCACCGCAAACTAGGTAAAGAGCTTGACCTCTTCCACCTACAAGAAGATGCACCGGGTCAAATTTTCTGGCACCACAAAGGCTGGCATATCTTCCGTAAGCTGCAGGAATACATCCGTGACCAATTGCTTTCAACTGGCTACGAAGAAGTAAACACCCCACAGCTGATTAACAGCGATATGTACAAAAAATCTGGCCACTGGGATAAGTTTGGTACCGAGAACATGTTCATCGTTAAAGATGAAGAGAAAAACCGCATGTTCGCTATGAAGCCAATGAACTGCCCTTGCCACGTACAAATTTTCAACACAGGTAACAAGAGCTACCGTGACCTACCACTCCGTATGAGTGAGTTTGGCACCTGCATGCGTAACGAAGCACACGGTGCATTGCACGGCCTTATGCGTGTAACCAGCATGACTCAAGACGATGCCCACATCTTCTGTACCCCTGAGCAGATCGAAAGCGAAGTTGTGGTGCTATGTGAGTTGATTAAATCAATTTACAAAGACTTTGGCTTTGACGATATTTTCGTCAAATTCTCTGACCGTCCAGAAATGCGCGTTGGTAGCGATGATGTTTGGGACAATGCCGAACAGGCCCTACGTAATGCTTGCGCAGCCGCGAACCTTGAGTGGGTTCTTAACCCAGGTGAAGGTGCCTTCTATGGCCCTAAACTTGAGTTTGTTCTCCGTGATGCGATCGGCCGTGACTGGCAGTGTGGCACCGTACAGCTAGACTTCAACCTACCTGTGCGCCTAGACGCCACCTACACTGATACCGAAGGCAACAAGCAGCACCCGATTATGATTCACCGTGCATTGCTTGGCTCGCTTGAGCGCTTTACAGGTATTTTGATTGAAAACTTTGAAGGCCACTTCCCTCTATGGCTAGCGCCAATGCAAGTTGTTGCAACAGGCATTACCAACAGCCAAAACCCAGAGGTTGAGAAGTTTGTAGCCGAACTACGCAAGGCTGGCCTTGAGGCATCATCAGACCTACGTAACGAGAAAGTAAGCTACAAAATCCGTGAGCACAGCCACCAAAAGGTGCCGTACATTGCAGTACTTGGTGATAAGGAAATTGCCTCAGGCAACGTGACGTACCGCCGCCTAGGTAGCCAAGCGCAGACTACAGTCTCTCAGGCTGAGTTTATTGCTATGTTGCAACAGGAGATTGCTACAAAAGCACTACCGCCACAGGGCAAACAAGCGAACGCAGCTTGATTTTATTAAGAAATTAGGGCACTTTTGACCTAACTTAAGCGTTATATAAGTGTGTGGCTTTTAAATTAACCAAAGCGACACAATATATAACGAGCATACAAACTAAAATGATAAAAGGGTAATACCATTAACCAGCAATTTGCACGCGGCCAACAACAGCGCCGTCCGAAGAAAAACGAACACCGACTAAACGAAGAAGTTACAGCCAACGAAGTACGTCTGATTGACGAAAACGGCGAACAAGTAGGCGTAGTTCCAGTTGAACAAGCACTAGACCGTGCCGAAAAAGCAGGCCTAGACCTTGTTGAAGTTGTGCCAAATGCTGAACCCCCAGTTTGTAAAATTATTGACTACGGTAAGTTCCGCTTTGAAGAGCAGAAAAAACAAAACGCTGCTAAGAAAAAGCAACACACCACAACCGTGAAGGAAATTACCCTTCGCCCAGGTACCGAAGAGCATGACTACCAAGTTAAGCTTAAGAAAATTCGCCAGTTCATCGATAAAGGCGATAAAGTTAAGGTAACTGTACGTTTCCGTGGCCGTGAGCTTGCCAACCAACAACTTGGTATGGACCAGCTTCAGCGCATCATTAAAGATATGGAAGAAACTTCTAAGGTGGATAACCCTCCACGCATGGAAGGCCGCCAAATGAACATGATGCTAAGCCCAGAAAGTAAGAAATAAATTCTTACCGGCTTAAAATTCAAAAAACCTCTGCTTTAGCAGGGGTTTTTTTGTGCCTTTCGTGCAACAACAAGGGCCACTACGACTTATGTATATACGTGAAAACTTGCATGTGGCACGGCTCTTGCTATTCTAGGACTAATAATAATAAGTTTTAAAAGGTCATCGCCTTATGTTTTTCATTGTCGGTTCTATTGTTGTTGTAGCGTGTGTGCTTGGTGGCTACGTTGCTATGGGTGGTAAACTTGCCGTTCTTAACCAACCGTTTGAGGTTGTGATTATTTGTGGTGCGGCGCTTGGTGCCTTTATTATTGCCAACCCGAAAGACCTTATCATCAAAGTACTTGGCGGCTTTAAAGACCTACTTAAAGGCCGTAACTACACCAAAGCCGTATACCTTGAGCTTTTGGTGATGCTTTTTGCCACCTTTAAAATGGCCCGTGCCAAGGGTGTTCTTGCCCTTGAAGCCCACGTTGAAAACCCACACGACAGTGAGTTCTTTAAAAAATTCCCAAGTTTTTACGGCAACCACCATGCAGTGGTGTTCTTTTGTGATTACCTACGTTTGATTACCATGGGGACCAACAGCCCACACCAACTTGAAGACCTTATGGACCAAGAGATTGAAACCCACCACGAAGAAAGCCACCAAATTTCAGGCGCTGTAACAACAGTGGCTGATGGTATGCCTGCTTTGGGTATTGTGGCTGCGGTATTGGGTGTTATTAAAACTATGGGTGCGATTTCTGAACCCCCTGAGGTTCTAGGTAAGCTTATTGGTGGTGCGCTTGTGGGTACCTTCCTTGGTGTATGGATTTCATACGGCTTTATTGGCCCAATGGGTCAGTCACTTGCAGCCCTGTACGACCATGACACACGCTACATGCGTACCATTAAGGTTGGCCTCCTGGCCTTTATGCATGGTCATGCCCCGCAAATTGCTATTGAGTTCGCCCGTAAGAATATTTTCCATGATATGCGCCCTGACTTTTACGAAGTTGAAGAGGCCATTGCCAACGCACCAGCTGAATAATAGCTAAAAAAGGACGCGCTATTTATGGCAGAAAACGAGTCACAAAATAAGGTCGGTAATTTACAGCCGATTATTATTAAAAAAATCAAAAAGGGTGGCCACGGTCACCATGGCGGGGCATGGAAAGTTGCCTACGCTGACTTTGTGACTGCGATGATGGCGTTCTTCCTCCTCCTATGGCTATTGAACGTGACCACTGACGAACAAAAAGAAGGTATTGCCGAGTACTTCTCGCCCACTGTAGCTGTGAGCCCAAGTAGTGGTGGCTCAGGCGTATTTGGTGGCCAGTCTGCCTTTGAGAATGATTCAAAAATGGATAGTAATAACCCCTTTGGCTTTATGGTTGATCACCCCGTTTCAGCCGATAGCAACGGCGACCCATCAGACTCAAGTACCGAGCGTGAGATGGATAAGAGCGAAGCCGAACGTGTTGTTGCCGAGGCCGAAGAATTACAGTTTGAAGAAGCTGAAGAAGAGCTTAACAAGGCCATTGAATCTACCCCTGAAATTGCAGGCCTGAAAGAAAGCCTGCTGATTGACCGTACCCCTGAAGGCCTACGTATTCAGATTGTTGACCAAGAGAGTAAGCCTATGTTCCCACTTGGTAGCGCTGAAATGTACGACCATACCCGTAAGCTGCTCACGCTAGTAGCACAGGTGGTTAAGAAACTGCCAAACAAGATTGCCATTGCAGGCCATACCGATGCCACGCCATACCGCCCAGGTGCAACCTTTACCAACTGGGAACTTTCAGCCGACCGTGCGAACGCTAGTCGCCGCGTGCTAGAACAAGCTGGTATCGCACAAGAGCGTCTGTTCCGCATCACAGGTAAAGCAGATAAAGAACTATTGGTTCCGGCTGACCCAACAAGTGCCCGTAACCGTCGTATTGCGATTTTGTTGATGCGCGAAACACCGCTTGAGAAGAAGTAACCCTTTCATTACATACCGATAAAACACTTGTATGCCCCCAATTAGGTGACTATATTGGGGTTACATATTATTTTCTTTCACGTTTTCACTCTTTATTATTTTCTCTCCCCTGACTAAGGAGCTCTTATGAGCACGACCACCACTTCGCCAACCAATGGCGACCGTCGCCTTGCAGCCTTTGCCCACGTGGCCGCTATGCTGCTGGCGTTCTTTGAAGTGTCGATTTTCGGCATTCCGTTCCTCAACGTTCTGATCCCGCTGGTGCTGCTTTTGGCGGCCCGTGAAGAAAAGAATGCCTACCTCAATCACCAGCTGCGCGAAGTTGTGCGCTTCCAGCTCATCACCTCGGTGGTGATGTTCGTCGCCATGTTCGCCGCCATCATTGGCGCAATGAGTTATCCGGTGATTACGGTACCTGTTCTGGTGGTGCTGTTGCTGGCGCAGGTTGTTTTTTACCTGATGCCTGTGATTGCCGCCTGCAAGGTGCTTTTCGGCAAGCGTGATGACTACGCCTACCCGATGATGGGCAGCCCGCGCCGCAAGGCATACGTGGAGGCAAAGTCTGCCCCGAAGGCGGATGACACCATCAACACCGTGGCCGATGATGCAGACGAAAACACCCGTCTGTAATCGCAGCACATAACGAAACAGAAAACCCCCATGCTGAGGCATGGGGGTTTTTCTTATGCGCTAAACTTAGCTTTTAAATTAGCTCACAAATGGTGGGTAAATCACTTTACCGCTAATGGCTTGCGGCTGGCCTTCGCCAAAGTCTTTCACAAGCAAAACACTGTTGGGGTAACGCACATCGCTGCTAACGCCCAATGTATCGGCATCAACAAAGCCAAAGCCTTCGTGGGCTTCTGGGTCAGCGTGCATCATTACATAACGGAAGCCTAGGTCTTTTGCGTAACCTAGAACAATCTCAAGAATATCATTCGGGTGAACATCATCACGGAAGGTATCATACGCCAGTGGTGCAAGCAGAAGGGCTGCATTCTCAGCGTCACCCACTTTAAGGGGCGTTACCATAGCGTAACCTACGGCTTCATCTTTTTCATTGGCAATCATCATACCATATTTTGAATCAGCATTTGGCAGACCGCGCAGCTGGCCTGTCATCTTAATCATTTTTGCGCCCATATCCATGTAGGTACGAGCAATCAGAGTTGCAGCAAGGGCTGCATCACCCTCTTTTTCAGCAAAAACGCGATATGTGGTCATGGTATTTCCTTATTCTTTTATTTAGCTGTTACGCTATTTTTGTATTTTAACACCTAGTCTCACACGGGGGAATAGGCTACCATTAAAAACATGCGCTATTTACTCACATTCCTTGCCCTCGTTGTTCTTAATACAACACCTTTCGCTGCCTATGCTGATGTGCTTCGCCCTATCGAAACACAAGTGGGTAGTGTTATCGATGGCGATACCTTCATTACTCGTGAAGGTCAGCACATACGTTTGCTTGGTATTAACACCCCAGAAAAAAAGCGTGATGCAAACCCCGCTGAAGAAGGCGCCTATGCCGCAACCGAGTACGCTAAAAAGATTTTGCCTAAAGGTAAAAACGTTACCCTCAAGTTTGATGAAAATGACCACGACCGTTACGGCCGTTTACTGGCACACGTTTACTTGGACGATGGCACATGGGTGAATAAACAAATGGTCGAAGAAGGCTATGCCCACGTTTATACCTTCCCCGACAACCGTAGCCATATTGATGAATTGCTAAATGCTGAAACGCAGGCGCGCCATGCGGGCAAAGGCCTTTGGCAGCAACGCCGCTGGCAAATTTTAGAGGCTGTGCCCGTGCCTGATAAATACCAAGCTGGCAAATTTCAGCTTGTTAAAGGCACCCCTATTAAAGCCGCAAAAGTTAAAGGCGTTATTTACCTTAACTATGGCGATGACTGGCGCACCGACTTCACTATTGAAATTCCACCAGCAGCACAAAAACTGTTTAAAGCTGAAGGTGTAGAACCCCTTATTGCCTTTATCGACAAGCCCATCATTGTGCGTGGTCACCTAAAACCAGTGAACGGTATGCTTATTCGCGTCACCCACCCTGAGCAAATTCAGCCCGCTTCGGCTGAGTAGCCCAATCTCTTCACAACTTCGCCTAGAAGTTTTGTCAGTTAATTTGTTTTTGCAGCCCCCTATAAGAAAACGTTGCCACTCTAGTACTTATTAAGACGTGTCACATTTGGGGATTTTCCGTGAATTATAACCTTTTCAGTAAAGGGCTCATTTCGACGATGCTAAAAAAATACACATACGCTCTACCACTTTTTATTTTCACACTCGCTATTGGTGCGGCCGTTGAGGCTTCAGCCCAGAACGACCCTGTTGATGTGCAGCGCGAACGCCTGCAACAACAGCGTGAGCGCTTTGCGCAACGTGCCGAAGCCCGCGAAGACCGCATTGATGAATTTGAACAACGCCGCGAGGAACGCCGCGAACTACGCGAAGAACGCGTAGAAGACGCGCAGGCCCGTCGTGAAGAGGCACATGACCGCCGCGATGCCCGTCATGAAGAACGCATGCAGCGCCGCGAAGAACACCGTGATATGCGCCACGATAGACGTGAAGACCACCGAGAGATGCGCCAAGAGCGTCGCGGTGACCGCCAAGACATGCGCAAAGATAAACGAGGCGACCGACAGGATGCCCGTCAAGATCGCCGTGGTGATCGCCAAGGGGCCCGTCAGGACCGCCGTGGTGACCGTCAAGAAGCACGTCAGGGGCGACGTGATAACCGCCAAAACGCACGCCAAGGGCGCCGTGGTGGTCGCGACTAAAGCAATCATTATCGGGAAATGGGGAGAGTAATGATGACATCAAAACTAATTTTAGGCGTACTTTTAGCGACGGCTGCTTTTGTAGCAACCCCGCACGCCGAAGCTATGGAACAAAACCAACTCAAGCGTGAGATTGCCACCCTTGAGGCTGAGCTTTCAACCGCACGCTCACAGAACCGCCGTATGGAACTTGTGCGTGAGCTGCAAAACAACCGTGAAGAACTTTCGCTCATTCAGCGCCGTGAAGCTGATGCCCGCCGCCGTGTAGTAAGCGAGCCTGCAGCTGACCGTGTTATTGAACGCCAGGCACAAATCCTTGAAGAATCACAAGAGTTTTTACCTGAAGAAATTGCACACCTGCGTCAACGCAACCTTATGGAGCGTGTTAATGAAGATGCTATTGAAGCAAAGAAGGCTTACGATGCTGACTTCTCGCAAAAGGTGGTGAGCATTAACACCCAAATTGCAAATCTGCGTAACCAAATCAAAAAGCTAGAAGAGCACAAAACCACACTTATCCGCGAATACCATAATGCTATTGCGGACTTGCGTGAGACTGAGAACCTTCCGGTCCAACCTATTACGACGCCCACACGTGTACTGGAGACAGACCAACCTATCGCTGCGGATAACCGCAACAACCGCGGCTATGTCGGTGCTGTACCAGGTACAACTCAACCTGTAACAACCAACAGTGAATCTGGCGGCGGTGGCGGTGTGCGACACTACCTCGGCAGCGATTTTCACGCCCACTAATAATTGTCAAAGGGGGGCCTCGTGACAAACAAAACTTTAACTCAAATCAGCCTTGGCGCTGCACTGCTTGTTCTTTGCAGCGCTCTTTTTGTGCCAACATCAGATGCTGAAGCACAGGATGAAAAAGATGCGCCTAAATCAATCCGCCTTGGGGTTGATCCTGATCAGTATCTGCGTAATCGCCATAAGCGAGTGCGCCATGCGCGTCATCAAGCAAATGTGCGTGCAGGGGCTGATGTTGGTCAATATAAACCTGCTGCATACAAACAACCTGCGCCTAAGGCAAATAATCAGCAAGGCCTAAACAGCCTAAATATTCCAAAAGAATATGAAAATGCGCCCGGCTTTAATGAGTTTTCTCACCTTTCACCAGAAGAGAAAGCACACGCCGAAGAGATTATGCAGTTCTTGAAGGCGTATCAGACCCAGTAGAGGTTGCGCTTTCAGGTGTTTTGATTGCTGAGAATTGTTGCAAAGCTTTTTGCGCCAGAGTGATATCTGAAATGGCTTTGCCACACATCTTACCTTCACAAATATAAAGGGTCGGCTTTTGGTCGACCTTTTGTTTGCCGTAAGCAGGATGCAGCGGCCCCAGATGTTTTGTATCAGGCAAAATCAACACAATACGGTTAGGCTGTGGCGCTTGCCAAATAGCTTTTTTAAACGCTTCAAACTCAGCATCCTCAGGCGTCCCCACCAAAACCAGTTGCAATGACTTTTGCAATTTTGATTGGCCCGCTAGCATACTGGTATAGCCAAATACATAGGCTTTTATCTCTTCAGCAAACGCACCGTAAACGCGTTTCCCTTGCTCACGCCACAGCACGTTACCACTAAGGCCGTAGAGTCGGGCAAAGTTTTGTACCATCAAACCGTTCGCGCTTGGCCATGCGGCATCACGCCCTTCTTTGAGGGGTGTAATAAGGTCTTTGTTATCTTTTTCATTTTTAAAGAACCCCCCTGCACTATCCTCGTAATGTTCCACCAGCCATAGGGCCCAACTTTCGGCATGCTTCAAATATTCAGCACGGCTTGTGGCCTCATGCAGCGTGAGGGCAGCGTGCATCATAGCGGCATAATCATCTACGTAACTTTGGTGCTGCGCTTGACCTGCACACCAGCTATGGCTGAGAGCTGTACCATTTTCTTTCAGGCATGCCTCACGCACAGCAGCATAGGCTTTTTCAGCCGCGGTTAGCCATGACGGTTCGTCAAATGTCATCGCGGCTTCGGTTAGTGCAGCAATAGCAAAACCATTCCAATCGGTCAGGCATTTATCATCACGGGTTGGGGCGGTGCGCTCGTCACGCATCATCAAAAGTTTGCGGCGCAAATGTGCAAGATCATCTTCATCCGCAATATCACCGTAAAGGTCATGCAGTTTGTTCAAAATGTTTTGGCCTTTAAAGTTGCCGCGCTCTGAAACGTCATATGCTTTTTTGAAAAGTTCAGATTGTTCGCCCAGCAGGTCATCAATTTCTTTTTCTGACCAGATGTAATATTCGCCCTCACCTGCTTCGGTATCCGCATCAAGGCTTGCAGCAAAGGCACCATTTTCAAGGGTCATGTCACGCAGTAAAAATCCTACAGTTTCGCGGATGCGCATCTCATAAAGTGGGCTGCGTGTTTCACGCCACACCTGTACTAGTAGGTCTAAAATGAGGGCGTTATCGTAGAGCATTTTTTCAAAATGTGGGATAAGCCACGTCGGCTCAATTGTGTAACGGAAGAACCCGCCACCAAGGTGGTCATAAATGCCGCCTTGGCACATATGGTCAAGGGTCAGGCGAGTACCTGCCGCCATCAAACGGCGGTCACGAGGCTCCCCCTCGCCGCAGCGCCATGTTTGCCACATCAGCTGGAGCGCTGTCACATTCGGGAATTTATTATCACGGCCAAAACCACCATTGTCAGGGTCAAGGTAGGGCAGCACATCTTCAGCAAGTTCATCAATACGTTCTTGCGCAATATCCATATTGCCACTGCGGCTGGTTGCAAGTTTTTTCAGGCCATCCTCAAGGGCTTTTGATTGTTCAAAAGCGTCATCAGGGTTTTGGCGCCACATGTTTGCCACCTGCCACAAAACCTCACGGAAGTTAGGCTCGCCGGCTTCCATTTCAGCGGGGAAGTATGTACCCCCAAAAAACGGACGGCCATCAGGTGTCAAAAACATTGTTAGCGGCCACCCGCCCACGCGGCCCGTCAGGCGCAAGGCTTCTTGGTAAAGGGCATCAACGTCGGGGCGCTCTTCACGATCAACCTTCACGTTAATAAAAAACCGGTTCATTAATTCGGCTGTTTGAGGGTCTTCAAAAGACTCATGGGCCATCACGTGGCACCAATGGCATGACGAATACCCCACCGAAAGCAAAATAGGTTTGTTGTGCTTCTTAGATTCTTTAAAAGCTTCAGGCCCCCAAACATGCCAATTTACGGGGTTTTCAGCATGTTGCTGTAGGTATAGGCTTGTTTGATCTTTGAGATGATTTGGCATAAAGGGCCTTTTTCTTTAATTTTCTTCAAGAAATGACAGTTTTTTCTTGTTTTCATCCCCATAATAATAAGAAGTAGCCTTTGTGGCTAGCCATTTGCGTATGGAATTTTCGGGGAAAACAAGGCAAAATGGTCAAATAATTGCTTTTACTTAGGGGTAAAATACGGGTGAATTTTAAAAAATACCTTAACAGGTTTGTGCCAAATATGGCCAACTTTAGCCAAAAGCTAGTCCTTTTGGCTGTTTTCGCCTGCGTATTTCTTGTCTCAACCTCCTCAACACAGGCCTTTGATGGCGTTGATTACAGCCGTTCATATGGTTACGGTGCCGTTTTAAAAGCGCCTAGCAACAACAACGGCCCACAAAGCCGCGACATTATTAATGTAAATGGTAACGTTGAAGCTGGTGGTGTACTAGGCTGTAGTGGCCTTGACCTTGACGCCCTTGTGGAAGGTCAGCTTGGTGGTATTGGCAACATTGGTGACCTGAGTAAAGATATTGCGAATGCGGCAAAAACCCGCATGTTTAACGAAGCCCTAACACAGCTATTCTCTGACCCTCAAGTGGCTTCAGTTCTTGAAGGGATGCAGGGTATGGCGCAAGCCCGTATTGGCATGCTGCAAAAGAACTGTGACGCAAACGAAATATATGCTGATGCCACTAACAAACGTCTACGTTCTGAAGCCATGTCACGCTGCGTGAATGAGCGCCGTAACATGGAAGAATGTAGCGACCGCGATATTCTATCAAACTACCTTGAGCAAGTTGTTGCTAGCCCTCGCTGGAGCAGTGACCTGCATGAACAACTATGTGATGAAGACGATGCTAGCTGTGACTGGGTGACCCTTATCCCAAACAAGCGCACAAAGATTGGCGCCGACACCGAAACACCTGTCGAAGACCCTGATGAAGAAGATGGCGATGAAGACGAGGAAGAAGCCAGCGAAGATGAAGAAGGACAAGTAACTGAAGCCGCCGCTGATGGTGAAGAAGTACCACCTGCCTTAACACCACAAGATTTGCGTAACTTTGCATTTGCAGAAGCTGCAGAAGTTATTTCAGAGCGTATCGAAAAAGCTGCCAAATTTGTTGATATGTTTGGTTACTCGGCCGCAATGGAAGCAGCCCTGCACACTGAGGCGACCCTACCTTCAGTTGCCCAAAGCTATGCCCGCCGACAACTGCGTAGCGGTAACGAAGACTTTGAAATCCCTGACCTATATACTGTATATGACCAACAGCAGAATGAGTCATGCTCGGTAAGTGTGTTCGAAGCAGGGATGAACGATCAAATTGTAAGCTTCATGAACTCAACAGGTTCAGATATGGGCCCTGTTCAGCCAGCAATGGATCCGCCGGCAGAGGCAACCCCTACACCTACGCCTACACCTACGCCGACGCCAACACCAACACCGACGCCTACGCCGAGCCCTGAACCACCAGCAGCAGTACCAGCAGCAGGCGGGTCATCATCGGTGCTATGGCCAGTAGCAGGTCGCGGCCCAAGTGACTTCAGACCAGCAAGCCGTGGCGGCAAAATGACAAGCCCCTTTGGCCCACGCGTACCTCCTTGCCGTGGGTGTTCTAACATGCACAGAGGTGTAGACTTAGGTTACGCACGCCATACACCGCTTGTTGCCGCAATTGATGGCACTCTTGCTAAATATCATGATGGCGGTGGTGGTGGTAACGTGGTTGAAATGCGCCGCCCACCATATATTGTACAGTACCTTCACTTGCACAACTATGCACCAGGCATGCGCCATGGTATGCCTATTCGTCAAGGCTCCGTTGTGGGTTATGTTGGCAGTACTGGTGTGGGTACAGGTGCTCACTTGCACTTGCAGCTAAAACGTAATGGCCAAAAAATTAACCCCGTACCATTCTTCACAGGTAGCGCCACCGCAGCCTATGACCCTGATTACGCTGTAGGCGCTGCAGATACAGTAAGCGCTGGCGGTGCTACTCCTATGGCAAGTGCGCTGACAGCATTGCCACCTGATGATCCATTTGTAGTGGAACTACAAAAATACATGAACACGATCGGGACCCGCGTTATCGCAAGCGCCAGCTGTCTTATTAACAAAACCCTGCACCCACAAGTTTACGTAAAGCTTGCCATGCTGCCTGGTAAGGCTGGTATTGTAGATGTAAATAGCGCGCGCGCAGAAATTGGTGAAATTCCTCCTGAGATGATGGCAACGGGCGACATTCTTGCCTCAATTTCAGGCCTAGCAAACATGTACAGTTATGAGGCTTCAATCGGTGTATTTACTTCTGTTGCCCAAGAGATGGCAATGTCACTCGCAACAAAAAGCACTGATGGCGAGAATGGCATTAACCCTGCTCTTTGGGAGTATGGTAAAGGTCAGCTCGCACTACTAAAATTCCGCCGTTCGACAATGATTACCGACTATGTATCGTCATGTGAATTGGCCGGTAATATTAGCGACCTTGTTGAACGTACTGACGAACTTAACCAGGGTGCACGCGCACGCAACAGCGTGATGTACAATACACGTTCGCAAAAATCGAACCCATTCAACTGCTACAAGTATGACCACTTGGTTGACGATGGTCTGAGCGATTTGCGTAACCTATACTCAGGCTTCAAGAGCACAGGTGCTATTGCGCCACTTGAAGGCGGCAACCTTGCCCTTGACCCTGATGCTGAAATTAACTGCATGGCGCTGAACATTTACCACGAGGCTCGTGGTGAGTCTCAAGCAGGTCAAGAAGCTGTGGCGATGGTAACCATGGCGCGCCGAAACCACCCAAGTTACCCAAGCTCGGTATGTGGTGTTGTGTGGCAACCGCGACAATTCTCATGGACGCATGACCGAAATACAGACGCAGCAACCGACCGTGAAGCCCTTGCCCGTGCGCTTGAAATTGCGCGCCGCGTGCAGCAAGAAGGGATTCCGCCTGAGTACAGTAACATTACGGCATACCATACAATTTCATGCCGAAGTGATGGCTGTAACGCCATGCGTAATAACCCACGCCTAACGGAAGCCTTCCGTGTGGGTGATCACGTATTCTACCGCGAGCGCGGCTAGGATTTAGGTGAGATTACTTAGAATTTAAAATCTGCATTAACTCTGTGTTGTAGGCCTTACTTGGGCCTGCAACATAGTTTTTAAGGCGGTAGTTAATATCGGTGTATTCAATCTCTTCACCGTTCAGCTGCACAAAGTGGCCGCCGGCTTCTTCTACCAAAAACTGCCCCGCGCAAATATCCCATAAGTTTTTAGGCTTTAGGCTTGGGTTGGCATCAGCCATGCCAATGGCGACCAATGCAATTTTGTGGGCGGCTGAACCCACAACACCAATATTCAGTTTATCTTCAAAAGGTGCCCATAGGCCTGCACGGGTTTCGCTGCGGCTTACAACAACCTCAGACCCTGCAACGTTTTTCTCGGCAATGGCGGGCTGTACTTCGCCATTCAACATGACGCCAGTGCCTTTGGCACCTGAAATAAAGCGGTCTTTCATCGGGGCATAAACAATACCTACAACTGGTTTGCCGTTATGAATCAAACCCACTGAAATTGAAAATTCACCGTTACGTTCAACAAAGTCACGGGTGCCGTCGATAGGGTCAACCACGAAGCAGAACTCTTTAGTGAGGCATTCTTCGGTTGGCTTCGTTTCTTCTGAGTACCAGCCGTAATCAGGGAAGGCTTTCATCAGCGATGTTTTAAGGTGGGTATCAATAGCGATATCAGCCTCAGTCAAGAAAGGGTCCCCCTTTTCTTTCATATCAAGTTGCTTAAACCCTTTGGCCTGAAATTCACGGGCAATCTCACCTGCTTTGCGGGTGACTTGGGTCATAATATCGAGCTGCTGTAAGTACGGAGAATTTTTCATACCTTATTTGTGCCACTGCCTTTCCAATTAGGCAATTAAATAATCGCCTGTACACCGCCTTTAGCCCTTATGATTCGTTGCAATTTTGCACCATAATATGTATAGTCAGTGACTATGAAAATGACACCGATGATGCAGCAATACACCGAAATTAAAGACCGCCACGAGGGGTTCTTGTTGTTCTACCGTATGGGCGACTTTTACGAACTCTTTGGCGACGACGCCATCATCGCAGCTGAAGTTCTAAGCATTACCCTAACCCAGCGCCGCTCAAGCAAAGAGCAAGAAGGCATCCCTATGTGTGGTGTGCCCTTCCACGCGGCTGAAGGTTACATTGCAAAACTACTTGAAAACGGCCATAAAGTTGCCCTGTGCGAACAGGTTGAGACCCCAGAAGAAGCTAAAGCCCGTGGCGGCTACAAGGCTCTTGTAAAGCGTGATGTTGTGCGCCTTTACACTGGCGGTACTCTTACCGAAGACAGCATGCTGCCTGAGAAAAACCATAACTACCTTGCAGCAGTGCATACCCTAGGGGGTGAAATGTCACTCGGTTGGCTTGACCTAAGCTCGGGCGAGTTTGCGGTAACTTCGGTGACGCCAAAAACCATTAATGCTGAGCTTGCACGCCTAAACCCAAAAGAGCTTTTGGTGGATGAAAAAATTGCCGAGACCACCCCTGCCTTGCAAAACTGGCAGCACCTTTTTAGTCATCCTTTCACAAATATTTTTGACAGCCGTACAGCTGAAAACACCCTAAAGGCGCACCTTGGTGTTTCAACCCTTGATGGCTTTGGTTTTGAAAGCCGCGTGCAAGGTGCCGTTTGTGGTGCCCTTATTGGCTACCTTGAGCAAACACAAAAAAGCAAAACAGCGGCACTGCTGCCCCCACGTGTAATGGTGGGCAACAGCTATATGCACCTTGACCCTGCCACCCGCACCAACCTTGAACTGACCGAAACCCTACGCGGCGAGCGTAAAGGCAGCTTGCTCCATGCCCTTGACCGTACGGTAACATCAGCAGGTGCCCGTATGCTTTCAACATGGCTGACTGCCCCCCTCACCCGTGAGGCTGAAATTGCCGCCCGCCAAGATGCGGTTGAAGCTTTTTTGAACGAAAAACAATTGCGTGATGATATTCGCAGCCAACTTAAAACCACCCCAGACCTTAGCCGTGCCCTGTCACGCCTCGGCCTTGGCCGTGGTGGCCCACGTGATTTGGCTGCGATTCGTCAATCACTGAACAACCTACCAAGTTTACTTTCAAGCATGGCGCAGCTTAAGGCACAACCAAGCCTACTAAGCGTAATTGGTGAAAGCCTCACCGGCTTTGAAAAGCTACAAACACTGCTTGATAATGCCGTTGCTGAAGATGACCTACCCTTACTTGCCCGTGACGGTGGTTTTATTAAAGCAGGCTACGATGCCGAGCTTGATAAATACCGCAACCTCAACAACTCAAGCCTTGAGACACTGCAAAACATGGAACGTGCTGAGGCTGAAGCCTTAGGTGTTTCATCACTTAAAATTAAGTACAACAAGGTGTGGGGCTACTTTATCGAAATTACTAAAACCCATGCCGATAAAGCACCTGACCACTACATTCATCGTCAGACCACAACCAACCAGCAGCGCTTTACAACGCCTGAGTTGATTGACCTTGAAAAAGAACTTTCATCAGCTGAAACACGTGCACAGGAAAAAGAACTTACCCTGTTTGCTGACCTTGTTGAAAAAGTATGTGCTGAAGCGAACCCACTTCTTAAAGCTGCCCACGGCCTTGCCACACTTGATGTGCTTACCGCTGCAGCTGATCTTGCGAACCAACGCAAGCACGTGCGCCCAACCATGACGGATGACCGCACCTTTGAGATTTCAAAAGGTCGCCACCCTGTAGTTGAAAATACAGTTGAAACTTTTATGCCGAACGACTGTGATCTTTCAGGCGATGCTTTATGGCTCCTCACAGGCCCTAACATGGCGGGTAAGTCGACGTTCCTGCGTCAAAACGCTTTGATTGCGATTATGGCGCACGCAGGCCTTTTTGTGCCGGCCGAAAGCGCGACCATTGGTGTTGTTGACCGTGTGTTTACACGCGTGGGTGCTGCTGATGACCTTGCCCGCGGCCAAAGTACCTTTATGGTTGAGATGGTTGAAACAGCTACCATTTTGAACAATGCCTCAAACCGCAGCTTGGTGATTTTGGATGAAATTGGCCGTGGTACGGCGACCTATGATGGCCTTTCAATTGCGTGGGCATGTGTTGAATATCTTTCACGCAACATCAAGTGCCGCACCCTGTTTGCTACCCACTACCACGAGCTTACGCAACTGGCCGATAACACCCCAAACATTCATTGCTACCACGTCGCCGTGAAGGAATGGGAGAATGACATTGTGTTTATGCACCAAGTAAAACCAGGTGCTTCACCACGTTCATACGGTGTGCATGTAGGCCGCCTTGCAGGCTTGCCAAATGTGGTAACAAACCGTGCTGAAACCATCCTTAAACAACTTGAAAGCAGTAGTGCTACGGGCCAAAACGTGACCCAGCAAATGCCCCTGTTTGAAATTGCGCAAACCCCTGCGGGCGCAAATACCACAACCCCGCAAGAAATGCGTCCATCGGCTGTTGATGTTTTGCTCGACGACATCAACCCTGATACACTTTCACCTAAACAAGCACTCGACTTGCTTTATGAACTAAAGGACGCTAGCCAAGATGACAACACCCGAACAAAAGCAAAACAAGGCTAAAGTAACCGACAGCCCTTGTATGGAACCTGTTCAAAGCACCCCGCACGTGGGTATTTGTGAAGTACGCCAAGCCGAGTGGATGCGCGCCATGTACGATATTTGGCGTGAAGGCGGCGAACTTGCCCGTAAAAACCAGCGTAACATTACCGCTGACGAAAAAGCCGATAAGTCACTTGTGACCGAAACCGATCTTGCCATTTCAAAACTGGCGCAAGAAAAACTAGCCCCTTTCATTAAAGAAGGCCACCTCCTGCTTGACGAAGAAAGCATCGGCGAAGTTGGTAAACCCACCCAAGAGCTTATCGATAAGCACGACTTTATTTGGGCGCTTGACCCTATTGACGGTACCCACTCATACGCGTACCGCCGCCCGCTTTACTGCATTTCAATTGGCCTGATTTACAAAGGCACACCGCTTATTGGTGGCGTGTACATGCCCGCAACCGAAGAGCTATTTTTATACGATGGCCAACAAGCGCTATTAATGCAAAAACCCTTTGGCTCTGAAGTGCATACCGAAACTCTAAAGCCAATCCGTGAGCTTAGCCGCTACGACTTTTTTGACACCAACTCAGCCTACGCCCTACGTGAGGTTGAATACATTGGTGGCACTTTCGACCAAACAGCCCTTAACGCCGCTGCCGTAAGCATGGCTTATGTAGCAGCAGGCCGCGCCTGTGGTTCAGTGTTCCGTGCTTCAATTTGGGATATGGCGGGCGCTTGGCCTTTGTTTAATGCGCTAGGCATTCACATGACCAACATTAAAACGGGTGAGCCTATTAAGCGCCTTACCGCTGATTTGGTGGATGAAAAATGGCACCTGAACGGCACCTACATTTGCGCTAAGCCTGACTTTTTTAATGAGCTTAAAACCTGTTTTAAAGCTTAAATTTTTACTGATGCATAATAATAAGAAACGAGTAAACCATGTCATTTCGTAGTCTTTTTTACCCTACATTTTTCCTAGCAGCATTGCTAATTTCAACACCTGCATTTGCTGAGCCAGAAGACGAAGAAGACATTCCCGGCGTTGACACATGGGCCCTGCACGTAGGTGCCGCCTTCGTTACACAGCCTGAGTTTATTGGCGCCGATGAAGATGAGTTTCGCGTATTTCCGTTTCTTCGTGCGTACTACCGCCTTGACGAAAACAACGAGTTTTACTTCAACGGTAACCGTGGTGGCTATAACCACAAATTTAATGACCACTGGAAAGTGGGTGTGGGCCTCACAGGTACCCGTGGCCGTAACAACGATGAAGACAGCCGCCTTGCTGGCCTAGAAGATGTTCCGGGCTCTCTTGAAGTTGGCCCATGGGTGCAATACCGCATTAACGATACCAAGTTCCGCACGATGGTTCGTTACGATGTTTCAGGCGGTCACAATGGCTACAGCGTAGACTTTGAACTTAAACAAAAAATTAAAGTTAAACCGGGGATCCACTTTAACGGCTACGTTGAAACCTCATGGGCTGATAATGACTTTATGGACACCTTCTTCACCGTTGCACCAGGCCAAGCCATCGCTGGCCGCCCAGCGTTTAATGCGGGTTCTGGTTTTTACAAATCAGCAGTTGGCGCCAGCTTTAACTACGGCCTTCGTAAGGACGTATTTGTTGTTGTAAACGGTAAGGTACAGAAACTTCATGGCGATGCCTCAGACAGCCCCCTTGCTTTTAACAGCACGCACTTCATCGGCTATGTTGGCCTAGGCTACACATTCTAATTTGCCGCTTGAGGGTTTAAGGGGATGTTACTAAAAGCAACAGCGAGTGTTTCGGGGTTAACTTTAACCTCACGCGTGTTTGGCTTTATTCGTGACGTTCTGCTTGCCAAATTTGTTGGTGCAGGCCCTGCCTCTGATGCGTTTTTTGTAGCGCTTCGCTTACCTAATATGTTCCGCCAACTGTTTGCTGAAGGCGCCTTTAACGTGGCCTTTGTGCCGATGCTTGCCCGTCAGCTTGAAGCTGGTGGCCGCCCCCAAGCTGAGGAATTTGCAAAGTCAGTTTTTAGTGTTTTGTTCTGGCTGGCTCTTGCTTTAAGCGTGGTGGTGATGCTCTTTATGCCGCAAGTTGTCGGCGTGCTAGCCCCCGGTTTTAAAGACGACCCTGAGCTCTTTAGCCTTACGGTAACGCTTTCGCAAATCACCTTCCCGTATTTTATGTTCATCACCATGACCAGCTTTGTAGGTGGTGTATTGAACACCCTCAAGCGCTTTGTGGCTTTTGCCGCGGCCCCTATTTTGCTGAACATCTCGTTTGTACTGTGCTTATTGTTTTTAACAAACTTTACGCCAACGGCAGTTATCGCAGCAGCTATTGCGGTGCCGCTGGGTGGCCTTGCGCAAATTACGCTGATGCTTATTGCGGTACATCGTGCAGGATTTAAAGTGCGCCTCAGTTTACCCCACGGCCACGGTGAACTTAAAACCCTTGGTAAACGCATGATCCCGACCCTAATTGGTGTGGGGGCACAGCAGCTCACAACCCTTGTCAGCATGATGCTGGCATCACTATTACCAGCAGCTAGTATTTCATACCTGTTTTATGCCGACCGCCTCAACCAACTACCATTGGGCTTAATTGGTATTGCGCTGGCAACGGTTCTACTGCCTACCCTTTCACGTAGTCTCAAACAAGGCCATAACGACTACAGCCAAAAGCTCTTGGTTCAAGGTTTAGGGATTGCCCTTGCTCTGGGTCTAGCCGCCGCTTGTGGCTTAATGATGCTCTCGGGCGAGATTATGACCGTGCTGTTCCAGCGTGGTGCCTTTAGTGGGAATGATGCCATTCAGAGTGGTATGGCTCTAGCCGCTTACAGTGCGGGTTTGCCCGCATATGTGCTGGTAAAGCTTACCAACACTGCTTTCTATGCCCACGAGAACACCAAAACGCCCGTTCAGACGGCTTTGGTAAGCTTGGTGGTGGGGTTGGTGATGATGGCGGTTCTCATGGGCCCATTTGGCCATACAGGGCTTGCGGCTGCAACATCAGTTGCGGCATGGGTCAACTTGCTTTTGCAGTTTTACCTGCTGCGCCGTATGAACATCCTCCAGCCGATGAGTGCCTTTACCTTTACACGCTACGCCCTTAAGGCCACCTTTATGGTGGGGCTGATGGCGTGCTTTATTGAAATCATTAAGCTGTACGCCCCACTACTGGGTGATTTTGCAGTGGTCGATAACACCAGCACCACCCAATCAGCCTTATGGCTTGCAGGCACGATTATGAGTGCAGGCGGTTTGTGGGCAGCGTGTGGCTACCTACTTGGCATGCACAGGCTTATCTTCGCGTTTGCGCTTGAACCAAAGAAGCAAGCTTAAGATTGGCAGAATAAACGCCAACGTCCACCAAGTGAGCATATATTCTTTATGCTTTGCACCACCTTCAGGCTCAACGAAAAAGGCTTTAATTTTAGGGGCTGTTGCTTTGGTAGCCTGTAAGTACTGACCTTCAACACGCTGAATGGTAGGGTCTTTCGGGATGTTATCAAGAATCAACAATTGTAGAACAGTGGCCGCACCTTCGGCACCCACTTCGCTTCCCTTAAACCACGTTTGTTTGGCTTGTGGCACATCACGTATTACGCCTTCAACGGTATGCGTGCCTACGGCGTGATAGCCCATCAAAAAGTCTTTTTCAAAACTACGGGGAATCCACCCACGGTCAACGATAATTTCGCGCTCGCCCATCACCAGCGGTGTCAGCACACGGTAGCCATAAAGGTTACGATACTTTTGCGACTCAAGCACAACCTCACGGCTATGGTCAAACACACCGTTTAGCACTTGGGTGCGCTCAGGTAGGCTTGCCATAAACTCAGCCTTAAGGGTGTCTTTTTCATGCATGCGGTTGTATTGCCAGTACCCTAGGCGAAGGAACAAAAGCTCAACCAGAGCAACAACGATAAAAAACAGAATCCACTTACGACTCATATGACTATTCATTCCCCTCTGGCGTTTACCATAATGTGTGACATTAAAAACATACTGCACCTTCGTGATTGATGCTCTTTACAAACCAACCATTTAAGTGCGTGTTCAGCTAGCGTACACTTTAAGAAATAAGAAGAAAAGTTCTTAACCAAATTCAATGGGGGCTCACCTTGGAAATCTACGTTTGTTTTATTCGCGATAACAAAACAGGCACAGACTTTACCACCGTTATGCGTGGTTTCCCTGGCCAGCATGCCCAAGTTAAGACTGACCTTACCCGTAAATACCCTACCCCAAACAACACAGTTTTAACGGTTCTTACCCTTGGCGAGATGGAAGCCACCCTTACAGATATTCGCCGTTGGTGCGGCATTGCAGCTTCAACTGCTAAAACCACTGAAGGCTCAAACCTCAAATCAGCCTAGTGAGATTACAGAATTAAAAAAGCCCCCTCCAGTTACGGAAGGGGGCTTTTTCGTTAGGTGTTACCTGTAAGGCCGCCGATTAATAATCGGTGGTCTTGGTCAGGTGGAACGGCTTGGCGTTCTTCTGGAAGTCTTCATCGCGGGACTGTTCGAACAGCCAGCTGTCGATTTCCATATCGGTCAGGCCACTTTCGGCAGCCAGACGTGCACAGGCCAGAATAGTCATCGCGCGGATAGCCTTTTCTTCGGCCGAACCACTGGCGATAAGTTCACCATTGTCGACCTTCTGAGCCAGTTCATCACTGTAGGTGATGATACCAAGATGGCGCAGCACCTGCGGCACGCGGTAATCCGAATAGGCAGTAAGGTCAGGCTTGATGGCAATCTTGCGCGGGGCAAAATTGGTCACAATCAGACCAAGCACCAACTGTGCCTTTTTCAGGAACGGATCGGCGAAAGCCTTCGGGAAGGCCGCAGCCATCTTCGAAGCCAGTTCGGTCGATGCCGTACCACTGAGCAGCAGCGGATTGTAAACCTCAGTGCAGAACTTTTCATAGTTCCCCACTTCCTCGAGGATATCGAGGCGGCTTTCAGCGTTGGGCATATCAGCCACGTACTTCGCAAGCTTGCGGCGCACGTCGGACTGGCGGATGCAGAGACCCGGGAAAACACCCTTGTCGTACATGTCGATGGTCATGGCCACGCAACCGCGCGAGCCCTTGGCCTTGGGGTCACCCTTATAGCACCAGTGCGTCTGGTTGCCATCGGCGTCAAAATCCCAGAAGCAGTACTGCAGGGCCGTCTGCACGAAGAAGAAGTAGGCCGCTTCGCGGTGGCGAAGCTGATCCATGCCGGCCATATCACGCTGAAGCATGACGGGCAGGTAGAATTCCCAGTCGGTCAGGTCAGGCTGGCCGATGGTCTTGGCAACGTCTTCGAGGCGCTGAAGGTTGATGCTGCCGAGGGTCGAAACCGTGGGCGAGCTGAACGTGTTGAATGCATAGACCCAAAGGTCGTGGCGCGTCATTGTCATAGTTATTATCTCCAAAGAAGAGGAAGAGAAAAGGTAAAGAAAGTCACAAAGTCATAATGAATAGACCCTGACCATAGCAAAAACAAGCGCCCTAGCACAACAGCTAAGTGCTTAAACCATCATTTATTTTATGTAAGATTATTCAGCGTCAGGCACAGCAAACATTTGCGCAAAACGAATACCATGCCACGCATGTAGGCGTGCGGCCATATCAGCGTCAGGCACATGTTCTGCAACAAGGGGCACATCAAGCTTTTTGCAAAGGTCCATCATGTCTTTAATTTCAGGGGCAACATCTTCTGAAAATTGCAGCTGCTCTGAAATATCCTTCGCCAACTTCACGTAGCTTAGAGGCAGCTGTTCAATATGGTCAAAGGTATGGTAGCCATCGCCAAAGTCGTCTAGGGCCCAACGGTAGCCAAGCTCGCTGACTTGTTTCATAAAGTCGATAAGCTCTTGGTTTGGCTCAATGTAAGCGGTTTCGGTAATCTCAAGAATCACATCATCAGCTGGGCGCTCATGGGCGAAGCTTTGCAGCGCTTGGTAAAAACGCTCACGGGCTGCGGTGGGCAGCAAAACACTTGGCGGAATATTAAGGCTAGTGGCGTGGTTATGGGTCAGGCCATGCTCAAGCTGCAAGGTCAGCAGGAAAGGCATAATCTCGGCCAACAAGTCCCAACGGTCAAGGCACATAAGGCTATCAAAAATTGGCATTTCAGCGCCTTGAGAATCTTGTAGACGGAGAAGAACTTCTTCGAAGTGAGTATTCTTATCGGCGGCATCCCAGATAGGTTGGCGCACAAGGGCAAAGCGGCCAGCGCGTAGTGCACCCACCACATCAGCGGCGAGAGCAGAATCTTTCTTGAGGTCAACCTTCCGGAGTTCTGGTTTGGTTAGACCTTTTGTTTGGATCTCAAACATCTTTTGATCAAGGTGCTGCTGCACTTTTTGGTTTGAGAGTAAACTTGCGCTCATTCGGCCTCCTGAGTTTGTATATTCATTGTGCGTTATTTTGCGCCAGTTGCCAAGGAAAAGCCCAATATGTATGTGCAAGAAAACATCACATTCTGGCATATTTACAACAGATTTTATCCAGTACTCATTTCGGCTTTTAGGCACAAAAAAACCACTCTCCTTTTTATAGGGAGAGTGGTTAGTCGTTAGATTTTTTTTCTGCGGCGATCGCATTCAGGATTTTATCCAGCTTGGCGGTGTGCCAGCCTTCAACCCTTGAACGATCAAACGGAACGGCCAAAAACAACACTGGCATCGGTTCGGCGCTCAGTGGTGTACGCGGTACAACAATCAAGCCGATTTCATCGACAAGTTCGTTTACCTCGTGCACATCGTGTTCGGCAGCTGCCCCATACCCGACCAGCTGGTCGAAGTTATGAAGAATCTCAGCCATCTCGGGATCATTCAACACCTGCTGGTACAAGAAGTACTTTTTCAGCGAGGCGGTTTTGTAATCCAAGACGGTCAAGTCTCCACTGGGAACACGGCGGGCAATCAAGTCCGGTCGTGCTTCGTGGAACAACCCCTGCTTTTTGCAAAGCGGATAGGGTGCCAGAGCAACTTCCATCAGGAGTGGTGCAATGCCTTCGTCGTCCATAAGGTTCGACGTTTCTTCGGCATAATGCGCCAACCACGCCACAGCCTTGTTATAAGACCACGGCCGCGGGAATTTGACCCGCGTTGCTGACAGACCCGTTTGCCGATAAACGGCATTCGAGAAAAAGTAATGGGACAGCTCCTCGAGGGAGCTGTCCGATTTCTTGCGAGACTTTCTTACGCGAGCCACCACAACCATCAGGCGGTGAAAGCTGTTGCCGAGAATGAACTCGAGGTCTCGTTGGGATATTAGAACCTTTTTACGCGCCATCGGAGGGGTCCTCCTCTGAAGCTTGCAAAAGGTTAAGCTCTCGGGCTCGTTCGAAGAAATCCAGGAGTCCCTGAGTTTCTTCCAAAGCATCGTCGAGGTTCAGCGAGTGCGTTTTTTCAACGACCTCCATCACCACGTAACGCATGACATTGTCCCAATCTTGATTGGGGAATGCCTCGACCAGATCGCCGTAACGGTTTTCCAACTTCTTCAGCTCCAGCACAAGCGGAGCGACGAGGAAGCGGTTACCGCGATACAGCTGACCCAGAAGGAACAGAACCTCCTGTACTTTGTCGGCAAACCAGACAATGCCATACTCAATGGTTGAGCACGGATCATCGTAGTAAGCAAACAAGACGTCGCGAAGCTCGGGATCTTGGTCCAGAACCTCTGCAATAGCGTCGCGCACCAGCTGGCCGATTTGGGCCTGGGTGTGCGTCTCGCGTAGTTTCTTTTGCTGCGAATCGGAAAACGCAATCGAGCTGACTTCATGCAGCCGGAAACTAAAGGCAACATCCTGCGTGAGCAGGCGCTGCTGCTGCGACAGCTTGAACTGTTTCGCAAGCGTGCGGGCGAGAATTGCAACGTTGTACATATGCTGAGAAAGAGGAAGAGTTTCCTCGGTTTCAACGTTCGGAGAGACGTTCTTATAGCGCGCTTTGTACGAGAGACCGAGGCGCTTAGAGTCAAAGCCTTTATAATCGGCCATGATGCACCTCATGTATTAGAGTCTGAAGAAGAAAAGAGAGAAAGAGAAAAGAAGATACTTAATCAGATGGCTCAACCATACTTGCTGAGCCCCATTTTAGCAACTTAATTTTCTGATAAATTTGACTTTACTTTTGAATAGAACCACTTAGCCAAAGGCGCGCATTCTCAGGGAAAGCATGGGGTATATCCTTCGGTGCAACCCCTACATAAACACCCTCGCCGCCCCAGATATCCTCGCGGTCAGGGGTCACTTTGGTATGTATATGCACCATACGTACAACTTCACGTGGGTACGGGTTAAGGTAAACTTCGCCCGATGATTTAATCACCATTTCCTCTGAAGTATTATCAGCGCTATAGTGTTTAATCAGGATTGAAACTGTTGGTTCGTTGCGGTCTGACGCATCAAGGTACGCCTCAAGCTCAATCCCTGTGCGGATGGTTGTAACGGGCTTATCAATAAGGCTAAATTCAAACCCTTTGTCTTCATCAAGGGCATGGGCAAAACGCTTACCGGTAATAGCAACGGTTTTAAGGTTATTCCAAAGTTGGGTGCGCTTATGCTGCAGTGGTAGGTCAATATGCGCCAAAATGCGGGCTTTTAGGTTACCGCACGCAGGGTGGCTATCCATCGGTGCAAGGTCAGCCAAGTCATCAGGAATACTCTCACCAAAGAAAGGGTCTTTGTTCACACATTGAACAATATCAGCCTTGAGGGTGTAGTTTTTAGGGCCGCCAAAAATGCCGCCACGTGGCCCAGGCGTGCCGCCACCTGTTACAACAGCAGCCTGCACTGGTATAACAACCAGCGCAAGCACACCTGCTAAAACATATTTAAATGAGGCTTTAAACAATGATCTGATCCCGTTCTGGAGCTACTTTTTCAAGCATTGCCTGGAACGTGCGTAATTTACGCGGATCATTAAGGTCGATTGGAGTATGAAGCACAATACGTTCCGGCGTTAGTTCGCGGATACGGCACGCACGCCATGAGTTGTTAATGAAGTGACGAATTTCGCTATCGCGGTTTTTCTGATCGTCTTCATCTTGGCCTTCAGGAATAAGCGTAATACGGCGAATACCCAAAACATCTTGCAGGTGCTTAAGGTTCATACCGTTGTTCTCAAGCCATTCGTGCATTACGTCAGGGTCCATACGAATCACAGCCCATGAGTTTGAGGCACCCATCCAGATACCTGAAACACACTCAGGGTAGTAGCACTCCATAACGGCGGCTACAAACTCGTGACCACGACGGCTACCCATACGTAGGCCTGAAACTTCATCCTTACTTGAAATAAGCGATACGGCCTGTTCTTGGCCTAGCTCAGGGCGGGTTTGATAGTCCATCACTGACAATAGCTTTTCAGGCACGTAGATGTGGTTATGGGCCACACGGTAGATTACACCACCATCACGGAAACCAGTTACCACACCTTCCATCACGCGGCCCGGAGCACCATCGCCCCACTGCTGCATTTGGATAATTTGCATAAACATTTTTACGCTTGGCATCAATGGGTCGCGGATATCCACCCATAGGCCACGCTCGCCATCACCGTTACGGCGGCGGGCGCTAATAGTCCCCATAGCCATGTTAACGTCAGCTTCAACAAGCATGCCACGCTCGGCATAGCATAGGCGAATAGCGTTCGCTAAAGCTTGCTCGATGGTACGGTCGTCCCAGCCGTACTCTTGGCCAATAATGCGGACAGCGTCTAGGTTAGCGATTTGCATCTTTAATCGTCACAATCTTATTCAGTTCACCTTTACGGAACTCGGCATAGGCATCGTATACGCCTACCAGTTCCCAACCTTCTAGGCTTTCACCAATCAGCAGCACACCTTCGCTGCCACGGTTTAAGCCAATAATACCATAGTCTGGTACGAACGACAGAACCTCCAACGGTGGGAACTCAGAAGCGCTAAGGCTTGGCGCCACGTATTCAGGAATGCGAATACGGTCTTCTTTTGGTTCAAACATTGTAAGGTTAAAGTCTTCAAGTTTACGAATACCGTCGTCTTGCTCAATTTGGCGGGTTACAAGCTCAGCTGGGTCTTCGATAATTGGGTTACCGTAGGTTTTCAGTGGCTCGGCCTGCTGCTGTTGCGGCGCGGTATTGTTGTTTGTAGTTGGTGGCGATAGCTGGCCATTTTCACCTTGGCGGCCACCAAAAAAGTCACCCGGGCGGGGTTTAAGCGCAGGGTTACCCACCTCAGCCAAAGCCTTTTTGTATTCATTTAGGGCTTTGTTGGTTTCTTTAATGATGTCGTTGTTACGCTTGGTCACAACCTCAGGCGGGAGTGTACGTGGATCCAAGTCTTTATCTTCGTCTTCTAGCTTCGCCGATGTTTTTTGACGACGCTCAGCACGCTTACGCTCAATAGCTTCTTGCAAGGCTGCAAAACGGTCAACATCTTCAGGAAGTTCAGTTGATTCATCCGCCACAATAGGTTCGTCAGCTTCTTCAGGCATCACGTCTAGCACTTCAACGCGGGTGGTGCTTGGTGCAGGCTCGCCTGGGGCTTGGGCGAGGTTCGGGCCCAAATCATCTTCTGTTTCAGCCATATCATTTGGCGCAGGTTCTGGTGCCTCAAAGGCTGGCTCAGCGTTAAAGCTGCTGCCATTATCAGGTGTTGCCTCGGCCATTTCTGGCGCGGCTGGTACCTCTTGCGACACATCATTCAGCGTACCTGTCCAGCGTGAGATTGACTCAATCACGCCGTCACGGTTTTGGTAAAACACAGCCGTACCCACTACAAGAGCAAGTAAAACTGCAATAGAAATTAGACCACCTAGCTTCGAACCGTCGCTTGAGCCGCCACCATTACCACCGCCTGAGTTGCTTGGCACTTGCTGGCCTGGTAGCAATGTACGGCCACCTTTTTTGCCAGATTTTGAGCCGCTCTTCCAAGGGGGTGACTTTGGTGAGTCTACCTTTGGTGAACTATCAAATGGTGAGCCTTGAGGCTCTTCATCCAAAACAGATGATGCCGATTGGTTCCCTGTTGGAATGTCCACAAGGTCGCCAAGGTCCCAGTTATCGTCTGCTGGTTCTGTGTTTGCTGAAGCTGATGGGTTTTGCACTGGGGCATCCATGTAGCCTTCGCCATCCATCAAAACATCTGCTGATGATGGGTTAGCCTTTTGCGCAGGTGATGGCGCGCTAGGGTCAGTATCGTTATGAGGCTTATCAACCAAGGCCTCGGTAGATACAGTCTTTTTAGGCGGCATAGGTGTTGGTGCTCCAAAGCTATCGTCTTTAGTTTCTTGCGGGCGTGACGCTGGTGCATCCATCACCATATCATCTTCGCCAAAGCTTCCGCTTACAAACGGATCAGGAATATCTTCTGGCATGCTAAATGGGCTGTCTGACAGATCAAACTTAACGTCATTTTCGCTGTAGTCAGCTGCAGCATCTTCTTTTGTAGGCGTAGGTGCCGGGGCACTTTCAAAATCGTCAGCAGTTGTTGTGCTGCTTAGTTTTTCGTCGTCTACGGTGTTCAAATCGTCTTGCGGGGCTGAAGCTGCTGGCTGCTCAGTACGTGCTGGAACGCCTGCAGTTTCTGCAGGTTTGTTTTGTTCTGTTTGTGTTGCAGCAGTTTGCTGTTCAGCTTCGGTCGAGGTGGTGTCCAGTTTTTCTTCTGGCTTATCCATCTGACTCGGAAGCTTACGCTTCATAATCATAAGTTAATTATTATCCCCTAAAAAATCCCCTAAATGCCTTTATGCGGCGCCTTGCCCGTCTTGCGAACGTGCTTTTGCTTGTGCTTGTGCCACACGCACCCCGTTCGGGTACAACTGCGAGAACCGCACAGCAGCCTGCCAACGATCGCCCCCAAGCTCTCGTGTTAGGCGGTTAATTTCGGCCACATCATCAGGTGTTGTTGTTGCAAGTGCGTAGGTTAGTTTATCACTAAGCAAACGGCACACAACTTCACCATGTGGTGACATCAAGTAAAACTCTGAGTAAAAGCCTGGCTTTGTATCAAGTGAGGCAATGTACTCGCTGTGACGCTCAGAACGCAGACCCAATGATTGCATCAAGAGTGGAATCATCTCACGGCGTGGTTTCAAAATCAGACGCTTGGTAATGTTACCAATAATCGCCTGACCCACTTCTGATGTAAGGTCTTCCTCGTTCTGCGTTGCAATGCCACACATACAGTTCAATGAACGGTACGTACGGAAGGCACGCTTCAACTGGTTAGCCACGGTCTGACCACCTTTAGCGGTCACCATTGAAATCATCTCATCCACAAGCAGGTGCTTCTTCTCGCTACGCTCGCCTGTGTACATTACGTTATCAAGCATTGTGAAAATCGCGTTCACGATAACGTCTGAAATCTTTTCTGAAAGCACGTTTTGCAGGTTAAATACAACCAAGCCGTCTTTTTCAGTCACTGATGGAGGGGCATCAAACAGCTTACCGTACACACCGTCTGAACAGTATGAACCAATAACCTCAGCCGCTTCAAAACCAATGTTACGCTGGTCAGTGCTTGAGTATGGGAAGCGCAAGAACGCTTCTTTAATCCATGTTGGACGTAGCACATCACCTTCAGGCACAAGCTCGTAAGCGAACTGCATAATTTGTTCGTTCAAGCGTGCTTCAGCACGGTCAGCCTCGTATGTACCGCCGTTCATCAGCATCAACTCAAGGGCGTTTGACCACTGCTGCAAGCGGTGTTTTGTCATCTCACCCGCAAATGGGTTAATGCATGAGCTCTGGTTATCAAGGTCAATAATAACCAGCTTACCCATGGTCTCGGCAAAGCGGTCATAGTCATCCTTAATGGTCATCAGGTACTGCTTACGAATACCCGCGGCAAACAGCTGTAGAGTCAAGTCGGTCACGGCAAATGACTTACCAGAACCTGACGTACCGGTAATGGCGTAGTGCCAGTTCACAAATTCGTTACTTGTATGGTCGAAGAATGTCACCTCACCGTCACGGTTTACGTAAACCGCCTGCGGTTGTTCGTGCCCGCCCCAGTGGCCATGAATTGGCACAAGTTCGCACAAGTCATCGCTCATTACGCGGCGCGTACGGGCAAATGGCTTGGTGTAATCAAAACGGAAAACAAGCGGCCAGCTGTAAACCAGTGACTGTAGCGCCATGCTTTTTTCAATATCAGGCACAACCGATTGCTTTTTGAAGTTTGAGTTAATGCGCAGCATGCGTTCTTCAACCTGACGGCGAGAGTAACCATGCACAATCACACCTAACTGCATAAACATAATACGGCGGCCACCCACCATACGTAGCTTCACTTCTGAAGCTTCTTGCTCAACCACTGCCGCCTCTTCACGAGAGAACATGGTCGATACACGCTTACGGAAAGCCGCACTCACCGTAATTTTGGTTTTTTCCATTGCTTGGTTGGCTTGTTTAATGTTGGTAAACAAGGTGTATTGCGTCGGCAATGTACGACGAATCAAACCAAGGTAATCTGGGTAAATGGCATCTGGCATCATCGCCAGCATCACGGTGCCATGGTAGTCGTGGCCAATTTTAACCATGTCGGTATCGTGCTCGATAGGTAGTGGCAAGATTTGGTCTTTAAAGTCACGGTTTGGATCGATGGTAATCTGCTGACCCGCTTCTTTGTATGAAGGGGCGTATGCTTGCCAGTAGTGTTTTTTAACGTCAGCAAGGCTCATACGCTCAATGTTAAACATCCCATCAAGTGTTGATTCTGCTGATACCAAAGCTTCTTGGAAGTCGTTTGCAGTAGACTTCATTGAGCGGCCAACGATGTCCATCACCGCAGGCAAGGTTACGCCCACGTGGCTCAGCATGAAATTGGCAACTGATTCCATCGCTTGGAACAAGAACTTAAACAAGCCGTAGTCTGCGTAAGCCTCAGGCGTGCGCAGGGTAATAATCATGTAGGTATCACGCAGCATTGAGTAACGGCCCGGTGCAACTGGGTAACCGTTAAAACCACTCTCAAGTAGTTTTTCAGCACGTGAGTGACGCAACACCTTCGCACGGTCATTCGGCGGTGAAGACTCAAGATAACGCTTCATCTTGTCTTCAAGGTTGTTGTGCGAAGTAATAATAATTTGCGACTCGTAGTCCGCCGGCAAGTTTTCGAGGTATGTTTGCAGCTCACGTACGGTTTGCAGGTGCCCTTCATCATATGAGTATGAAGGCGGCACAGGTGTTTTCCAGCATACGCCAAGGGCGCCATCACCTAGCAAATGCACACGGTGGAATGGTGACTGCTCGTTTTCTTCAAACTCAAAGTATGGCAGCTGATCAACCAGCATGCGCTGGCGCACCGGTGCGTAAACGCTTCCCGGAGGGGCTTTTTGCTGCTGTGTCTTTTTATCTGCCATGGGCTTCCTCGTTTAATCTGTCTTTAGCGGCCTGTGCCAAAAGCTGGTTGCTCGTTATCAGGCAACACCCACTCGTAGCGGTCGGTTAAGAAGATAGTTGACCAGTTACCAAACACACGGGTGTTATCGTCGGTCACGTGTGGGTAGTTCCACACCAAAAGTGTTTTAGGCGGTGCCACAACAGCAAGCTCTTTTTCTGGTAGGTAACTTGGGCGATCCATTTGTGGACGTGGCAACGCAGGTAGAGGCTCCCCCCCCGGGCCCATAACAGGCGCACGGTTTGACGAGCGGTTTAGAGCATCGTCCATCGAAATTGGGTTTTCAGGCGGTAGTGCACCACCGTAGTATTTACACCCAGTCATTGCCGCAGCAACAAGAAGCACCACACCCATTTTAAGGGCAATCTGCTTCACATTCATCTGGCGGTAAGTTGTGTTCATCGAGTTTTCTCCACTCTACTTTTTAATTAAAACAAATCATCTTCAGCGTTAAACAACAGCGACCATGCACTACCCTGTGCACGAAGCTCGGTACCGCTTAGCAGTACAACGTGCACCTTACGCATCGCATCAATACGGATGAACGGGGCAATACGCTCAGCACGCTCAAGCAAGTAGTCGGTCAGGCGGTTGGTTGCCGCTGCAACACCACCAGCAACCGCACCTCGGGTTTGGTTACCCGTTAGGAACTGCTGGTTTGTACCGTCTGAGTCGGTCACGTTTGTTGTTTGGTTGTTTGCCACAATGTTCGCAACACCTGCTGCAAACTGGGCGGCAATCGCCAATGCAATACGGCCTGAGTCACCTTCGTAGAATACGCCCGGCACACCTTCTAGACCATCTTCAGCGTCAACCACGTAGCCTGCAACATCGTAAGTTACAGCACCACGGTCGGGGTAAACACAAGTCATACGGCTTGGGCGACCCTTGGCACGCTCGGTTGAAATATCGCCTTCAAATTCAAGCAGCATAAAGCAGCCATCCAAAAATACGGTTGAGTTCATGGCTGTTTTGTAAACACCATGCAAACGGGCTAGCGCTGGCGTGGCAAGGCCACTGGTTGCCAAAGCGTCAACACCGTTCAAAAGAGTTGCTTTCACAAAACCCAATGGTGGGATAAATGGAAGCGTTGGTTCTTCTTCTTGCGCATTACCTTCGCTGTCAATACCAGCGGTACGGCCTGTCGTGGTTTTTAGAACGCCCTGCAAGAGGGCTTGGTCATTTCCCACACCTGGACCCCCTGCGCCTCCAAGTCGAGTTTCAGTAATACGGCTAGGTGTGCGGCGGCGCACACGCTCGTTATCTTGCTGTTGCTGGTTCACCGAGCGCAAGCCTTGGCGGCGCGCCTCTTCAACCAAGCGGGTAATTTCATCACGCTGACGGGCGTTTGATTGCTCCATCAATTGCATTTGTTCGCTCAGCACCTTCATGGTTTCTTGCAGCTGTGTTTGCAGTTGCTGCATTTCTTGGGTGCGGCGGGTAAATTCTTGCTGTTGTTGCTCAGACTGAGTCTCAATCTCGTTACGCATTTGCTGCAACGCTTGGGTTTGCTGCGTTACGAAACCACGACGAAGTGATGCACGGTCAGGACCCACAGGGTTAAAGCCGTCATTTTCGGCTGTATCGTCTTCTGGACCGTCTGGAGAAATACTTACAAATTGGCTAGGTTGTTGAGCAAGGTTTTGCTCAGGTGCAGGCGCGTCGCCGCCCCCGCTGCGCATCAAGAACACAAGGAAAAAGAAGGCGAATAGCCCTAAGATGCCGATTTTGGCGTTTTTCGGAAGCTCATTAAACCGAGCAATCCCCTCTGAAAGCCCTGGTTTCCCAGTCCCATTTCCACCTTGTTGGTCTACCATGGTTTGCCTTTCCTTTGCGTCAAGATGTTTCTAGGTATGCCGCTGGCTACACATCATTCTGTAGCTTAAAGCATACGCGGTTGAGGGCACTTTATAGGTGCCCATCAACAGCATAGCTCTTTATGAGGGTGTTTTCAACGTATAGGTGGCGGATTTGCCTAGGGGTGCGTGGCAAAGAAGCCACCCCTAAACACAGGCCAGAACTTTAAACTCTAAAATTCGGCACTGCCCGATACTGCCGAGGTCGGCAAATTCTTCTTCGGATCACGTTCTTCGTCTGCCTGATCAAACAATTTTTCAATTGGTGTCATGTACCAAAGCGACCCAACGTAACCGGCAATATCGTCTTTGTAAAAGTTCTCTCGGAACGTTGCAATGCGGTTTGCTTGCTTAGAAAAACCTAAGAACACCTGATACAATCCAGGCCAATTTTCTTCCATCGCTCTTACCAAGTTTGTTGGCAGGTGGTTAATAGGGTACTCATCCTCTTCAGGTTCGGCTAAGAACGCAATAGCCAAAGAAATCATATCATCCTCTGACACATCAGGATTCAAATAGCGGTTTAGCTCAGGGTAGTTTTCAATATCTGAAGACCTTGGAGACATATATTTAAGTGGATCAGTAATCCACGGCGCCTCAGCAGGAGAACCCGCAACACTGGCCAAGAACCGATCTGGCGAAACATTTGGCAAAATAACAGGCGCCAATTTTGTTTCCACATTCAGAGGAATAACACTAGAGACCCGTACCTTTGGTGCAAGGTCAGGGAACCACCAGTTATCCAGTTCATATTCAAAAGCAATCGGCATCGGATGATAGCCAACCTTTGTAATACAGCTAGGGTCTGCGTGATGGTAAATGGATGTTGGCAGCAATGAGCCTGCCTTAATCTCTTTACTCTTTTTCGGTAAATCGAAACTATCAAACCCCTGCATTTCAACAACAGGGTGGAATTTGGTTAGCATTTCATCAGGAATACGCACCAAGTTTACATTGCGGCGCAGTCTGTTTTTTCGGTGTGACTCAATAACCTTAGGGGTGCATGAGTAGTAGTAATGCAGCGGATCCCAAACTGGCCCACGTAGCTGCACAAACCGGCCATTAGACTCACCATCCCAACCCCAAAGGGCAGGTTCTTCAAAATCGGCAGGGTGTTGAGGCAACCATGAAGCCCCCCATTTAGCAGCAAGCCTTTGATGGGGTAGCCTTAAATCAGGGTATAGCTTTTTAGGTCGTGGCGTTGAATAACGCTCTGACTCTTGGCTTTGGTATTGTAAACCATCACTCACAATAACACGCGCAGGTGAAATTGTACTTTGCGTCACGTACCCAGGTTCCAGCACTTTAAGGATTGTCCCCTGCGGGGCGTCACTTTCTTGCTGGCTTACAACCTCATGCAAGCCCACCACCGCACGGCCAGGCCAAAAACCTGTATGGGTAAAATCATCATCGACCTTGTTTAGGCCATTATAAGCCTCAACCGTTGGGATAAGCGTACAGCCGCGTTTAAAAAAGTCTTCGAACGTAGCCTCATTTTCTTCAACAAACTGCTCGTAAGTTTTGTCTTCAGGTTTACGCTTCCACAAGTCCATCAAGTCAGCAGAGGCTTTTTCCGCGGTGACTTTTTCATTTGTAGGTGAAACATACAGGCGCTCAGTCTGCGGGATACGCCAACCATCTTGATAAAACGTATCAAGGCGCAACTTGTATGGGTATAGGTTAGAAGCACTGTATTGAACAGTCCCGCGCAAACCATCTGAACCTAGCACAAACTTGGGGCTAGATGCTGTCATCTCTAAGGGGCGGAATGAGCAAAAGAATACACGCTCAAGAAGGTCAAACCCTGCATTTGACTCATCAAACAAAACACTGCCCATTGGCATAAGGTGAGGGTTGCTTTTGACATTATTCTTATGACGAACAATCCCTGTGTAAATAATACGGCCGGCAAGGTCGCGTGTAAAAATAGGTGCAATAGGCGCAGACTCATCTGGCTGGATAAGGGCTGCATGGCCGGAATCCTTAAGCATGACATGCCCGGTTACAGCACCTTGAGGCGGAATACGCACAAGCTGTGGCATTTCGCCAACCTTCTTGAGCTGCAAAGGGCGGCGGATAATTGGGTCGTAGAACGAGCTGTCCACATCCACATCTGGGTGCCAGCCCTGCCCTAAATCCCATACAGGCTCTAAAGCCTCGATGCGAAGGATATCCCTCGCATCAAGACCATATTTATTGTTCCAATCAATAAGGTATTTTTTCATTATTTTTATTACCTTAGTTTAGTTCGGCTTTTTAAAGCTTGTTTTATTTACCACCACTTGGAGGTTTATCTTTAAGCGGGATACCCGTTGCCTCAACAAATCGGACAGCATAAGCCTCAGAGAAGTTATCAACTTTGTTACCCTGCTTATCTACGAAGTGACCCAACTCTTGGCTAACAACACTCTTAAGCTCATTCGCTGTAAAGCCCAAGTGCTCTTGCGCACCTTTAATGTTGAAGTCAACTGCGTGGCTACTACCTTTTTCAGTACCAGCAACCTCCTTATGCTCAACAACGTGATGAATTGTCTCGTCGTTAAAGCCTTTGATAAGTCGGTTATGTACGTTGTTGACGCCAGCTTTCGATAGTTCGCCAGACACAACCTTGGCACCACCTTGTTTTGCCATCTCAACAGGCTGGTCACCAACCATATTAATAGCGGTACCCATGCGGTCCTTCGCGTATTTACCGTATTTACCGGCTTTAGCCACATCGGCCATACGGTCATCTTCAGCCTTCAACCAGCGCCCTTCAGCAGCACTTGCACGCTGCTTTTGCGCATCTGACATCGAGACCTTGTTCCCACGACCACGTTGGCGAGTGTAGGCTTCATCAAACGCATTCTGACCAGCATCAGCAGGCGTTGCACCCGATGCTGGGCTTAACGTACCCTGAACACCAGCACTCAACGCGCTTAGACCCTTAGACAGTCCACCTGCACCAGAGGCACCAGCAGCTGCCGAAGCACCCTTGGCTGCACCAATACCTGAGGCAAGCGCCTTAGGTGCGGCACCAACCATCTTACCAGCTTTAGCCACACTAAAGGCCATCGCCAAGGCTTCACCGCCTGAAATTGTTGATGTTTTATCTGCGGTACCTGCAACTTGCTGAATCGCACCTACGGGGTTCTTCAATGCGAACATAAAGAAACCAGTCAGGATGAATGCGCTGGTGTAAGCAAAACCCATCACCAAGTCAGCAAAGTCAATCATGTTACCACTCAAGATATTTCGATCATTGGTCGCCAGGAAGATACCGTTAATTACGCCAATCATCGTAAATACGATCTTCGTTAGCTGGAAGTACACAATCACAACCAGTGGCATAAAGAAGATACCAAAGGCCCATGAAGGAACAGCCAAGCCAATCATGTAAATAATCGGTGTTAGAATAATCATAATAACTGTCGCGTAAGCTACAACCATCGGCATAATCTTTGAGTACGTACCCGCACTAAAACCACCAATGGCAGATTTAAACGCCACACCAATACCACTTACAGCGCCACCCACATCAGCCAATAGGTTACGGAATGGGCTCTGGAATTCAGGCGTTGATGCCTGCTGCACCATATTTTGCGCCAATGGCTGAGAGTTTTCAGCCACCAAGTTACGTGACAGCACCATCATTGACTGAATTCGGTCAGTTTCAGTATCTGTACAGTTATCAATTTGCGCATCCGTAGCAGAACTACCGTAGCGGTTACGCGCACAACGGAACTGTGCCGTTTGCAAGGCTGTTGTTAGGATTGTGTGCGTCTGCGCACGTGGCGGCAACGCTGCAAAATCAGGATCTTGCGGATCAAATGCATCTTCGTAGCGAGGGTCTTCCTGCAAGGCTTGAAGGTCCACACCAAACTGTTGTGCACTTTGTGTCGACATAACAACGCGCAAGTCAATTACACGGTGCATATCACGGCAGTTCGATACGATAAAACCACCAGCATCGCTATCGGCTACAGGTTGAATCAACATGTCTTGGTCAAGGTTTGAGTCGTCTGCACCTCCCCAAGCGAAGGCAGATAGCAAACCACCACCAACACAGCCAACAATACCACCAATAACGCCACCAATTAGTGTACCAGCACCTGGCGCAATAAAGGTACCAACACTACCCGCACCAATCGCAACTGAAGCTGCACCTGCAGCACAACCACCAACAAAGGCGTTAAAACCATTACTTGCAGCATCGCCGTTCGCATTTGTTAGGCCGCTCGTTTGAATCAAAGCGTTTTGTGAAGATGAGTTAACGTTTAGTGGTACCACCAATGAAACTGGTTGGTTTTCAAGCTTTGTAAACGCATCATCGCCCAAACGGCCAATACTACGCTCCAAATCTTGCAATGTTTGGCCAACCAACTGTTGACGAATCAAACGGTTTAGATCAACACCTTCTTGGCCTTCGAATTCTTCTGCGACATCTGAATCCATACCCTCGTAAGCATCTTCATATAGCAAAGGCTCAAGACCACGCTTGAAGTCGCGTGTATCTACGCGGCGGTCACGAATGTTGTATGAGTACGCATTATTACCTGAACAGTTCTCTGGACCACAGATTAGAGTTGGGTAAATATCCTGCGCTTCTTGGATTTCCATACCACGTACGTAGTTAGCGTAGTTTTGGTAAAGCAATACACCATCTGCAGCAGTTAGAGATGTGTTCTCCATTTGCTCTAGCAGTTCTGGACGTTGTGTTTCAATGTCTTCTGTACGCATGTAAGCAACTTCAGCGGCAGCTGGCAAGCGGCGACCACATGTTGCCAAAAATTCAGATACGTTATAAGCCGTGGGCGCATTTGACGCTGATGAACGACGAATTGTTTCAATCGCAGCAAAGTGGCGCTCTAGCGAACGTGGACCCAAATCATGCAGACCTACTGACAAAGCATAGTTAAGATCGTTAAGCACATCAATTGCCGCAGCTTCTGGGCTGTAGACCTTAAACGATAATCCGTTACCATCACCCTCAAAACCTTGTGCATCTAACTGGCCCTGAACATAGCGACTTAGGCGCGTGTTACTAGAACCCTCGTTACCTTGTTGGGCGTTAATGCCCTCACACTCAACGGTATCAGTAATACCCCCAGGGCAGTACTGAGAGTCCAGCGCAGACTGGGCAACACTTGCAGCATCCGAGAAAAACAGCGGCTCGCCAAGTGGGCGCACAATAACAATAAGGAAAAGCAGGAACCATGAGGCAATTGTTTTAAAGTTCCAAGAAGCAGGCAAAAGCAGAAGAAGCAAGAAACCAATCAAGCCAAAAGTATAAGCCACCCAACCTAAGTCACTTAGGTTTTTCAGCTCCATCAAGCTAAAGATCTCATGCTGAGAGGCAAACCCCACAAGGGTAAGCACTACCTCTTCTGCATCTACACCAAAATTATACCCTGTTGCCACTTAATTAGCCCTCATTATCCAAATTTATATTCCCAGCTTTTTGACACTATCTAAACGAAGCGCCATACCCCCCTGGGCGTAGACCACCGTTTGCAGCCGCACCCGATAGGGCACCTGAACTGCTTCGCATTGAGCGGCCTTGAAGATCATCCAAACGTTCGTTCATACCTGTAACAGTCTGTGCAACATCTTTTGACATTTTCACATCCATCAGGATTGAATCACGTGCAGCTTTAAATGCCTCAAGCTGAGCAATAATGAACTCACGCGTATGAGGGTTAACACTGGTCTCTGAATCAGAAGATTCTGAACTACCAGAGTTAATCAAAGCTTCCGACAATGCTGTAATCAATGCGTTGTAAAGGTTTACCGAAGCCTTAGCTTTAACAGTTTGAGCAATAGCACGCTGTGCACCTTCAATTTCAGCTTGCGGTAGCATTTGCACGTTAATATCTACGTGTGGGTGAATCTCACGACTCAGGATACACTCAGCGTGTGCTTGAACCAGCTGCATTGGGTTAAGTGAAGCAATACGATCAACACCATTCTCGTCATCACCAGTACGAAGGGCGTTCGTTAGCTCTGAAACATCAATCTGTTTCCCACCGGCTTCAACAATACACTCGTTTACAGAAGCGTAGCCAGCCAATGGACCACCGCCATTACCGTTACCATTACCGTTACCATCGCCTTCACCATCGCCGTCACCGCCGCCGTTACCACCATTTGTAGCAACATCAGGGTCACAGCTAATTGCACGATCACCTGAGGCCGTTAGACGCAAAGCTTCTGAGTAGCCAACCTCTTCAATAAGTGCATCAGCCTGCGCACCACGAACTTGCAAGCAAGATACCGCTGCGCTTTCAGCAGCAAATGATACAGCACTAGGCGGCACTGAGGCTTGAGAGCTTTGACCTTCACCAGTACCTACGTCGTAAGCAAAGTTTGGCAAGAAGTCACACAGACGGCTACCCTCTTCACACACGTGGTCGTGCAATGTACCTGACCAACGGCGTGATTGAGCAATAGCTTCTACGTAAGGCTCAAGAGCCGAACCTTCACATGAGGTTTGAAGACCGCCATTTTCACGCAAACACTCAGCGTGTGCCTCGTCACGAAGGCGACGGTTTGTTACGTCAGCAAAAATCTCATTCGCGTTACAACGTTCTTGTTGAATACTTACACGAGCATGACCAATAGCCTTCATGCCATCAAGAACCTGAGAAACACCAGGTTGTGAGTAAAGAAGTGAAAGGGCTTCGGTTGCAATTGTGTTTTGTAGGTAGTTTTTAAACTCGTCACCCAAGTTACCTACGTTAAATGTGTTTTCAAGCATCCCGCTGATGTCTAGGCCTGAACAACCAAGAACACCGCCAGCATCAAAGCTTGAGCCAACCTCTAGGATAGGACGCTGTGTAGCGCCACCACCACTGCCGCCGCCGTTGTTAGGCGCACGAAGTACACCACCAAATTGATATGATCGAGAGTAGTCCTGCTGTGCGTAAGCAGTACTTACTGAAATGCTTAAAACGGCAGCCATAGCCACCATTAGCTTTGAAAATGTTTTCTTGTTAAACATTAATTAATCTCCCGAAAGCCCGTTTAATCCCTGCTTTCTTATATAAATAGGCACGAATTGGCGAACATCAATTCCTGACAGGCTAAAAACCGCCCTTTTTATTTATCGCTTATTCGTCTGATTCGGGCGTGCTGCGCAAGCTACGACAAGCGTTATGCAACTCTAGACGCAAAGTATTTAGTGCTTTTTCAAGCTCTTCTGTCATTTTTGTAAGCTCAACCGCCTGTTTACGACGAATATCAAAACGAGAGATTTCTTTTCCTGAACGCTGAATACCATTGGTCGCAGCAGCTAGGCGCTCGGTTACAGCAATAAAGTCGCGCATTTGCTTCATTTCCTGTTCCATAGCCTTCGGGTTACCAAACTTAATAAGCTCAGCAGCCTCAAGCTCGCGGCGCAAGGCTTCAGCCTCACCTTTAATATCAGCAAGTTCTTCACGCTGTTGGTTAATCACCCCTTCACGTTGAGCGGCCCAAACTTCTTGGTCTTTAAGGGCAATAGCGTAAGTTTCCAGCTGTTTTTGTAGGGCTTGTGCTTTTTGATCATTCACTTCACCTGAAGCAGCGGCTGCTGGCGCAGGCTCGGCAGGGTGCATCACGCGGTCGGCGGCATCAACAAGCTTATCTTCTTTGCCTTCAAGCACAGCATCGTAAAGCTTATTAAACTTCTTACCTTTTGACCACTGCACACCGTAACGACGAATAAACGTCACGATGCGTTCTTGCTGGGCATCAGTAAGGTCAGCACATGCCGAAGCATTCGTCACCTGAATCAATTCATCTTCAAAAAGGCCACGTAGGCGTGGGTTTGCTTTATCGCGCACCTTACAGTAAACCAGCACGTTGGTACGGCTTGTGCCAAGACAGTCAGCGATTTTTTGCTGCGAGTAGCCCATGTCGCTCAAAGCGCTAATAGCATAGTACATCTCGGTTTTAGAGGCACTGTGCAAGCGCATGTTCACAACAACGCGTAGGCGCTTTTTGTCTTCTTCAGATGTAATCTTGCGGGTAAGGCACAAGTAATCTGTACGGCCTTTTGACTTTGCGGCCTTAATACGACGCAAGCCATCAATAATGTAACCATCTTCTGAAACAATTGCCGGGAACTGCGGCGAACCAACATCAAAGCTTTCAACAAATTCTTTAAAAGCTTCTGGTGTTTCTGGTGAGCGGAACTCCAGGTCAAGCTCTTTCAAGCTTGAGATTGGGCGCAAGCCCACCTCAAGTAGCGGGTAATCTTTGTTTTCTTTGTCGGTAAAAATCTTGTCGTACGCAGGCGGTTGCAGCGCTGGCTTGCGGCCACTTGCCGCCGCACTTGATTTACGCTCTTTTTTGTTCGCCAGTGTCTTTTTGCTTTTCTTGTAAAGGTCTGACAAATCATCCTTTTTAAAATCAGGCTGGAAGATTTTAATCACTGCCTCAGCACGCGCGTCTTCCACGTTTTGGAAGGCTTCTGACAGGAGGCGAAGAATACGCTTATCGTTAAACTTCAGCTTTTGGAAATCGTTCTGCACAGCCTTAAGATCACGATCAATTAGGCGCTGAACATAAAAGGCGTCCATAAGTTCGTTCATCACTTGACTGGCACGTGAGTCGGTCACGCCAAAGTGGTAGGCAATTTCGTTAAAGTTATAAACACCGCCCACTTTCACGTGTAGAAGAGCGGCTTGTTTTTTCTCGTCACTTTCACGGGCCACAAGCTCAGCAAGCTTTTGGTCAAAGAAGCTATCACGCATAATCTTAAACGCAGGGTCGTCGTTCATATCTTCATAAGCTTCCGATACTTCACCACGCAGCTGCTCTTGCAAGGTGGTTTCATGGTCAAGGTGCTGCACCAAAAGTGGTGGGTCGTTACGGAACTGTTCTTTTTCTTCCGCCGTCATTTGGTCGGTTACAGCTTGGCGTGCTTGGTATTCAGGGTCGCGGTTACGCATTTCCATAGCACGGGTTTCAAGGCGGCTGCCGAAGAAGGTATTAAACTGTACAGTGATTGAGGTGCCATCATCTTTTGTAAAGATTGGGTTGTAGTCACGCAGGCAGGTAAGCAAAACTTCATAAGCTTCTTGTGAAAGCTCATCACTATCCAGGTAGTAACGGCGTGAAATACTACCCACCGCCGCACCGCGACTATCGAGATATTTTACAGCATCATCTTTTGCAAGCTGATAGCCGTCATCCTGTTTCTTGAGTTCTTCTGCTGATGGAAGTTTTTCTTTGGTTTTAGCCAATTGTTTTGCCTCGTATTTTTCCTGACACCCTGAAAAATCGCAGAATCCTTTGATTTTTACAGTACACAAACGCCATTATACGTGACACTGCGTCAAAACAAAACAGCCAAAGTGTCAGGAATTTGAGTTTGGAAGAGTCATGTGGCAGAAAAGCAAGGCGACACCCTGCAAGGGCGTAAACCTAAGCAGCGCTGCTGCTTACCTCTGATTTAAAGGCGTCAAGGTACACACTTGGCTTGCCGCAATGTGTCAGGACAACCTCCTGCTGGGCACGGCTTGTTGCCATGTAAAGGAAGCGGCGTTCGGCATCTTCTTCGTACGGAAGCACACGGAATGCAAACGGATAGTTTTGTGATGTTACAAACGGTACCAACACATGGGTAAACGCCATGTTACGCGTTTCACGCACTGGTGATACAACAACTTGCGCTGCTGGATCAGGCGTACGGTGGCTGGTCAGCTGCTTCAGAATTTGCAGCATGTTCCCGTTTGACGTTAGCAACTCATCAAGTGCCATTAGGGCTTCTGGCTTATCATCAGCGTTCATACGCTCAATCAAACCTGCGGCCATGGCTTTAAATACTGTCTTCGGTCCGAGTGACGGAATCACACGCATGTAGTTCAAAAGTTTTTGGCGCAGGCTACCAAGATCACGCATCGCTGAAATTGGCAACTCCCCCTCAATACCAGCAGGCATCGGTGCACCACGCTGCAACCAGGTGTCGGCCATGAGGCCACGTGTAAACAGAGTATCAATCGCTTGCGAAGGCACATCAAATGCTGAAAGCACGTTACGTAGGCGGCTGTTATTTGCCTTACCCAAGAAGACTTCAAGCATATCAAGAATAAGCGTTGCGCCGGGGGTTTCCCAAATTGAGCGCGCAAAACTTGTGTGGTTAATACCCATGCGGTCTAGCATGCGCTCAATCTGACGCGCCTGCAAATCGTGGCGCGTAATAATACCCACACGGTTGGCGCTTGATTGCGTTGTGCGCTTAATCCATTTTTCGATTTCACGCATTTCTTGCTCGGCACCGCCGCAGGCAATCACTGAAAATGCACCGCCTGATCGCATGGCTTTTGGCGCTGTGAGCAGCCGGTCTTTTTGGCCTTCAACAAACTTCATTGAAGCGCCCACCAAAGCCTCAGGCTGGCGGAATGTTTCTTTGAACGTAAATCGTTTAATGTCGTTAAGCTCTTCAAAGTCGGCAAAAGCGGCTTTGCCCATAGCCCCATCACGACGGAAAAGTGTAAGGTCATCACAACCAAAGGCATGAACCTTAACACCTGCCTTTAGGTGATCAACAAGCCATAGCAGCTGAATTTGCGTTACGTCTTGGAAGTTATCAATAAAGATGTGTTTTACAGCCAGGGCCTCATAGGTATCGTTACGCATACCAATAATATGTTTACGCACCAAATCGTGGCGATCGCACAGGCCTGTTTGCTCTAGGCGTTGTTTGTAAGCACGGAAAAGATCGTAGTTTTCTTCTGTTTCACTGGGTTTACGGCCTCGGCTTTTAAAGGCACGCATAATGTGCTCTGCTTCTTTTACGTGACCCGTAAAACCAACCTCAACCATTGACTGACGCAACAAGCGGCGCACAAAATTGTTATCAGCAACCTTTGGCACATTTTCTTTCTCAGTCTGGCGGATGGCCAATAGAGGCAAGTCAACTGTAGTCCCCTGAATAATGCCTTTGGTTTTATTACCCAGCACATCACTCAGTGATTTACGCATCACCATAAGGTTTCGGTATGAGTATGTAAGAACAGCAATATCTTTCGGCGGGATACCATCGTTCAGCAGCTTTTCAATTTTACGACATAGAATGGTGGTCTTCCCACTACCTGGCGCCCCCACAACAGTGCACGACTGGTCGTAGGCCAAAACATCTTGCTGTTGTTGGGTAAGCTTCATCAGGTTTAAAATCTTTTCATTCATATTATTAAATTGCTCGCGCGCCCTGTGCATTAACCTTGCTGGCCGTATTGGCCAAGGCGATGCACTTTTTGATACATAGCCCATACGTTCTTCACGTAGCGGGTTGCATATTTAGGTGTTTTACTATGGTAGCGCCCCACACTTTGCCACCAGTCGTAATCTTGACGGTGTTCCAGCAAATAAGATACGGCATAACGGGCATTTTTGTAAGGGTCAAATGCTTCGGCCACATCGGTAAAGGCTTTGCTGTGGTAACGCCAGTTAATCTGCATTAAGCCAATATCAACACTGTCGTAACCTGCTGCAAGCATGCGGTTTACAAAAAATACGGCTGACCACTTGTTGTTAAAGCGCTTAGCGAACACTGAGCCTTGAAGGCTTACAGTTTCATCTTCAGGTGTGCGCTTCAAAAGGTCTTCGGCATCTGTGCTTGAAATTCGGCTGTATTTTTTACCATCTGCCATAGTGATGTTAAAACGCTTAAACCCAAGGCCTTGCATGTGGCGCAGGTCAAGCAACGCTTTGTATGCGCCCATCTTCTTGCTTGAGGTTGTGTTCACGTTAACGGTGTATGGCCACGGCAAAATTTGCCCTTCTAAACCTTGGCCTGTTTCAACAAGGCTGATTGAATGCAGCAAACCATGAGGAATACCGTTTTCAGCCTCAACATCGTGGAGGGCCTTCCATGCATCCATGGCAACGTTTGTTTTTTCATGGGTGTCGTTCGTGGGAGCAGCAAGTCCAACCTGTGGCAACGCCAAAACCAGCAGGGCCAATAGGCCTGCGGCATACATTGGCGCGCGTGTAAGCGCACAAAATCGCTTTAACAGGGTTTGCAACGGGTGCTTCCTCACCTTAAATAAACTCAACTTCTACTTTATCATGTGGTGATGAAACCACCAAAAAACAAGAGAACACGGGCGATAAACACTTATTTGGCCTGTGGCATATAGGCCATAAAAAAACCACCCGATGGGGTGGCTTTTAAATTGATGCGATGCAAACCTTTAGCGTTTGAATACCAAGAACATTACGCCGCGATCATTCGGCAGGCCGCGTGGTGCTAGGCGCATGTTTTCCATAGCAGCGTGACGCAGAATACCCCACTCGTCTGTACGAGGGATTGTAATCGCAGGTAGGTTAACTTCGTTTGTTTGCTGGCGCTCGTTTGCAACGTGCACAACTAGGCCAGTCATTAGTGGTGTTTGCCAAACCTCTGAAAGTTCAAACGTTAGGCCGTTCCCACGGAACCAATCAGGGATAAGGTGCGTTTCACGCAGAACACCTGGTAGCTCTTTGTCCATTGCCATAGCGCGCACAAGGTCTTGCGGGCCGAATTTTTTACTTAGCAGCTGCTTTACATCGTCAATCTTTGAAGCATCAACAACTTCAACAAACGAGCTGTAAGGCACATCTGTTGTTAGCACAACAATGTAGGTATTACCGCTAGCACCGGTCATAAACATACGTGTTGCCATTTTTGGCAAAAGTGAACGCATACGGAACGCACGGTTACCGCGGTCAGCCACAACGTAAACGTCAACGTAGTCTGGGTTTTCTAGGGTAATGTTTGTAATTTCTTCAGGGAATTCAATCTGCGAGATATCTTCTTCGTTCAGACCAATCGTCACTGTATGGGTTGGGCCCTTCCATGGCACAACTTCAGCAAAAGCTGCTTGTGTAAACGCAAGCACCAAAGCAAATGATAGAAATACAGCCGCTAGGCTAGCTGAAAAACGGTTGATCACAGTTGTTCCTCCCGGTACTTAGACAGTACGAAACCCCAAGGGTTAGTTTTACTAATGGCGGCCTGACGCACTGTCAGCACCATGCGAATTTCACGTGCTTCAATCACCTGTGCACCAATAATTGATTGGCGGCGGCCTTCAACACGGTATTCAAAGTAGTTCAAATCGCGCACACCATCTTTAGGTGTTGGGATTGCCACAATGTTTAGCGTGTTACGCTTTGGCACAAACAGTGATGAGTGCTCATCTTGGCGTGCATCACGAATACGTGACTCATAGAATGGTTTTGCGTTAAGCAGCATCTCAGGTGTGAAGAATTTTTGTACTTCGTTAAACTGAGGCTCAAGGCTTACGTATGTGTAAGTGTTAAGCGATTGCGCAATGTAGTCGCCAAAGTTTTGAAGCAACATTTCAGGCTGTGTAGGGGCATAAAAACCCGCTTGTGAACCTGGTACAACGTAAACTTGGCTGGTGCGGCTGATACGCTCAACTTCACGTGCAAGGGTTGAGTTTGACTGCACAAGAGAGAAAGCAATAAATGCTAATATGATTGATGCAATCAGAAAAAAGCCCGCTACGCGGTGTGAGCGGTCAATAAACGAACCTGCACGTGCAATAAATTCCATTTCAAAAAAACCTATCTTTTTTGAGTCTTATTTAGGTTTAAAACCTTAACGCTCCTATGGCGTTAGCACTACCTTACCTAAATAAAGCCCTTTGTGCAGCTATTTCATCGTAAAAACACTTAAAAGGCGTGCATTTTAAATAAAGGGGGTGTGGCGACAACCCTACATATTTTGGCGTAGCAGGGTTTAAATCTCGAATTTTTTAACTTTTTTAGGCGGCGGCACCATTTTACCCAAGCCCACCTTACGGTAAACAATGCGGTACATTGCCCCTTCAGGCTTATTCAGCGTAAGTTTGTAGGTTAGGTAGAAGGCCAAAAAGGTCACGATTAAAGCAATCATAGCCTGTTGCGTTAGGAACATTGTGCCGTACCACCCAAGCATAAACGTAGCCGCATATTCGGCATTACGGTTAGGACGGTCAATATTACGAGGGACTTCACGAACCATGAGGCACTGCTCCAATTATATTCTTTTTAATAGTTTACTACAGCACATGCTACTTACAAAGAAAAAGAAAAGCCGCCCAAAGGCGGCTTTTCCATGGTTTTAACAACTAAATTAGTTGCTGCCATTCTTCTTGGCTGAGCTTGCGTCTGACTGAATATCAGAGAACGCATTGTCAATACCTTGGCTAATACCAGCGTAGATACCTGGGAAGGCAGTCAAAGCGGCACCGGCGATCACAATGATCAGACCCCATGAGCTTTGCTGTACAAGCCACATCCATAGACCAAATAGTGAGATCAATAGACCAGCTAGAACACCCAAGTTACCTTGAATTAGACCTTGAATGTCAGTGAAAAGGCCCTGACCTACGCTACCGCCGCTAGTTTGCGCGAATGCAGCATCAGGTGCAATCATAGCCACTGCAGCAACAAGTGCTACTAGTGAGAACATCCATAGTTTTGATGATAGTTTTGTCATCGTTTTAGTACTCCCAACATGATTTAACTTTTACATACCTACGCCCCCGAGATCGATTACTCTCAAATCGTAGGCCGTATTTACTAAATTTGCTGGAAGCCATTCCCAATAAAACTGAGCGTTTTACTAAAAATCCCCAGCCCCAACAATTCATTAGAATAATTATGGTTGTGGTATTTGATGAAATCAACCCCCAAGCGCAGAAAATAAGGGATTTATTGCATATTGTTTTGAGGGTATGTGGCGCTGATATCACGCCGCAACGGCAACCAAAGGCCGCACTGAGCCTTTAATACAGCTTTTATTACGAAGCGGCAGAGTCGCTAATAATCACAACGCGGTTTTTACCAAACATTTTAAAAGAAAGTTTAATGTTGTGAATATCTTGCACCTTTTTAGCTACGTAGGCGATAAATTCATCCACTGTAGCCTCGGCCGTTACCGTCCATTTTTCATCGGCAATATGCTCGATTTTCGGGTGCAGCTGCCATGACACGCGCCATGCGCCAACTTCACCTTCAACATCCGCTGCAATCAAAGCAAACACATCACGCAGCGGCATATCTTCAACGTTGAGTGCAACCTTCGCATCACCAAGCGATTGCGCTGTGGCTTCACCATTTACAACAATGCGGGCTAAGCGCTCAACGTCGGCATCTTTAATACGGCCCGAAACAATTGAAGCATATACTTGGTCAAGACCTTCAGGCCCTACAGTTTCAGGAATTTTGTTTGGCAGCGACTGCGCCTTACCGGCTAGCTTTGAGGCTTCCATCTGCAAGCGCTGGGCTTCCATCTCTAGCTGTTGGCGCTGCGAAATTTGTGCGGCATATGCCAAACGCTCAGCTTCAGCAATTTGCTGGGCCGCTTGCAATACGGCTGCTTGGCGCGCGGCTTTAGCCTGACTTTCAGTTTCTTTTAGGTCAGCCGAAAGCGTTGCAATTTGATGCTGCAGCTCTGACTGGCGCGTTTCGTACTTTGATTTTAGCTTTTGGTTGTAGCGGTCAAAGTCGTCAATACGGGCTTGCAGCTGTTCAACTTGTTCACGCAGGCGGTTGTTTTCTAGGCCTGTAATTGTGCGCTCATTTTCAAGCATGTTTGTTTTTTTGCTCACGGCGGCTTGAAGGTCGTCACGCTGTTTCTTTTGCAGCTGTGCCTTACGCTCAGCTTCGCGTAGCAAGGCTGTTAACTCAAGAATTTGGTCTTGCTGTTGGCGCATTTGCTCGAGTGTAGCAAGGCGCTTTACAGTACGTACGTCGGCCAAAATTTGCTCAGTCTCACGGATCAGACGCTCACGGTCTTCGTTCGCGCGCCAGTTTTTAATGGTGCTTGAAAGCTGGTTGTTAATTTTTTGCTGTTTCCCATCACGCATGGCATCAGCTGCGGTTGCAATTTCAGCCGGCATTTGGTCGGCTGATTCTGCAAGTTCAGCGTGGGTATCAGGGGCTGGCAAACCTGCCACTTGGTCAGGGGTTGCCATAGAACCTTCAGGAACCATTGCAACTTCGTCGCCAATCACAGGCTCATTCGGGATAAGCTTTTCAGCGAATGGGTCAATAAAGTCAATGTTGATACCTGGAGGGGTTGCGCGGGTAAATACTTTGCGCTTACCGTCAAACATAATGTCGGCACGTTCACAAGGTTGGCCATCACGGTCAAAAAGGTAGTCTGTTTTTTGAGTTGAGGTATCTACTGAAACCCCAAGGCCAAAATCACTCTCGCAGTCAGATGGTGAAAGCGTGTTTTCGGTGGCGGCTGCTTTACCCACAACTGAAGTTGACGCCAAAACGATACCGCCATCGTCAAGGTTATCTACCTGTGCTTGAAGGTGAGATTCTGAGTGCGGTGAAAATGAACCATAAGAAGGCGTCGTCGTGTTACAGCCTGCCAAAAGCAGCGCCATAATCGGGAGGACGGTGGTCTTTTTAGTAAACACTGTTATTACCCTTCTTAGTAATGATCGCTAACCACAAGGATGCGGTCTTTATCAAATTGTTCAAACACCAGCTCAATACCGCGGTGGTTCATCATGAAGTTTGTGACGTGCGCAATAAACTTCTCAAAGCTTGTTTCGGCGTTAAGGCTAAAACGCTCAGCCAGAACATCTTGGTTCTCGCGGCTAATTTTCCACTGTAGGCGCCATGGGCCTGTGTAAGGCAGCACTTCAACCAAGGCATCCTGAATCACATCTTCAAAAGGCTTGTTTTCAACGTGAATCGCTACACGTGCCTTTGAAAGCTCAATCCATTCACTGGCTGGCAAAAAGTCAATCTTCTGTTCGTACTCGTAGCCTGGCACACCCTCTTTACGGATGATTGAACCGTCCGCTTGAATGTACTCACGAATCTCGCCACGGCGGATTGCGGCTTGGCGCTGACGCTCTTCCTCTTCCTTTGCGGCTTGGATGGCATCGGCTTCCATTTGTTTACGTACATTTGCCCAGTCTTCGGTACGGCGCATAAAAATGTGGCCTTTTTCAAGGCGGGCCGGCGCCATAGAGAAGTGATCAGCAACTTGCTGCTCTTGTGAAACTGTTGGCTGCTGTGATGCGTAACCATGGCTGTTCGTGCTGGTGCATCCAGCAAGCCCTAAAACAGCACATGTTAGCATTAGCAAATGTCGCACGGTTTCTCTATTCCCCCAGAAAACCTAGGTTTTAAAATCTTTTCGGCCTATTTCAGCCCTTTGGTAACCCTCTAATTAGGGTTTACCCTACAGTAAAGATTAATAAAACCCAGCACTACAGGCAAACAACGGTTGCTGAAATGCGACATATAAACCAAGGCATAGCAACCCAAATGCAACACTTTTAGGGGCATACTGATGATGCACCGCTAAAAGAAAGACCACAGCCCCAAATGAAACCATGGCACCGTACGCAAAAACAAAGCTACCACCACCGTGACTCACCGCTAAACTAAACAGCGCAGCCCCAATACTTAGTAACTCAATTGACAAATATTTGAATGGGATTTTCACCCCGCATTGGCGGCACTTACCACGGAAGAACAACCATGACAACACAGGCACCAAGTCAGGTATTTTAAGGGTGTTCTTACAGCTCGGGCAGTAACTTGGTGGGTGCCACAAACTTAGCCCCCGGGGCACACGGTACAATGCGCAGGTTAGGTATGAGCCAAACACCGCACCTACGACTACAGCCATCAAAGGCATAAACCATGGGTGAACCTCGGCCATGTGAGGCACGATACACTTCAAGGCGGCAAGAATGGTTTGGCTATCTGGCATTCATCTGGCTTTTTAATAATTATAAAAAAACAACCCCCACAGTATAAACCATGGGGGTTGCTGTTACTAGTTATCTAGCTGATGACTCACCTTTAGTCACATGAACCTAGGTAATCAATTGGATCAATCGATACTTTCGGTGGGTAGTACGGTGGGCGCTGTGCGTTCACACATACACCACCTACCGAAGCACCTGGCTGTGAGTAGTAGTAGAATGCATCGCCAGTCAGCGCATTACAGCAGTGATCCTCAGGCAAACCAAGGATACGCATCAGGGTACGCATTTCGTTAAGGCGTGTCGCATCATCAAGTGAAACGGTGTTCACAAACTCGTTTGCGTCACCACGAATGGCCGACACATCGTTACGCACGGCAGTACCATAGCGGTTGGTAATGCTAGTGCCCAAGTTTTGACATGCTGCATCTGGATGGTTACCGTTCGAGTGCGCCTGCGGCTCGTTTGACCAGCTTGGCGGGTAGTAAAGCATTTCACTCAAGCAGGCCGTGTTTGCCAGAAGCTCTTCGTTAAAGCGACCTTGGGCGTAGCGGTCAAGCGCTTCAACAATACGCTCCAAGCGGCGGATGGTTTCATCCTGCGCCTGAATTTTTTGCTGGTTATCTGAGTACTTCGCCAAGATATCGTCACCTTCAGCACTGTACAGACCGTACTCGTTTACGTCGCCCCAATCGGTTTCGTAGTTATCGTTAGGGTCAGCACGGCTAATGAAAGCTTCGCGGTTCGCTGTTTTTTGTGCAGTTGTCGCCGGTGCACCACCTTGCACACAGTTTGGTGCTGGGTTGGTTGCTGTTGTACCTGTGTCATCACACTGGTTACCGCCAATACTACGCACGGTCGCATAGTGGAAGTCCACTGGCCCTTCGCGGTAGTTACGGGTTTCAATAAAGCTGCTGTATTTACGTGGTGTACCCCATACGTCTTCTGCAATACTTTCGGCTGACATGTTCGAGAATGCGGCCAAAGCTTCAGCCCAAGTAAGCGCACCGGCACCAGCTGGGTCATCACAGTTGTTACGGTCAGGGTTCATTTCAACATCAGGCAAGCGACGACACTCACGTGCGTATGAGTCCATGGCTTTTTGAATGTCTTGCATGGCCAGTTTTTCTTGCTCAACCTGTTGGCGTTGGAAGAACAACGCAATATCAGGGAAGGCCATACCACTAATAATCGCCAAAACTGATACAATCAGAATAACTTCAGGCAGTGTAAAACCTTTTTGCTTACGTGCGCCACCTTGCGGCTTACGTTTACTATGCTTTGCTTGGGCCCCTAAAAATAGCATTTCCCTGTTACCCCTTTATTATTTGAATTTGTTATTAATTTATAAAACTTCTGTATTTAATCTATGCAACCTAATCTGAGCGCACATCGTTGTTACGCACCACAAACCAACCATCTAACGCTAAATTACGCTGGAGTGTAAGTTGGTCCGGAAAATCATCATCGTACGCCAAACGGAAGCCACCAAACGGGTCACGCTGCATTTCTGACCACACACCTACGTTACGTGGGTCAATCGTACAGTCATTGTTGCCCGCACAGTTACGCGCACCGCCAATGGGTGCACCCGCCATCGTCGGGAAGTCCACATCGGCTTTTAAGCCATCATCATAGCGCCAGCACTGCCCTACCTGCACATCAACATCACGTGGCAGAACTTGGGTTTGTGGGCGTTGCATTTGCTCACCCGCATCAACAGCAAGGTTGTATTGGTGCATGGTATTACACTCGTTAATCAGCTGTGCTGAAAATTGCGCACAGTTGTAGCCGTTCAGGTTACCTGTTTGGTTAAGCAGCGCACAGTTTGTAAACACACCAACAACGTTATCATCAGCCGAACCTGAAGTTGGGCTGTATTGTTCAACACGTTGGCGGTAGCTGCGCTCAAGAATATCATCAATTGTTTTTTCAACTTCAGCGGCCGCGTTCCATGTTTCCATCATTGGATCACGGGTTGAGAAGGTATGCACAATGTCATCCCCCGCCCCGCCTGCTGAGTGCAAAATACGCCACTCTTCAACAGTTGCTGGAATATCGGTCTGGATTTCACGGTCTGGTCCGCCCGAAATTAACGCAAAGTGCGAAACAATAGCCTCGGCACGTTCGCCCGGGGCAAAGGCTGCAATAACCTGACGCTCATCAATACGGGCTGCCGTTACAGGGCGGGCCCAAGGGTCGGTTGCCACATCTTCAGAACTCCACGAAAGGTGCGGCAAAATATAGTTCATGTTGCCAATATCTTCGTTGGCAAGGCTTAGCTGATCGCGCAGCATCACGCGGTTAATTGCATATTCAATATCGTTGAAAACTTGAACCACACGGTCTTCACGGTCAAGTTGCTGCTGGAAAGTTGTACGGGCCACACCCGCCGTGATACTAGACATCACAAAGAAGAACGTGCCAAAGAGCCCTATATAGAATAATGCTTGCATTTGAGCGGTCCCCCGTCGGTTTTAGTAAGTACACACATTAGGCTTGTTGGCACCCCTTGCCATCAAACCTACCCAACATCTTATGTGGAGGGTCACCAACCTTGACTAACAAAAGAAATGACAACGGTTTTCCCGTCAGGTCGGCGCAGCACAACACTTTGGTCATTAATCTTTTTAATCAATACCTTACGTGGCCCAATTGAGTTCAGACGCGCCTCAACCTCTTGGCTTACAATGTTCGCCAAGTTTTTATCAATTTGCTCAAGCCCGCCCATGAGTTCCATCAGCTCGTTTGCTGTGGTCACAGGGGCTTCAATGGTATCACCTTCAAAGAACCAGTTACCCTTCATCAGTACCATTGGGCCAGCTTGGCCTTTGGCAATCGCGCTAATTTTAACGCCTGATGTATCAGGGATGAATGCTTCTTCATCTTTCAGAAGATCACGAATACGCGACATGCGTGATGCTGCCTCGCGGGCTTGCTGTTGGGCGGCAACTTCTTGTTTTGACAAAACAGGTGATTCATCAACCACAGGAACATTACGCACAACAACAGGTGCTTCTTCAATTGGGAACGGTGACGCCTGACCTTCGTAAAGCGGTGCAGGTTCAGCGGCAAGTTCGTTATCAACGCGCCACAAAGCTTCGCCTGAAACTTGCGCTACGGCCGCAACCGAGGTTAACAATACGCATAGCCCAAGTAGGCCAGCGAGCGTATTTGTGCTGTACTTACTTCTTAAGACCATAAAGCGTCCCCTCAATTCGTAGTGAAACCACATCACCAAAGCCTTGGCCTGGTGTCATAACAACGCGCTCAATCACAACTTTGTTGGTGCTGTGTAGCCAGTCAATCTGGTTCAAGGCACCAGCGTAACTCATGCTACCGCTTAGACCAAAACGGCGAATATGCAGGTCGGTCCCGCCGATAGGCTTAATGCTACGGGCGCGGGTTTCGTATTTCATTGTTGATTCTTCAAGGTTCAAGTGACGAAGAATATCAAGCGTGGTTGATTGATTTTCATCAATTGTAAAGTTATCCAAGTCAGCCAAAGCCGCCGAGAACAAGTTGCCCGCGCGCAAGTCACGGTTAAGTTGGTCACGCTTTGCTTCAGCTGCGGCAATTTCAACCTGCAAGCTTTGTGCTTTACGCATGGTGAAGAATGCCCCTAGCAAGAGGATACAAATAATCAAAATCCACATTCGTCTTGTGCCGGTACGTGTCATCAGTCGATCCTCACCCCAATTTCAAGTGCCATATTTTGCCCTGCACCTGTTGCTTGGCGCTCAATGTGGCGAATCCACGGGCGTTCCTCAAGCGCAGACTTTGCCACACGCTCTTGGTCAATAAGTAGGTATTTCTCAGCGCCTTCAACAATCACTTTCACAGGCAAGAACTGCTCGTTACCCCAAGTTGTTTTGCCGTTGGCATCAATCACCTTTACAATTTGCGACTGGGCGTTGCTGGCATCCATTTCGATTTGTGTCACCTGCCCTAGGGCCGTTGCAACCTCACCCGAGGCATGCAAAATTGATGATGGACGCTGTTTCAGCGGGCGGCTCATAAAGTCTAGGATAGCGTTCGGGTTTTGTACACGGCCCAAGCGCTGGCTACTTTTTGTTGCCTGAATTTGTTTTTCAATACTTACAATTTCATCCTTCAAGCCGTTGAGCGACAAGAAGCTTGTGACAGCCGAAAAACCAGCTGCCAAGAACAAGATAAGCGCCACCATGGCAAAGATGATGTAGAACAAGCCGTGGTCACGGTGAACATACAAAGGCTGCACTGTTTTTGAGGGGCTAAGGTCACCCATGCGGATAACGTTTTGACCAAAAGGCTCCATCGATTCAGCCACTGCGTTAAACAGCTTATCGTCATGCACGGCAATGCAAATATTCTCACGCACGCCGCCGGCAATACGCTCAGAAACTGCTGAAACCAATACATCCAATGCACCCTCAGCTGACGTATCAAGGCGTGATACACCCCAACTTGCGCCACCATCGTCGTTTACGGTACGCACACCGTGCACAATAAGGCGGTTAGAAATCACAAAGTAAAAAACACTGGTGCCATCAGGGGCAAAATCTTCAGGAAGGTAAACTTCTAGGCCTGAGCGGCGCTCTTCCATACTTTCAGGCAGCAGGCCGTAAACCTGTACAGCGCTACCTTCTTGGCGCCAAAGTGGGGTTTGACCAATATCACCGTAACGCTCTTTCACGTTTTTGGTGTTAATGGTTCCGATATCAGAGAAACGGCGTGCTTGCTCACGCGATGACACGAACAACGCAACAGCGTCGCCACGTTCACGGTCAACGTGGTGAATCCCCGTCCGTGAAAAAACCATTAAGTTTCTGGCCATAGCCTATTGTCCTCCTAAGAGTGTTAAATACAGAGCTTTTAAAGACTCTATTAAAATTCCATTAGCGCGAAAATCGGCGCCACCAAACTGGTGTACATACTCATAATAAACAGCGGCAAAAGGCCAGCCATTACAATCAACATCAAGGTGCCTACCGCACGACGCATAATACGGTCGTACTCGGCAGCATACGGTGTTTTAAGGTCTTCCACACGTTCGGCAATCTGACCTGTTTTTTCACCTGCTTCCACAGCACTACGGAACGACCCCTTTAGCGGTACACGTGCCAAGGCATCGCCAAGGCGCATCCCAGCTTCATGCTCGTTTGCTGCAATACGGAAGTTACTTGCAATCTTTTGGTTTTCAAGCGAACGGGCAACCGCACGCAAAACTTCGTGCACAGGCATACCTGAACGCACAAGTGCTGGCATAAAATACACCACCAATACACCGTTGAATGACACTGAAATTCGCTTCAAAACGCCAATTTTCCAGATAATATTCTCAACAATTGGGCGCATCAGGTTAGTACCACGCATCAAGAATAACACAGGCGGGATAGACAATAAAATCAGCGGAACAATCCAGTAAGTTTGCATCCAAACTGAAAAGTGCCAGTACCCCTGCACCACTGACGGGAAGGTATCAAGCGCATCAGGCTTACGGTCAAGTACCGGGCCCAAAACCATCGGTAGCATGAACATTGCAACACCAAGCGACATCACAATCAGCATAAAACCGCCCACAACAGGCATCGCCAACTGGCGGTACAATGAACGGGTTGATTTAAGGCGCATTTCAAGCGCTTCAACAAGCTCAGGAATAGCCACACGCAACTGGTTTGAGCGTTCAGCCGCTTCCATCACGGCAAGCTCTTGGTCAGTAAAGCCGATACTTGCCTGACGCAAAGCCTCGGTCAGCATCGTTTGGCCTGACTCATACTCAGCCACAATACGGCTCATTTTGTTAGCAAGGGTTTTGTATTCATCACGAGAGAAAGCTTCGCAAGTGTTGCGAATAGCCTCGTTCACAGGCATACGGCCGCCACCTGACGTCAACCATGACGCCAACGTCCGGAAGAACTCAATCCGTTCTCCCAGCGGCAAACTAGTAATGCCAATTTCTAACCCCATAAGGTCCCCTTATACTTCCCATTTTTAACACGGCCTTCTTTTGGGCCGCTTTCGGAACATACGTTAAATACGTACGTCACCTGCTGAGCCTGAAATTTTAGGCTTATTCTCAGCTTCTTTTTGACGTACCTCAACTGAAAGCTCCAAGATAACTCGGCCTAGCTCTTCAGCATCGGTAATACCGTTTTTCATGTGCATCACACCCATGTGACCCATAGGCTGCCAGCCTGCATCACGCGCAATTTCTTCTAGGCGTGTAAAGTCACGTTCGGCGGTTGCTTTAACCATTTCTTTGTTTGGTACCAACCACTCGGCCACCGCAATACGGCCACGGTATCCGGTAAAGCCACAGTTTGGGCAACCGTCTTTCGAGGCACGGTACAGCTTGGCACCATCCATTGGAATGTCGTAATAGTCGAAACAGAACTTCGTCCAGTCATCGGCTTGATCCATTGGCTGACGACAGTGCGTACACAGACGACGCACCAATCGCTGCGCAGCAATACCACGCACGTATGAAATCAAGAACCCACGAATATCAAGTTCGTCCAAACGAATAATCGCATCCACCGAGGTGTTGGTGTGCAAGGTTGAGAATACCAAGTGACCGGTGTTGGCAGCTTCAAATACAAGCTTCGCCATAATGCGGTCACGCACCTCACCAAAAATAACAACGTCAGGGTCAGCACGAAGTGAAGATTTTAGAAGCTCAATACCGCTACGGGCATCATCACCTTCGGCAACTTCCATCTGTACGGCGTAACCATCCACACGTTTCTCTGGCGGATCTTCAATGGTGTGCACACTTAGGCCACGGCCCATTGGATCAACTGAAATTACCGCTGAGTGAATCGACTCGGTCTTACCTGAACCGGTAGGACCCGTCCAGAAGATAACCCCGTTTGATGCTTTAGCAGCCGCTTGAATCTTTTCAATAAACTCAGGCGGGTAACCCAAGCGCTCCATTGAAAGCGAGTCTGGGTTCAAACGACGAATAACAATACGTGGCACCGGGCCTGAACGGCCTGAGTGCGGCTGAATTTGCACACGCCAGTCGAAGCCAGCACGCGAGAACGCACCTTTGTTCGGGTGGTTTTGGTTCACCTTAGGCATACGGGCAATGTTTTCAATACGCACACGAAGACGCTCAAGCTGGTCAAGCGAAACAACCTCACGTGGGCGCACGTGGCCATCCACACGGTATTTAATCGTGGCTTTATTCTCACCCTTCATGTTCGGGTCGATGTGAATATCAGAAGCTTTCGAGTCAACCGCTGTTGTTACAATACGGTCAAGCAAAGCTTCGGCTTCCATACCTTCATCAAGGTCTGAGCCTTCATCACCACTTACCCAGAACTGACCACACACATCTTTTGCGGCAAAGTGCCAAATAAAGGTGTAGCCTGGCAGCATATCGGCCAAGGTGGCTTCAAGCACAAGGTCACGCATAGGGCTATCGTAAGCCAAATGCATTTCGTGGGTGTTGTCTTCTTTAATACGTTTACGGAGCGGAATCACACGGCGCTCACGCAGAATGTTTTGTACGCGACTATCAAGCTCTTTACGAAGCGAGCGTGCCCCTTCTGGCAAGTCCTGTACGTTCAAAATTTCCAAACGGCCTTGGCTACGTGCAACGGCACGGGCAAGCTGCTGGTTATCAATCAAACGCTCAGAAACAAGGTCACGCACGGCCAGTTGCGGCATGCGGTCTTCTTCTTGCAATTCTTTAATACGGGCAACGGCTAGGCTATCAACGTTCAAGTCTTCGCTCAGGCGCAGCACGTTCAGCACCCGCTGGTAAAAACGCTCATGCGCAGGGCGCGATTGGTCTTCACCTTGTGAGTAGCGCTCAGCCGCACGGCTTTCAGCATCACCAAAGTCAAGCTCGTCGTCATCAACGCCGGGCACCATAGTCACACCGTCGTCAGTTTCTTCGATGCCAGCATCAATCAAATCGTCATCTAGTGAAAGGGCATCAAAGGCATCTTCTTCACCAGGCAGCGCTGCAATATCGTCAGCACCCATCATCATATCGTCATTCGATGATGGCAGGTCTGTCATTGGGAGGTCAGTTACAGGAAGGTCGGTCTCTTCGAATGAGAAATCGTCAACATCCATATCGTCCGAAGCTTTAGGCGCAGGAGCCTCAGTAGCTTCAGGCGCAACCGTAAGGCTTTCGTCCAGAAAATCATCCAAGTCACCTTCAGGGGTGCTGTCAGTCGCATCAGCCGCCATGTCAGGTGTTTGTGTTTCGGGAATAGGTGTGTCTTCCACTGTGTCCAAGTCATCCAGGGCATCGTTCTTCATGCCTGCATCTCTTGGGGGCTTTGCGGCCATGTCGTCTTCATCAAACGTCATGTCGTCAAGGTCCATAAAGTCATCATCAAGATCACTTTTCGGAGTGTTAGTTTCAGAAACGCCTTCGGCAGGCGCTTCAGTTTCCTGAGGCGCCTGCGCGTCGGTGTCATTTTGAGATGTCTCTACCGTATCGAGGTCTTTATCGTCATCGATAGGCTTTGACTTGTTTTTATCATCAACCATTCACGAACCAGGTTTTTGGTTTTATTTTATCTGGCTTACGATGATTAACGTCGTCAGGGTTATAAAATCCCGATTAGTTAATCACGTTAGCAAAGTAGCGTAGAGTAACAGTGTTACCGGCAACAGGTGCTACGTCAGAGCGTAGACGACCGTTTTCCCAGTCTTCACGGCCATCAACACCATTATCAGCGCGGTTGAATTCTTCAGCTGGAACCAAAGTCATTTCAAACACGATGTAGGTTTGACCGCCATCAACGTCAGTTACAAGTTCAACTGTACCTGTACCAGCACCAAATGGGTGGTTAACTACGCCGCCGTCAACGTTGTAAGCAGGTAGGTAGTTACGGAATTCACCGCCACCTTCCATAGCATCAACAAGAGCAGTTTCGTCGATCAGAGTACGGAAGTTAACTGTACCGTCGCCTGGAGTTTCAGAAGCCTGGTGTGGCCACATGTTGTACTGCGAGAAGAATGAACCCGCAGCGTTTTCAAATTGTACTAGGTGTGACTGAAGCTTTGTAGAGCCCGCACGAGTTAGAAGGTCCCAACCCACTGAGCCAACAATCATTGTCACAAGAATCGCAATAACCGCAACAATCAGGATTGTTTGGTCAATTGTATAACCAGCCTGACGGCGTAGCGTTTGTGTCATTTGTTTAGTGTTCATTTGTTATAAACTCCCCAATTTACAGATAGTTATTTAGCAATCGTCCCCTTTGCCTAATATAAGAACGATTTAGTTATATTTAAAGCCAACGCCCTAAATAAAGGGCATTGGCAATTTTTTATCGGACCCGACGCACTTGCAGTAGGACCAGAAACTCAACTTCTTCGTAAGTGATGTTTTCCTCGTTCACCGCTTTACCCAATAGTGGGGCACCGCGAAGAACAGGCACACCTGACTCACTGTCGATAGCCATTGTACGTGTTAGACCACCAATAACTTTAACTTCGCCATCACGGATACGTACCTTTTGGTCAATCACACGAGTGTTCACAACCGGGATGTTATCCGAGAACTGCGTTCCGTTGAAGTTCTGTACCAAAGGCTCTTGGTCAACAATTTCAATAATCGGAATCTGCACCGCTACAGTGTGAGGCTGGTCGCCATCAGCAATCTGTGCAGTAATCGCAAACTGAATACCTTCAAACTGGTAACGTTCTTCAGCAGTGGTGTTCACAATGTTACCACCATCAGAGGCAATAACTTCAGACTCACGCACGAAGTACACATCGTTACGGCCATCAATCAAAACAGCCTTCTGACGGTCCATCACTTCAAGTGTTGGTTTCATCAACTGGTAGCTGGTTGTAAAGCTTTCGATAAAGCGTACAACAGCCTGAATTGAGTTATCACGAATCCCCAAGAAACCACCTTGGTCGGCCATGTTAGCTAGCAGACCAGCAATAGAGTCTGAGGCTGAGCCAATACCAGGGGTGTTGTTATCAAAGCCAATTGGTAGGTTTGAGTTATCACCTAGGTTAATCGCGCTACCAATGTTGGCGCCTTGTTCAAAGCTACGCTCTTTGCTTACAGCCAAGATACGTGCTTCTACGAATAGACGACGGCTTGCAATTTCTTCAGTACGTTTAATCAGAGCGTCAGCCGCATCAAGCAGATCGCGTGAGGCTTGCACCTGCACAACACCTACTGAACGGTTTAGACGTACGTAACCACAAGGCACTGGCGTTGCAGGGGCTGATGATGCGCTGTCACCGCTACCTGGAGGTGGCAAGAAGCCTAGCGCTGCGTTGCTTGCACCGCTGCCAGATGTGTTTGCGTTACATGATTGGGTTAGAAGCTCTTCAAGGTCAGCTTGTAGTTCGCTCATAAGGTCACGCTCTTGACGAATCACGATATCTGATGAACCACCTACAGTGTTTGAACCAGCACCAGAGCTTGAGCGTGATGATGACGAGCTTGATGATGAGCTTTCACCTTCAAGACCAGCGTTGTACGACACACTTTGTGTTTCAGTACGGAGTGGTTCGAATAGGTTTAGGTGCCATGAACGTGTTGGCAGACCACCAATAGAGAAGTAGTCACCTTTGTCCATCAAGGTCATGCCGTGTGGCGCCAAGATAGCTTCAAAAGCATCAGTACAGGTAACGTCTTTCATGTTTGCGGTTACACGTGTATTCGCAAGGCGATCACGGTTTTCGGTAATCACAAGGTTCATGTCACACTGTTTTGCAAGGCCGCGCACAGCCTCAACAAGTGTTACGTTGTTACCTGGAGCAAACTCAGCGATACGGGCAACGTCTGCTGCTGGAAGCACCAACAGGCGACGCTCGCCTTCACGGACGATTTGCACGTCATATACATCTTCAATGTAGCTACGGGCTTCGTTGAATTTTAGATCAGAGATAATAAGGTCTTTGGCCAAGTCGCGGCGAACACCTGCACCGTAGCGCACTGCTACGTTGTATGTGTTTGCAACTTTTTCCATCAAGTCACCAAGTGAGTGTTTACCTTCAACTTGCAGCGTTGCGTTGGCCTTCATTTGACGTTTTGAGATAGGCTCACCTACACCCAAAACAGCCGAGCCATTTTCTCGGTAGTCTTTAAAGGCATTCGCTGGGCTTTCAGTTTGTACATAGCTAATGCCATCACAAGCTGTCAGTGTCGCAAGGACAAGCCCCGCCATCGCGCATGTTTGTGCGAGAGACTTAATGTTCAACATTATTGACCTCCGTTAAATCCGAAGCGGCTGGTTTGAGTCACCACCACTAGCTTCCCACCTGGGAAGATTTCGTATTTTAGGTTAAACAGACGAAGCAAGCGCTCCATCGCAATCGAGAATGGCTCTTCGATGTGTGCAGGTTTTAGCACTTGGTCAACACCAGCGTAAATACGTAGGCGCCATTGGCCTTTACCTGCTTGGTTCACAATACTTTCTAGGGCATCAACCAATGGGATTTCATCGTAGTGCAGCGAAATCATTGCTTCTTTCAGCACGTTCTCGGTAATGATTGGGTCTTTTTCAGCGCCCACACCAATCGGCGACACACGGTCTTCGGTGCTGCCAGCTAGGCTGTGGCCGTTACCACGGTCGGTAATCACCAAGCGTTTGGTGTTGTCGTAACGGATAACACGTAGTGGCTGGCCTGAGCGTGTTTGCAAACGTGCAAGCAAAGCGTTTAGAACGTTTGTAAATGGCTCGTGCGCATCGATAGAAATTTCCATCTCAGCCAGTGGCATGTTTTGTTCTGATAGATCCCATAGGATTGTCCAGTCGCTAGCGCCAATTTGGTCCATCATGCGCTGTAGCACGCGGCGTACAGTAATACGCTCTTCGCGTACACGCACAAGGCTGTTTTGCATATCAACTGAAGGACGTTGTGTAACTTGACCTACAGCAACTTCTACACCGCCACCCTGCATGGCATTGTAGCCTGGGGTTTGCTGCATGTATGTGCCCATGGCTGGTGCCATTGGTGTTGCTTGGCCTTGGCGGCCGTCGGCAAGTGATGCACGGTGGTGGCTTGGTGCGGCTTGTGCGCCTGCATCTTGGCCAGCAATTCGGTTCAATTCGGCGTCAATATCGCTCCCTGCCCCTGAGATACGGTTCATTTCACGCTCAAAATCATCGTTATGCATGCCAGTGTTTGCTTGAGCCAACATAAACTCACCGTGTTTACGGTTAAGTTCAGTTTCGTCTTTCAAGCGGAACTGGGTGTGGTTTGGCACAAATACACCGCGGGTATCATCCACGTAGTCTGGTGCTCGGGTCTGCATAACAGGTGGCACGTAACCTGGCACAGCTTGCGCGTGCGCCGAAGGGCACAATGCCGTTTGGCTGAAGAATACTGTTAGGGCAAGAACGCTAAGGTGCGTCGTCTTGGGCATTTTTCTTATCCTTTTTATTGACGGCGACGTAACTCTAAAAAACTTATTTAAAACTTGATTGTACGCATCGCAGTTATCATATTGTATAAATTATGCCGTTAAAGTGTTAAACTGCAACATAGAAAAACAACCAACGAAGGCACCCACCTATGTATGATCCTAAGTTCCGGATGGCGATTTTGATCTCTATTGCGGTGTCGGTATTTACCGTAATTAACGTTATATTAGAATATGTTATCGGTGATGCGAGCTTCCAATTTGACCACTATATTATCAAGGTTTCTTCGGTCGGAAGTGCTCTAATCGGTGGATTTGTTTTTGTATTGGTGTGTACTAAATTTATCACATTCGAGAAATATCGTAAGACTGGATTCGAAGCAACGTACCGAGATGAGACCGGTACAGGCTTCAATTTCCCCGTTTCTTTAAGTAAATACATGCCTGATATTATCGCCTCTCCCGGCGGGCAAGAAATTCATCCTGTTGAAGCCGAACTGCTAGGCTTTATTAACGGATACCGTGACTGGCCTTACGATATCACTGGCCAAGACAGTGACAGCCTACACACCCACACCATGAAACAATGGACCGAGATGTGTAAGCTCCCAAATGCAAAAGAGCCACACCGTATTGCAGCTTTAGCACAAGACCTTGGTAAAGTATTTGCCTACAAAGAAAGCCGCCGCCCTTACCCACTACGCCAGTTTTGGAAGCAGGATAAAGTGGCCTACTCACGCCGCTGTGTAGAGCATGGGGGCCTTTCAGCGTTTATTTTGGGCACCATGCCGTCGTTCCTTTCAATGCCTGAGCGCCGCCGCCGTGCGATTTTGATTGCGGTGCGCTTCCGCGACAATCCAACATTTATCCCAGCAAACTGTGATCCTCTTGCGCTTGAGATTTACGAAATGCTGCACATGGCCGCTGAAAAAGTAGCCGAAGCTGAAGGTTATGATGCCCAAGAAGCTGCCTCAGAAGAAGATATTGCACACCTAACCTCTGAGATTGACTCATTCTTTGGTTCAATTATTCGCTCGCTTGAAGTGAACCCAGCGGGCCAGTCAAGCAAGAGTGATGGTATTTACCTTGGTGATGGCATTCTGGTTTTGAAGATGAGCAACCTTGTAAAAGCCTTTGCCTCAGCCCTGAGCCCAGAAGTTCGCCGTCGCTTTACCATGTGGCGCCTTGATGGCAAAGCCCACCCATGTTGGCCAGCCTTTATTGCAGCGTTTACTAAAATGAACCTGCTGATGGAAACCTTCCAAAACGCAAAGACCAATAACGGCCTTTATAATGTAAAGATTGGCGACCATGACCTGAAGAACTGCATTGTTCTAAAGATTGATGTTGTGAACCAGTCTGAGCTTCGTCATTCGCTTGATGCCCTGCCGAAGTACGCTGGCGTGGTTGAGGTTATTCAAGACGAAGCCTCACTGAAAGACGAGATTATTGCCGCCGCCAACAGCGTTGACGAAATGCTTAAACAAGCGCGCGAATCACTATAAATACAGACGAGATTACCCATGACCGTTACTGACCTTCAAAAGCAGATTGCGCAGTTTTTGCGCGCCAAATCAGGCGAAGAGAAATTCACCGTTTTTATGTACCGTGATAACGCTGGCGATAACCCAGTGCCCATTGCTGGCGCTAAAAAAACCTTTTTCTCAACCGTAGGCACCCACACGCAAAGCTTTGACCTGCCCGAACAACCTGTTGAGTTTTTAACTTACTGCGCCGAAGATTGGGCGCCAAACGCCCTTGCAAGCTCAGTGTATTGGTTAAAAGAGCGCAGCTGCGATGCTTGGCCACTGGTATGTGAAGATGTAATTGCCGATAACGTCAAAAAGCCAACTGACTACCGCCATATGGCATTCATCCCTGCCCCTTGGGCCATGGAGACCGACATGACGGAAAACAACCAACCTATTAAATGGCTAATGGGTGTGCCACTGACTGATGATGAACTTCAGTTTTCAATGGCTGAGGTTGCCCGCCGTATTAGCAAAACCTACCCTGAGTGGCTGATTAATACTAAATAATTAGCTGCCAAGCTTAAGCTATATATTAAAAAGCCGCCCTGAACTTGGGCGGCTTTTTGTTATTTAGATATTATCTTTTAAGCTGGTTTCGCACTTTGCGAATTTTAGGCCGATTTTGCACTTTGTGAAAAGGGCTTAAGGCACTTCAAAAAGTCATCCGCGCCATCTTCCCACGAAAACTTATTCGCACGTTCAAGGCAAACCTCAGGCTTAATTTTCAGCACATCAAGGGCGGCTTGCTGTAGGTCGTTGCTCATAACCCCAGCTTTACTGTCACCCAATACGGCCGTTGGGCCTGTAACAGGTAGCGCCGCTACGGGCACGCCGCAAGCCAAAGCTTCAAGCTGTACAAAACCAAATGTTTCGGTCACTGATGGGAACACAAAGGCATCGGCTGATGCAATGTACTTCACCATTTCTTCGTCAGGCAAAAAGCCAGTAAAGAGGGTGTTAAACTTCTCTTTCGGGTATTTTTTACGGAATTTTTCTAGCAGTGGGCCAGGGCCAATCACAATTTTTGAGCCTGGCAAATCCATTTCAATAAACTGCTTAAGGTTTTTCTCAGGCGCAAGGCGGCCGTGGCACACAAAAATAGGGCGCGGCAGTTTAAGCGTATGGTCGAGGAAGTTCTTATCAAAGTTCTTCATCGGTTTAAAAATATCTTTATCAACACCCATACGGCGCAGGGCTAGGTTTTCAAAACCCCAACCTGTCAGTTCTTCGCCCAGTTCTTTATTGGTCACAATTGTCTTTTCAGCAGCACCGTGGAACTTGCGCAAAACCTTGTAGCTAATACCCACAGGCAGGCCACAACGCTCGTGAATGTATTCAGGGAATTTAGAATGATAGCATGTGGTAAACGGCCACTTTCGCTCAAGGCAAATACTGCGGGCAGCCCAACCAAGCGGGCCTTCGGTTGCAATATGAATCGCGTCAGGGCGCTCAGCTTCTAGCAGCTGCTTTAGTCGTGCCTTCGGGAAGAGTGACAGGCTAATTTCAGGGTATGTCGGGCACGGGATTGTTTTAAACTCAAGCGGTGAAATAACGCGTACGGTATGGCCGCGCTTCTCAAGCACTTTAATCAGGCATTCGTAGTTGCGAACAACGCCGTTTACTTGTGGTTTCCAAGCGTCTGAAACAAGAACAATATGCATAGACCTATTCCTTTTTAAAAGTAAAGAAGGCACCCGTTAAGGTGCCTTCCGTCAGAGTTATTGTGCGCTCGGATTAACTGGCGCTTGGTTTGGGTCTGACTGACGCACACCGCCTTCGCTGCCGTCATCGTCACTGTCCAGACCTTCACTAAACAAGAATGTTGAGAAGAAGTAGTAGCAACCACCCTGCAACACTTGTTTGGTCTTCACGGTCCAGTTAGGTGTGAAACCTGTTAGACCTGTTGTAATTTTAATAAGTTGGTTGGTGGCCACATCAACAGGGTGGCAAGCTTCGGTCAGCTTATCTTCACCGCTGGCTTTCATCACCAAGCCTGTCCAGTAGGCAAACGCCAAAACAGACGCCAACAAAAATACAGTACGTGCAAAATCCATTATTAAATCTCCCCTTGGTTGCACAATTGCTTTACAGAAGTAACGATAAATACGCCCCTTTGTGTGTAAAAACAACCCTTTATAAAAAAACAATCGGCAATAAGCGTGGCCCATTGCCGATTGAGAAAACCGTTACAGACCTTCTACTTGGTCTACAACTGTTGTGTCTTTTTTAGCGGCTGGCTTTTCAGCTTTGTCGGCCTTCTCGGCTTTTTCGGCTTTAGCAGCGCGCTTTTCTTCAACTTGTTTTGTTGGCTTAGGCTTGTTGGCCTTACCGCCACCCGGCTCAGCTAGTTTGTAACGCTGGGCCACACGGCTAATAAAGTTGTTAGTTGAAAGATCCATATCGTGACGGTCAATTTCAGCTTTCATTTGCTTCATCATGTAATCAACACTGTCGAGGAATGCTTTTTGCGTTTTTTCGTAATCTTCACGCTTAGAGGCTGACATGTAGCCACGTGTGCGGCGGTCAGCTGTCACCAAAATGTGTTCCCAAAGGCGGGCAAAGTTAATCATGTCGGTGGCTTCTGGTGTGGTACGCACAACAACTTCGGCACTGTAACCGTTACGTTCTAGTTGTGCTTTTTGGCTCTCGAGACGAGCTTGGAATTTGTTTCCTTTTGCCATGGTATGGCTCCTCAGTTTTAAAGTTTATCAGTACGGCTGTAGGTGAAAAAATCTACAACCCAGTTTTAAAGGCAATAGCCAGAGATTCCCCTCTCACTTTAGCCATTAAGTTACATCTATTTAAGAAGTAAGACCCTACTTTAGCGGGCTTTTATTATTGTAACAATGATTATTGTAGGCACAGGTCCACTGATTACAAGGGGGTGGGATTTTAATATAACACCTTCGCCCAAGCAAAGCTTGAGGCTTGGTGGAAACTTTCAGTTTCATCATCGCTGACCTTTGGGGCAGCTTCGCCGCCCCACGGGACAGCGTCCTACCCACTTTCGGTGGGCAGTGCCTTTGTAACGAATACACCTCTAAGGACGTTTAATCTCTTTACTATCAATCCAACCTTCTTCACCACTCACTTCAACTTCGCACAGGCCTAGGGCACAGCGCTTTAACAGCACCAAAACGCCAGCTTCAAGTTTAAGCAGTGGGTAAACACCATCACGGTCTTTATAAAGTGTGGCAGGTTGCGGGCCACGAATCAGACCCGTTTCTTGACGTGAGACAAACATCTGGTGCAGCCAGCCTTCTTCACCTTCAGCGTCTTTAATTTTGTACCAGTGGCCGTATTTGGCTGTGGTTTTAATAGGGTAGCCTTGCATTTTAAAGACCCACAAAATCGGGAAGTTTGTCCCCGGCCCTGCACGCACGTTTACCTTATGGCTACTAATACTACCCGGGAAGCCTTGAAAATCACGGTCAGGTGAAGCTTGTGCGTCTTGCACTATAGGGGCCAGCATCAATACAGCAAAGATAAAGGTTAAGATAAAACGCATTATAGAGAAACTCTCCGGAATGATAGTGCCTCTGCAATATGAGGCTTTGTTACAGTTGGGGCGCCGCTTAAATCAGCAATGGTACGAGCCACCCGCATCACACGGTGGTAGCCACGGGCTGAAAAGGCATATTTTTCGGCAGCTTTATCAAGGAGGGCTCGGCTTGCTTCATCTGGGCTTGCCAACTCTTCAAGCACTTTACCGTCAAGCTGGGCATTGGCCATGCTCTCAGGGTTACGTGTGTGTTGCGTTGCTCGGGCTGCGGCCACACGAGCAGCTACGGTTAAGGTATTCTCACCCGCTTCAGCACGTGAAAGATCCGAGACAGGTATCGCCTGCACATCAACAAATAAATCAAAGCGGTCAAGCAGTGGGCCCGATAAGCGTGACATATACTTTTGCACCTGATTAGGTGTATCCGTACAGGTTTTGGTGTGATGCCCCGCATACCCACATGGGCACGGGTTCATAGCGGCCACCAACTGGAACCGTGCAGGGTATTGCAGGTGATGGTTGGCGCGGGAAATTGTAATGCTGCCGCCCTCTAAAGGTTGGCGCAACGTCTCAAGAACTTGGCGTGGAAATTCTGGCAATTCATCAAGGAACAATACCCCGCCATGAGCCAGCGACATTTCACCAGGTTTTGCCTGATGCCCACCCCCTGTTAAAGATACAGCTGAGGCTGAATGGTGCGGGTCACGGAATGGACGATGCTGTACCAACCCCCCATGAGGCAATGTGCCTGCTACTGAGTGAACTAATGAAACATCTAAAGCTTCTTTTGGGCTAAGGGGTGGCAGCAAGCCTGGCATGCGTTTGGCAATCATGCTTTTGCCACTGCCCGGTGGGCCACTCATCAGTAAATGGTGCCCGCCTGCGGCGGCAATTTCAGCTGCACGGCGTGCGGTATGCTGGCCCTTTACATCTGCAAAATCGAGAACATCTAGCGGCGTGGCGTTTGTAATTTCAGCCTTACACGGCTCGAGGTTTTTATCCCCCTTAAGGTGCGAAACTAGGTCACGCAAATCTTTAACGCCGTAAACATTCACATTGCCCGCCCATGCTGCTTCTTGGGCATTTACTTCAGGCACAAAAACATCACGCAGTTTGGTGCTGTAGGCAAACATGGCGGCAGGCAGTGCCCCGTGAATACGCTCAAGCTTTGCGCCGAGTGAAAGCTCACCCATAAACAAGGCATTTTCAACACTGTCTTGCGGGATAGCCCCTAAAGCGGCAAGCAGTGCCACGGCAATAGGAAGGTCATAATGGCCGCCCTGCTTTAATACATCTGCTGGCGAAAGGTTCACCGTAATTTTTTTAGCAGGTAACGCAATGCCTGCACTATGAAAAGCCGCCTGCACACGCTCACGTGCTTCACGCACGGCGTTATCGGGCAAGCCTACAATCTGGAAACCCGCCAACCCTGGGCGTACTTGCACTTGAACATCCACCCCGAGGGCGTGGATACCTTGCAATGATACTGTTTTAGTTAGGGCTGTTGGCATAGGGGTAATACTAACGCTGATTTTATATCGCCAATAGAGAAAATAAAAAAACACCCCCCATTTTACTGGGGGGTGTCTCTTTTCGATAGCAGTTAGGCACTAATGGCCATCAGCACTTCGGCACCGCAGTCATCGACCTTGAGAACCAGACCGTCCTTTGCCGAAGCATTAAGGATACGGTTCAGTTCGCTAACCGAGTTGGTCTCCAGCCATTCGCCGGTGGTATTGTCCTGAACCGCGAGGATCAGTTCACCACCAAGAAAGCCTTCAACCGATGCAATGCTACCCGGACGAACCGTAGCAACATTTACACCCCCGCCCGAAACCTCGGTAAGTTCGAACCCGAAGGCATCGAAATTACCCGAAATCTTGATGGGGGCCATCTTGGTCTTGCGGTACTTGCCACGGTTGGGCAGGTTCAGTGGAAGCTCCACTTCGCCCACACCAATACGGCTAAGCTTGATGCTCGTCTTCTGGCCTTCGGCCATCATCAGAGCATAGGCCACGCTCGAAGGACATTCGACAGCGACTTCGCCCACATTCAGGACGAGGTCACCAACCTTCAGGCCAAGCCTTTCGGCAAGACCAGCTTCGGCAACGCTGTTCAGCACAACACCCGTGGGTGCTGCCTGCTTATGCGCCTTGGCCATGGCCGTGGTGCATTCCTTCACGGTCGCACCGAAACGGCGCTTCCACGGACCGTAGCCCGTCTTGATGATACCAGCGACAATGCGCTTGATGTCGGGCGCCCGCAGAGCGAACGAAAACCCCGACGACACATTGACAACTGCATCAAGGATGAAGGTATTCATACCCACCAGCTGACCGTTGGCATTGAACATGCCACCGCCCGAGCTGCCCTTACCCAAGCTGATATCAGCCTGAACAAGGGGGAACGGACCCAAGCCCTTCCAAGTGCCGAAGCGCTTGGCGTGGCTTACGCGACCATAGGTCACAGTCCGCTTGATGGTGGTCGTAATCGGCATGCCGATTGCGAAAACATCATCACCCACTTCGGTGTCACCTTCATTGCTGAAGTCAACATACGGAAGGGGTTTGTCGGTTTCGACCTTGAGGACAGCAACGTCCACATTCTTGCACTTACCCACGAGGGTCGCAGGTAGCATGGTGCCGTCGAAAAGTTCCACGGCAAAGCCCTGGGCATTCTTCACAACGTGAGCGTTGGTAACGATGTAACCGTCGGCAGAGATAATATATCCCGAACCTTCAGCACCACCTTCAAGGTAGTCGTCGTCGCCAGCGCGGTACACATGAATGTAAACAGCCTTCGGCAGCGTGTGCTGCACGACAGATTTTGAGATAGACATAAGTCTCTCCTAGAAAAGAAAGAAAGGGTAAAGAAGATAAAGTTAGTACTTAAAAGGTGTAGGGCTGATTTGGCGAATAACAAGGTTTATGGCCATATAAAGCCATATTTTGCGGCACTTTATGCCTGTATATACAATATGTTGTGGGTTGAGACCGTATTTGACCACAATAGAAAGGGATGAGTCCTCTTACGAAAACTCAGGCGTGGCAACCCCGCCTTTAACGCCAATAAAATGGGCGCCCTCTAGGCCTTCAAACTGGCTTTTTTCAGTCCCTGTAAGCCAGAGCTGGCCCCCTAAAGGCAATAGCTTTTCGTACAGTAATCCACGGGCTTCTTCATCAAGGTGGGTGGCCACTTCATCTAGCAAAATGCACGGCGGGTGGCCAGTGCGTTCATGCTGCAAACGGGCGGCGCCAATCAGCAGTTTAATCAGTGCCTTTTTGTGCTGCCCCATTGAGGTACGGTCAAGAGGCACAGGGGTGCCATCTTCAAGGTTTAGCAGGCCGCCAAGGTCGGTGCGTTGCGGGCCAAAGCTATTGCTTTTTTGGCGCATATCACGGGGGCGGCGCTCGGCATATTCGGTGGTGAAGGCAGTTTGAATGTCACGGTCTTCGGCTTGGGCTTCAAGGTATACACGCTCAGCATTGCCAATAAGTTCAAGCTCAACCCCGTCAAGGTAGGGTTTAAGGTCTTCAAGGTATTGTAGGCGGGCTTTCACCACAGCTTCGCCGTATTTTGCGGCTTGCTGTTCTTCTAGCGCAATCCAATCAGGGTCAGACTGTGGGTCCTTTAAAAGCTGCATGCGACTTTGCAGGTGCTTGGTGTAACGGGTCAGTTGCCCTGCATGTTGCGGGTGCAGACCAAAAACCAAACGGTCGTAAAATCTACGGCGGCCTGAAGGGCTGCCAAAAAATAGGCGGTCCATTTCTGGTGTGAACCAAAGCACGGCGCCTAGGTTTGCAAGGTCAGCTTGGCCAGCGGTTTCTTCACCGTCTACTTTAATTACACGTTTCTTTTTGTCGTAGCCCATGCCCACGGTATGAGTGTCTTGATCTTTTTGAACTTCGCCATAAAAACCCCATTGGGCAGCACGTTCAGCTTCATGCAAATCAGGCAGCATATTTTCAAGCTTATCCCTATGCAGACCTTGGCCCGGTGATAGGAGCGAAATCACTTCGAGGATATTTGTTTTACCAGCACCGTTATGGCCGTACAGCACATAAACACCCGGCCCGGGGAGGGTCAGGTCAACCTGTTGCAGGTTACGGAAGTTGCTGGTTTTTAACTTTTTAATCCACATGTGCTCTATTTATATGCTAAACAAATGGTTATTAACACCTTTTCTTCTTTTCGTTTTATTTAACTCTACTGAGGTTCACCCTGATGAGCAACAAACTGCCCAAAGCCATTATCTTCGATATGGATGGCACCCTGACCGACTATGCGCACCGTGAGCATCTGCTTGCGCCTGAAATTCGCGATATGATTGCCTTTTTTGACCAAATGGAAGGCGATGCCCAGCACGGCTGGTGCCGCGATATTCTGGATGAAGCGCAAGCCCGCGGCATCAAGATTATCCTCCTGACGGGCCGCCCTGACAGCTACCGCGCCCATACTGAGCGCTGGCTGAAAAAGCATGGCATTACCGATTACGAGGTTCTGCTGATGCGCAAGGCCGCTGACTTTCGCCCCGGCGCGGTTGTGAAGGCCGAAATTTTCCGTAAGGAAATTGAAGGCAAGTACGATGTGCTGTACGCCATCGACGACAACCCCAAAATCTTGAAGATGTGGGCCCAGCTTGGCATCCGCTGCATGTATTGCGGCCTGCCTGAGCATCTGGAAAGTGGCCACGACGTCACGCCCTAAGGCTTTACCCCCTAACGAAAACACCCCCAGCAATGGGGGTGTTTTTTTATGCTTATTTTTTTAATTATAAAGTCTTAAGCAAATACTGGTGCAGGTAGAAACCCAAAACCAGTAAAACCAAGCCTAATCCGTAGCTTGCAATGAAGTGTAAGTTAAACTTACCTGCAAAAAAGAACGGTACAAAAAATAACCATGAAACAGGCACACCAACTAAAATACTTTTAGCAAAGGTAATGCTTGCCTCTGAATTTTGGTGTTCCGCATACGAAAAAGCCAGGGCTATAAGCGATGCAATTGGCAGAGCAATAATAAACCCTGCCAATTCTGGCTTTTTACCTGCAAGCCACGATGCAAAAGCGATTACAACCGCAGCAATACCTGTTTTTATAGCAGCCAGTAACATCAGTATTCTCCTATTCTAGGCCTTCAAATTGACCGCTAAAGTTTGCGTCAAAAAGTTCGCCTGCTTTTGAGAATAGCAAGTACAGCTTTTTACTTTCAGTTGGGTGCTTAACACTTACGATCATGTAATCACCTGTATCTGTAACAATCTCCTTGTGGTTATTGGTTACAGTGCGCCACTCATTACCAAGCACAGCACCTTCAACTTCGTACTGCTGCTGAATCAGCGCATCAATAGCGCCGCTTGCAGCCTCTAGCGCATCAGCTTTTGACATTTCAGCTGGCATAACATGGCTATGGCCGTGGCCATGGTCATGCCCTGGGCCTGCCATTACAGGGGTTGCAACAGCAAGCATAAGACCTGCAAGCGCAATAGTTTTTAGACTTTTCATAAGGGGTATCCTTTCTCTGTATTAATGGCGATGCGGTTGACCGTCACCATGGCGGTGTACATCGTTTTTAGGCTCAGTTTTTGGTTCTAGCATAATGCGCTTACCATACCCTTCGAGTGGGTTCACCTTAGGGGCTGCCATATCTTGGTGAACATGGCTGTGGTCATCTTTATTAAGCGGGAACTCATCAGGGTGAGATGTATGCAGGTAACCATGTAGCTGCATCAGCAACAACAAACCACCAACAACAATCAAACCAACGTTTGCTGCATTGCTAAACTTGGCAAATGATGCTGTTTTACGCCAGCCAGCCAACACAACAAGCATAACGGTTAGCGCCAGAATTTGACCAACTTCAACACCTACGTTAAAGGCAAGAATACGTGCAATTAAGCCTGCATCATCGCCTAAAGGCAGCTGTTGTAAACGGGTTGATAGACCAAAACCGTGAATCAGACCAAATCCAAAAACCATCCAAAGCAAGTTTGGACGCTTGACGTTAAGGTAGCGCTTAAAGCCATCGATGTTATCAAAGCCTTTATAGCAAACGGTTAGGGCAATCACGGCATCAATTAAAAAGTAGTTAGCCTTGATACCCAACAAGGTAGCAAAGACTAAGGTGATTGAATGGCCAATCGTAAAAGCTGTGATAAACTTCACGATTTCGCCAAAGCGTGTCAGGAAGAACATCACACCAAACAGGAACAACAAATGGTCGTAACCTGTCAGCATATGTGTAGTGCCAAGTTCAATATATTCCCAGATGCCTGCATCAAGGATTTTTTGTTTATCTGCTTCTGACATACCATGAGCAAAAGCAGGTGTTGCCGCCATCATTGTAAAAATGGCGAGACTAATAGATTGAAAAATCTTCATTTTTTTACCTTCAAATTTTAAATATTTTTTTAAATAAGCTGTAGACCAATGCCTAGAAGGTAAATTGTGGAGGAGCCCTTGATAAAGGCGGTGCGGATGCACGCCGTATATAATGGTCGTGTGTGAAAAAGCTAAATGGTTTTTGGTGGCGCAGCCGTTCAGGCACAAGCGCCAATAAAACCAGTGCAAAAACAAACAAGGCCATTAAGGTTTTAAGCAAACTGCATTCAATTTCAACAGTGCCTAAATTATGCGAATGGTCATGGGTTACAGCATCGGCAAAATGTGCAGCCTGCTTGTGGAGAGCTTCATGCTGATACAAAACAGGTTTTACGGTTTGATGCTGCTCAGCATGGTCATGATCATAGAGGTGTAGGTGCATTGGACGAGCAAAGCTAAGCGTTGCGCACAACATAAATGCGCACACTAAAAAAACATTTAGCTTTCGTGAAATTTTAAACAAAATCAAAGCCCCAATTAACACTTAGAGCAACTATACCTGAACATAGAGGCAAAAAAAAGGGAGTTCAGCTTCTTGCTGCCACTCCCTTTTCATACAATATATCACGTGCGGATATGACTATAGCTTAACAGGAGAACCACCACTTGCACAACCCCTAGCGTATATAAGGACTGTTTGACTTCACACGGTAAATTCTGTAGAAAAGTAAGTACATTTCGTACCTTCTTTCCCCTTTCCAAAGCTATATATAATGTGGTGATTTAAGCGATACAATTCAATATCAACTTTTACGGGTATTGGATAATTCGTGCTACACGCCGCACATAGCTTAGATAATTTTTTTCATTTATTTTCTGAGTTCTCATTTCTCTTCCCATAAGGATTTTCCCTATGAACATCCCTGAAACGCAAAAGAGGGTTTATAACTTCCTCTTGTCGCTAAAGGACGCTGCGCCCAATAACACGGGCCAAACGGTGCATAGCACCAATCAAAGCGTTGTGGTTTTGGCGGGCGATTATGCCTTTAAACTTTTTAAGGCCATCAAACGCCACCGTGATAACACCACCCTTGGTGCACGGCTTGAAAATGCAAAACTTGAGATTGAAGCCAACAAAGCCCTTGCGGCCGAGCTTTACATCGGCATTCAGGCCATCATCGAGATGCCTGATAAATCGCTAAAGCTGGTTGACCTTGGCCAAGATGGTCCGCACCGTGTGTTGGACTATGTGGTGAAGATGCACCGCTTTAACGATGAAGAGCTGCTGTATATGCGCTTGTTCGAAAAAAAGCTCACCAAGGCTGACATGTTTGACCTTGGGCGCCGCGTGGCAACGTATCACGCTGAACAACCTGCTGTTGAAGATGCGGCCTGTGGCCCGTACGAAGCCTTTTACCGGGACTTTGCACGGACGATTAGCTACTTCGTTGAGAAAATGCCTGAGGATTCGCAAAAGAAGGTGGTAAGCCGACTGTTGCAACCTGGGCAAGACCTTATCCGTCAACATAAGGGCGACTTTATGACACGGGTTGGCAAGCGCTGCGTTATCCACGGCGACTTGGACTTTGGCAACATTGCCACGTTCAATGGCAAAGTGGTGCCGTTTGATGCGCAGGTTCTGCTGGGCGATCGCCTCGAAGACCCCGCAAAGGACCTTGCCTTCATGCTGGCCCCGTTGCTGATGTACGGTGAGCATACGCTTGCGGTATCTCTCATCAATGGGTATCAGGATGTGGCACGCGACCCTGAGCTGATGCATATTCTGCCCTTGTGGGTGGCTTATGCAGCGGTGGTGCGTGGCGGCTCATGGTACAGCCGTGCTTCGGTTACCAGCCACCCGCAAGAAGCGCAACACCTTAAGGGTTACGCCAACATGTTCTTTACGCTGGCCAAAGGCCTGCTGACTGAACGTTTTAGGCTTTACCCCTAAGATATAACGACCCAAGTTATTACAACTTAAACACCCCCAGCAATGGGGGTGTTTTTTTTATAGTGTATTCAGAGGCTTTGGGGTTGCCTTTAGGGGTAAGCCTCTGTATCTTGGCACTCCCAATTATTTGGTACCTTCTTTTTCTTTTCTCTACACATTCCTTGAGGAACACTCTATGTCCACGTCCAAAAACAGACAAAGGACCGTCGTGGACTTTCTGTCGAATTCTAATAACTTCGCGCCAGAAAACCACGCTGCTGCACAACACAGCATCGGTCAACCTTCACACCTTACCTCGATGACATTCGAGACCAACCAAAGCTTAGTCTTTTTGCATGGCCGCCATGCGTACAAGCTCTTTAAGGCAATTGATCGCTACCGCGACAACACAACCCTTGAAGGCCGGCTTGAAAATGCTCAGCTTGAACTTGAAACCAACCAGTGCCTTGCAGGCGATTTGTACATCGGCATTATGGCCGTGGTGCAAAACCCTAAAGGGAACCTTGAGCTGTTGCCCTACCATGATGACTTTGCGCCAGCAGAGGAACATTTGGTGGTGGATTACGTCGTGAAAATGCGCCGCTTCAACACGGCCAACATGATGTATAACCGCCTGTTCAGTGATACGTTAACCTCGCTTGACTTGTTTGAGCTTGGCCAAAAGGTGGCACGCTTTCATAAAAGCCAGCCCACGGTTGAAACTGATATGGATGCCTTTACCGAAGGTTTTATTGATCACTTCCAAAAGCGGATTGTTGATTATATTAATCGGTTAAGATGTCCGCAAAGCACCAGTCTTTTGATTGGCCTGAGCGTCCCCGTTCACCGCATGATTAAAGACCTTAAGCCGCTGTTTTTACAGCGTGGGGCTTTTTTCAATCGTGTGCACGGCGATATGGACTTTGGCAACATCGCCACCTTCAACGACAAGCTAGTACCGTTTGACGCGCAAGTTCTTTTTGAGAACGAACGCGAAAATGACAGTGCGCTTGATGTTGGCTTTTTAGTGGCACCGCTGGTCATGCAAGGCCGCGCCGACTTGGTCGAGTCGCTCATCACGGGTTATACGTCAATCTTGCCGTGTAACACGCTGCGTCAGGTATTGCCTATTTGGGCAGCCTACGGGGCGTTTATCCGTGGTAGCTCGTGGCTTAACCGCGCGCAAAACATGGATGACCCCCGTGAAAAAGCACGGCTTGAAACCTACGGCTACCGCTTTTTGATTGTGGCGCACCGCTTGGTCAAGGGTCAGATCTCGTTTGAGCCTGACACTACGCTGCCCAAGTTTTAACCGCCTAGCCTAACAGCCTATAGCGACAAATACCCCAACATCAGTTGGGGTATTTTTTTATGGGATGTTTTTATGGGTATTTAGCTTAAGGGGTTATCAGAATCCTTGTGTTTTTCCCGAAGCTTAGGTATGGTCTTGGCAAGAATAACAAATTCTTCTTTCCTCCCTTTTTTACCCCTACTTAATCTCATACAGATTCTTACACAGATTCTCTTCTTTTCTCTTCTTCCTGATTGGAGAAATCCTATGAATATCCCTGAATCCCAGAAGGGCGTTGTCTCGTTTTTGATGGCAGCGACTTTCAGCAACGACAAACGTGCCGTTGAAATGATCGAAACCAACCAGAGCCTGGTCTTCTTGCAGGGCGGTTATGCCCTCAAGCTGTTCAAGGCAATCTCGCGGTATCGTGATAACACCACCCCGGAAGCCCGCCTCGAAAATGCGCAGCTCGAAATGGAAGCCAACCAGCCTCTGGCCGGCGACCTTTACGAATACATCCTCGCGATTATCGAATCGCCTGAAGGTGGCCTTGCCATGGTCGACCTTTCGGATGTGCGTGACTTCAAGGTCGTCGACTATGTGGTCAAGATGCACTGCTTCGACAACAACGAACTGATGTACAACCGTCTGTTCGAAGGGTCGCTCACCGAGCATGACCTTTATGAACTCGGCGCCCATGTGGCCCGCTTTCATGACAGTCAGCGCCCGCAGCCGGCCGAAGCTGGCACCTACCCGCAGACCTTCGCCGATGACTTTGTGCACTGGCTGAATGGTTATTCGGACCGTGTGCCGCAAGGTGAACTGAAAGAGCTGATGCTCAACCTGCGTGATGTCGCCGCCAATGCTGTTGCCGCCAAGGATTCGGCGTTCCATGCCCGTGAAGGTCTTCGGACCACGCTTCACGGCGATATGGACTTTGGCAACATCGCTACCTTCAATGGCAAGCTGGTACCGTTCGACGCCCAGGTGCTGTTTGACGGCAAGCGCGAAAACGACCCCGCAAAGGACGTGGCCTATATGCTGGCCCCGCTCTACATGTATGGTCGGCCTGATTTGGCAAAGGCGCTGATTCGTGGTTACAAGTCGGTTATTCCGATGGACAGCCTCGATGATGTTCTGCCCTTGTGGGTGGCCTATGCCTCGATGGTGCGCGGTAACTCGTGGCTGAGCAAAGCTGTGACCGTTTCGGACCCGGCCGAGGCCGCAAAGTTCGAAGCTCATGGCTATCGCTTCCTGAAAAACATGGAGCGTTTGCTCAAGGGCGAGATGACGCTCTAATACCCTAACGATAAAACACCCCTAGCTTTGTGCTAGGGGTGTTTTTTTCATTTTATATCCATTCAGCACACAACATATGGTGGCCAAGCTTTATAACCCACTGAAAGTATTCAAAAAGCTTGTCAGGCGTACAAAATAGGCGTATCTTCGGGATACAAAATTCTACACATCTTCTTTCTCTCTTTTCTAATCCTTTTCTTTTTCCCTGAATAAGGAACCAACTATGACTGATCTTTCGACTGTCATTCAGCGGGTCCTTCCGCAGACGGTGGCCATTATCGCGCCCCCGACTGAGGTGCTGGAGCACCTGAAGAAGAACCCTCAGCTTGCCGTTGAGCCGCCGATTTCTGGCTCGGGCTACATCTACTCCAAAGATGGCTATGTCATCACCAATCACCACGTGATTGCCAACGCCGACCCCCAGCACATCGAAGTCCTGACCTCTGACGGTCAGCGCATTTCGGCGAAGCTGGTAGGCAGCAGCCCTGCTGCTGACGTTGCTGTCCTGAAAATCAAGCCGTTTACCGGCATGCAGGTCATGACGTTCGCCGACAGCGATACCGCTAACTTCGGTCAGCCGGTTTTTGCCATCGGTGCCCCCAAGGCGCTGGAATTTTCGGTGTCGCAGGGCATCATTTCCAACCCGGAACGTTTCGATCGTCGCTGGCGTCAGCGCTTCGGTAACGTGAGCATTCTGCCCATCATGCAGACGGATGCCGCACTCAACCCCGGTAACTCGGGCGGTGCGCTGTTCAATGCAGCTGGCGAGGTTATCGGGATGAACACCTTCATCCAGACCCCCGTCGTTATGGGTGGCATGGGCGGTGCCATTGGTACCTCCATGGGGAGCGTGGGCCTTAACTTTGCTCTCAAGAGCAATGCCGTAAAGGCCACTGCCGACAAAATCATCAAAAAGGGCGGTTCGCTTCAGGCGGCCAACCCTGGTTTCAGTCTGCAGAACCCCACTTCGCTCGATCGTTCGTCCATGCGTGACCCGGAAGCCCGCGTCACTCAGGTTGACTCTGGTAGCAATGCTGCCAAGGCCGGCTTGAAGAAGGGCGACATGGTCGTCTCGGTCGACGGTCACGATACCCCGCACACCATGGCGGCTCAGTATCGTCTGTTCTGTGCCGCTGGCGGTACGGCCACCATCAAGGTGCGTCGCCGTGTGGACGGTAAGGACAAGATGGCCGAAGTGTCGCTCACGTTCGAAATTCCGGAAACGGAAACCTTCATCGGCTGGGATAATCCCGGTGGTAATGGTGACGGTCGTTCCCTCGACCAGCATCACGCCCTTATCAGCAATGATAATGACGAAGGCATTCGTGACTAAATAACGAAAATAGAAACACCCCAACCTTTTTGGTTGGGGTGTTTTTTTTCGTCTCAATACCTACACCCTTAGCCTTTGGCCATTCGTGCCCACTCACACAGTAAAAATACAGGCTATTTCAGGCCATTTTACGTGTTTTAGGCTATCCCTGTCTAAATACATGGCAAATATGGTTAAAAAGGGCGTTTTTTCGTTCTTTTTGGTGGGGTTTTATGGTATATTTTGGCATTCAAAAAACTATAAGAAAACTAGGTATCAAAACCCATGACACAGGCGGCTGAAGATATGACACAAAACACCCCAGAACAACAGAACTATGGCGCAGATTCGATTAAGGTTCTTAAAGGCCTTGATGCTGTACGTAAACGTCCAGGCATGTACATCGGTGACACCGAAGACGGCACTGGTCTACACCACATGGTGTACGAGGTTGTTGATAACGCGATTGATGAAGCCCTTGCCGGCCACTGTGACCAAGTAAAAGTTATTCTGAACGAAGACGGTTCAGTTTCAGTTTCTGATAACGGTCGTGGTATCCCGACTGATATCCACAAAGAAGAAGGTGTTTCAGCGGCTGAGGTTATCATGACGCAGCTTCACGCTGGTGGTAAGTTCGACTCGAACTCATACAAGGTTTCGGGTGGTCTACACGGTGTGGGTGTGTCGGTAGTAAACGCCCTATCTGAAATGCTTCAGCTTGAAATTCACCGTAATGGTCGTAAGTTTACCCAAGAATACCGCGAAGGTGTGCCTGTGGCGCCTTTGGAAGATGTGGGCCCGACCGACCAAAAAGGTACAATGCTAACCTTCTTGCCAAGCCGCGAGACGTTCAAGAACATTGATTTCTCATTCGATACCCTTTCAAACCGTTTGCGTGAACTTTCATTCCTAAACTCAGGTGTGCGTATTACCGTTATTGACCGCCGTGGTGAAGAAGAAAAAGTTCTAGATATGGAATACGAAGGTGGCGTGCTTGCATTCGTTAAGCACATTGACCGTCACCGTCAGTCTATCCACCCAGAAGACGATATCTTTATCCAAACAGATGAAGACGACCAAGGCATTACCGTTGAGTGTGCGTTGCAGTGGAACGACGGCTACTCAGAAAACGTATTCCCGTTCACCAACAACATTCCACAGCGTGATGGTGGTACCCACGTGCAGGGCTTCCGTGCTGCACTAACTCGTGCCATTAACACCTACGCTGACCAAAACAACCTGATTAAGAAAAAAGACGTGTCACTTTCAGGTGATGACTGTCGTGAAGGCCTAACTTGCGTACTAAGCGTTAAAGTGCCTGATCCTAAGTTCTCATCACAGACTAAGGACAAGCTTGTATCGTCTGAAGTACGTGGCGCTGTTGAAAGTGCCGTTGGTTCAGCCTTGGCTGAGTTCTTTGAAGAGAACCCATCAACAACCAAGATGGTGATTCAGAAAATTCAAGAAAGTGCTATTGCCCGTGAAGCGGCCCGTAAGGCCCGTGAACTGACACGCCGTAAAACTGCACTAGAAGTTTCAAACCTACCAGGTAAGCTTGCTGACTGCTCGGATAAGGCCCCTGAAAACTGCGAACTATACATCGTGGAGGGTGACTCAGCGGGTGGTTCTGCAAAGCAGGCCCGTAACCGTGCGAACCAAGCGATCTTGCCGCTACGTGGTAAAATTTTGAACGTTGAAAAAGTACGTTTTGACCGCATCCTGAAAAACAACGAAGTTGGCACACTGCTGACTGCGTTGGGTACAGGTATCGGTGAAGAAGGCTTTGATATTGAAAAGCTACGTTACCACAAAATCGTTATCATGACCGATGCGGACGTTGATGGTGCACACATTCGTACGCTTCTTCTCACGTTCTTCTACCGCTACATGCCACAGCTGATTGATAACGGTCACCTGTACATTGCGCAGCCACCGCTATATCGTGTGGCCCGCGGTAAGAGCGAAACTTACCTAAAAGACCAAGCTTCACTAGAAGAATACCTAGCGAACAGCGGTCTTAAGGACTCTGAGTTTTCAGCCGATGGCGAAACTTGGACAGAAGACAAACTAAACAGCCTGTTTAAGCTTTCACAAAAAGCAGCACGCCACACTGATGCCCTACGCAAGCAACTACCACGCTTTGTCGTACACGGTTTGATTTCAGCTGGCTGCGAAACAAACACGCTAGACTCTGAAGCCACAGCTTCAAGCGTTGCTGAAGGTGTTAAAGCCTACGTTAACCGTGACCTACCAATCAACGAAGCTTGGCAAGTTGAAGTGGTTAAAGGCACAACTGACGAGCACGGCGACCCTACTGGTCTTGTGATGACTGTGAGCCGCTCAATTTCAGGTGCTCAAGAGAGCCATACTATTACCTCAACAACCCTAGCGCTACCTGCACTGCGTGCGCTAATGGCTGAGCGTGACACCCTAGTTAAACTAACGAAGGGCGGTATGTTTAAGTCGAAGAGCAACGAACACCCAATCTACAGCCACGACGACTTTATTGCGGCGGTCCTTCAAGAAGGCCAACGCGGTATTAACGTACAGCGTTATAAGGGTCTTGGTGAGATGAACCCAGACCAACTATGGGAAACAACACTTAACCCAGAAAACCGCACACTGCTTAAAGTAAGCATTGATGATGGTGCTGGTGCAGATGATATCTTCACCAAACTGATGGGTGACATTGTTGAACCTCGTCGTGAGTTCATTGAAGAGAATGCCTTGTCTGTGAAGAACTTGGATATCTAATACTCTTCAAACCACACGCTAAAAACAGCCCCAAAACTTGGGGCTGTTTTTTTATGCCCTAGCGTTCACATACAGCGCTTTATTTCTGGCTTAACATAACAACACCATAAAGTTGTGTTTTTAACCACAAGTACACCCAAGCTTTTGGCAAAGTGTGGCTTAAAGTGCTACCCATAAAACTTTATTTTTAAAGGGTTTATAGGTCATACCAATTTGAGTCCTTGGGCCTATTTAGCGTATATTTATCCACAGACCCCCCATATATAGTGGGTGTGTATTTTTTTTGATTTTTTTAGTTGACACAGCGTAACAGTATGGTAAAAGCGGCCTCTGTGTTTTTACATATTGTTTATCTTCTTTCTCGTTTTATTACTCCTCCAACACTAGCTGGGGCGTTGCTCTGTCATTCCTAAATATGAATGTACATCAACCTCCAATAAGGAACACTCACTATGATTCGCCACTCTGCACGTCAAACTGCCGTGGTTGTCAGCTTCGACAATGTCATGCCGCACCAGCGCCGTGACGCTACCGAGCTGAGCACTTCGGTGCCCTCTGACTGGTCGCACAGCGTCGTACGCAGCATGCGTCGCCGCGGCTTCCAGATTATCATTCTTTCGTCCTACCCGGAGCACATGCGCCCGATCGTGGAAGCCTGGCTCGAAGCCAACGGCGTTCCGTTCGATCGTCTGCTCATGAACGCCGATATGGGCGACGACAGCGAAGCTGAAGATTGCGCCATCATGCGTGGTGCCCTCTTCGATGAGCATGTCCGCGACTATTACTGCGTTCTGTTTGCCGTCGAAGGCAACCCGATCATCGCAGCAACCGTCTGGGCCGAGCGTGGTATCCACTGCGTTTAACCCTGAATAACGAAATCAAAAACCCCGCCGATTGGCGGGGTTTTTTTTATGCTTACTACAGGCTTAAAAGATTAAAGCTCAAACTCTTTCATAAAGCGTTTTACGCCACTTGGGCCCTTTAAGTGATACCATGTAATATCAGGGTACTTTTCCATCAGCTCTAACGTCACACGGCGTGAGCGCTTAGGGTAATCAAACAAGATAAAGTTAATAAACTCCCAATCAACTTTCTGAGGGCATCCATCTGCTTGAACATACTTTTGCTCTAGCGTGCGCTTAATCACACGATATACACAAAAGAGACGATTAAAATCGAGGAATACAATGGTATCCGCTCGTGCAGCACGCATCTCCATAGTGCTGCCGTAGTTGCCATCAATCACCCATTCGTCTTTAGCAAGTTCGGCACGTACCAATTCTTCAAACTCTGGCTTATCACGCTGTACCCATCCCGGTTTCCAGAAGAGATGATCAAGGTGAACAATAGGCAAGCCTACCTTTTTAGCGAATTTCTCAGACAAGGTTGTTTTACCTGCGCCTGGGCAACCAATAAACATCACACGTTTCATGTATATCCTCCTGATTGAATAAATAAGAAAAATAGCCCCAAGAAAATAGCCCTGTTCACACAGGGCTATTGTTCATAAATTTGAGGTGAATTTGGGATGAGAAAATTCTTTGATAAAAGGCGAAGTGTATAAAATTATACACGAGCCTGAAGCAAAGGATTTAATCGCCCAAAGGCGCCTTAAATACGCATTGGCATCAGCACGAATAGTGCATCAACGTCCTTAGGGTCTTTCAGAACCACAGGTGACATACCGTCTTTTAGGAAGAACTGCATGTCTTCGCCTTCAATCAGGCCACCAATTTCAGAAACGTAGCGGGCGTTAAAGCCAAGATCAATGTCGTTGTTTTCGTATGCAACGCGCATTTCTTCGCTCGCGTTCTCTTGGTCAGGGTTGTTGGCGCTGATGGTCAACTGGTTTGACTTCAATGAGAACTTAACTGAGCGTGATTTTTCGTGGCTCAAAACAGCTACACGGTCTACCGCTTGTAGGAATGGTAGGCGTGGCACGTCCATCTCGATGCCGTTATCTTTAGGGATAACACGCTGGTAATCAGGGAATGGGCCGTCGATTACTTTAGAAGTAATTGTTAGCTCAGGTGTTTGGAACTGAATTTTACGGTCAGTTACAGTTACTTTAATTTTCTTCGCTTCTTCAGAAAGCTTTTTAAGCTCGCCTACTGTTTTACGAGGAATAATTACGCCTGGCATGTCTTCGGCACCTTCTGGTAGAGGTTGCTCAACGCTTGCAAGACGGTGACCGTCAGTTGCAACAACACGCAGGGCTTTGCCTTCTTTACCTTCAGCGCTGTGCATGTACACACCGTTTAGGTATTGGCGCGTGTCTTCCTGTGAGGCAGCAAATTGTGCTTTTACCAACAGGCGCTTTAGTTCTTCACCAGTTAGGGTGAATGATTTTTTGTCGGTAATGCTTGTAAAGTCAGGGAAAGCTGAAGCGTCAAGGCAAGCTAGTGAGAAGCGAGCTTTACCAGCTGAAACGGCCAAACGGTCTTTCGTTTCAGTGAGTTCAGCGTTTACCATTACGCCTTCAGGCAGTTTGCGAACAATCTCGTAAAGTTTGTGGGCGTTTACTGTGGTCATACCAGCAGTTTCAACAAACGCGTCGGCTGAGCCTTGAACAGCGATGTCGTTATCGGTTGCTGTTGTAATAAGCTTGTTGTCTTTAGCTTCCATACGTACGTTTGAAAGAATCGCGATGCTGCTTTTCTTTTCAACAACTGATTGGGTGTAGCCCAGGTTTTTCAAGAAAACTTCACGGGTAATTGAGAATTTCATAGCGCCCTACCTCTAGAGAAAATGTGTCTTGTTTATTTGTTGTGCTTTGCATGCTGTTTTTAGCACATCAAAACTGTAGCAAAAGATTACCACACTTTAGCCACACGCCAAAGCAGGAAAGCGCCTTTTTAGCGCCCTTTTTTAGGGGGTATAAACGGGCAGTTTTAAGAAGGAATTAACTACTTGGTATAAAGCTTACGAAAGTCGCGCCAGTCGGCAGGGGCTGAGCGTTTGTAGCCTTCAAAAAGCGTACCTTTGTAAGGTGCCAAAACCTCTTCGGTCAGAGCAATTAAACCCTCAAGTTTACAGTGCACAGCGTCTTTAAAGGCTGCCTCAAAACGGTTGGCAAACTCTGGGTGGTTTTGGGCAAGCAAGCGGCCCAAGCTCTTGCTATGGCCTGACCATTCACCACGGGTACGGAGGTAAAAATCGCCCAGCTTTTCATACAGGCGTGCCACAATGCCCATAAGCTCTAAATGCGGGCGGTCCGCGTCAAGGTCATCCAGCAAGTCGGTAATGAAGTAACGAAGGTCATCAACTTCTTCTGCTGAAAGTTTTGGCGGGCCAAGCTCAAGCAATTTACGGGCTTCTGCGCGTATACGCAGGCTTGTGGCACTTTCTTCAGGGTAAATTTCACCGTTGCACATCATGTCCATCATCACGGCCATGCCACGCTCACGGTCTTTTTGCATAAAGTATTGGTTGGCTTGCTCGTTTTGAACAAAAAACTCAATAGGCCAGCCTTGCTCAACCGTTGAAAAACGATGCACGTCGTCATAATCATCTGGTTGAATCACGGTAATATCAATGTCTGACTTTTCAGTGGCTGTACCACGAATCACTGACCCTGCAATAAATGCGCACACCGCATTGGGGTAGTGCTTTTGAAGGGCAGCTTGTGCCGCCTCTTGGTATGAAGGGCGCTTAAGTTCAGTCATTTTATTACTGTTATTTTTATCTTTATTTACCAATACAGAATGTTGAGAAGACTAAGTCTAGCACGTCTTCAACATCTGTGCGACCCGTCACCTGACCAATACTTTGGGCGGCTTCACGTAGGTCTTGTGCCAGCATATCCGCTGAAAAATGGCCACCAGCGGCAGTTTGATCAAACAAGCTTTTAGCTTGTAGCAGGTGCGTCATGGCGCTTGCCACAGCATCACGGTGGCGCTGGCGGTTGAGGTGGGCCGCTTCTGAGGCTTCAGCCACAAGATTATCAAGCGCTTTTGTGAGCTCGGCCAAAATCGTGTCGAGTGTTTCAGGCTGGGTAAGGTCAGCCGCAAGGCTTGGGTAGTCTTGGCCGTTAATATTAACGAAGTTTTGAACATCAGCCTTGGTTTCATCAATCTTGGTCACTACCACAAGGCCGTGCTTGCCAGCCATAAATTCAGTGGCTTCTGGAGGTAAGGTTGGCCAGTCGGCAGCATCCACTAGCAAGATAACGTAATCGGCTTGTTTAGCACGTTTCCCTGCACGGTTAACGCCTTCAGCTTCAATCACATCATCGGTTAAACGTAGGCCTGCGGTGTCAGCCAAAATAACGGGGTAACCTGCAATGTCGAGGTGGCTTTCAACAACGTCACGCGTAGTGCCTGCAATGGGGCTTACAATGGCAGTTTCCTTACCTGTGAGTAAGTTAGTGAGTGTTGACTTTCCGGCGTTAGGTTTACCGATAATCGCCACCTCAAAACCCTCACGCAGGCGCTGACCTGACTGGTTTTGCTGCGCTTTTTTAAAGGTTTCAAGCAGATCATCAACTTTGGCAGCAAAGTTCCCTTCTTGCAGCACATCAAGCTCTTCATCGGGGAAGTCAATAGCCGCTTCAGCATGGGCCACAAGGTGCATCAATTCAGTACGCCAAGTTTCAAAGGTAGTACCAAGCTCACCATTCATTTGGCGCAGTGCTTGTTGGCGCTGCTGTTCGGTTTTGGCTTCAATAAGGTCAGCCAACCCCTCGGCCTGAGTCAGGTCCATCTTGCCGTTGATAAAGGCGCGACGGGTATATTCACCTGGTTCAGCAGGTTTGGCGCCTGCTTTGTAAAAAGCTTCAAGGGCGGCTTGCACCACAGCACGGCCACCGTGGCCATGAAACTCAACAACATCTTCGCCTGTAAAACTGTTGGGGCCTTTAAACCAAACCCATAGACCTTCATCAATCACATTGCCGGCTTCATCTTTAATGGGGGCATAGTGCATCACACGGGTTTTAACTTTGGTAAAGCTCGGGCACAGGGTATCGGCCAAGGCTTTACAGCCACTGCCTGATAAACGAATAACAGCCACACCACTTGGTAGAGGTGCGGTAGCGACAGCAGCGATGATGTGTTTTGCGGTTAAACTCATAGCTGTATTTAAGCACAAATAGCTTTTTTTAGAAGTTTTTTTGCGGAGATTTTGAGCTTAAGCGCAGCGGTTTGGGAGAAGGTAAAACTTCATTATTGACCGTGGAAGCGGCGTGTATGTTAGAATACACAAGAACCGCGAAAGCGATAATGAAGTTTTAGATTGCCCAAATAAGCCAAAGGAGCGCAGAAAAAATGCCTGAACTGCCCGAAGTGGAAACCGTTGTTCGTGGGATGCGCCAGAAAATTGAAGGCGCTAAGCTTAAAAAAGTCACGCTACGTCGTGAAGGGTTGCGTTATCCTTTTCCGCCAAGTTTAGGCAAACTTAAAAACGTGAAAGTCACAAGCATTGAGCGCCGCGCCAAGTTTGCCATTATGCACCTTGATAATGGCCTAAGTGTGCTGTTTCACCTTGGGATGAGCGGACGTATCTTATTCCCCGAAGGCAGTGAGCCTTTGCAAAAACATGATCACCTCAGCTTTTACTTTGAAGATGAAACCGGCCACCCGATTGAACTGCGGATGAGCGACCCTCGCCGTTTTGGCGTGGTAGACGTTTGCCCAACGGCCACCCTGCAAACCAGCAAACACCTGATGACCCAAGGGCCTGAGCCTTTTGGGGATGAGTTTACAGCTGACTACCTTTACAAAACCCTCAAAAAGCGCAGCCTGCCCGTCAAACAAGCCATCATGACCAATAAGGTTGTTGTGGGTGTGGGGAATATTTATGCCAACGAAGCTTTGTTTATGAGCGGCATTAACCCCCGCCGTAAAGCCAGCGCCATTAGTAAACAGCGTGTAGCTGAACTGCATAGCAATATTGTAAAGGTGTTAAAGGACGCGATTAAATCAGGCGGCACATCACTTAAAGACTATGTGCAGACCGACGGCACATTGGGCTACTTCCAGCATAACTTTAAAGTTTACGGCCGTGCGGGCAAACCTTGCCCCGTATGTGAAACTGAGATTCAGAAAATTGTGCAAGGGGGCCGAGCAAGTTACTTCTGCCCCACCTGCCAAAAGTAGATTTATCCGAAGTGGTGTTTAAGATACTGCCCCACCGAACGGCAATCATGCAGGGCATTATGCACATGACCATCCATGTTAATACCTGCCGCTTTGTAGAGCGTGCCGCTTGAGTAGTTACCTGGGTTATCACCCATCATTTTCACCACAAGGCGGGCATCAAAAAAGTTGCAGTTTGGCTTAAACTCAGTGTTGTAGAACATGCAGTTTTCCCAGAAGATTTTTTCATCCCCGCCGTATGACCATACGTCTTTACCGTTAATAAACTGGGCAAATTTGTCAGCCGCTTCGGCAAACATCAGGCCTTTGCTTTCAATATCAGCTTGGCTAATGGCTGTAAGTTCGCTGAAGTAAGGTGAAAGTTCGGCGTTCCATTGTGGTTTTACCAAAACGTCAAAGTGGGCAGTTTCTTTAAAGCCTTGTGTAGGGTCAATTTCAACAGCGGCAATTTGCACCATTTCACGCCATTCATTCGGGCCGCTCCAGTCACGCAGCATAGCGCCTTCCCATGAGGTAAACTCGGTATCCATTACAATAAAGGGCTTTTCAAAATAGTGCTTAAGGTGTGCACACTTTGCCATCATATCGGCTTTGTAATCGGCTAGGTTTGTAACGGCTTGTGACATGGGGGAACGTCCTTCTAAAAATCCATAATCGTGTTCTAAATACCACCAAAAGGCTAAAATTTGTTGTCTTTTAGTCGCAGGTGGTCGTGTAACCTCGCCCAATATACAAGATTCCACTGTATAAGGCAGCCCCTATTTAGATAAACTTAAAGCTATGTATAAAGTTTTAGGTATTGAAAGCTCATGTGACGAAACAGCCGCCTCAGTCGTGGCCTTTTCTGGCATGGAAAATGGCGCGCCTAAAGCAGAAGTTTTAGCCAATACGGTCTACACCCAACATCAAGAACACCTTGATTACGGCGGCGTTGTGCCTGAAATTGCAGCGCGTGCCCACGTTGATAAAGTGGGCCCTATCGTGACCACCTGCCTTAAAGAGGCTGGCCTTGAGCTCAGCGATATTGATGCCTTTGCTGCCACCAGCGGCCCAGGTCTATTAGGGGGCCTGCTTGTAGGTGTTAGCTATGCCAAGACCCTCGCCATGGTCACAGGCAAGCCCTACATTGGCGTGAATCACCTTGAAGGCCATGCTCTAACTTGCAAGCTTACCAACAATACTCCTATGCCGTATTTGCTGTTGCTGGTTTCAGGCGGGCATTGCCAGTTTATTCATGTACGTGAGGTGGGCGACTACGAAACTATTGGCGGCACCCTAGATGATGCCGTAGGCGAAGCTTTTGACAAAGTGGCAAAACTCATGGGTCTCGGTTACCCGGGTGGCCCTATTATTGAAAAGCACGCCGAAAAAGGTGACCCTAAAGCCTACAAACTGCCTATTCCCCTTAAAGATAAAGGGATTGATTTCTCATTCTCAGGCCTGAAAACAGCGGCTCGCCAACTGGTGATGGAGCATGAGGCCGAAGGCAAAGACCTTGACGAGAAAACACTCAATGATATTTGTGCCAGCTTCCAAGAAACTGTGGCTCAAACACTGACTATTAAAAGCCGCCGTGCGTTACAGTCGCTCCCTAAAGTGAAGCACTTTGTGCTGGCGGGTGGTGTTGCTGCCAACAAGATGCTGCGCGGCCGACTGGAAAAAGTCTGTACTGTTCTTGACGTTACATTTTCAGCCCCGCCGCTGAACCTCTGTACCGATAACGCTGTGATGGTGGCCTATGCAGGCGGCCTGCGTTTAATTAATGATGAAAAAAGCCCTCTGAGTAGCCACGCCACACCGCGCTGGCCGCTAGAAGATATGAAGCCGCCTCAGCGGCCAATGAAAGGACAAAGCTCATGAGCTATAAATACCCTGTAGGTGTACTTGGTGCAGGCGCGTGGGGCACAGCCCTCGCCGAACATTTGGCTGGTGCGTGTGGCCATAACGTATTGCTATGGTCATATGACAAAAAAGCCGCTGCTGATATTAAGAAAAAACGTAAGAACAGCATCTTCCTACCCGGCTATCCACTGTCTGAAAAGATTGACGTGACGACTACCCCTGAAGATGTAGCCAAGAACTGTAAAGTTATTCTATACGCAAGCCCCGTGCCCCACTGTGCCGAGATGGCCGCCATGCTTGCCCCTATTTTAAAAGAAGACCAAACCGTTGTGATTAGCTCAAAAGGCTTCCGTGAGTCTGATGGCGCTATTTTGACCGATGTCTGGCAAGACATGATGCCTCACTTCCATAACCTCGCCGTGCTTTCAGGCCCAACATTTGCCCACGAAGTTGCAGGCCACAAACCAGCTTTGGCGACTTTGGCTGCAAGCCGTAAAGAAGTGCTGAAAGAAGTTGATAAGCTCTTTAACTCGTCGTTGATGCGCTTGTATTTCACACACGACCTTATTGGCGTGCAAGTAGGCGCCGCCATGAAAAACGTGATTGCTATTGGTGCAGGTATTTCTGATGGGTTAGGCATGGGTGAAAACTTTAAAGCCGGCGTTCTTTGCCGCGGCATCGTTGAAATGATGCGCTATAGCCATAGCCTTGGCGGTGAACGTTTGACCCTTTCAGGCCTTTCAGGCGTGGGTGACCTTATGTTGTCATCCCACGAAGGGTCACGTAACTACCGCTTTGGACGTTACCTTGGTGAAGGGATGACCGCAAAAGAAGCCTTTGAAAAAGTAGGCTCAACCGTAGAAGGCGCAAACACGGCCGCTATTTTGACCGTGCAAGGTGCCTCTAAGGGGATTGATATGGGCGTCGTTATGGCTGTGAACGGTGTAATTCACGGTGATATTGACGCGTCACGCACATTCCGCCTGCTGCTTGAACGCCCACGTGTTGTTGAATTTGATATTGATGAGGACCTAATATGAGTACCTATATCCGAGAAAAATTTCCCGTTATCTTAGTTGTACTGCTCGCAGCTGTAGGCATTTTGCTGGGCGCTGTTTCGGCGGCAACAGCACAAAACCTAAACCACGACCCAAGCCTTGCCCCGTGGGAAGGCCTGAACGGTGAACCTGCCATTAAACACTGGAACCCTATGACCTCAACTCACATGGGGCCATCAGGTATGCGCCGCACCCTTATTGGCCGTGCGGGTGAATCACCTGAGCAACCAGCGCCGATGTTCCCGCCTGAGCAGCTAGAACCTATGCCTGACTTGCCAAGCCTTGCAGACCAGAAAAACAACTACCGTGCTGACCCTAACATTGCACAGCGCGCCAACAGCTTGCGCCAACGCCGTGTTGAAGCGCCAAAACCTGTGCCAGACTTTGAATCACTACACCTGAATAATGGCGACTTGCGTTCAGCCCAAGTGCAAATCCGCCTAAGCGGTAATAACGCTGATAAAGAGACCTTCCTTATGTGGCGCTTGAACCCTGTTGAGCTGCCAATCTTTATTGATAAAGTGCGTAAGCTACAGGTTTCAGTAAGTGGTAATGTGCCGACTGAAAAATCAAACACCATTTACGACCATATTGAAGTCAGCCTACTGGGTAACGCTGGCCAAGTGTACGAGCCTGTAAAGATTTACCAAAACAAAGTAGATCTACCTGCTGATGCCATGCCTTATGAAGACACCAACCGTGATCTTGAACTTTGGCTATTAGGTACCGCCAAAACCTTTGGCCAGAAAGACCAAATCGCCAACCTTATCACCATCTGGAGCTACGAAGACTGTAAGGCCCTGAACCATACTTTGGTAGACTCGGTCCCACGTCAGTGCGTCTTGCCTGATGGCACAACTTACCTTGAGATTGATAAGAAACTTTCGCAAAAAGACAAAGCCATCAACAACTTTGATAAATGTCTTAAAGCAGGGCACCCTCTGATTGTGACCTTCCCACGTAAGTGTGTGGCGCCGGGTGGCCGTGTGTATATCGAACCACCGCGGTTATAATACACATTCGCTTAAGCAAAGCTTGAGGCTCGGTGAAAACCTTCGGTTTTATCGTCGCTGACCTTTGCCACAGCTATGCCGTGGCACGGGACAGCGTCCTACCACCTTTCGGGTGGCAGTGCCCACGTGTAAGTAACCCCTTGAAGATATAGGGATACCCCCTATACCTTATTAAAGGGTATAAATATTTCAGAGGGTTATGAGACAACTTAGCGCAGCGCATATCAACAAACTAAACACCAAATTAGTGGATAAAGCCGCGCGTCTTATCGAGAAAAATTGCCCTGAAGCACGCCCTGAAATAAAGGACGCTCTGCTTCAATATTCTCTCAACTATGCCAATGCGTACGAGGCTTCAGAAGGCCAGCTTCCTGATGCCAATACCCTTACGCAACTGGGCAGCCTTTCACTTGAAGAACTGCAAGAGTATGAGGGGATTCTGCCCGAAAATATTCAAACAGGTTTTATGCAACAGCAGGCCGAACGCCCGGCCCCTGACCATGCCCACCTGCGCCCCGTATTTGGCGAACGTGAGCGGCTGTACTTTACACTGCCGGAGGAAAAGAACCCCGAGCAAGACCGCCTGCAAGCGCTTGTTGAAGCAGCACTCCCTGATTACGACATTGACTTTGAACAAGGCACCGCCAGTAACGACGGCGGCAAAAACAACATGCGCCTTGGCCGTTTACTGAATAAAAATGGCGAAGAAGGTTTGTTTAAACAGTGGGACAAACACTGCAGCCAGAAAACCGAAAAGCTAATGATGGTCGTCTCACGTAGGCCTGAGGATATTGCACGTGCGTCGACAGGCCGCCATTGGACCTCATGCATGAATGAATACGGCGATTTTCCTGAGCGTATTGAGGATGATATTTCACAAGGCTCGATTGTGGCGTACTTGGTGTCAGAGTCTGACCCTGAGATTATGCGCCCTCTCTCACGTCATTTGATTAAACCTTACCACGGTGGGAAAGACGGCACCCAAACGGCCATGTACCCTGATAATGCCTACGGTATTGAGCACGAAGCTTTTGATGCGGCCGCCCATAAACTATGCCGTGATTACTTCAACAACGGCCTACAGGGTAAATTTCAGCTTGATAAACACCTGTATCAGGACGGTATTACGGGTTTTACCATTGAAAAAGGTGAAGTTCACCTCCCTAAAGCACAGCAGAAAAAAGCCAATGTGCGCCACCTGCCTGATAACTTGCGTGACGGCCAATGCTCAGCCGAAGACCTTTTAAACCACCTTGGTTATAAATACCAAAACCAAGACGGTAAACTGGTGCTTGAGCGTGGCCAGCTGAATCTTAGCGGCATGGGGATTCGTCAGCTCCCTGACCTTTCAATGGTCGAATGTGGTCATTTAAACTGTGACCAAAACGAGCTTACTGAGCTGCCCGCACTGCCGCAAAACCTTACCAGCCTAAGTGCCCGCTCAAATAAGATTGAAACTTTGCCTGAAAAACTACCATCAAAACTTGGTAGCCTTGATGTTTCGCAAAACCAACTGATGTGGCTCCCGTCACAACTGCCACAAAACTTGGATGAGCTTGATTGCAGTGAAAACCAAATGCTTGAATTGCCAGAACTGCCCGAGAATTTGCGTATTCTTAACTGCTCAGGTAACCAGATTGTAAGCCTGCCGCAACTGCCTGAGAACCTAGATAACCTTTCATGTGCGCTGAATAACCTTTCAACGCTACCAGGCGAATTACCGCAGAATTTGCGTCATTTGAATTGCAGCCATAACCGCATGATTGTGATGCCTATGAGCCTGCCAGATTCACTGCTTGATATTAACTGCGCCCACAATAACCTTGGTGATTTGCCACGCACATTACCACCACAACTAAAGCACCTTGATTGCGCACACAACCGCTTATCAGAGCTACCGCACCTGCCTGAAACATTGGAAAAACTAAGCTGCGATGGCAATGATTTGTCACACCTACAGCATGACATGCCGCAAGGCTTACATCTGCTGACCTGTAAGAAAAACCCACGCCTTGAAGAGCTGCCAGCTTCGGTCCCTTCAACCTGCACCCTTAAATGGGAAGGCCGCCGCCGTGAATATGATTACCCGAGTAAAGAAACACTCGAGATGGCATAAAAAAAGCCAGTCGGTTGACTGGCTTTTTTTGTATTTAGGCTGGCTTACAAAGCAATCTTCAATTCGCCACCATCCACGTTAATGCCCTTTTCAAGAGCTGGCGTCCACTCGCCCTCAGCAAGCTGGTGCACGTATGGCAAAATAGCCTGTGACAATGCTTGTGATGATGTAAGCGGCACAGAACCCGGTAGGTTTGTAATCGCTGAGTGAATCACGCCGTGCTGTGTGTAAACAGGCATGTCGTGGGTGCAAGGGCGTGAGGTTGCAATGCAACCGCCTTGGTCGATTGAAATATCAACCGCAACGCTACCTTGTGGCATAAGTTTAATTTGTTCTTCGGTGACCACGTGTGGGGCACGCTTACCAATCACGTATACCGCACCAACAAGTAGGCTGGTTTCTGGCATAAGTTCGGTAATGCGCTCAGGTGTTGAAATTTCGCAGTTCATACCTGGGTAACGTGATGACATCATGTCCAAGCGCTCTTGGTTGATATCAAGCAGGGTTACTTTAGCGCCCATATGGTAGGCAAGGTGTGCAGCTTCTTGGCCGGCAACGCCCGCACCAATTACCACAACGTGGCCTTGCTGTAGGCCGTCAATACCGCCCATAAGCTCACCGCGGCCACCGCGTGGCGCGTGTAGGTACCATGTGCCGATTTGCACAGATAGGCGACCCGCTACGGCACTCATTGGGGCGAGTAGTGGTGTTTTGCCGCCTTCTTCAACAGTTTCAAATGCTACGGCTTTTAGGCCAATCTCTTGCAGGCCTTTGGTCAAAGCAGGCTCAGCAGCTAGGTGCAAGTAGCAAAATAGAAGGTGGTCTTTTTGCAGGCGTGAAAGTTCTTCTTGCTGAGGTTCTTTAACCTTCACAATCATTTCAGCTGCTTTAAAAAGGTGATCGGCTGTTGGCTCAATTTTTACGCCAACGGCTGTGTAATCTTCGTCTGGGAACCCAGCACCAACACCAGCATCTTTTTGCAAAAATACTTCATGGCCTTTTTCAACCAGGGTGGCACACGCTTCAGGTGTGAGGGCAACACGCTTCTCAGAGCTTTTAACTTCGGTGGGAATCCCAATACGCATAATCGTTAATCCTTTTTTACTAAATTCTTTAATGCCGAAAGGAGGTTAAGGCATCATTACTGTGCCAATACTATAATTCGAAAATACGGGGAAAAATAGGAAAATCGTGCGAAGTAAACGTTCACTAACTTTTGGCTAATTCACGCCAGAATCAAGCTAAAATCAGCTGTTTTTAAGGGCTTTTCTGTGTTCGACTACAGCCTTAACAAAGGCTTTAAACAAATTACGCTGAATCTTTTTAAAGAACAAAAACTCAGGGTGCCACTGCACACCAATTTTAAAGGCGTTATCGGCCCCTTCGGTGGTGCCGCCTTCAATACCTTGAATCATGCCGTGTTTATCAAAAACAGTTGCTTTAAGCCCCTCGCCCACACGGTCAATTGATTGATGATGCAGCGCATTAACCTTAAGGATTTCACGGCCAAGCAACCGAGCGAGGCGACTATCCTTTTGGGCAGTCACATCCTTACGGGGCAAGATAGTGCGCAGCTTAGGCGCGTTCACATACACTTGGTAAATATCTTGGTGCAGCGTGCCACCACATACAATATTCAACATTTGTGCCCCACGGCACACGCCCATCACTGGTATACCTTTGCTTAAAGCTTCTGTTGCGAGGGTTTGTTCGATGGTGTCACGCTCTTCATCCACACGCACCGCAGGCTGAATACCATGATCATAAAGGGCGGTGCTAATATCATCGCCGCCACCAATCAGTAGGCCATCAAGGCCTTTCAGTGTGGGTTTGTTTTGAGGGCGCAGGCGCACAGCCTTGCCACCAGCAATAAAAATACTCAAGCGGTTGCATTGCCACATCCACCAGCCGCCTTTACGGGCAACAGTTACGCCAATTTTAGGTCGGGTCGTTGTCATGATAGCTTCTCGTTTAGCCAATCCATCGCTTTGCGGTAGGCGCTACGGTTTAGGTTATCAAGGTGCACTTGGCAGCGGGTTTTAAGCTCAGTGGGGTTATTGGCAAGTTCTTCAACTTGTACCCATCGGTTCCATTCATCCGCCACCCGCCATGTGGTATCCCCCAGTGGGCAATCAGGTAATCGGTAGTGGAAGGTCGGGCGGGCTTTAATACGCTCGTCGTCAAGGTTTTGGATTTTCTCAGGCATGATGTGTTTAAACAAAGGCAGCATATCAACCGCACGGTTACGGGTTGGGTTGGCCTTTAGGTAGTCATCAATAAATTCTTCCATAGTCGGGGCATAATCAGCCGAAAGCACCTTAGCTTGATAACGCTTGGGGAATGGGTCGGCAAAACTGGTGAGCTTGCGGGTAAGGTCATGGTTGCTTTTTTTGCGGAGCCAAGGCTCCATCACGATAAACGCTTGGAAGGTTGGCAAAATAGCCTCAACCGTTGGGGCTGTTACTTCAGGGTTCAACTGGCAACCAAAGGCATAGTATGGGGCGGCATTGGTGCCTTTTGCGCCTTGCTCACGCAGGGCCGTAACAATAGCGTCGTAGCAGGTAAGGTCGGGCCAATCAATGGGTGGGCCTACAATTTCCATGGGCACAAACTCGCGCGACATATCGCCCACAAGTTCGGCCAAGTCTTCAGCAATATCGAGTTTTTTAGCAAACTCGTTATAAGCCATATTGTTTTGGTGGGCATAGATGGTATCAAGCTCAATAACAAATTCGCCGTATTTAGGTGTATTTACAACACAGCGGTGCTTGCTTTCGGTTTCAACCTTGCCGCCAAGAACATTGGCCACAAGCTCAGCAGCAGTGGCTGCTGAAAGGCCAATAAACTCAAGCTCAACGCCGACACGGCGCAGGCGGTCTTCAGTTGTGACTTGATGCGGAGGTTGTGCAAGTTTTTCCATAGTTATATCGTATCATAAAAATACAAAAATCGAGCGAATTGATAGGATTTGATTCGTCCGATTTTTATTGAAAAGCTTGCTGAGCTTATTCATTATTATGGTCTTAGCAAAATACGTAACCTGATGGTGTTACTATTTAGGCTAAGACAACGAAAGCCATAGCAATAAGAACATATAAAACCTATGGCATAAATATGAGTGATTTAAGACATCACATAAAGGAGACTACAATGCTATTTCAAAACAACGCAACAGGTGCACTAGCTCAAGACGCTGGCCTAGCAGCCCACATGCGCATGATTTTTAACTACATGGCAGGTGGCGTAGCGCTATCAGGTCTTGTGGCTTGGCTAACCCTTAAAAGCCCAGAAGCTTTGCAGTTTGCAGTAAATGCAAACCTTATCTTGTTCTTGGTATGGTTCGGCGTAGGTATGCTGTTCCACAAGATTGCTTTTAACACCCAGCCAACAACCGCTTTGGCTATGTTTGCAGGCTACAGTGCCCTTACAGGCTTTATGCTTGCCCCGCTTGCGCTTGTATACGCTCAGGCTGACATTACATTGGCATTCCTAGCGGCTGCAGGTACTTTTGGTGCCGCTAGCCTATACGGTTACACCACAGGCCGCTCACTTGCGAGCCTTGGCAGCTTCTTGGCTGTTGGTGGTATTGCCTTGATGGTATTTGCCGTTGTGCTTATTGGTATGAGCATCTTCAGCACTGTACCAGCAGGCCTAAGCCTTGTATTCAGCGTATTGGTTATTCCATTCGTGCTGATTGCTGTGGCGTACAAGATGAATCAAATTCGTGAGACTTACCACCACTACGGTAACGACGAGTTGATGTCATCACGTATGGCTATTATGAATGCCCTTGGCTTTTACACTGACTTTGTTGTGCTATTTGTTCACATCCTGAACATCCTAGGTGCAGCCCGTCGCTAAGTGAAGGCTACAAAAACAAGAAAGGGAGCTTTAACAGCTCCCTTTTTTATGTTGGGGATACATAAACACTTAAGGCTTAAAACTCACGCTCGTAGCGGAGGCCAATCCCTTTAATGCGGATGGTTTCGTTATCAACTTTGTTTTCAGCAATCACAAGGCGCACACGGTTAGCATCGTGGCCATTGCCTTCGTAACGCTCGCGCAGTTGTTCCATGTAGCGTTGGTGCACTTCTGGTTGGTCAAGGTCACCTACTGTACGCTGCATATCTTGTGAAACTTGGCGTTGTAGATCACGTGGGTCAACAGGGCCGTAGGTTTCTTCCATTTCGGCAAGTTCGGCTGAGACAGCCTGAGGGTCAAACCCCATTTGGTTCAGCTGATCAATATCATCAGCGGTAAGGTTAAGAACATTTTCAGCTGTAGTTGCAGGTGCTGCAACATCTGAGGCTTGTGCTTCTTTTGACATACCAAGTGATAGTGATACTGAAGCGATAAGCGCCATACTCATTGGAACGCGTGAACCCATGGTTTCCCCCCTTCGGAAAATTAAACTTATCCACTAGATAGGGCTCTTTTATTTGTTTACAAGCCTTTAGGCCCGTTTTGCACGTATAATTGTATACTTTCTTTACATTTAGGGCGGTTCTGCTATTGTGTGGTTAGGTTATTCCTATCTTATTTCTCGTTTAAATTATTTTTTCAAACCTCTAAAGCTTTCTAGCTTTAGAGCCTATCCCCTCTCTTTATTTTCTTATTGTTTCTCTTAAGAAGGACAAATTAATGAGTGAAGATACAACCTACCAAAAGCGCTATAAGGCGCTGCTGGAAAAGCTGAAAAAGTCGGACAATTGGGCAGAACACCTGCCTGAAGTTATCGAATTTTTCGGCGAAACCCGCCGTTTTGTGGTGGTCGAAAGCCCGTTTGCGGCCGACACTGCTGCCGAAATCGAAGAAAACCTCACCTATGCGCGTCTGGCCTGCCACGATGCACTGGTCCGCTTCGGTGAAATTCCCTTCGCTTCGCACATCAAATACACCCAGGACGGCATCCTCGATGATACCGTGCCTTGGGAGCGTTCGCTCGGCATTGCTGCTGGTCTGGCCGAAGGCCTGCTGGCACAAAAGACCGCCGTTTACGTGGACCGTGGTTTTTCCACCGGCATGCTGAAAGGCATTGAAGCAGCGCTGAAAGCCGGCCGTAAGGTTGAGCTGCGTACGCTGAAAAACTGGGATGAAAACCCCATCGAAACCCTGGCCGCTGCCAAGGTTGAACTGGTAAACGCCATGGGCGCTCTCGCCGATGATGTGGAAATGCTTTACCAGCGCGGTTAAGCCCTGCTGATAAACACCTAACGAACAAAAAGCCCCTCCAATTCAGGAGGGGCTTTTTTACGTTTAGGCAAACGCTAGTGGTTCATACTCTGGAAGAACTCAGCGTTGTTTTTCGTGCCACGAAGTTTATCAAGCAAGAACTCCATCGCATCAACAGTGCCCATAGGCTGTAGGATACGACGTAGTACCCAAATCTTCGCAAGGTCAGCTGGTTCAACCAGTAGGTCTTCCTTACGAGTACCTGACTTAGCAATATCAACGGCAGGGTAAGTACGTTTTTCAACAAGCTTACGGTCAAGCCATAGCTCCATGTTACCTGTCCCTTTGAACTCTTCAAAGATAACCTCATCCATACGAGAGCCTGTATCAATCAGCGCTGTACCGATGATGGTTAGTGAGCCACCCTCTTCAATGTTACGAGCAGCACCAAAGAATCGTTTCGGGCGTTGTAGGGCGTTGGCATCCACACCACCGGTCAAAACCTTACCAGAACTTGGAACTACCGTGTTGTAGGCACGTGCCAAACGGGTAATAGAGTCTAGAAGGATCACAACGTCTTTCTTTTGCTCAACGAGGCGTTTTGCTTTTTCAATAATCATCTCCGCAACCTGAACGTGGCGGCTTGCTGGCTCATCAAAGGTTGATGATACAACTTCACCTTTTACCGAGCGCTGCATGTCGGTTACCTCTTCAGGGCGTTCGTCAATCAGCAGAACAATGGTGTAAACGTCAGGGTGGTTGGCTTCAATCGCGTGGGCAATTGACTGTAGCAATACAGTTTTACCTGTACGTGGCGGCGCCACCACCACAGCACGTTGGCCTTTACCGATAGGGGCAATAAGGTCAATCGCGCGGCCTGTAAGGTCTTTTGAAGTTGGATCGCTGTTTTCAAGGTTAAAGCGATCATCTGGGTAAAGCGGTGTAAGGTTATCAAAGCTAATGCGGCGTTTAGCTTTAGCCACATCACCAAAGTTAACCAATGAAACTTTAAGTAGGGCAAAGTAGCGCTCGCCTGGGTTCGGGGCGCGGATTTGACCTTCAACGGTATCACCTGTTTTAAGACCAAATTTACGAATTTGGCTTGGTGAAACGTAAATATCGTCAGGGCCAGGCAGGTAGCTTGACTCTACTGAACGCAAGAAACCAAAACCATCTTGCAGCACTTCAAGCACGCCATCGGCAATAACTTCTTTTTCTTTAGGGAGTTTCGACAAAATGCCGAACATAATTTCTTGTTTACGGAGGTTGGCAACATCCTCAACCCCTAGTTCTTCAGCCATTTTGGCTAGTTCTTCAGCTTTTTTTTGCTTAAGTTCTTTTAAGTGCATGAAACGCAGATTCCGATTTATTTGATTATCTATTTAGAAAGGGTTGCCCTCTTTTAAGCGGGGGCGAACTTCAAACCTGTAATTTACGATTAGGTTGGTTTTCGGGAAAGGCGGACGCCTTATGCTTTAAAGATAAGTACCCCTGCCCGTGGCGTCAAGCTTTTTTGGTATCTTTCGTACGCCGTGGGCAAGGGGTTGATGAAGGTTTAGGGCTTAAAACGGCTTTAGAACCGCCAAGAACACCACAATAATTAGCAGAATTGTTGGCACTTCGTTGTAAAGACGGAAAAACTTACCTGACTTTACGTTACGTTCTTCCGCAAAGCGTCGGCGGTACACAGCCAGTGACATATGGTAACCACTCAGCATCACAACCAGCGCCATTTTAGCGTGGAACCACCCACCATGTGCCACTGCAGGGTTTAGCATCACCATGGTAATACCAAAGCCCCAAGTTAGGACCATGGCAGGGTTCATAATAAAGCGCAGCAGTTTACGCTCCATCGTCACGAGCATTTCGCAGCAGTCTTGGTTTTTCTGGTTTTCAGCGTGGTACACAAATAGGCGTGGCAGGTAAAATAGGCCTGCAAACCAGCTAATCAGGGCAATAAGGTGAAGGGCTTTAACAGTAAAATATAGGTCCATGAGTGTCGTCTTTATTAAATTAAATTTAAGTTAGTTTTTATAAATATCTTTAAACTGCAGCAGCATAGCGCTGGCATCGTCTTGGTGTTTAAAGCGCATGTATTTTTCACGCGCAGGGTCGTCATCATAAATATTCTTCAAGCTCATCCCGTAAGCGCTTACGCCGTGTTCAAGCATTTGTCGGGCGGCCATTTCGGCGCCTTGAAGGTCATCAGCGCCAGGTAAAAACATACCGTCGGTCATCAAAACCAGGGCACTTACATCGTCTAGCGAGCGGCGGCCAACAAACATCACATTTTCAAGGCGTGGGTCACCCGTTACAATCGGCCACTCTACGTTAATGGCATATTTGTATTCGTCGTATTTATCCTGAACTTCTTTCAGTTCCCAAGCTTCGTCATAACTAATGCCTTTTTCTTTCGTCACTTGGCGCAGGTGATCGGCACGGGCCCCTTCAAGGTGATAAGGCTTCGCTTCAGGTGGGCATTGGAATACATCACCGTGAGTGCCAAACTCAACAATGGCGCAATCGCCTGCATGTGCATATGAGTATGTGCCGTCATCGTGCATCTTAATTAGGGCAATGGCAGCCGCAGGGCCAAAGGCAAAACCTTGTTCAATAAGCTCAGGCTGTTCTTGCTGCATTTTTTCACCAAAGGCACGGTTAACGCCTGCCAGCAAAAGGGCGGCTTCAGTGTCTTGGTACTGGGGGTCTTGAGCAATATGGGTAAGGCTGCGGTGCAGGTATTCAGCTAGGTATGCACCTGTTGTAAGGTCGCCAATGTTTTTGCCCTTACGCTGGGTCGCCCCATCAATCACAGCGTAAAGATTATGCGCCACTACCAGATGGTCTTCGTTCATGGCCGTAGGCATATTAGGCATTTTGCGCCCGTGTAGGCTTAGGCTTTCAAAACGTTTAAGGGTGTACATTACGCACTCTTTTCTTTTTGGGTATCCCAGTTTTGCACAGTTTCAACAAAGGCTGCCACGTTTTCAACAGGGGTTGGCGGCAAAACACCATGGCCCAAGTTCACGATAAAGTTTGGCAAGTGGCCGGCAATGTTCAGAATACGGGTCACTTCGGCGCGCACAACCTCAGGGGTTGTGAGTAGCACGGCATTGTCCATGTTTCCTTGAATAGCTTTATGCGGGGCAATGTTTTCAACAGCCCATTGTAGATCAGTTTGTTCATCCAATGCCAAGCAGTCAAAGCCTTCAGTTTTGGCAAGTTTCATCAAAGTTTCATGACCCACACCACGAGGGAACAGAATCACCGGAACATCAGGATGCTGTGCCTTAACCTTGCGGGTAATGTTCACCATAGGTTCAATCACTAGCAAATCTTGGAGGTGAGGAGGCACTGAGCCTGCCCAACTGTCAAACACCTTAACAACGTCGGCCCCAGCTTCAATTTGGTGGCAAAGGTAATCGGCTGATTTTTCAACCAACACATCAAGCATAGCACGCAGGCCTCGAGGGTCGCTATAGGCATGATGACGAACTTCAGCCCAACTTTTAGAACCTTGGCCATTAAGCATGTAGCAAGCCACTGTCCAAGGCGCACCACAAAAGCCAATAAGCGTGGTTTCGTCAGGCAAGCCTGCACGCACTTTTTTAAGCGACTCATAAATAGGGCTTAGTTTTTCATGAATGTCTTTATCTAGTTCTTTAATGGCAGCTGGGTTTTCAAGAGCTTCAAGCTTTGGCCCTTCGCCTTTCACAAACCATAGTTTTTGACCCATCGCATGGGGGATCACCAAAATATCAGCAAAGATAATTGAGCCATCAAAGTTATAACGGCGGATTGGCTGCAAGGTGACTTCAGCGGCATACTCAGGTGTGTAACATAGGGTTAAAAAGTCCCCAGCTTCGGCGCGTACCTCACGGTATTCTTTTAAATAGCGGCCCGCTTGGCGCATCATCCAAATAGGAGGGCGGTTAAAAGGGGCTGTGCCCTTGCCTTGTAAAACTTGTAGAAGTAATCGAGAAGACGATTGTGTCATAAGGTCTAAGCTCTCAGTTTTTTATTCTTAAAAATCTAATGGGAACTTTACCATTCTTCGACTGTTAGGCCTATCAGAACTTTATATCCTTCAGGGTAAAATTACGCCCTTAGAATTACCCCCATATAACAATATAATAATATAAATATAGTTGTTATTGATTGTAGGTCATGTGTACTTTGTGGATAACGTTCATTCTTTAAAGAATCTCAATAGTTTATTTAAATATCTTCACGTGGAAAAACAGTTGAGACCTCTGTGTACGAGTGGGGATACTTTAACCCCTCTTTATTAATTAACCCACTTACTCACATTTGAATTCCGGAATATAACGCCCAGTTTCCGGTAGAGGTTATTCTAATCATTGAACTTTTTTACCCCAATGTGGATAACTATAATAACTCTAAGTATGCGTATAACTTTTAAATACTATACGTAAGTAAGCGGTTACATACATATATTAATATATTGATATAAAATAGATATATCTATAATTACGCAAAAGTATGATGCAATGCACCCCTTGGGGATAGTGCATTTTTACCACTCATAAACTGACCTTAAAGCACTGCATTAAACTGGCCAGTTATTTGTTTTTGCGTTAGGGTATTGAGCATAGTTTTTTGCACTCATAAAACCAAAGTAAAAAAGAGAGCCTTCCCTATGAACGAAACCTTTATTTTTGATCTTATTATCCTTGTCGGTTTTGTATATTTCATTTTTTCACGCTTTTTTGGCACAAAACTGCCAAAAGACGACTCTAAAAAAGGTCCAGGCATGCAGCAACGTAAAGGTATGGGCCGCCCGCAGAATATTGACCGTAAAGGCGCACGACCTGCTGGGCAAGTGGTTGAGATGCCAAGAAATAATAAGCCACCCGTTGCCGTAAAGCCTAAAAAGCCAGTTGTTTCGCCTGAAGTACTTGCAAAACTTGAAGGGGCTGAGCGTTTGAAGGCTGTTGACCCTACTTTTGATGAGAAAACATTCCTCTCAGGGTGTCGTGAAGCCTTTAACCTGTATTGGCAGGCCGCCGCTGAATATGACGAAGAAACCCTTGATGCCCTCACAAGCCCCCGCGCTTATGACGACATTATGGACCGTATTGAGCCTTTAGAAGAAGAAGGCCGCATGCTGCTAACTCGCATTGATAAGTTTGAGTCTATTACACTTGCCGAAACTCGTGTAAACGGCCGCACAGCCATTGCTGAAGTGAAGTACGAGGTTGAAATGGCTCAGTCAGAAGTGAAGAAGAACACTAAATCAACGTCATCATCAGGTAAGCCTTACAAGGCTGTTTGGGTATGGGCCCGTAATATTGACGACCCTGACCCAAACTGGGAACTAGAAGACGTGAAGCCCCTCAACTAACCTTAAGGTATATAAACCATGAAAACCCAACGTATGGCAGCTGTTGCGGCTCAACTTAGTTTAGTGGCCATGTTTATTGCCGTTGCAGCCACAGGGCTTTCAGGGTGTGGCGATAAGGCCGAGCAAGATGCCCTACGCCTTAAAACCCGCTTGTGGAGCCAAGTGCCGGGGTGGAAAACAGATGCCTTGGTTGAGGCAGTGCCCGCTTTACAAAAAAGTTGTAATCTTTACCTAAAGCGTGGCGAAAAACAGCCTGTTCATAAAGATAACCCCGCTTTTGGCGTATATGGCGATTGGGCCCCTTTCTGTAATGCTTTGGAAACCACCGAGGTAAATGAGGCTAATGTACGTGCCCTTTTTGAAAAGTACCTTGTGCCGTACCAAGTACGCACCCCTGGCCTGTTTGGCCGTAAACAAGGGGTATTTACTGGGTATTATGAACCTAAAATGGAAGGTTCTTTCGTTAAGACTGATGAATATCAAACCCCGCTTTACCGTAAACCTGATGATCTGCTGGTGGCTGACCTTGAGATGTTCTCGCCGGATTATAAAGGCAAGCGCCTTGTTGCGCGCCTGAGTGGTAACCGTTTACTGCCGTACCATAGCCGTTCTGAAATTATGACAGGCGCCCTCCCAGAAAAAGACGCTATTATTTGGTTAAAAGACCCTGTTGATGCGTTCTTTTTGCATATTCAAGGCTCGGGCCGCGTCACTTTGCCAAATGGCGATAATATTTTTGTAGGGTACGCTGGCGCAAATGGTCATAAATACGTGGCTATTGGCCGCTATATGGCTGACCAAGGCTACCTTGAGCTTGAAAATGTAAGTATGCAAACCATCCGTGAGTGGTTATCAAATAACCCAGACGTGATGAACGAGGTTTTTGAACAAAACCCAAGCTACGTGTTCTTTACGATTAAGCCTGATGGCCCGTATGGCAGCCAAGGTGTTATTTTAACGCCTGAGCGTTCTCTTGCGGTTGATCGCAGTAAATTGCCATTGGGTGTGCCTGCTTTTGTAAATACCACACGTACATCTAATGAAGCCCCGTTCCAAAAGCTTATGGTGGCGCAAGATACTGGCGGTGCTATTAAAGGGACAATCCGAGGGGATATCTTTTACGGCCACACTGAAGAGGCTGCCCATGACGCAGGCCTACAGAACAGCCTAGGCACACTTTTTGTGTTGCTGCCTAAGGATATTTCGGATACCACTGAGAATAACTAAAACTTCAGAGAAATCATGACTCATGGCTAAGAAGGTAATTAAAATCGCAACCCGTCAAAGTATTCTAGCGCAGGTTCAGGCCCGCGCCGTTGGTGATGCTATTGTTAAAAAGCACCCTGACTATGAATACGAACTTCACTTCATCACCACCACAGGCGATAAGTTTATGGGCGACCTTTCAAAGGTTGGCGGTAAAGTAGCCTTTGTTAAAGAAGTTGATGAAGCTCTATTGAATGGCGAAGCGCATATTGCTGCCCACTCAATGAAAGATGTACCAACTGATATGCCTGAAGGCCTTGTGATTAAAGCGATGCTGCCACGTGCAGATATTCGCGATGCCATCGTTTGCCGCGAAGGTGAAGACTTTGCAAACCTTAAAGAAGGCGCCATTGTGGGCACAAGTTCAGTACGCCGTGCGGCGCAACTTCGTTATGCTTTCCCGCACCTAGAAGTAAAACCTGTACGTGGTAATGTTCAAACCCGTCTTGATAAACTCCGTAAGCGTGAATACGATGCTTTGGTGCTTGCAAAAGCTGGTCTAGACCGCCTAGACCTTGAAAAACGCATTAGCGACGTGCTTGAGCCTGACATGATGTGCCCTGCTGTAAGCCAAGGTGCTATTGGTGTTGAATGCCGCGCTGACGATGCCGAGATGGTTAAAATCGTTGAAAGCATTAACGACGAGCCTACATGGCACTGCGTGAACACAGAGCGTGCTTACCTAGATCACCTAGGCGGCAGCTGCCACACACCTATTGCTGGTTTTGTTGAAATTACTAAAGGCGGTAACTTACGCCTGATTGGCCTTGTGGCCTCTGAAGATGGTAAGCAAATTTTGCGCACACGCCACAAAATGGGCTATGACGAATGGGAAAAACTGGCCCGTACAGCGGCTGATGACCTGTTTGACCAAGGCGCTGAAGCTATTATCGCAGCTACACACCGCGACTAGGCTTTATCACATGGCACGCCCGGTTGTTTTTATCCCTCGCCGTGCAGATAAACTTGCGCGAACAGCTAAACTTGTGGCTGAACGTGGTTTAGAACCTCTACCCTTCCCTTTGATTGACTACACACCGCTGCCCGTTAAGGTGACGGATGTGGACGGTATTGTTGTCACGTCGTCAGCGGCCTTGCGTTCACTCCCTCAAACAAACCTTCCTCTGTATTGTGTGGGTAAAGTTACGGCTGATGAAGCGCAAAAGCTGGGCTTTATTGTAGCCCTTACTGGCCAAGGTAATGCGGCAGAGTTGGCGGAAAACATAGCTTTAAAACTAAATCCCCAAACCCTTTTGCACCCAACCTCTGCCGATGTTGAAAACACATGGTATGCAGCGCTTACAGCAAAAGGTTTTAATATCAAGGCCGCCATGGCCTATGAAAAAGCATATCCTCAGGAACTTCCTGCTGAGGTTGTTTGTTGTTTAACTGAAAATAAGGTATCCTTTACCTTGGTTTTTTCGGCACGTTCAGCCCAAGCGCTTTTAAAGCTGTGTAAGGCTCATCAACTGGCTGAAACAACCCTAGGTGAAGTCATCGCCATAAGCGATAAAGTGGCCGCCGAGTTTAATAAAAACAACAAACAGCTTAAAGTACGGGTGGCCAAACACCCCCAACTGCAGGAGATGCTCAATGTTCTGGAACAAACGCCTTTCTAAATCAACTGACGATGCCTTTGAATTGCCTTACCGCTTCCGCCGTGTGCGTAAGTCGGCCGCTATGCGTGACATGGTGCGCGAAACGCACCTACGCCCTGAGCATCTGGTTTTGCCTATTTTTGTAGGTGAAGGTATTGATGAACCTGTAGAAATTGAAAGCCTACCTGGCGTTTACCGTACCCCTGAAAAACAACTAGGCGGTGTTGTGCGTAACGCTTGGGATGAAGGCGTGCGCTCAGTTCTGCTATTTGGTGTTCCTTCTAAAAAGGACGCCGAAGGCAGCGATACTTGGGACGAAAAAGGCCTAATGGCCCGTATGGTTCGTGCTGCAAAAGAGGCTGTGCCTGAAATGGTTGTGATTACCGATAACTGCTTCTGCAGCTACACCGAGCATGGCCACTGTGGCGTTGTTGTGGGTGACCATGTTGATAACGACCTAACCCTGCAAAACCTCCAAAAACAAGCTGTGATTGCCGCTGAAGCGGGTGCTGATATGGTTGCACCATCAGCTATGATGGACGGCCAAGTGGCTGCCATGCGTGAAGCGCTAGATATGACGGGCTTTACCGATGTGGGTATTCTTTCATACGCATCTAAGTTTGCCTCAAACCTATACGGTCCTTTCCGTGCGGCTGCTGATTGTGGTCTAAAGGGTGACCGTAAGTCATACCAGATTGACCCTGCAAACCGCCGCCAAGCCCTGCTTGAGGCCCTTGCAGACGAAGAAGAAGCCGCAGATATGCTGATGGTAAAACCAGGGATTATGTACCTTGATGTGTTGTCAGAGCTTCGTCAGCAAACGCAACTGCCGCTAGCGGTTTACCAAGTAAGTGGCGAATACGCGATGATTAAAGCCGCTGCTGAAAAAGGTATTTTGGATGAAGACGCTGTGATGATGGAATCACTGATTTCATTCCGTCGTGCTGGCGCTGATTTGATTATTACCTACTTTGCCGAAAAAGCCTGTGCGCTTTTGAATGAAGGTAAAGAATAACCGCTTACTGAATAAGGGTACCGTTATGGCTTCGAATAAATCTAAGAATAAAACCACTAAAACAGCTCCAAAGGCTGAACCTAAGGTGGAAACTCAAGCTAAGCCTACCACAAAGCGTAAAGCTGGCGCAGGTGCTAAGGTTTTAGCATTCCTGCTGTTATTATTTATTGGTGCTTCTGTGTTGGTGGGTTTGGGTATTGTTAAAGTGCCTGAAAAAGCCACTGATATTAAAATTCTTGGCCAAGACGCCTACGAAAACCAACCACGTACACCGTTGGTTGCCCGTTCTGAACGCCCTGAGAATATGACTGAAACCTCAATCGAGCTGCTGGATGCCCCGGATATGCCAACACCGACGAAGGTTGAAATTAAAGTTAATGGCTCAGATGATGGCAATAACGCAGCTGTAAACGCCCAAATTGCTGATTTGAAGCAGGTGATTGAAGCTCAGCAACAAATGCTACGTATGGTGAATCAAAAGCAAGAGAAGCTGATGGCGACCCATCAAGTGCAAATGCTTAAAATGGGTGAAGCTTTTAACGCCCTGCGTGCAGAAATGAAGCAAGCTGATACAGCCAGCCTCGAAAAACACATTGCCCGTTTATACCTGCTACAAGGTGTTGATCGCCTGTACCGCCAGTGGGAAGACGGCATTTTGCTGCCTTCAACCGTTGAAGCATGGTCACAGCAGGCCTCAGCTGGTGGCTTTAAAGAAGCACAAAGCCTAGGTTTGGCCCTTTCAACCCTCATTAAAGACAATGGCCTATTGAATGAACAAGAGCTTTACCGCCGCACAGTTGGCTTGCGCTCAGCCTACCTTGCTGCTCAAGCAGCTGCTGAAGAGGCGAAGGCCGAGTCAGAAGGGTTCTGGGGTTACATTAAAGCGAAGTTCCGCTCGCTGATTCAAATTAGCCGTGTTGATGAAACGGCTGACCTTTCAGATAAGCTGATTGCCCCGCTAGAATCTGGTGATATTCCAACATTCTGGCAGGTGCTATCAAAGCAAGAAGGCCAAGATACTACTGACCTTACAACTAAGCTGCGCCAAATGGTTGAAGCTCACACGAGCCAAAAATACAGCTTTGATACGCTATATCAGGCCCTTGCTATTCAGCCCACTAAAGCTAAGGTTGCTGCTGTTGTGGTGGTGACTGAAGAAGAAGCTGTTGCTGAAGGTAAGCCTATCCAGAACGCTACTACCCCACAGGAGGCTGCTGAATAATGCTGCTACGTGCATTCTTATTCTTCATTCTTGTACTTGCCCTAGGTATTGGTATTGATGCCTTGGCTGAGAACCCAGGTGCCTTGTCGCTTGAGTGGTACGGATGGAAAGTCCAAACCTCAGCTGCCTTTGCGCTTGTTGCAGTGGGTATCCTTGGTATAGCTGTTGTGATGCTTACAAGCCTTTATATCTGGCTGGTAAATGCCCCTAAGCGCCTGCATAAACACTTGGCCTATAAACGCCAAGAAAAGGGCTTCCTGGCCTTCAACGATGCTCTGCAAGCCTTGGCTATTGGTGAAGATGACACTGCCATGAAATCAGCTAAAGAAGCCCATAAGCTACTGCCTAAAATGCCATTGGCGGATACGCTGCTGGCTGAAGTGACCTCACGCAAGCAAGCGAAGGGTAAGTCAGTTGAAAGTACGCGTGAGTTCCGTAAATTCCTTGAAAAGCCACATACAAAAATCATCGGACTGCGCGGATTACTTGGGGAATCACTAGAAAAGGGTGATAGTAAGCAAGCACTTACTTACGCACTTGATTTTTACCGTGAGAAGCCAAAAAGCCCCTATATTTTAAACATCCTAACGCACCTATATGCCCGCCAACAACAAGTGGCAGAAGCCCTGTTTTACGCCGAAAAATACGCCAAGGTAACCGATAAAAATGCGAAGGACGGTGAACGTGCAGCCTTTGTTTTGTCATGTCTGCAGCGTTTGCAAGCGCAGCAACTGGCAGTAAGTGGTAAAACAGACGAAGCTTTAAAACTTGCTGATAAGGCCTTGAAACAAAACCCAACTTTTGTACCACTTGCCCTACAGCTTGCACACCTATATGACCAACAAGGTAAGCCTGAAAAAGGTCGTAAGGTGTTAAAAGCCACTTATAAAGACCTTCCAAACCTTAAAGTGGGCCGTACGTGGCTTGCGATGCACCACAATACAAAAGAGAGTGCACTTGAGAAGAAGGTTCAAAAATTCATCTCAGCCTGGCCTGAACAATTAAGTTCACAGCTGTTGATGGCGCAGTTCTACCTGCAAACCCGCAAATACACTGATGCTCGCAAAATCATGGACGAAGCCTTGCTGAAAGGCGAAGACCGTACATTGCTTCAACAAATGGCTGAGCTTGAGTCTATCCAGCAGCCAAACAGCCCTCATGCTGCAAAGCTACTGCAAAAAGCCCTTACAGCGCCAGACCGTTTGCAAGCATTTGATGGTCAAGTTGCTGCCTTTGACACATGGCGCCGTACACTAGTTGAAAGCCCACTGGTACACTTGCAGAACTTGCAAATGCCAACCTCTCTTGCAACAGCACTTGTGACGTATGAACATGAGGCGGCCGATAAGGTTAGCGATAAGGTTAATTAACCATGGCCGATGACCACTCGAAAAAAGGCCCCTACTTAACAGATGAAGATCTGGCCATTTGGGAAGCTGCGACCGAAAAGGTAAAAGAGGTTCAGTCATCAAAAGAACCTAAGGTAAAAGGCGCTAAAACCCTTGATACTGTGGTCGAAGACCTTGCCGATAACTTTACATACCAACCCCACGATATTGACGCTTTTGAACGTTACCTAGATGGTGACCTTTCTGACCCTGAGCCACCAACGGCTAAACCCGCCGTCGAGACGGTACATCTACAAAAACTGGTCGAGCAGCCTATCGGTGCTGATGTTGACTACAGCCCCTCAAACCCCTTTGAAGTGCATGAACATAGCGCCGACCTTATGGTAGGCACCCGTGGTGGCGTTGATGCCCGTACCCTTAAAAAACTAAAACAAGGGCAGTTTCGCCCCACACGCCGCCTTGACTTGCACGGCCACTACTTACTTGATGCTTATCAGGCTATCCGTACGTTTGTCGAAGAAAGCCAAGAGCAAGGCCATAAGTGTGTGCTGGTGATTCACGGTAAAGGTCGTGGCTATAAGGACCATCAAGGCGAAGAAATGGGCGTGATTAAGCGGAACATCAGTACGTTTTTGTCAGATATTTCGTCTGTTTTGGCGTTTCACACTGCACTCCCGCGTGACGGTGGCGGCGGCGCGTGCTATGTTCTTTTAAAATCTCGTCACAAGAATAAACCTAAACGTTAATCCTAAAACTCAAGGGGTTCTGTATTTTGGCTCAGCAATCAACTCAAAGTTCAAAGCAAAAACTCGTTATCATCGATGGCCTAAGCTTCTTTTTCCGTGCATACCACGCTGTGCGCCCGCTTACCCGTGCCTCTGATGGGTTGCACACAAATGCCCTTTACGGCTTTTCGCAGATGTTGATTAAAGTTGTGCGTGAGCTTGAGCCTGACCTTTGCTGTGTGGCGCTTGATAGTAAGCAGAACTTCCGCTACGACCTTTACCCTGATTATAAGGCCAACCGCTCTGAGCCTGACGAAGAGATGCTTGAGCAATTCCCCTACTTTGAGCCCCTGATTGAAGCTTTTGGTATTCCGGGCTTACGTGTTGATGGCTACGAGGCTGACGATATCATTGCGACTCTTGCCACCACCCACCGTAATACTTTTGATGTGACGATTGTTTCGTCTGATAAAGACCTTATGCAGCTGCTGGGTGACGGTGTCATTATGCTCGACACCATGAAAAGCAAGGTGTTTGACGTTGACGAGGTGAATGAAAAGTTTGGCGTAGGTCCTGATAAGGTTATTGAAGTTCAGGCCTTGATTGGCGATAGCTCAGACAACGTGCCAGGTGTACCGGGCGTAGGCCCTAAGACGGCTGCAAAGCTTATGGCTGAGTATGGCTCTCTTGATGGTATTTACGAACATGTGGAAGAAATTAAGCAAAACAAACTGCGTGAAAACCTGATTGCTCATAAAGACAATGCCTACCTCTCAAAGCAGTTGGTGACCCTTAAGCAAGATATTGACCTTGGCGAAATGGGCCTTGATAAAAACCTACTATTTAACCCAACAGCTGATAAAGCCCGTGAATTCTTGATTTCGATGGACTTTAAAACCCTTGCTGGGCGCTTGACAGATACTCACATGACCAACGGCAAAAGCGGTGTGAAAACTCTGCAAAATGTTGGCAGCTTTAAGCTTGATGACGCTGAAACTGTTGATACCCCTGAAAAGCTAGATGCCTGGCTAAAACGCCTAGATAAAGCCAAGGCGGATAACACACACTTTGCGTTCGATACTGAAACTACAGGCCTTGATGCCCTAACGGCTGATCTTGTGGGTATTTCGCTTGGTGTGAAAGATGGTGATAATCTGGCGGCCTGTTACATTCCTGTAGGTCATACGGGGGATTTACTAGAAGCACCCCAACAATTGCCTAGAAACACTGTTTTGGACGCTCTACGCCCTTATTTTGAAGACGACAGCGTTAAAAAGGTCGCCCATAACCTTAAATACGACCTTTTGGTTATGAAAAAGGCCGGCGTAGACGTTAAAGGCGCTGACGATACCATGCTGATGAGCTTCAGCCTCTTCGGTGGCCTACACAACCATGGCCTTGATGGTTTGGCAAAGCGCTACTTAGATTACACAACAATTCCGTTTAAAGACATTTGTGGTACTGGTAAAAAGCAAATCACCTTTGATAAGGCTGATATTACCCACGCCACTAAATACGCTGCTGAAGATGCCGCTATTGCGCTTGAGTTATACAGCCTGTTTAAACCTCAGCTTGATGACGCCAAAGGCCCTAAACGCATTTACGACGAGATTGAGCTTCCGCTCGTACCCGTTATTGCTGCGATGGAAGCCCGTGGTGTTGAGGTCTGCCAAAACGAACTCGCAAGCCTTTCGAAGGACTTTGCTGAGCGCATGGCCACCCACGAGAAGAAGGTTTTTGAGATTGCAGGGGAAGAATTTAACCTAAACTCGCCTAAGCAACTTGGTGAAATCCTTTTTGGTAAGCTTGAGATTGAAGGCGGTAAGAAAACAAAAACAGGTTACTCGACTAATGAAGAAACCCTAAATCGCCTTGCTGAAGAAGGCCACGATATTGCAAATGAAGTTCTGGCTTACCGTAGTTTGGCCAAGTTAAAAAGCACTTACTCGGACGCCCTCCAAGAGCAAATTGCAGCCGACGGACGTGTGCACACCAGCTACAACCAGACGGGTGCTGCAACGGGTCGTTTCTCATCATCTGACCCGAACTTACAGAACATTCCGATCCGTTCGGAAGACGGTCGTAAAATCCGACACGCCTTTGTAGCCGCCAAAAATCACACGTTAGTAAGTGCTGACTATTCTCAGATTGAACTTCGCTTATTGGCCCATATGGCTGAGGTTGAAAGCCTGATTAAAGCCTTCAATAATGGTGGTGATATTCACGCCCATACAGCGTCTGAAATTTTTGACGTTAACCCTGAAGATGTTACTCCAAATCAGCGTAGCGCCGCCAAAACCATTAACTTTGGTATTGTGTATGGTATGGGCCCTTATGCTTTGGCTAAGAACTTAGGTATCGATAATAAAACCGCTAAGCAATACATTGATAACTACTTTGCCCGTTATGACGGTATTAAGACCTTCCTTGATGAAACTAAAGAGTTTGCAAAAGAACACGGCTACGTAGAAACCCTATATGGCCGCCGTGTACACGTGCCAAATATTAACGAGAAAAACCGTATGCTCGTTGCAGGCGCTGAACGTGCCGCCATTAACGCGCCTCTACAAGGTTCAAACGCTGATATTATTAAGATTGCTATGAAGCAGCTGGAAGACATTCTTACCGGCGAAAAGGCTGATTTAGGCGTTAAAATGCTGATGCAAGTGCACGATGAATTGATTTTTGAAGTGCCTGATGAGCATCTTGAAGAAGCTATGGCAACTATTTGTAAATCAATGGAAAATGTTATTAAGCTTAAAGTGCCGCTGAAGGTTGGGGCTGATAGTGGTGCAACCTGGGAAGACGCCCACTAGACTTGTTTTCTGGGCGCCTTATTCACTTCTTATCGTCGTGCGGTTGTTTGTTTAGCATATCTAAACGGCACAACCTTACTGCCTCAAGAAGCAAATAATCCATCCCAGAACCCTACGTCAAGGTTATTGTTAATTCAATTAGGAGAATGAATATGACTGTATTTAAGAAGATTATAGATGGTGAGATTCCTTGTAACAAGATCTACGAGGATGAGTATATTCTGGCGTTTCACGATATTAACCCTCATGCCAAGGTGCATGCGGTGGTTATTCCTAAGCCAACCCACCTCAAACGCATTCAGGATGCACAATTAAAAGACGTAGAACTTCTAGGACACTTGATGTGTAAAATCCCTGAAATTGCTAAAATTTTGGGTATCGATAAAGATGGGTATCGTATTATTACCAATAACGGCGATCATGCTGGCCAAGAAGTGCCTCACATTCACTTCCATATCCTTGGTGGCGAGCCTCTAGGCAAGCTGCGAGGTTGAAGTTGTACTTTATGTTAATAAGTACTAACTAACAAGATTATAAATAAGGTGTACCAACGGTTTGAACACAACAAAAGGCATTTTTTATTCAATTCTAGCCGTCAGTTTGATTGGTAGTATGAATGCCTGTGCCAAGCTTTTAGCCCCGTATATTAACCCAATGGAAATTACCTTTTGGCGGGGCGTAACAGCCGCCTTAATTTTGACCGTTGGTTTGGTGCTTTTGGGTAAGAGTCAGTTTATTAAAACCCGTAACCCAAAGGCACAATTTATTCGTGCATTTGTTGGCACAACGACAATGACTCTTAATATGTGGGCGATTACACTGCTGCCACTTTCGACCGTTTCATCTATTCGCTTAACTTCACCGCTTATTGTTTTGCTGCTCTCGTGGCCGCTATTGGGCGAAAAGGTTGGCCCACGCCGTATGGCTGCCGCCATGGTGGGTTTTTTAGGGGCGGCTATCATCATTAACCCTCTCGCACTGTGGGGGGAACCTATCCCGACTAAAGGTTTAATCGTCACCCTTGTCTTTACCGTAGGAACGGCCTTTGTAGACCTGACTTTGCGCTGGATTGGCAATAAACAAAAAGAACCGGGCTTAACTACTGCGTTTTACTTTTTGGTATTAAGTGCCCTATTCACACTGCCATTTGCCGTGTTTATGCCAAGCATGCCAGCGGCTGAGATTATCCTAAGCCCTGAAACATCATGGTTCTTGTTAGGCCTGGGAGCTATGGGTGCTTTAGGGATGATCTTTAAGTCGGAGAGTTTTAAGCTGGCCCCGGTCTCAGTTATCTCACCAATTTCATATAGTATCCTGATTTGGTCAGTATTCTATGACTGGATGATTTGGAAGCACCTCCCAAGCTTGAATGTTTATATTGGTGCTGCGGTGATTATTGCCGCCAACATCTTTGTGGTTTGGCGTGAAAAACAGCTACATAAGCAGGTACACTCAGCGTCAGAATCCCCATCGGTAGCTTAAACAACGGCTAAATTACGTAAAACCCCTTGTAAAAACACGGCGTTACGCCTATACATTGCCCACAATTTGATTTTAAAGGGCAGGTGTCTCCTATGACAGCAAATACGCAAAATTTTGATGTAATTATCGTTGGTGCAGGCCACGCTGGGTGCGAGGCTGCAGCAGCTTCAGCACGCTTGGGCGCTAAAACACTTCTGATTACTGCAAACTATGACACCATCGGCCAGATGAGCTGTAACCCAGCCGTGGGCGGCCTTGCGAAGGGTCACCTTGTGAAAGAGATTGACGCTCTTGACGGCGTGATGGGCCGCATTACCGATAAAGCAGGTTTACAGTTCCGTATGTTGAACCAATCAAAAGGCCCAGCAGTACGTGGCCCACGTGCCCAGTGTGATCGCCACCTTTACCGTGAAACCATGATTAAAGAGATGGAGAACACCCCTAACCTGACCATCAAGCAAGCTATGGTGGATGATGTTCAGCTGAATGCGCAAGGCGAGGCTGAAAGCGTTTTGACCAACACAGGTTGGGTTTTTACAGGTAAGACCATTGTATTAACCACAGGCACGTTTTTACGTGGCCTTGTGCACATTGGTGACCATAAGCACAATGCTGGCCGCGCTGGCGAGCAAGCTTCGATGAAACTATCGGAAACCCTTGAGCGTTTGCAGTTTAAACTTGGCCGCCTTAAAACAGGGACTCCGCCACGCCTTGATGGCCGTACGATTGATTTTAGTAAACTTGAAGAACAACCTGGCGATGCTACGCCTATTCCGTTCTCGTTCCTTACAAAAGAACTGAAGCAAGAGCAACTACCTTGCTACATTACCTACACCAACCCTGCGGTACATCAGGTTATCAAAGATAACCTGCACCGTGCGCCAATGTACTCAGGCCACATTGAAGGTACAGGCCCACGCTATTGCCCTTCTATTGAAGATAAAGTGGTGCGCTTTGCGGATAAAGAAAACCACCAAATCTTCCTTGAGCCTGAAGGCTATAACAGCGTTGAGTATTACCCGAATGGTATTTCAACCAGCTTGCCTATTGATGTTCAAATGGCCATTCTGCGTGAAATTCCGGGCCTAGAAAATGCCGAGATTGTTCGTGCAGGCTACGCTATTGAATATGATTTCATTAACCCGACCGAGCTTCGCCATACGCTTGAAACTAAGAAGATTCCAAACCTGTTTCTTGCAGGTCAAATTAACGGTACAACAGGTTATGAAGAAGCAGGTGCCCAAGGCCTGATGGCTGGTTTGAATGCAGCCTTGAAAGCTGCTGGTAAACCTGCCTTTACCCTTGACCGTGCTGATGCCTACATTGGTGTATTGATTGATGACCTTGTGACACGTGGAACGTCAGAGCCTTACCGTATGTTTACCTCACGTGCTGAATACCGTTTGATTTTGCGTGCCGATAACGCTGACCTTCGCCTGACCCCTAAAGCCATTGAGCTTGGATTCTGCGGTGATGAGCGTAAAGCATACTTTGAGCAACGCCTGACGAATCTTCAGCAAGCCCGCGATGTTCTTGAAGGGATTAAAATTACCCCTAGTAGTGATGAAGGCCGTAAGATTGCCGAACTTTCAGGTGGGTACAAAGATACGCAGAACCTGATGGCTGTATTGCGCCGCCCACAGATTACGCTTGAGCATTTGCAAGAGTGGTTCCCTGAAACTCAGACCCTTGCAGCGGATGCTCTTGAGCAGCTAGATATTGAAGCGCACTACGGTGGTTACCTAGACCGCCAAGAAAAAGAGATTGCAGCCTTCCGAGAAGAGCAAGGTTTGGAGATTCCAACCTCAATCGATTATGACAGTATTCAAGGCCTTTCAATTGAAGTTCGTGAAAAGCTTAAAGCGCACACACCGGCAACACTTGCAACAGCGAGCCGTATTAGCGGTGTGACGCCAGCTGCGTTGACCACACTTTTGGTGCACATTAAGCGCCATAACCAAGCTGCAAACTAAACATTTATCTAAGGAGAATCCTATGCCACATCACTCATTGAAAAAGACCCTTCTAAACTTACTTGAAGACATCAATGATCCACGGCAGGCGATTCTCCTTAAAATCTATCTAGATCATGCAAAGCTGTTCCATAGCACTCTAGGCTCTAGCCATAACCACCAAGCGTGGGACGGTGGCTATGCTGACCATATTGCTGAGTGCCTGCGTGTGAACGATGTTGTATATGATGCCCTATCAGAAATCCGCCCCCTAACCTTCAGTAAGGCAAGTGGTGCAATTGCACTGTTTTTCCACGATATTGAGAAACCATTCAAATATGGCCCTAAAACGAACGCTGAGTGCCTTCGTTGGCAAACGCAGTGTGATCAGTTGCACAATGGTGATTGGGAGGCTGTAAAGTACGATATCTTGGACGACTTTGAGTTTAAATACGGCTTAACCTTCACAGATGAAGAACAAAACGCCCTTAAATACACCCACGGTGAGGGAAATGACCACCGTAAAGACCATCGTGTAGCGTCTCCATTGGCTGCCCATGTTCACCATTGTGACAACACAAGTGCCCGAATTTGGTTTGATGATGGTAAAGGTCTTTCGGCTAATGTTTCATTCAGCGGGACACCAAATGTAGCTTAAATTTGGATTAATCTTATATATCGAGGGGGTGTTTTACCCCCTCTTTTTTGTGAAAAACACTATCTCTTATACTTCATGTTTCACGTGAAACGTTATCTCTTATATAATCATACTTCATGTACATTATTAACTTGCACTTTGTTGGTATACCTGTTTATATATCGCTCATAAATTACTGCAATATATGGGCTTTTATAATGTTAGACCGTCAACAGTTCTTGAAGAAAATGGCCGAAATTGGCCACGAACCTACCACGCAACAGCTTGAAAAGTGCGACCATTACGCCGCCAAATTGGCCCAATGGAATGAGCGCATCAAGTTGATTGGTCCTGCGACCAAGGACCATATTTACATGCGCCATATTTTGGATTCTCTCCAGTTCTTAGACAACGTTCCACGTGGAACAATAGTTGATGTTGGTTCGGGCGGAGGTATGCCAGGTGTGTTGTGGGCCATCTTTTTAGAGCAACCTATCACTCTTTGCGAAAGAATCGGTAAGAAGGCCGCCTTCTTGAAAACGATGGTCCGAGAGTTGGATCTTTCGTCTCATTGCGATGTAGTGTCGGATGATATTTTAAATGAAAAGCGAAGGTTTGATATTATAACGGCACGCGCTGTTACTTCAATTAGTGATTTTTTGGACCTAACCGAACATTGCCTTGCTAAAGATGGTCAATATTTATTGATGAAGGGTGGTCGTTATAATGAAGAAATTGAATTGGCCACCAAAAAATGGTCGTTTGACGTAGAGTTGCACAATAGCCTCACGGAAGATAATGCGAAATTAGTGATTTTAAGCAACACCCAAAGACGGTAGTATAAAAAATAAATTGTTTCACGTGAAACCCACTTGTAAAAGAGTGGGTTTTACTTTATTGTAATTAAAAATAACGACAGAATTTATAAATATTTAAACCCACTATAAGAGGTTAAAAAATGAATGATACTAAAGGTTTAATTGTAGCGATTACAAACCAAAAGGGCGGTGTAGGTAAGACCACAACTGCTATGAATTTGGCTACTGCACTAGCTGCCTGTGGCGAGAAAGTTTTGGTGGTAGATTTTGATCCTCAGGGTAATGCAACAACCGGTTTGGGTGTTGAAAAGGTCGGCCATTCACAAAATGTGTATGCCATGTTGATGGGTGATTGCACTGGTGAGCAGGCTATCCATAAAACCATTGTTCCTGGCCTAAATCTTGTGCCATCTACAGTTCACCTTTCTGGTGCTGAGATTGAGCTTGTTCCTGCATTCTCACGCGAATACAAACTACGTGAAGCGCTAGAGCCTCTAAAAGCGCAATACGATTACATCTTTATTGATTGCCCACCATCGCTGGGCCTACTAACCATTAACGCGCTTACAGCGGCAAATCGCTACCTTGTGCCCCTACAAGCAGAGTTTTTTGCCCTTGAAGGTGTTTCACAGCTGCTAAGTTCAGTAAATCTTGTGAAGGGTCGTCTAAACACTGAGCTTGAGTCTATGGGTGTATTGATGACTATGGTGGATTCACGTAACAACCTGTCAAAGCAGGTTGAGCAAGAAGTACGTAACTACTTTGGCGAAGACGTGTTTGAAACTGTTATCCCACGTAACGTGCGTGTGTCAGAAGCGCCAAGCCACGGCCGCCCTGTTATCCTTTACGATACATTCTGCGCTGGTTCACGTGCTTACATGAGCCTAGCTGCTGAGCTTATCCGTAAACAAAAAACTAAAAATGCTAAAACTATGGTTTCGACCAAAGACGAAGGAATGGTTGCATAATGACCAACGATACCAAAACAACTGATTCACAAAAGCCAGCATCAACTAAAGGTCTTGGTAAAGGCTTGGGTGCGCTGATTGATAATGCAAACTATAACGCTGGCGGCGGTACGGAAGTTCCTAAACCAACTGAGAACCAAACATACCTATCGGTAACTATGCTTGAGCCATCAGGCTTCCAGCCTCGTCACTACTTTGATGAAGATCAGCTTAAGGCCCTTTCAAGTAGCATTAAGTCACAAGGTGTTCTACAGCCCCTATTGGTGCGTGCTATTGAAGGTAAAGAGAACCGCTACGAGATTATTGCTGGTGAGCGTCGCTGGCGTGCATCACAAATGGCAGGCCTTAAAGAAGTGCCTGCTATCGTGCTTACATTGCCAGACGGTAAAGCCCTTGAGGTTGCCCTGGTTGAGAATATTCAGCGTAGTGACCTAAACCCAATTGATGAGGCAGCTGGTTACCTACGCTTGGTTAACGAGTTTAACTACACACACGAAGATATGGCACGTGTAACAGGCAAAAGCCGTAGCCACATCACCAACCTCATGCGCCTACTAAGCTTGCCAGAGCGCATTAAAGACCTTGTTGCTGAAAGCAAACTTTCAATGGGTCATGCACGTGCACTACTTGGCCTAGGTGAAGAAGAGTTGCAAATGCGTGCTGCCCTTAAGGTGATGAAAAAGGCTTTGTCAGTTCGTGAAACAGAAGAGCTTGTACGTAACATGATTGCCGAAGAAAACGGCGATAAGAAAAAGCGTACACGTGCTTCAAAAGACATGGCAACCCGAGAGCTTGAAAGCCATATGGCGAAGAAGCTTGGTATGGGTGTAAGCATTCTGAAAAAGAATGGCCAAGGAACCATTAAAATTGAATTTCGTAATGAAAAGGAATTGAAGGCATTGCTTGAAACAATGGGCATGGCTTCATAAAAAATGCACTCCCGAGCATGTAAAGAACCCAGGCATTGCCTGGGTTTTTTATTTGTTAAGCAATATGTAAGCGGGTATTTACTTACGTACACCAAAAATGGTTGTTCCAAGGCGGATATCAGTGGCGCCACAGGCAATGGCTTTTTGCCAATCACCACTCATACCCATGCTTAATCGTGGAAGATTATAGTACTCAGCAAGGGCTTTAAGTTTGTTAAAATATGGAGTCGGATCTTCATCTGCTGGGGGGAGTGTCATGAGCCCTACGAGTTGAATATTTGGAAGCTCGTTTGCACGTGAAACAATCTCATCAAGTTCATCGACTGAGCACCCTGCCTTTTGAGATTCATCTGCGACATTCACTTGAATAAAAACTTCAGGCGTTAAATTTTCTCGTTCAGCGCTGGAACTTATTTTGTTCAGAAGCTTTAGAGACTCTACAGTATGAAACACTGTAAATGCTTTTAGGGCCATATTCACTTTGTTACGTTGCAACTTACCAATAAAGTGCCAAGTGGCTTCAGGGAGTTGTAGGGCTTTATCAACACCTTCTTGAACATAGTTTTCACCAAAGTTGGTGACCCCTGCTTGATATGCTGCACGGACTTCGGCTATAGTGCGTGTCTTTGAAGCGGCAATAAGCCGAACATCAGCCGGAATAGTTTTAAGCAGGTTTGTGCATTGAGTCTGTAGTTGTTCCATAGAATCTATATATAGGTAATTAAAATATGAAGTGCCTCACGTTAGCATATACGTATAATAGTCCAAAATTTTATGTTTTGGGCGCTCTGAGCGTTTTCTTATTTTTAGCCCCTCTAAACGCAAAGGCTGAAGTCAAAAACTATCAAACACGCAGTACTTTTGAGTTTTATGGCCAAGTGAACAAAAGCTTTGTTGGCTATGCCGATGGTGAAGATGCTGATGTGGGCGTTTATGATAACAACATCTCGTCTACACGTTTTGGATTCAAAAATTCAAACGACCTTGGCAATGGATACTTTGCCAACATGCTGCTTGAAGTTCAGATGAACGGACGAAGTAACTCGCGTACCTTGCAACAAGGTGCTGCAGGAACGGCTGCATCAGATGTAACCGAACGTCATGCCCGGGTGGGTTTGGGCCATAAAAAAGTGGGTGCGTTATATATAGGTCGCACAAGCACCGCCTCTGACGGTATTACCGAGATTGATCTTGCGCCACTTCAAAACGCCTTAACTGCAACCCCTGCTCGTCATGGTGCGGCACTTGAGTTCCGTAATAAGAATACAGGCGCCCTAACAGGCCTACAAATGTCACAGGTTGTTGATAGTTTTGAAGGGATGCAATTTGCTGGTGGTAGTGCCAGCGATGGCACCAATGCATATGGTGCAGGTTTCACTGACCGTTTTGACCTTATTAGTTATGTAAGCCCCCGCGTCAATGGGTTTGAGTTTAGCGCTGCAGCTATTCAAGGCGGCGACCACGACTTTGCTCTGCGTTATCAAAATGACTTTGAGGACCAAGGCCTACAAGTTCAAGCGGGCGTGGCTTACGTTGATTACCGTACCGTGACGGATACGGCGCCAGGCTCAAATGAAGTCAGTGGTCAATGGTCAGGCTCGGCCTCTGTTAAATCTGATAATGGCTTTGGTGCGACCGTTGCTTATGGTCGCCGTACGTATGAACATCGTGCAGCAGGTATTGGCACACCACAGTTTTACTATACTAAAGTAGGCTACAGCTGGGACGGATGGGGTATCGCCCTAGAGCACGGCCGCTATAAGAACATTGATACAACGACCGCTGCTGATACGAGCCTTTATACTTACGGTGTTGGTGTTGAGCGCGATTTAGGCCATGGTGTAGGTCTTTCAGTGTTTGCTCGAAACCTTGACCTAGACCGTGACGGACTGGCCGTAGAGCAGTTGTATGTATATGGTACGAACCTCAAAATTAAGTTCTAAATGTATGAAATTTGCGTAAATAACAAATTGTATACAATAAAAAGATACAGCTAAAAACAGAAAATGCCACACCTTGTTACACCATAAAGTGTATTTAAGTTTTGGATTTTGAAATTTACCTATCTTATTGAATCTATTAATATTATTTTTGATACAAACCAGATACACACTTGTTGCAGACGTGTTACAAAAAACACACCCCCTCCAGTTTATGAATTGAAAAACAGCAATATACAGTTGACCTCGGCGATTTGGATATCTATTCTCAAGTCCATGAACGGTTCTTGCGTTTTGACCGCGTTGTGAACAGCTTCGTAGGAAAGCGCCGGACAAAGCTTAAAAAGCTAAATAATAAAAATGCAATAAACAAATCCTTGGAGATTATTGACATGAAAAAATCAATTCTGCTAGCTACTTCAGCTATCATCGCTTCAGGCGCTGTAGCTGTTAACGCTCAAGCTGTTGATGTAGAACTTTACGGCCAAGTTAACAAGGGCGTAATGGGTTACAACGTTGGCCCTGACAGCGAAATCGCTATCGTTGACAACGACGTATCATCAACTCGTTTCGGCCTACGCGGCGAACAGCAACTAGACCACGGTCTAACTGCTTCAGTTCTAATGGAAGCTGAACTACAAACTGCTGCTCGTGCATCAGACGACCTAACAAACACAGGCACAGCTCCTACAGCTGCTGCTGCTGACGGTTTCCTAGAGCGTCACGCTCGTGTTGGTCTAGCTGGTCAGTGGGGTGCTCTATTCATCGGTCGCACTTCATCAGCTACTGACGGTATTACAGAAATCGATCTTGGTGCTGTATCAGACATCATGAACTCAGCTACTGACCGTATCGGTGGTGGTTTGATCGTTGACGGTACAAACTCAGTTTCAGATCTTACAGACAACATCGACGGTATCGCCTACGACGGCGGCGTTGGCGTTGACGCTAACGAAGGTGACCGTGCTGACCTAGTACGTTACGACTCACCTATCGTAAACGGTCTACAAGCTCGTGTTGCTTACGTACAAGACGGCGACATGGACGCTTCAGTGCTTTACAACACTAAGCACGACGAACTAGAAATCGCTGCTGGTCTTGGTTACGTTAAGTACAACGACTCAGCTGCTAACGGTGCTCAATCAGCTATCGCTGGTTCTGTGTCTGTAGCACACGACAACGGCGTGAGCGTAACTGCTGCCCTAGGTAAGCGTTACTTCGACGACACAACAGCTAACGACCCGAAATTCGGTTACGTTAAAGTTGGTTACCAAATGGGTAACACAGGCTTCGCTGTTGACTACGCTCGTCACGAAGACTCACTAGTAACTGCAGCTGCTGCTGACACATCTGTTGATGCGTACGGTATCGGTGTACAACAAGACCTAGGTCATGGTGTATCTGCTGCTGCTTACTGGCGTAAAATTGACGCTAACGTAAACGGTGTTGCTTCAGAGCGCGGCGTTGACGTATACGGCGTTAACATGCGCGTTAAGTTCTAAGCCAACGCTTAGTACACGTTACGAGAAAGGGCGGCGCAAGCTGCCCTTTCTTTTTTTGTGTTATAGATGGGCGACTTAGCAAATCTGTAACAATTAAGTCCATATTCTAATTGAACTTTTTGTTCAAATTGGGGTTGATTCTGCTGTTTTGTGGGCGTACTGTTTGGGTGTTATTCAACAAAAAGAATGGGTAGCCCTAATGCCTGAGTTTGATCCCCTCGTATTGTCTCGCTTGCAGTTTGCAGCCAATATTTCGTTCCATATTCTATTTCCGACCATCACCATTGCTTTGGGGTGGTTTTTATTGTTTTTCAAACTGCGCTTTAATGCGACGGGTGACGATAAGTGGATGCAGTCCTACTTCTTCTACACCAAGGTGTTTGCCTTAACCTTTGCTATGGGCGTGGTAAGTGGTATTACCATGTCGTTCCAATTTGGTACCAACTGGCCGGGCTTTATGGAAACTGTTGGCAACGTTGCGGGCCCACTGCTTGCTTATGAAGTTCTGACTGCCTTCTTCCTTGAGGCCACCTTCTTGGGGATTATGCTATTCGGGTTCCGCCGTGTGCCTGGTTGGCTTCATAACCTTGCCACCTTCCTAGTAGCAATTGGTACGACCCTTTCGGCTTTCTGGATTTTGGCTTTGAACAGTTGGATGCAAACCCCTGCGGGTTACGAAGTTATCGATGGTGTTGTGCATGCTCAAAACTGGTTTGAGATTATCTTTAACCCAACGCTACCATACATGCTGCCTCACAAGCTTATCGCATCAGGCCTTACAGCGTCGTTCTTGATTGCTGGGGTGGCGAGTGTGCGCTGGATCCTTAAAGATCGTTCAGAAGCCGTTTTAAGCGCCTTGCGCACTGCTGTAACGGTAGCGGCTATCCTTATCCCCGTTCAAATCGTTCTAGGCGACTTTTATGGTTTGAACACCTTGGAGCATCAACCAGCTAAAATTGCGGCCATTGAAGCTAACTGGGAAACCCAGAATGGTGCCCCATTGGTATTGTTTGCGGTTCCTGATGAAGAAACAAAGACTAATAAGTACGCAATCGAAATCCCCAAAGGTGCCAGCTTTATTTTGACTCACGACCCTAACGGTGAACTTGTAGGTCTAGACCAATACGAAGGTGAGCATGCTCCTGTGTTTAAGGTGTTCTGGTCATTCCGTGTGATGGTGGGTATTGGCATTCTGATGCTTGTGGTTGCATGGGCTGCTGCGTGGAACCTCTGGCGTAATAAAGAGCCTTCTCCGCTGGTAACAAAAGCCCTCGTGGGGATGACATTCTCTGGTTGGGTTGCGACCCTTGCTGGTTGGTATGTGACTGAAATTGGCCGTCAGCCTTGGCTTACCACAGGTATTCTTAAAACAGAAGATGCTGTAGCCCCTGTGCCAGGCGCGCATGTTGGTTTATCACTTTCAATGTACCTTGCTGTATATGCGGTGCTTCTAACGGCCTACATCGGCACAATTTACTACTTAGCAAGCCATGCAGGTAAAGCCAAAACAAAAGGCCACCCAGAAGAAGGTGAACGCCGTGCAACCGTTATTACTGAAGCGGAGGAAGAATAATGATTAACGAAATGATTCAATCTGGCGATTGGCTTCCATACCTTTTTGCATTCTTGATGGGCTTTTCAATGTTGGTTTATGCCATTCTTGATGGCTACGACCTTGGCGTAGGTGTGCTAAGTGCGCTTGTACCCGATAAAGATAAAGACCGCATGATTGCTTCGATTGGCCCATTCTGGGACGCGAACGAAACATGGCTTGTGTTGGGTGTAGGTTTGCTTTTGGTGGCCTTCCCAATGGCTCACGGGATTATCCTGACCAACCTTTACTTGCCAGTAGCTGTGATGCTGATTGGCTTGATCTTCCGTGGTGTGGCGTTTGATTTTCGTGCCAAGGTGCCAGCGCATAAAAAGCACCGTTGGAACATCTCATTTGTTGTGGGCTCAACCATGACCGCTTTTGCCCAAGGCTACATGCTGGGTGATTATATTATCGGCTTTGAAGATAGCCTGCCTGCGGTGCTTTTCTCAATGCTGATTGGCCTTGTTGTGGTTACAGGATACAGCCTTATTGGCGCTTGCTGGTTGATTATTAAGTGTGAAGGTGAACTGCAGAAAAAAGCTGTACACTGGGCTAAGATGAGCTTGTTTGGCACCGCTGCCGGTGTCGGGATTATCTCACTTGTAACACCAATGGTGTCTCCGCGAATTTTTGACAAATGGTTTAGCATGCCTGAGTACATGTACTTGGCACCTATCCCAATGCTAACGCTGGCCCTGATTTTGATGACTTACACCCTGCTGCAAAAGCTGCCCATGAAGGGTGATAAATGCTGCTGGGCTCCATTTGCGATGGTGGTGGGTGTGTTTATTCTGTGCTTTAGTGGCTTAGCGTATAGCTTCTTCCCGTACATTGTGCCAGACCAACTACTGATTGTTGATGCTGCCAGTGCGCCCGAATCGTTGATGATTATCTTAGTGGGTGCCTTGATTGTGTTGCCTATCATGCTGGCTTATACGGCGTTGGTGTATCGCATCTTCCACGGTAAAACCACTGATATGCTGAGCTACGACTAAAAGCTTCGCCTTTAAACGCATTAATTTATTGTGGTCAATGCCCCTCAAGGCTTAACAAACCTGCGAGAACAGGTTAATATGCTGTGAATTTATTTTTACACAGCGTGTTGTGCTGCCTAAAAAGACAATAAAAACCACTTTGAAGGACATATTCAAATGTTGAAACGCCTAACAGTAAACCTACGTTTTGCCCCACTTCTTGCAGTGATTATCATGCTTCCACTTTTGGCAGCTTGCAGCGGCGCTGACGTTCAAGCACCTGATCAAAACCCAATGCCTCATGATACCCTAAAAGGCCCGGGTATGTTCTCAGGTGAAGGTGGCGATATTCTTGCGGGCTTCCGTAAGGGTGACGATTCAAACGGTGGTGCAAGCATCGGTGTAAACGGTTACCTATGGCGCGCAACCCTTGATACTATTTCATTTATGCCAATCGTACAGGCTGATAGCGCTGGTGGCGTTATTGTAACTGATTGGTACGCCAACCCAAGCAAAACAGCTGAGCGTTACCGCATGAACGTGTTCATCCGCGGCCGTGTGCTACGTGCTGATGCCATTAAGGTTGAAGTCTTTAAGCAAGCTAAAAAAGCGGGCGAATGGGTTGATGTTGAAGTAACTAAAGCCACTGAAACCAGCCTTGAAGATACAATCCTTACCAAAGCACGCTCACTCCGCGTTGCTGACCGCGTGGGCAAATAAGGTATTACCTTCCACAGGCGGGCTATGCACAAAGTGTAGCCCGCCCTTTTTAAATGATGATTTTTAATTTCTAGAAACCAGAGACCATACCCATGACTGAAACCCGTTATAACCCATTTACTTTGGAGCCTGAGTGGCAGAAACGCTGGAACGATAAGAACGTTTTTAAAACGGATACTTCAGGCACAAAGCCAAAGTACTACGTGCTTGAAATGTTCCCTTACCCATCGGGTAAAATTCACGTGGGTCATGCCCGTAACTACATTGTGGGTGATGTGATTGCCCGCTTTAAACGTGCACAAGGTTACAGTGTTCTGCACCCTCTAGGTTGGGATGCTTTTGGTATGCCTGCTGAAAACGCAGCCATTAAAAACAAAGTGCACCCAGGTAAGTGGACGCACAAAAACATCGAAGAAATGAAGACCGACCTTAACCTGTTTGGCCTAAGTATCGATTGGGACCGTGAGCTAGCCACTTGTGAGCCAAACTACTACAAGCACCAGCAGGCCTTCTTCATCGATATGTACAAAAAAGGTTTAGTGTACTCTAAAGAAGCCCACGTAAACTGGGATCCTGTTGACCAAACCGTATTGGCCAACGAACAAGTGGTCGACGGTAAAGGCTGGCGTTCAGGTGCCCCTGTTGAGCGCCGCACCATGAAGCAATGGTTCTTCAACATTACCCGCTACGCTGATGACTTGCTGAACGACCTTGAAGGCCTAACCGAATGGCCAGAGCAAGTGCGCACGATGCAAGCCAACTGGATTGGCCGCTCTGAAGGCCTAACCTTTACCTTTGACGTGACAGGCCCAGAAGGCCAGTACGCTGATGGCATGAAGGTTTACACCACCCGTCCTGACACTATTATGGGTGTCACATTCTGTTCGGTTGCTCCTGAGCACCCACTTGCTGCTGAGACCGCGAAAAACGACGATTCAGCCGCTGCATTCATTAAAGAGTGTCAAGGCCTAGGAACATCAGAAGAAGCTATCGAAAAGGCTGAGAAGAAGGGTTACAAAACACCTTTCACCGCGAAGCACCCTATTACTGGCGAAGATGTGCCGATTTACATCGCAAACTTCGTGCTGATGGGTTACGGCACCGGTGCTGTAATGGCCGTACCAGCCCACGATGAGCGTGATTATGCCTTTGCTAAAAAGTACGACCTACCTATTAAACAAGTTATTGAAGCCCCTCAAGGTACTGAAGTGGAAGCTGACGCTGCCTACACTGGCGCAGGTACGCTTGTAAACTCAGCCGAGTTTAATGGCCTAGATAATGACAAAGCGAAATCAGCCGTCATTGACTGGTTTGAAGCTAAAAACATTGGCGAACGTACCGTAAACTACCGCCTGCGTGACTGGGGTATTTCTCGTCAGCGCTACTGGGGTACACCAATTCCATTCATTAACTGCGACAAGTGCGGCACTGTGCCTGTGCCTAAAGACCAGCTACCTGTGCAATTGCCTGAAGACGTTGAAATTACAGGCCACGGCGGTAACCCGCTTGATTTGCACCCATCATGGAAGCACGTAGACTGCCCAGAATGTGGCGGTAAAGCTGTGCGTGAAACCGATACCATGGATACCTTTGTAGATTCATCATGGTACTACGCCCGTTACACCTGTGTTGATAGCGACCTACCGCTTGACCCTGAAGCTGTAAACCATTGGCTGCCTGTTGACCAATACATTGGCGGTATCGAGCATGCTGTGCTTCACTTGCTTTACGCACGTTTTATTACGAAAGCCCTAAAAGAAGTGGGCTACGTGAACGTTAAAGAGCCATTCAAGGCCTTGTTAACCCAAGGTATGGTGCTAAGCCCATGCTACCGTGATAGCAAAGGCGAATACATTAACCCTCTTGATGTGATTGCTCACAGCGATGGTACAGCTACTCATAAAGAAACTGGTGAAAAGCTAGAGGTTCTTTCAAACGAGAAGATGTCAAAATCGAAGAACAACGGCGTGCCACCTAAGCCCCTTGTTGAAACTTATGGCGCCGATACACTGCGCCTCTTCAGCATGTTCTGTGCCCCAATTGAGCGTACGCTTGAATGGGCCGAAAGTGGCGTTGATGGTGCATGGCGTTACCTAGGCCGCGTATGGGGTTTGGTGAATGAAGCTGGCTTCAGCCTTGATGATTACGATGTTAATAAGCACTTACTTATTGACGATATTTCTGACAAGAAATTGAAGGATTTGAAGCGTAAAATCCACAAAACAATTCGCAAGGTCACCTCAGATTTAGAGAAAATGCAGTTCAATACATCAGTGGCTGCCTGCATGGAATTGGCAAACACCTTGGGCGAATACCGCAATACGCAAGACGAAACTGCACAGCTTCTGTACAAAGAAGGTGTAGCGTCACTGCTGCGTGTATTGAACCCAGTGGCCCCGCACATCACAGAAGAGCTTTGGAAGCAACTTGGCCAAACAACATGGCTGGTTGAAGAAGAATGGCCGGGCTACGACGAAAATGCCGTGAAAGACGATGAAATAACTTTGGTAATTCAGGTTAACGGCAAGCTACGTGAAAAACTAACTGTAGCGGCAGACATCAGCAAAGAAGACGCTGAGAAAGAAGCCCTTACAGCGGTTGAGCCACATATTGCTGGGCTTACAGTACGCAAAACAATTGTGGTCCCAGGCCGCTTGGTGAATATTGTTGCCAACTAATTAAAGTAAAGGTTGAAGCTATGAAGTTCTTAAACACACTTATCCTAGGTTTTGCTGCCGTAACTGTGGCAGCGTGTGGTGGCTACACAGCTATCAACCAAAACTTTGATGACTATACAATTAAAGAGATTCACGTGGCCAACGTTGAGGTTGTCTCAACCCAACGCCGTGCAGGCGCACGCTTAAATGCTCAATACCTTAAGCAGTTGTTGAACCGACGCTTTACAGGTGGCGCCAACTCTCCGTTGCAGCTACACACGCGTGTACGTGAAACACACCGTAATATTTCATACCGTATTGATGCGACGGCCGAACGTGCCTTGGTAACAATTGACTCAACCTCATTTGTAAAAAACAAAGAGGGCGACATCTTGGCTAATATTGAAACCCGTACCGATGCTGCGTATGAGATTCAAACAAGCCCGTTTGCGACACAGGCCAACTACGACCAAGCCCGTGAAACAGCCATTCAAGACCTACAGCGTGACCTACAGCGCCAGCTGAACCTGTTCTTGAAAGACTACACAGACCAGAAAAACATAGCCGAGAGCAAGTAACCCATGAAGTGGAACCCTCGTCAGTTAGAAGGTGCAATCGAGAAGGGCGTGAATGCGCTGCCGCCGCTTGTGCTTGTTTACGGTGATGATGGTGGTCTAGTACGTGTATTGGCTAAAAAAGTAGCGCAACTGGTTTGCCCGAATGATGATCCCTTCCTCGTTGACAGCATGAACGCTGACGACCTTAAAAATACACCGTCACTACTGACAGAATCTGCCCAAACCATTGGTTTTGGTGGGATGAAACTTATTAAGGTTGATGCCGCACACGCAGATGCTGCCGGCACCAAAGCCGTGACAGAAGCTGTAAAATCATTGGTCAGCGAAGACTTACAAACAGGCGCTGAAAAAAGCGCTGTTATTGTGATTTCAGCCACCGGTATTGATGCTAAAAGTGCCATGGCCCGTGCAGTTGAAGGGCATAAAGAAGTTGCAGCCATTCGCTGTTTTCTAGATTCAGGCCGTGATTTGGCCACCGTGATTGGTGAAAAACTTGCCGCCACAGGCCAGTCGATTACACCTGAAGCCCGCCAGTTTCTGATTGATAACTTGGGGAATGACCGTGGTGTGACCGAAAGCGAGCTTGATAAGCTTGTGCTGTACACTGCCGATGAAAAACAAATCACCCTTGAGCACTGCCTTGAGGTTATCGCCTCAGCGCCCTCAGTAACCGTTTTTAAGCTATGTGATGCCATTGGCATGCGTGATCTTAAAAAGACTGATGCAACGCTTCAGATGCTTGAACATGAAGGCGTAGACGGTAACATGATGCTTGCCCTAGTCGCACGCCACATGCGACGCTTGCTGGAATGCCAAAAGCTTTGCCAAAATGGCATGAACCCGGGCCAAGCTATGATGAAGCTACGTCCGCCAGTTTTTATGGGTAAGGATGAATTTCAGATGCAGTTACGTCGTTACCCGATGAACCGCCTTGAACTTGCGTTAGAGCGCCTGTATGCCCTTCAGGCAGACAGCCGCAAAGGCCTACATGCCAGCGATGATGTGATTCATCGTGGTCTATTAGCCCTCTCAGCTTAGTAATTAATTCCCGAACAAACTTTCAAAGAATCCACGGCTCTTACGGCGTGGTGGCTCAGGCTCACGGAAACGCTTATCAGTGTACTGTGGCTCAAGCGGGGCTTCAGCTGCCGGTAAGATGGTGGGTGATGGCACAAGCTCAATGTTACGGGCTTGGCCACGACGATACCCGATTTGGTTGAGGCTGTAACCGTGTTCAAGTGTGCCTTGTAGGTTAAAGCGGTAGGGGCCAGTTACACCGTAAAAGCCACCTGATTGGCGCACCATACGGTCAAGCTCGTTCCCGCGGGTTAGGCCATTTTCAGTAAAGTTTGAAAGCAATTGAATGCTGTCATAAGCAAGGGCCGCAAGCGGGTGCGGTTGCTGACCGTAAATGGCTTTGTATTGCTGTTCAAATACAAACTCGTTACCTTTTGCAAGGGCTGGGTACCAGCTGCCCCAAACGTAACGGTCAGCGTTAGCGAGTAGCTCTGGGCTATCCCATTGGCTACTGCCCAATAGTTTAACTTGGCTACCGTCGGTATCGTAAAAGGCAAGCTGTGAGGCAATCAGTGAAAGTGTCTTCGCTGGGGCTGGTACAAACAGGGCTTGGTAGTTCACAATGGGTTGAGGCTCAGCCTTACGCAGTTCACGCAGGCGCGCAAGAGACTCATCATCCATGGCATCAGCCAAAAGCTCATATTGTTTTTCAAGGGCACGTAGCTCTTTATTCAGCTCAGCACGGGCTTCTTCAATACGGGTAATGTATTTAAGTGAAGTTGTAATATCAGGGCTTTTCGCATCGTAAAAGCTATGGCGATCAAGCGTACCACCAAGGCGTTTCACTTCCGCTTCAAATACCCGGAACATCTCACGGCCGTACGGGCCTTCAGGCATAAGGGCTGCAAAGCTACGGTAGCCATGTTGCACGGCATAGCGGGCCACAAGCTCAGCTTGTTCAGTCGGGATAATACTAAACAGGCGCACATCACGGCCATCAGCAACCATACGGTCAGATGAATAGGCAATAACGGGGCGGTCAGCAGCATCGGCCATAGGGGCAATAGCCTGCACGTTTTGGCTAAGAAGAGGGCCCAAAACAATATCAACACCACTTTGTAGAGCACGCTCAAGAGCAGCCTGGGCGCCCGCAGGGGTGCCTTGGGTATCTTCTGGGTAAAGCTCAATGTGTTTCATTGATTGGTTGAACAATGAAATGAGTGCGGCTTGCTGCATGCTTTGGCCAATTTCAGCCATCGGGCCAGAAAGCGGCAGCAAAAGGCCTACACGTAATGGGATGGTTTGTTCGCTTGCCTTAAGCGCATCAGGAACAAGCGAGCCTGAAAGTACTGCCTGTTGGCGCATCAGGTGGATGTAACGACGGTTATTCAGCTCGTCCTTATATTCACTAACGAATGTACGCAGGTAGTTTTCACTGGCTTTAAGGTCATTTGTTTTTTGATGAACCTCGGCCATGCTTAGCAATAGTGACGCACGCAAACGGCGGGCTTGCTCACGGAAGGCTGAATCTGCAAGGTGTAGTTCCTGCAAAGCACCTAGGGCCTTTGCATACTCACCCATGCGTTCAAAACTTTTAGCAATTCCTAACTGGCTTTGTTCAGGGTTAATGGCCTCTAAACGTTGGAAGTAGCGCAGGCTGTCATAGTACATACCCATACTGTAGGCTTGCTCAGCCAGCGGCTTAATTTGATCAATCGTTGGAACAAAAGCGCGTGTGGGCAAGTACTCAACCTGATTTTCAGGTGAGGGGGCGCCAAACAACTGAGCATGTGCAGTAGGCGTATAAGCCATTTGAGCAACCATAAAGGCTGTAAAGCCAATAACGGCTAGAAGTAGGTGAGGGGTGTGGCGTGTCATTTTAAATAGGTGTGGCATGCTGCTGTCTTTTTTGTGCGCTTTAATGTGCTCAAAGTTATCTGTTATTCAAATAAATTCAAAGTAAATATACCTGTTTCATGTACTATTTACCCTAGTTTTTTATTTTAACTTTATTAAAGATGCCCCCGCTAGAATGAAGAATCATCATAAAGGCCGTTTTTTTGAGTTTTGTGCACGCATGTTGCTACGCCTAAAAGGCTGTAAAATCCTAGCGAATAACCATAAAACAGTGGGTGTAGAGGCTGATATTCTGGCTCTGAGAGGCCGCAAATTACTTTTAGTCGAGGTAAAGTACCGTCAAACGCGCGAGAAAGCCCATGCGGCATTACACCCAAAACAGCGTGAAAGATTGCAGCGTCAAGCTTATGAACTTTCAAAGCGCTATCCTGAGGTTGATGAGGTGCGTCTTGATGTAGTGTTGTTTTTCTCGCACGCCCCGTTTATGGAATATCTAGAAAACCCACTTTAGGGGCTAGCCACAATATTTGAACCTCGTATAATGAGTCATTAATTTAAGAAAGAGGCTACCTATGTTGAAACTTCATACTTCTGTTGCTTACGTATTTGCAGCCGTGATGCTTACAGGCTGTGTCCCACTTATTTTAGGTGCAGGCGCAACCACGGGTTACTTTGCTGTGCAAGAGCGTGGCCTTAAACAATCAGCGGAAGACGTGGCGCTTAAGGTGTCTCTGCATGAGCGTATTGGCCGCCTGAACAGCACATACTTTAAAGATATTAGCATTAGCACCCTGAAGGGCGATGTATTGGTAACTGGTGTTGTTGCTAACCGCAGCGAGATTAATCAGATTGAATCACAAATCGCCGGCACAGAAGGTGTGCGCAGCATCTTTAACGAGATTCAGCTTAAACCGTATGACCTTAAAGCGTATTCACGTGATAAGGCAATTGCCACCAACCTACGTACTCGCCTTACCTTTACAGGTGACGTATTTACTGTGAACTACGATATTCATGTTGTGAAAGGTCATGTGTACATCATCGGTATGGCACAAGATAACACCGAGATGGAAACCATCCTCCACAAAGCCAGCACCACTAAAGATGTGATTAAAGTACACAACTACATCCGTATTTCTGATAAGCCTCAGATGCAAAAATACGAAGTGCAATCACCGTCGGAAATTGATGGTTACGGCATCCGCGATACTTACTAAGTAACAAATTTAAGTTAAATATAACAATTATTTAACACATGTAAGTGAGTACTAACATACATTAAGATATTACTTGAAGTTTGGCCCGTTAAAAGCGGGTCAATTTCATTTTGTAGGAGGGCGAATTGATGTGTGTTGGGTGTAGAAATTTATACCTTAATAAGATGCTCAATCACGCTATCAAGAATTAAAAAACCGGCTGGCGTTGCATAAAGCATCGGGTTATCTGATTGAAGATCCGTCATCAAAAATCCATTTTCAACCAGCATGTCGATGGCTTTAACATCAATAAAGTTGTGCCATGGCTGGCCGCCAACAGCTTCAAGACGCTTAAGTGGAAGGCCTTCTTTGAGGCGTAAACCTAGTAAGGTAGCCTCAAAAGCCTGAATCTCAGGGCTTAGAACATCATGTTCAAAAATACCAAGGTTAGGGCTATGAGCCTCCGTAATAAACTTATTAGGCATTTTATAGTTACGGGTGGCGGTAAGGCCATCAGTCAATGGTGTACGCCCATGGGCGCCTGCACCAATACCTAAATAGCCGCCATAGCGCCAAATATTGCGGTTATGCTTACATTCATACCCAGGCTTTGCATAGTTTGACACTTCGTAGTGTTCATACCCTTTATCAAGTAGCTTAGCTGTTGTTTGCTCGTAAAAATCTGCCTGAATATGCTCAGGGGCGGGTTTAAGACGCCCTTTGCGCCAATCAGCGTAAAAGCCTGTGTTCTTTTCAATGGTCAGCTGATAGCAACTGATGTGCTGTGTCCCCAACTTAAACACGTCATCTAAATGGTTTAGCCATGTAGGTAGGTCTTGATCGGGAAGGCCGTAAATCAAATCAAGGTTCACGTTTCCACAAGCTGTCTGGGCAGCTTCAATGGCGTGCATGGCCTCTGTCACTGAATGCTCGCGCCCTAAAAACTGTAGCTCTGACTCTGTTAGGCTTTGCATACCCACAGAAAAGCGGTTAACACCCGCTGAAACAAAATCATTAAACTTCTTGGCTTCACTAGAAGTTGGGTTGGCTTCTAATGTAATTTCAATATCCTCAGCAAAGCCAAAGGTCTTTTCTGCGGTGCTTAAAAGGTTTTCAACACCTGCAGCAGGCATAAGCGACGGGGTACCACCACCAAAGAAGATAGAAGTAAGTGAATGTTTACTTGGAATTTGTTTAGAAAGGCTAACCAACTGATGTTTAACAGCATTTAGGTAGTCTTCAATAGGGGCATCCGCTGCAACGTGCGAGTTAAAATCGCAGTAAGGGCACTTCTTTTTGCACCAAGGCCAATGGATATAAAGGCTCAGGCCTTCTTGCTGAATGGGCGCCATTAAAAAGCTTTCAGGTAGTCGAGGAACATGTTCATGGCTTGACCACGGTGCGAGAATTGCTTCTTCTCAGCAGGTGTCATCTCAGCAAAGGTACGTGTTTCTCCTGTAGGGATAAACACAGGGTCGTAGCCAAAGCCGCCCTCACCCAATGCTTCAGTGTGAATAACCCCTTGGCATTCGCCACGGAAGGCTTCTACTTTAGTATCATCTGTTGGGAGTGCAAAGGCGAGTACACATACAAAGTGCGCCCCACGGTCAGCAGAGGGTACATCTTTGATTTCATCCATCAAACGTTCATATGTGCGGCTATAGCGGGCGGTGTATACGCCGGGGCCACCGTCAAGTGCATCAACGCACAGGCCGCTATCATCTGCCAAAGTTGGCAGGTTTACAGCTTGGCAAATCTCAACAGCTTTTTTGGTGGCGTTGCCTTCAAAGGTGTCACGGTCTTCAATGACTTCAGGTAGGTCTAAGTCGGCAGCAGATAAGACTTCTACGCCAAAAGGTTCAACCATTGCTTTAAGTTCAGCAATTTTGCCTTGGTTATGGCTTGCGAGAACGATTTTATCAAATGGAAGCTTACTCATGATGCTCAACATTAAACCTTTGCATTAAATAGTTATGCGGTCGCTTTTTTCTGCATTTCAATAAGCTCTTTAATAGCTTTATCGGCATGCTCAAGCAATTTGGTAAAAGTTTCACGCTCAATAGGGGCGGCTTCTGCCGTTGTTTGAACTTCAATAATTTCACCCTTACCGGTCATCACAAAGTTACCGTCTGCCACGGCTGAAGAGTCTTCAGCGTAGTCAAGATCAGTCACAACACCCGCATTTGTAACACCACAGCTAATGGCTGCTACGCTGTCTGATAGAGGTGATTCGGTGATTTTACCTTCTGTAAGTAAGCGCTTACATGCAAGTGATAATGCAACGTAAGCCCCTGTAATTGCAGCAGTACGCGTGCCACCGTCAGCTTGAATGACATCACAGTCAAGCCACACTGTGCGCTCGCCAAGTTTATCAAGGTTAGTGACGGTACGAAGGCTACGACCGATAAGGCGCTGGATTTCTTGCGTACGGCCGCTTTGCTTGCCTCGGCTTGCTTCACGGTCAATACGGCTGTGGGTTGAGCGTGGCAACATGCCGTATTCAGCTGTTACCCAGCCTTGCTTTTGGCCACGTAGCCAGCCCGGTACTTTTTCTTCAACAGAGGCTGTGCACAGCACTTTGGTGTTCCCAAAGCTAATAAGGCAGCTGCCTTCAGCGTAGGCGTTAACGTCAGTTTCAATGGTAACTTGGCGCAGTTCATCCGTAGCACGGCCAGAAGGGCGTGGGTTACCAGTGTTTAGTTTTTTACTAGGCAGCGTTTTTACGACCATTTTCTTTCAACCATTTCATTACGTCTTCGTGGTGGGTTTTAGGGCTCGCTTTAGGGATAAAGTGCGCAATGTTGCCTTCTGGGTCAATAATGAAGGTTGAGCGCATCACACCCATGTATTTGCGGCCGTACATGCTTTTTTCTTTCCACATATCGTAGGCTTCAAGCATGGTGTGCTCGGTATCACCCACAAGTGTGAATGGCAATTCTTCTTTTTCAACAAACTTAGCAAGCTTTTTTGATTCGTCGCCGCTTACGCCAATAACTTCGGCGTTAAGGCTTTTAAGCTCTTTAATACTATCACGCAGGTTTTGGGCTTGTGTGGTGCAGCCTGGGGTTAGCGCTTTAGGGTAGAAGTACAAAATAACCCATTTGCCTTTGTAGTCAGACAGGCTCACGTTTTCACCGTCTTGGTTGGGTAGGGTAAATTCAGGGGCTTTTTGGCCAATTTCCAGCGTCATAGAACTGCTCCGATGTTTATTAAACTTAGACTATAGGTTTACCATTCTCCGTAAAATAAGTCTATGTATAGTCGATATTGAACAGGTGCCAGAACAGCAATGCACAAAGACAGACTGGTAAAACAGCAAAACCCTATGCTATAAATATGACCCTAAGACTTAGAGAAACAAACTAAGTTAAAAACCTAAAAGAATTTATGCGAGGCCGAACCATGGCAAAAGATAAGAAAACAGCTGATAAAGCAGCCGCATCTGCCGCGACTGAAAACACAAACACAGAAAATAAAGCCCAAGGCACATTCCGCCTAAAGGGTCAGTACGTTACTGATTTGTCGTTCGAGTGCCCACAGGCACCAGCGCTACTTGGTAAGTACAAAAACAACCTGCAGCTAGACGTTGGTGTACAAAACACCGTTGTTGACGCTGAAACTGGCGATATTGAAGTGACCCTAAACATGCGCGGTCACAACAAAACTGAAGACGATAAAACAATCTACCTTATTGAGCTGAAGTTCACTGGTTTGTTTACGCTAAAAGATCTAAGCCAAGACCAGCACTCAGCCCTGCTAGGTGTTGATGCCCCTGCGCTGATTTACCCATACGCACGCCAAGTGTTTATGAGTACTATCCTTGCAAGTGGCTTCCAGCCACCACTCCTAGAGCCGATTAACTTTGCGGCACTATACATGCAGGCCCGCCAACAGCAGGCCGCAAGCTAAGTTATTTAGTTTTTAGACAAGTAACGAGAGAGAGACCGCTGTAAAAGGCGGTTTTTCTTTGTCGCCTTCTGAGTTGGTTTCTTCGGTGGTAAGTGCTTTAACAATGTTTGGTTTTGCCATCAAAAGTTCACCATGGGTAATACCTGAGAACACAATATCAGCGCGGCGCACATCATCAATAAAGTGGAACGTTACACCCATGATTTTGGCTTTAGGTGCTGTACGAGAAACCACTTCGTAAATCAATTGCTCAAGGGCAGGGCGTGATGGTTGTTTCGCCGCTTTTGGTGGCTCGTGGCTGTGCTCAAGGGGGTCAACGTGGATGGTTACATCAACAGCCTCTGGGCATACTTTTGTAATGTTGTATTCAACAAGTTCAGCAATGCGGTGGCCTTCACTTACTGAGATAAGCGGATCCACATCAATGTGCGCATCAATCAGAATGTCACCGCCCAAAAAGCGAGCACGCATCATGTGGCAATCCAATACGCCTTCGGTTTTATCGATCGCTTCTTTAATCAGGTGTTGTTGGCCTTCAGGTACGGCAGCTTCAACCAGTTCGTCAAAGGCTTCACGGCCAAGTGAATAGGCAATTTTAAGCAAAATAGCACCCACAATAGCAGCGGCCACGTGGTCACCATACGTAAAGCCAAACATATTAAGGCCAATACCCGCAAATACGGCAATTGATGAAAGGCCGTCGGCACGGTGGTGCCATGCGTTTGCAATAATGGTTTTAGAGTTTACTTTTTTACCTTCAATCAAGGTGTAGCGGAACAAGGCTTCGTTCAGAACAACCGAGGCGCCCGCCGCAACCAAAGCCATAGGGCCAAGCTGGTGGGTTTCACCTGAGATAAGCTGTTGGATAAGGTTCCAGAATACACCAATACCCACACCTGCAAGAACAACCGAAAGCACAAGTGTGCCAAAGGTCTCAAACTTACCATGGCCATACGGGTGCGAATCGTCAGCATCGTTACGGCCAAGCTGCACAGCAACAAAGGCAATAAGGTCAGTCACAAGGTCGCCTGCTGAGTGGATGGCATCGGCAATCAACGCCTGCGAGCCTGTGACCATACCGCCAAAACCTTTAATCGCCACAAGCGAAAGGTTGGTGATAGCACCCACAACCGACGTGCGTGTTGCGGCCTTTTTAGCCATTTGCTGGCTTACGGCAGTGCTTTGTGGGGCTGGCGTTTTTGGTGTCTGTGGTGCAGGGTTTTGTGTGGGCGCCGTGGTCATTATTAACCCCCAATTAGGTTAAGCGCAAAAGTGCGGAAAATTGGCAAAATACCCATGCGAATAAACATAATCGCAAGCAGGGCTGCAAGAGGTGTTAGGTCAATGTAGCCCGCGCGTGGCACAAAGCGGCGCATGCGCATGTAAAGAGGAAGTGTAAGCATATTAAGGATGCGCACAGCTGGGTGGTTTGGTGAGGGGCGTAACCAGCTTACAACAGCCGAAGCAATAATGATGATGCTGTATAAGAAGAGCAAACCATCAAGAATATCAACCAGAGCAAGAAGGGGATGACCAAGAACGTACATTATATAACCCTATTATTAAGAACTTATGGGCGGCAGCATACCATAATGTTGTAAAAAGCCTACTTAATTATCGTGATTAATCTGACGCAATATATTGAAAAATATAGCCTGCCCCTGTCAGCAAAAAATTGCAATTTCTTGCGCCAACCCCCATATTATAAGTACTTAAGCCAGTTTTTTGGCCGTAGGTGATATGGAGTGCTGGGTGAACAAGGGTGAACACCGTACTTTATAACAAACTATCTTCAGGTCAGTTAGCCGGTTAAACGGGGTAATATAGGGGTATATTTAATGACACGATCAAATTTCTGCTGGTCATACTTAGGCTGCGTTGCGGCCTTTTCGGCTGTGCTTTTCACAGCTGTACCAACCACCGTTCAAGCGGCTGACTTAGGCGGCGCTGCTTCAACAGCGGCAAGTGCTGTGACCAACCCACTTTCAAGTATCTTTGGTGAAAAGGGCGACCTTGAGCTTAAAGACTCAATCAACTACCCCGATTGTTTTGAGTATAAAGAGAGTATGAGCATTACCTTCCACGATGAGTGTGTGGAAGAGTACTACCCGTATGTTTTTCCTGTTTACAAATATAAAGTTGAACACACTGAACCAAGTGTGATGATTGAAGCTGTTTTCCAGCCGGGTGGCGGCGTGCTGCAGACTGAAAGCTCGCTTGATAGTATTCCTGGTCAAGGTGGTATGGCTGGCGGCTTTTTGGGCGGCCAAGGGATGCAAGGCTCGCAAGCCTATGTGGGTAACCAAAACCCTAACATGCCGACTCTAGGCCGTATGCCGAACGTATATTTTGATGCCCACGTTTGGGGTGTTGGTCCACTTGGCTTCCTTGAGGCAACAAAAGGCGGTGATAGCCCCGTGAACAACCTTGCTTCAGGCAATGCTGACCCAACCACTGTGACCGATGCGATGCCAGCTGGCCCATCATTTGGTGATGCGCCTGTGCCTGGCCTTGTGGGTGAAAGTGATAAAACAGCTTTAAAGTCGATGATTTGCTGGCTTGCTGAAGCTGAAAATGAAGAAGATGGCTACTGGCTACCAGACCCAACAAGTGCGTCTCGTCACCTAGAGTTTTTGGCCCTTGCGCCAGAGCTATATGTTCGCGCTCGTTTGGCAAACTGGGGCTCAACATGGTTTAACCAAGCAGGTTCGGCACAGGTTTCAGCGACCAACGCTGGATCGTTTGTTGATAGCTTCGGTGATCACTCATCATTCTTGATGGCGGCAGCGGGTGCTGTGATTGGCTACGCCATGACAAAAGATGATCCAGCTTACACCTGTAGTGCCCAACAAGCGGTAACGCAGGCCAACGAAGCAGCGCAAGAAAACCAGGCAATTGTTGCTGAAAACCAAGATGCTTTGAACGAAGGTTTGGCCCGTGAAGCCACTTACCTTCCTGCGGGCTATAACCAAGAAAGTGTTGGCTATGATACCTGCCCACTTACAGGTGTTGGCCACTACTTGGACGACAATAACAACATTCACTACGTGAACTGTGACCCACAAGAACGTGTGATTAAAATGAACTGTAGCACAGGCGCGGCAGAACTTATTGAAGATGAAGATGCTCCTGGCCGTGTGACAGAATGGTTAAACCCTAAAACAAACCCATGTGCGGGCCGCCAAGGTCAGCGCTTCGGAACCGATCAACACCTATATGTGCGTGCACCATCATGTGTGAACCGCCTAAGTTCATTTAAGCAGGGTGGTAAATACCTAGCGTGTGATAGCCAAAGTACAACTTACGCAAGTTGTGGCCGTACCCTAAGCGGGACAGGTAGCATGCCATTCCCTCCACCGCTAAACGGTGTGCGTCCATCGTCACGTAAGTCAGGTGGTTACTCACTATGCACAGCGCCAAGTGGCAGCCGTACTGTAAACCAACTGCGTGAATACAACGAGCAACTTGCTGCAACCATGAACGGCACAGCCGATGGTACAGCTGCGGGTATGGCTGAAGCGCAAAACCAAATTGATAACCAAGTGGCGCAACAAGGTGCTGACTGCTCGAAGAGTGGTGGTAACAATGGCCTACTAGGTGCGGCAGCAGGTGCTGCGGCAGGCTACGGCTTGGGCGAACTTATGGGTAACATGGATGGCTCGCTTGGTGGTATTACCGGCGCGGTTGACTTTGGCCCACTACAATCAAGCATTGGTGGCTTTACCGACGGTATTAAAGACCAATTTAGCGGTGTAACTGATGCTGTTGGTGGTGTGACCGATGGTATCGGTGATGCTGTAAATGGCACACTTGGTGATATTACTGGTGGTATGGGTTTAGGCTCTCTAAGTAACTTCACAAGTTCACTTGGGGCGCTAACCAGCCTAAACGCATCAATTGGCTCAATGACTAACCTAGCAACCCAGCTTGGCATTATGCCTGAGGCTTTGGGGGCGTTTATCTCAGCCTTTAACCAAGATAAGCTTATTCCTCTATATGTTTCAGAGATGGATAAGGAAAACTGGAGAAGTGAATCACCAGGTTCAAAAATGGCACGTATGGCTTCAATGAACTCGGTACCGCTTGCAAGCTCAGTTGTGGGCTTTAGTAAAAACCTTTCACAGGTAAACTGTGGCGAGGTTGGTGTGTGGGGTCAGTTGTGCCCGCTGCGTGGTATGGTTGAAACTTCAGGTGATAACATGCCAGCTTCAGGCCTTGCAGCATGGCGTGCGTACCACAAGGCTTTGCCGAAGATTCCTGACCGTAAGCGTATGATTGATCGCCCAACGGCCTTTAACCTAGATTACCCGCATACCTCTGCGTGTTACGAAGTGGGTGAAGACCCTGAGGCTTGGGAAAGCCGCCGTAGTGACCGTGGTGGTGGTATCTTTGGCGGTGGCGGTAGTGGCCTGTTTGGTGGCCTAGCCTCTGGCTTGGATGGTATTGTTAGCGGTGTTGCTGGTAGTACTGGCCTAGGGAACTTGTTTGGCCAAGCGGAAGATAGCCGCCTTGAAACGGGTGTGTTTGTTTACACCTACTGGCGTGAGACCGAGTGTGAGTGGCAGGTATGTAGTACCAGCGGCGAAGTGCTCGAGTTTGAAAGTAAGAAATAATATTGGGCATGATGAAAGGATTAAACGTGAAGCTTAAACTTTTAGCCTTAATGTTCATGGGTGTTGCCGGCAGTTTACTGTCGGCTGCGCCTGTTTATGCGGGTATTACAATTGGCGGCCAAGAGGCACCAACTGCTACAACCACGCAAGAACAGCCTAAAAAGAGCAACAGCCGCCTAAAGCGCAATAAGGCTGAGCCTCAACAGGTTGAAGAGCCTGCAGCTGGTGGTATCCGTCAAGCAGCTCCTGTTGAAACGACCACTCAAAAGCCTAAGTATCAGCAAGGTGATTTGCTGAAAATGGCTGAAGACTTCCGCATGCGTTACCGTAAGGATAAACAAAAAATGTATGGCGAACAGCCAGCTGAGAGTGAATATCGCTACGGTTTTGTGTTAGCCTTCTTTGATACGCAAAGTTTGCTAGACCCTACATTGGGTAAACAACTGGGCGAGCTTGAGAAAATGGACGGCATTCAATTTAAGCTTCTAAAGAGCAAAGATAACGTGACCAAGTCGTATAAAGACTACACGCAAGAAGAGCTGAAAAAGATGGCCGAAATTGAGCTACCAATGGCGCGAGACGATACCAACGGCCGTATTGCCAGTAACTATAAGGTCGATAAGTTTCCGTCAGTGCTATATGAAATTCCAAGCGGGGAAGTGGTGCGATTCCACGTCCCAAATACGATGGAGAGTGTTTTCCGTCGTATTCGCCAAGAGGCCCGCAAGGTTGATGGTAAGTAACGTTTAGCTAGTTTTAAGGGAATTACAGTTTATGAGAGCAATTCAAACAACATTATTAATGGCAGCATTTATGCTGGTGGTGGCGCTATTTGCAGCTCCTCAGCCTGCTTTTGCCCGTTGTTTGGACTATTGGGCAGTAGGCCCATCAGGCTGTAGTGGTAAAGAGCCTGAGAAAACCGAGAAGAAGAAAAAGACTAAAAAAGCCCCAACCGAAGAAGAGGAAGTGGCTGAAGATCCTGATGAGGAAGAAGAAGTCGCTGAAGAAGAGCAGACAGAAGAAGAGAAAAAAGAAGCGAAACTTCAAAAAGACATTGAGCAGTTTTATAACCGCCACGGTAAACCGCCTGAAGAGTTTGTGCGTTTTTACATGGACCCTTCACCACAAAACGCCTTGGCATGGGTTAAAAAGTATAACGAAAGTATTCAGCGTAGCCGTCAGCTAGCGGCCGCATGGACCCAAGCCCAGCAGATTTACAATAACTTTGACGAACAAGGCCTAGACTTGCCGCCAGAGCTATTGCCTGAATATGCCCGTACCCACGATGAAGACTTGCCACCTGTACAAGACCTTGGGCTAGAGCTACCGCCAGGCATGGAAGATGTATTTGGGGCTAAACCTAAAACAAATACACCGGCCCCTTCGGGTGATACCAGCAGTGCAATCGGTGGTCTAGCTGGCAGTGACCGTTTGCAGGTTATGGGTGAAAACCGTAGTATTGGGGGCGCACCTGTAGAAGCTAGTGAAGATTTGATTAAAATCAGTTATTATTTCTCAGCGAAATGCCCATACTGTAAAAAGTTTGAGCCTGGCTTTAGTCGTGTGATTAAAGACATGAAAGGCAAACTTGAGGTAACCTGTGTTGATATGACACCGGGTGGCCAAGCAGCTGAAAACGTGCACGAAGGCATTCAGTGCCAATGGCGCCCACTATTGCCGGGCGAGAAAAATGCCATGGGGGTAGACTCTACGCCAACAATTATTGTTGATCGTGGCCCAGAAAAACCTCTAGAACGTTTAAGTGGTTACGTGGATGAAGGTAAACTCCGCGATTACATTGAAAAGGGCCCTAAAACGCAGTAAGGCGTTAAAGGGACGGGGAAGTTGAAAGACGACGATGGCTAAAAAGCGAGTCGATAAAAATTACGAATATCAACAGATTGCGCGCGAACGTAGTATTTGGCTATTGAAGCCTATTACGCTTGTGTGCATCGTTATTTGGTGTTTTTACCCTTCTGTTGATATGATTCGTAACCTTGAAAGCAACGTACTGCTAGGTTTTCTGCTTGGTAGTGTTGCGGGCGTTATCATCAAATACCCTGACCTTAAGTACTACCTTTACACCCGACGTAAAAATACGGTTGAACGTAAAAACCGTATGCCTGACGAATACTACTTCGGGAAGATTAAAGAAGTTCTATTCGAAAAAGAATAAACCCAAAAATTACGCCTATTAAGGAACTGAGAAGATTATATGGTAGAATTTGCAGATCTTGACGACTTGAAAATTGCCTCGCGCTTGATGACCCGACATTGCTTGGGTATTGCGGCGACCGGTGGTGGTAAGTCGAACTTCCTGAACCTTATCCTGAAGCAGCAAATGATGCGCGGCGGCGGCGCTATTCACATTGATGGTAAAAACTCGAAAGAAGCTATTATTGAGTTTTTGTCACTGGCAAAGCAGCACAACCGCTGGCAAGACGTACGTATTATTAACATTGATGACCCTAACTTTTCGAACACTTACAACCCACTGATTCGTGGTGATGGTGATGAGCTGACCTCACGTGTGATGCAGCTTTTGCCGGATGCAGGTGGTTCTGGGGCGTTCTTTCGTTCACAAGCGGGCCGCGGTATGCGTGCAATTGCAGGTATTCTGAAGAGTATCGATAAACCATATAACTTTGGTGACCTTAACGTGTTGATGTCAAACGAGGCGGCTATGCGCCACTTGCTTCGTATTGCGCCACCAACTAAGGAAGCGAAAGACTTTCAGATTTTCATGGACCAGATGATGGCCACTGACCCTCGCACGGGTGAAAAGGCGCTGAACACACAAAAGCTGCAGCATACCTTCGGTGACCTTGCGGGTCGCTTGCACTCATACTACGTTGGTAAAGCGGGCCGTGTTCTAAACAGCTACAGCCCTGAGATTGACCTTTACGACGCTGTGCGTAACAACCTTTTGATTTACGTAGCCCTGCCGATGCTTTCGAAGAACGAAATTGCTGTCGACTTTGCAAAATTCTTTGTATCTGACCTGCGTACTGCGATTGGTCAAATTCAGAACGATGACTATAAACCAGCCCCAACTTACCTTGTGCTGATGGATGAGTTTTCATCTTACGCTATGCCGTCATTGGCGCCGGTATTTGAGCAGGCACGTTCATCAAACATTTGTATGTTCCCATTCATCCAGACTTATTCATCACTGACCGATAAAGGTCGTGGCCTTGGGGATGACTTTGCCGCCAAGATTTTTGGTAACACCTGGAACAAGATTTCATTCCTACTGCAAGAGCCTGAATCTTGCGAGATGATGAGTAAAACCGCCGGTGAAACCCTTAAAGAAAATGTGAGCGAGAGTATATCAGAGAACTTGTCATTCCAAGCGGGTGACGATGATGCCTCTGTGCTTCGTACGGGTTCACGTGGTCGTGGCCACTCAAAATCAATCTCGCAGCAATACTCGGCGATTGTGCGCCCAGAAGACTTCCGTACCCTAAACGATGGTGAGGCCATTTATATTGGCCGTAGTGAAGTTTTGAAGCTGCAAGTGCCATTGGTGCACCTGAACGTGGAAGATAAAGAGATTGATATGCCGCGTTTCCGCATGCCAGCCCGTAGCGGCCTTGGTATCGCCGAAATGTACGATAGTTTGGGCGGCGAAATTAAGAAATAATCTTAAAAATAATAATAAAAGCAATATGTTAGGTTTGGAGTAAATATTCACTAACATTTGGCTTAAAAACAACAATTAGCAACAACTGGGGGAGCAGTTCCATGCTAAACGAAACAGATAAAATTGCAGAATTACTCGTGGCACTCGAGATGCCGCTTAAGTACTTTGCACTCTTTTTGGTGTTTATTTACGTGATTTGGTTCTGGAAAGTAGGGCCTTACGACGGCTTTATGACCACGCTTCAGACCATTAAAATGGTTGCAGAAAAAACAGCGCTGATTATCTATGCCCTTTTTGTATGGGTGTTTGTAAGTATCGGGCGAATGTTTCGTGTTGTTTTCGCCACAGTGCGGGACTTTTTCATGTCACGTATCTAGGGGTTTCTCCGCTTTACCCTTGATTGTTATTAGATGCATCCCGTAGATTAAGAGGGTGCACAAATAATAATTTTTATACAAGGGTTCCGATCCATGCAGCTTAAGCAACTTCTTTTTATTCTTCCTGTAGCGTTGTTCACCACCGCGTGTACAACAGCTAACCAGGCTGCTGCTCAACCAAACATGATGATGGCACAGCCACAAATGCAGCAGCAAGCCCCACACACTGGTGGCCAAATGGCTTACGCCGACTCTAACATGCAGTTTGCTGGTGCCCTTAGCATGCAGCAACAAGCGCTAGAGAACCTAAAGTCATTCACAACACAACAAATGAACAACATGGACGAACGTGTTCGCCGTGTTGAGCGTGCAATGATCCGCCTTGACCGCCGCATGCAAGTTATCGAGCGCAGCGAAATGGCACGTATCTCAAACGTAAACGTTGAAAACAGTGGCTTCCAGCCAACATCATTCAACGCGGGCGAAAAAGCTGAAAACAAAGGCAACCGTGACTACGGCCAGATGACTTCACCATTTTCACGTGGTGCAGCTGTTCTAAGCCGCACAGCCTACAGCGACGCTGCCCCACTAGAAAGCGCCTTTGTTGGTAAGCATGTTTCAATCGCGCCACTACAGCCTGCAAAGCCAATGGCCGCAGCTGGTGCTGCAACAGGTACACGCCTTGCGAGCCTAGCTGATAAAACATCAGACGCTGCCGCTGACACTGACGTTACAATTTGGACTGTTAACTACGACCCACGCAAAATCTGGCCAGACCGCAGCCAGTTGGCATCATCTTCTGATGTAGTTAAAGCACTTCGCAGCGGCGAACAGGTAACTGTTTTTGCCCGCGGTGCTCGCCCTTCATCAAAAGAGTTCCGTGAGCGTGTGCGTGCCCTAAGCCGCTACCTAGGTCGTGTTGCAAACCTTGATAGTGTGCCGATTGCAGCAATGCCTGCTGAGCACCTAAACTCAGAAACTATTGAACTACTCGTTGCACACTAAACCCTTCGTAATAAAAAGAAGCCCCCAGTTTTAACTGGGGGCTTCTTCGTTAGAGGGTTAGGCATCCGAATCGGAAGAGGTGTTGTTACGCTCTGCGTAGAGTGCACGCATGTTGTTCAGAATATTCACCTCTTGCATTGCAGCGATGTGAAGCACAAAGCGCTCCGGAGGCACGCTGCCAAGTTCGTTGGTGCGAACCTTGTCAAAAATTTGACGCTGGTTGAGGTTGCTCATGATAAGGGTGAGCTTCAGCGCAGGTAGCTTCTCGTCTGCAAACAGAAAAGCATCCATATCAGCAAGCGGGATGTTGCTAGCAAGGGCAACCTGCATGGTCACATCCGAGCTGAAAACAGCCAGCAGGTCACGCACGGCGGTGCATGCATCGCTGTGCTGAAGAGCCAGAAATACGCCAGAATGCCGATCAATGATTTCAGAACGACGGGTTTTCCTATCCATAATGTATTCAAGTGCTTGTTGCCAAGCACAGTCCTTTAGAGAAAAAGAAAAGAAGAATAGAGTTCTGTGACTTATATGGGGTTGGCCGGCAAGACTACAAGTGCCAGGGTTTTATTAGTCTAATGCGCCACCTGAATCGCGCGGTTTTTGCAGATTAACATCTGCCCCTGCCTTGTTGAGCATAACTTCTAACTCGTTAAGGGCGCTCCAGTCGCCTTGTTCAAGCTTACGAGGGATGTCAGAGTTTTGATAATCTTGAATAAGTTTACCAACGGTCATGTCCCAACGGTCTTGCACAGCGGCTTGGGCTTCGGCTTTGGTATCGTCTACCTTCTTCTGGGCTTCGGCTTTTGCTTGGGCTTTAAGGTTGTCCACTGTGGCTTGGTAGTCTTTTAAAACACGTTGCACATCTGGGTGGTTCAAAATTTTCTGAAGTTCTGGGTTGTTGGCGATGATTTCAAGCTCGCGCTGAATTTCGCTCCAGTCCCGCATTTCGGTGTTTTGGGCTTGGGCAGGTGTTATGGGCGCTGCAAAGGCAAGGGCTGTAAAAGCGCCTACTGCCAAAAGATGTTTTGAAAATAAATAACGCATAAATACCTTTATAAGGTTGTGGTAGTTGTGGCCAAGCCATTACTATATGGTATTAGTATGGCTATAAAAGGCCAACTCTTAAACCCTAATCGACGTCAAACAGTTTAAAAAAGCATATATCAATGACCCATAAAATCATTCTTGCCTCGGGCTCTGAAGGCCGTAAACAACAGCTAACCCGTGCGGGTATTGCGTTTGATATTAAAAAGCCTGACGTTGACGAAGAGGCTATTGCCCTCGAACACCAAGGGGCGTCACTGCGTGATGTGGCTGAACACTTGGCTGTGGCTAAAGGCCTAGCTGTTTCTGAAAAACACCCAAATGCTGTTGTGATTGCGGGCGATCAAATTTGCGCCCTTGGGACGGAGGTTTTGCACAAACCTATGACCAACCAAAACGCCGTGATGCAACTTGAGCATCTTCAGGGTAAAACACATCACCTGCATACCTCGGCTGCTATTTGTAAAGGCGGCGAAGTGCTGTGGCAGTTTGCAACCACCACCGCTTTGCACATGCGTGAACTTTCACTCGATGAAATTGAAAACTACGTGGCACAAGACGATGTGCGCCACTGTTGCGGCAGTTATAAAATTGAAGGGCAGGGGATGCGCTTGTTCCAACGTATTGATGGTGACCAGTTCGCAATTGAGGGCTTGCCAATTCTTGATGTGGTGAATACCCTATACGAATATAAGTTTATTGGTCTGTAGCAATAAAATTTGCAATTAAAGGCCTAAATTAGGCAGGAAGAGCATCATGTACATCCTAGGTTTAACTGGCGGTATGGCGAGCGGTAAAACAACTGTAGCAGGCTTTTTGAAGGCTTGTGGCGCAGCGATTGTTGATGCTGATAAAATCGTTCACGATTTGCAGCAGGCAGGCACCGAAGAAACCAAAATCATTGCCGATAAACTTGGTAAAAACGTGTTGAATGAAGAAGGTGGCCTGAGCCGCCCGGCACTAGCTGCAGCCATTCAGGCAGATAAGTCAGTACTAACATTTCTTGAAGATGTTTTGCACCCTGCGGTGCGCCGTGAAGAGCTTAACCAACTAAAAGCCGCGGCGAATACAGGTCACGGCGTTGCCATTCTTGATATTCCGCTTTTGTTTGAAACAGAGGCACACTTGCTAAGCGACGGTGTGGCTGTGTGCCACAGCCCGCTTGAAGTCCGTAAGGAGCGTGCCTTTGCCCGCCCTGGCATGAATGAAGATAAGTGGAAAAACCTGCTCGCCCGCCGTTGGGATGACGCTAAAATGCTGCAGCATGCCGACTTTGTGATTGATACCAACACAACCCTGCCTGAAACCAAAGAGCAGGTGCAATCACTTTACGAACACATCGTTGAAACACTGGATGCCGAATTTTCAGCCGATGCCGCTTGGCCCCAAAAATGGGCCGCCATGTAGCGCATTTAACTAAATGAAAAGCCCTCAGACGAGGGCTTTTCATAATGCGATATCATATTAAAAAGGCTTAAACGTTGCCTGAATTTGCAACTCTACATTATCCGCGACCGAGCTTGTGTCGGCCCACTTGTCTTGGCCAACACCGTACTCAAGGCGCTTTAGAGTTGCGGTGCCTAGGACCACAAGCTCTTCTTCATTATTAGTGCTGATGTGCATCATCAATGTGAGGGGCTTAGTGGTATCACGTAGGGTAAGGTCACCCAGTACAACGTATGTATCAGGCTCAGTCTGGTGCTTTACAACCTGATCAATTTTAAACGTCCCGTCAGGCCATTTGGCTGTGTTAAACCAATCTTTCTTTTGTAGCGCATCGCCCACCATTGGGTAGTCAGCGTCAATTTCAGTCAGGCTCACAGTAATGGTACCAGTGGTTTTTGTAAGGTCAGCAGGGTCCAGCTTCAGGTCAGTTGTATAGTGGGTAAACTTACCTTGTGACGGCGCATTGTTTACAAAGGCCGTAAACTGAATGTACGAAAAGTCTTTTTGTAAAACCCAGCGCTTATCAGCCGCATGGCCCATAGCAGGTGTAAGTAGTGCCACCAAAGGCAATACCCAAAGCATACGACGGAACACGCCATCTTTACGGATAAACAAATGGTAAAGGGCTGCCAGCACGTGGCCAACAATCACGGCAATAAACAAGTAGGCAATAACCTCGTGCGCTTCGTGGAAGAAGCTCGCCATTTCTTTATCCTTACCCATAATGCTAGGGGCGGTAAATAAGCCGTAAATGCTTACCTTTGAACCAAACGCTGATGACATCAACCAGCCACTTAGCGGCATGGCGACCATCAACACATACAAGGCCAAGTGGCCAAGGTGGGCTAGGCGTTTTTCAATAGGGCGCATATCTTCAGGCAGCTTAGGAACACGGTGTGTGAAGCGCCAGTAAATACGGAAAGCTACCAAGAATAAAATCACAACGCCAGTGGCCTTGTGCCAGCCATATAGCTTGACGCTAAAAGGGCTAAATTCAATATCTGACATATATAGGCCTAGGCACAGCATGCCAATAAATAGAGTCGCCAAACCCCAGTGGAGTAGGCGACTCACAACATTATATTTTTGTGATTCTTGCACGTTTATTATTCCTTATTTTGCAAAAGGTCGGTCAGTTACAGCGCCGTTAAATTCGGCGTGAACTTCAATTTGAACATCAGCACTTACCATTGGTACCCAGTTGTCTAGGCCCCAGTCCGTACGGTCAAGGGTGGTTGTGGCGCTAAAGCCCATTGTGTTTTTGCTGTTCATTGGGTGAACACCGCCACCGTTAAACACAACATCAAAGGTTACTTGGTGGGTTTCGCCCATCATTGTAAGGTCGCCCGTCATCAAGCCAGTGGTCTCGGTTTGCATTTCAAGGTCGGTGGCTTCAAAAGTAATGTTTGGGTATTTTTCAGCGTCAAAGGCGTTGGCGCTTTTAAGTTCTTTTTCTAGCTTCTCGTTGTTGGTGTCGATGCTGTTGGTTTCAATGGTAATTGAAACATGACTCTCTTCCACTTTATCGGTGTTGAGGTCAATCTCACCCGCTAGTTTATCAAAGCGGCCAATGTAGTCGGCAAAGCCCATGTGGCGCACTTTAAATAGCACTGTGGCGTGGCTAGCATCAAGCTGGTAAAGGCCTGCTGGCATTTCGGTAATGTCGGTGGTTTGAACTTCTGCAAGCGCTGGTGTCGCGAATGAGAAAGCGAGAATCGATGATAGAATAAGTTTTTTCATAGTAGGTCTGAGCTCCGTTGGGGAGTGCCTTCTCAAGAATGGCACGCCACTTTAATATTATTATTCAAACAAGGTACGTGCGTAGAGGGTAAATCCCCTTACCACATGTTGCCTTGAATTTTATCAATAAAGGCTTGGTGGGCGGCAAGCTCTTCAGCTGAGGCTGAAAAACCGCGCGGCGCACGGGCCAATGTTTTTTTGTATTTGCTGCTGTCAACGCCGTCATCATCTGCATCGTCGTCAAGGCTTAGGATAGGTTGTTGACCACCTGTAAGCTCAAGGTAAACGGCTGCAAGAAGCTGCGCATCCAAAAGCGCCCCGTGGAACGTACGGTCTGACAAATCAACTTCAAACCGACGACACAGCGCATCTAGACTAACTTGCGAACCGGGAAATTGTTCCCGAGCAATTGCAAGCGTATCCACAACTTCGTTGGGCATGGTGTCAAAGTCGGCAAGGTTAAGCTCGTGATTTAGGAAGCGCACATCAAACTGGGCGTTGTGCGCAACGATAGGGTCACCGGCGATAAAGTCCAAAAAGTCTTGGGCGATGTCGCTAAAGATCGGCATGCCTGAAACTTTCTCGTTGGTAATGCCGTGAACACGAATAGCCGAGGCGTCAATCTCACGCTCGGGGTTAATGTACTGGTGGTAGCTACGGCCTGTAGGCAGGCGGTTAATCACCTCAATGGCACCAATTTCAACAATCTTGTGGCCGTCTTCGGGGTTAAAGCCTGTTGTTTCGGTATCGAGTACAATTTCGCGCATCTGGGTGTCCTAGGTGCTAGTTAATAAATATTAATGTTCAATACGTGGGGTGGTGTTGCGGCGTGCCACGTTTGCACGCAAGAATACCATAAGCAACGCACCTGTGGTCATTGCAAAGCCTGAAACCACATCTAAAGTATCAAGCGTTGGGGTGTCCATAAGGCCCATGGCAACAAACAAACCTTCAGCGCCAAGGGTGGCAAATGGGGCAAGGGTTGCGGCCATCATCAGGTTTTCGGTCTTAAGCAGACGAGCGGCATACAAGTAAAGGTACATACTTGGTGCACGAAGTAGCACACCAATAATACCGCCAGCAATCCAAGTGCCGGGGTGAATAAAGCTTTCAAGCGATGGCGCTTTTGAAACCACCATCCCAACTGAACCTTCAAGCCCTTGCAGGATAGGCAGTGATTTTAAGTAAGCCAGTAGCAACGCCATAGCCACAAAGAAAAGGCTGGTCACAAGCAGTACAAAGCCTGTGTAGCGCAAGCGTGCACTAATGCCAGATGCACGGTTTGAAACGGGGTGGCTTTCAGCAATAACGGTCAGGAGTGTATCGCACACAGCAGCGGCAATCACCAACAGAACGGCAATGTTCAAAAAGCCATCGTCTTGGCGCAGCACAAGCATCGTGTAGCCACCAATAAGCAGGGCAAGACCTGGAATGTCACTACGTTGTGGCTTACGTTTGAAGATGAAGTAACCTGCAGCCATGCCCATAATCACGTTAATACGCAGCATAAAGTTGGCTTCACTGGCACTAATACTGGTAAAGGCAAATACAAGGAATAGCGTCATCAATACGCGGAAGAACCCAAATACCCATGTGTGGGCGTGGTAAAGGGTGTGGATTTTACCGTGCCCTTTGCCAGCAACTGCAAGCATAATAAGTGCACCCGTAATCAGGTTAACGCATGAGAAAATCCAAGGGTCGGCACCAACCACCACAACCGAGTAGCGGCTCGCAGCATCAAGCAGGCCCCAAAGAATAACAGCACTAAAGGCCAAAATAAGTCCGCGTTCCATTTATATATTTCCCCCTAAATTGGATGCGCTATTTATCAAACAAGCGCTTGCTAAGTTGGCGGTGGGCGAGCCATAGGCTTACCACGCCGAATACTACCACATATACGGTGTAGAGTGTAGCGGTTGAAAGTTCAAGCGTCTCGGGTGCAATCAGCATCGGACGGATGACGTGAATCATCTGCGTCATCGGGATTGACCATGCAATGTATTGCACCCACTCGGGGAAGCGATCAACCTCAAAAAATACGCCACAAAATAGGAAGGCAGGCGTTACCCAAAAGGTGAAGAAGTAGCTAAAAAACTCATACCCTTTGGCGTAAGCCATAATGAATAGCGAGAATGTGGCAAACGATAAGCAGCATAAAAAGATGTAAGGAATCACCGCAATCACCATCATCGGATGGGGGATAGCGCCAATCGCAAGGCCTACAATCAGTACAGCAATCCCTGAAACCAAAGCCTTGGTGGCGGCCCAAACGGCCTCAGCGACCAAAATTTCAAACAGAGAAACGGGTGCTGCTAAAATAGCGTTATAGGTTTTTTGTAAATGAAAGCGCGAGAAGGCTGAAATTGAGCCTTCAAAACTTGCTTGGAAAAATACGGCGTTTGCCACAATACCTGGTAGCACATAAACCAAGTAGCTGGTGTTGCCCATTTGATCAATCACGGCACCTAGGCCAAAACCGAACGCAAAGAGGAAGAGCAGGGGCTGCGCAAAACTCCCTGTCATTGAAGGCCAAAAGTGGGCCATCCAAACTTTAAGGTTACGCCACCACATGGCCCCTACGCTGTTTAAAAACGAAGGCTGCGCCAACGGCGTTACAATGCTTGGGCTTTTACGAATTGAGCTTACAGGTGTGGTCATGTCTTCCTCCGCCTTACTTCTCACGCAGGCTACGGCCTGTGAGGGTTAGGAACACGTCTTCCAAGTTTGCAGGGCGGTGCAGGTAAGGGGTGTCGGTTTTTAAAATTTTAGTAATAGCTTGCGGCTTTTCAGTGAAAAACAGCATGCTATCGCCAAGGTCTTCGCTGGTATTATTTTGCTTAATAATTTTAGCGTCCACAGGTTTTTGAAGTTCAAAAACATGGGGTGGTACGTGGCGGGCAATCAGGTCTTTCGGGGTGCCTTCATCAAGTACTTTGCCACCGTCAACAATCACAATATCATCGCATAGGCGCTGGGCTTCATCCATGTAGTGGGTGGTTAAAAGCAGTGTTTTACCTTGGCGCTTTAGGGCTGTGAGCTGCTGCCAAATAAGCAGGCGGGCTTGCGGGTCAAGGCCTGTTGTAGGTTCGTCCAAAATCACAAGGTCAGGGTCGGCGATAAGGGCACGGGCAATCACCAAGCGGCGCTTCATCCCGCCTGAAAGCATCACCACACGGGCGTCGGCTTTATCAGTCAGGCGCATAAAGCCTAAAAGCTCGGGCACACGGGTGGCTAAGTATTCTTTGCTGAGGCCAAAGTAGCGGCCGTAAATGTGCAGGTTTTCTGAGACTGAAAGATCAGGGTCAAGGTTGTCTTCTTGTGGGACCAAGCCAACCTTTGCACGTAAGTCGCGGTTCAGTTTTGAAGCATCACTCTCGAACACATCAAGGCTGCCTGATGTTGGTGCAGTGAGGCCCATAATCATGCGCATGGTGGTGGTTTTGCCAGCACCGTTAGGGCCAAGCAAGCCAACGCAGCGGCCTTGCGGCACTGAAAAGCTAACGTCTTTTACGGCTTGAACATTGCCAAAATGTCGGGCGAGGTTTTGTGCTTTGATAATCGTCTTCATGCCCAACAGAATACGCCATTTAAAAAAGGCGCACAATTGCTAAAAGGCAAATGGTGGCAAGTGTTTATGCTGTCACCAAAGTGCTAAATAAAGTCAGCAATATCCGCTTCGTTTTTGAGGGTGGTTTGTAGGTCGACCATTACCGCATCAAGGCTGGCTTCGCTAGCTGGGCTTTCGCCTGTAACCACAAGCGATGGCACGTTTGATGAAGCACGTACCAATCCCCATGTGCCGTCGGCCAGTACAAGGCGTACGCCGTTGACGGTGATAAGGTCTTTAATATCTTGGCCGCCTACTTGCTTGCCTGCTTTAAAGGCTTTTTTGAAGTGCTCAACCATATGGTCAACCACGCCGTATTTTTTCTCGTCTGGGCAAGCGGGGTGGTAGGTTGGGGCTTGGTAAGTTTCTGGCAGTTCAGCCATCAGTTCTTGTACTGATTTTTGCTGGTTATCCATGGCGCGCAGCAGCATAAGACCACCAGCTAGACCATCGTCGTAAAGGTCGCCTTTAGGGGTGGCGCTTGATGCTGGTTGGTTAAAGAAGAAGTGACCACTTTTCTCAAACCCGGCAAGGGCATTTTCTTCTGCTACTTTGCGCTTAATGTGCGAGTGACCAGTCTTCCAGTAAATAACTTCTGCGCCCGTGTCTGTCAGCACGTCATCAACCATAAAGAGGCCTGTTGATTTAACGTCCACCACAAAGGTTGCCTTAGGGTTATGCTTGGCTAAAAAGCGCGCCAAGATAAGGGCAAGTTTGTCGTTGTACAAAAACGTACCTGTGGCATCGGCAACGCCTGTGCGGTCGCCGTCGCCATCAAAACCAAGTCCAAGGTCGGCGTTTTCTTCACGTACTTTGGCGGCCAAAGCTTTCATGAAGGCAACGTTTTCTGGGTTTGGGTTAAAGTGCGGGTAGGTGTAATCCATCTCGGTATTTAGTGGAATCACATCACAGCCAACGGCCTTAAAAACATCCTCAGCAAATAGGCCAGCCGTGCCGTTACCTGTCGCCAGAACAACCTTGTAAGGCTTTGAAAGTTTAACGCCATCGGTTAGGTGTTTAACGTAAGCTTCACGCACATCAAAGCGCTGCTGGTAGCTGCCGCCTTTGCCTTCTGTGGCAGGCTCAAAATCAGCGTTCAGAACAATATCTCTCAGCTCAGCCATCTGAATAGGGCCGTGGGTGAGGCGAGGCTCCAGACCCATTTTGACGCCGCTCCAGCCGTTATCGTTGTGGCTGGCAGTGACCATGGCAAGGCCTTGGGCATCAAGGTGGGTTTGTGCAAAGTAAACAGTTGGGCTAAGGCATAGGCCGATATCAAACACAGTGCAGCCGCTGGCCATAAGGCCGTTCATTACGGCTTGCTTAATTGAAAGTGAGTAGCTGCGGTAGTCATGCCCCACAACAACTTTTGGGCTTGGTACATCTTTGTGATGGCGCTTCATTTGAGTGCCAAGGCCTAGGCCTAAGTAAAAGAAGCCGTTTAGGTTAATTTGGTCAAAAACCTGCCAGCGGGCGTCGTACTCACGAAAGCCGTTAGGGTCGATGACGGCCGTGGTTTCGTAAGCGGCTGTGTTGGCTTTAATGGTGGCATTTGGTTTTGCAAATTTAGTCATTATTAAGCTCCACTGGTTCATCAGGTTGCTGGTGAATAATAGCTTTTACGTAAAGGTCAGGGCTATTTTTGAATTCAAGTTTAATAGGCACTTCCATGCCAAGCTCAAGCGGTTGCTTAAGGTCATTCATCAGTAGGTGAATACCACCTGGCTTTAGGTGCACAATTGATTGCGCGGGGATTTTAAGCTCTTGGTTTTCAAGCGGACGCATGGTTTTAACTTGGTAGCCATAGTCATGGGTGTATTGCAAAATAACCTCTTTTGCAAAAGGGGTGCTGGCACCTGTAAGCACATCGTCTTTATCGCTGTTATTAACAATGCTCATGTAAGCTGGGCGTGCGCTTAGCCACTTAGGGGCGGTAAGGGTGTAAGGGTTTTCAATCTCGATAGGTTTTGGGCGGTAGTATGTTGGGCGCTCAGCAAAGGCTGGGGTGGCCACACTCAAAATTGCCAAAACAGTCAGGATAATATGTTTCATTATGCAGCCTCACGGGTTAGGCCAGCTGCTGCCAAACGCTTGGTGTAGGCTTGCCATTCATCAAGTTGTTTTTCGCCCATTTCGGCAAAGTAGTTCCATGTGTAAATGCCTGAGGCATGGCCATCAGAAAAGGTGATTTTAAGGGCGTAGTGGCCAACAGGCTCAAGGCCGGTGAGGGTCACGTTTTTCTTGCCACCGATGGTTTTTTGTTGGCCCGGGCCGTGGCCTTGCACTTCAGCTGAAGGTGACAGCACACGCAAAAACTCAGCCGTAAAGGTGTAGGTGTTTTGAGCAAACACAACCGTAAGAGTTGTTTTGTCTTTGCCGAGGCGAATTTCGGTCGGTGGGGTTTGGTTTGAATTCGTTTGCGCGGTAAGGCTCATGGCTTTTCCTTACTTATTTGGCAGACTTTTTAGAGTAGCTCTTTTTTTCATCGGCTGATAAAGCACGGGCTTCATCTTCCAACATCACGGGGATACCGTCTTTGATAGGGTAGGCAATCCCCGCAGCAGGTGAAACAAGTTCAGCCGCTGCAGGAACATAAATAAGTGGGGCTTTGGTAACAGGGCAAACAAGCAGCTCAAGCAGCTTTGGGTCTGGCTGGGGTGCTGTTTGTTTGGTTTTTGTCATGTTAAGCCTCAAGCCGCTAGGATCAACCAGCGTAACCTTTTTCGCGCTTCTCTTGGATGCGCTTAGCTTCGATGCTTAGGGTCGCGATTGGGCGTGCCAACAAACGTGGGATACCGATTGGGTCACCAGTTTCTTCACAAAAGCCAAATACGTCTTCGCCGTCGTAGTCTTTGTCAAAGCTGTTTTTGATGCGGTCTAGGGCTTCATCAATCTTGATAATCAGCTTGCGCTCACGGTCACGTGTGCGTAGCTCAACGCCTTGGTCGTACTCGCTTGAAGCAACGTCGTTAAGGTCAGCAGCGCTGTTACCTGTTTGTAGATCTTGGATGGTTTCTGCTAGTTCTTCTTCTAGCGATTGACGCCAGTCAAGCAGAAGGGCACGGAAGTAAGCAAGTTGCTTTTCGTCCATGTAGTCTTCTTTGTCGCTTGGAACGTAACCCTTCGGAAAGTCTTCGCCTTCGCCAGGTAGCAAGCGGGTTGTATCGTCAACGTGTTTAGGTTGTACTTCAGCCATTGTGTTCTTCCTTATTATATCTCGCACAATTTGTTGCAAACCACTTTACAGAGTTTTGCGTAAAAATCACTGTGCGAAAACACTACACCATTTACATAAACACGGCAAATACAAACGGTTTAGTATACAACTGCACCTTGTGACCAAGGTGCAGTGCATAGGGTTATATTTGTGATGTATTGAGGCTTAATTTGCTAAAAAAGGCGCGGGGCCACAAAAGCAAAGAAGCTACCCACGGCATAAACAACCGCTGCGCCTAGCACAACATAGCCATTTAGGGCACGCATACGCATGCAGATTTTGGCGGCTTTAGGGTCAGCAGGGCACGGCGCATAACGGCTGCGCCACCACATAATGGCTGAGAAAACAATCAGCACACCTGCGGTCCCAAACATCAGCCCCTTGTGGGCTGATAGCCAAACCAGCTGCGGGACAGCTGTTACGAGCCCAGCTAGCGCAGCGCCTGCCCCCAGCGCTACAAATAGCGCAGGAAGGCCGCAACATAGCAAAGTGCCTAGGCTTGTGAAGAGCCCCAAAAACGGGACGATAAGATCACTCTTTGATGTTGTTTTCATGGTGTATTACTCCGCTGCATTTTCAGCTGTTTGGCGCTCAATGCCCGCCACGTTGTAGCCTGAGTCGGTAATCAGTTTCGTGATTTGCTCATCACTCATGGCTTGGCCGTCTTTCAGTGAAATCTGAATTAGATGGTCACTTAGGTTCACGGCTACGCCTGAAACTTCATCACGCTTCATGAAAACTTTTTCAATGGCGCGGGCGCAAAAGTCGCACACCAAGCCATTGGCTTCAACGTTAACCAAAGTGCCTTTGGCATCATAAGCGCCAGCGGTCATTTCAGGGGCTGGGGCAGCTAGGGCATTTGCAGCAAAAGTTAGGCTAAAAATAAGTGTCATAATGTATTTCATTTGAGTATTCCTTTTCTATAAATTTAGTAACGGTAAATAAAGTTCAAAAGCGCAGAGCCACTTGAACTTACGCCTGCTTCAAGCAGGGCGGGGCCTTTAAAAAAGCGCACCAGCGGCGTAAGGGTAAAGGGGTCTTCGTCTTTTTCGTTATATTTCGCTTCAAGCATCAGCCAGGTATGGATGCTGCCGTATTCGGCAACGTAAGGCGCAATACCCACACGGGCACGCTGCTCAAAACTACTGGCGATTTTGCCAGCTTCTAGGTAGCGGTTTTCGTAAGAGACAAAATACTTACGAGTTTCCCAGTCGGCGGCAATCCCTGCAAAGGCTGCAAGGTTGCTGCCGGGGCCGTTGTCGTTATACGCCCCACCAAGGCCTGTTTTAAAATACAGGTTGGCTTGCGAGTCGGGCTTGTTCCAACGGTTTACCAAGTAGTTTAGCTGTGCCGCTTGTAGTTGGAAGTTATCCTCCCGGTGTTTTTCAAAGCGGTGGCCAATACTATATTTTGCCGTAGGTGAGTAATGCACATGCGTACTGGTGACTTCGTCATTCTTTTGCGCCATCACCGTAATACCCCCAGGGTATGATACGGGCCGTGCATGGGCCATCATTGGTAGTAACAGCAAACCACAAAGGGCAGCCATGGCAACAGCGGCGTTAAATTTAGAGGTGTGTTTCATTAAATAATCCTTTCGTTACACGAGATGCGCCCCGAGTAATTTCAGGATTTAGGGCGCACTTATCCTATGCAACGAAGAATTTCGGTGGTGGGTTTTCGGCAAACAGCTCAGCATCAAGTGCGGCTGTGTTTGCGCCGAGAATAGGCTTTTGGGAAAAAGCTAAACCAGCCAAGATTGTGGCTGACGCGGCATCAATGGTTTTGATGGTGGCTTTTGCAAGGCATAGGCAAACATCACCACAGCATGATTTTTCAGCGGTTTTGATGTTGTCCTGTGGTGTCGTTTTTTTCAGCCATGTCGCTGTGGCAAGGCTTTGCCTCAGCATCTGATAGGTCTTGAGTATTGTTCATTTGCATAACCTTCATGCCTTTAGCTTCATGGTGGCTACAATCGTGCACCATGGCGGCTTGCGCTACCGCTGCATTAAACAGCAGGGCACACATCGTGAGGGTTAAAACAAAATACTTCATAATAAAAGTATGGGCCTAATTTGGTTAAATAACAAGGGTTTGCCTTGGCTGTTATATTATTCGCACAAAAAAAGCGGCCCGTTACAAGACCGCTTTATAAACTTTAAGCTTAGTCGATTTTAAACAATCGGCTGCAGTATGGGCAGAAGGTCTGATCATCGCCATCGGCAATGGTTAGCCACACACGTGGGTGCTTTGAGAAGTTAGGCCCGTCACACGCAAAACGACGTGTATCAACAAAGAAAACCTCAGCAGGGCGGCCATTTGGCATCGACGGCTTTGACGCAACGTCAGATTTGTAAAAGCGACCAACCACACGTTTAAAAAGTTGCTGCATGTGTAAACCTTTAAAAATTATTAATCTGTATGTAAGCACATATTACCAAATAACTAGCGTTTTGCTACGTAAAATGCTACCAAAAATATATAAGCCCTGTATTTCCAGCGCAGGGACCCGCGCCCCGAAAGGGCGGGGGACGGCATCCCGCACGAGCAATAGCGAGTAAGGTTGCCGATAGTCAAGGCGAAGCCTTGCAGCAAGTATCAGGCTTTGCCTGTACGCAGCTGGATATAAATCCGCGCCCGTAGCTCAGTTGGATAGAGCGTCAGTTTCCGGAGCTGGAGGCCACAGGTTCGACTCCTGTCGGGCGCGCCATTTACTTGTCTTTTAGCATAACCTTTTTTGTTTTCAGCTTTGCTCAGTCGTTTATGTATTGTTTATACACGGCATTCTTTAGCGGGCGTCGCCTTTATCTTTCTTTTGGGCGTACATTTCGCTATCGGCTAGTTTGAGTAGGCCTTCTAAACTGTCTGAGTCTTTCGGGTAGTTGGCTACACCAAGCGAGGCTGAAACGGCAAAGGTGTTGCCTTCAAAGGTCATCTCTTCATCAATGCATTTTTGGATCGTCGGCAAGGTTTCAATAGCCTGCTTTTTGGTTTTATTGAACAGCAAAATGCAAAACTCATCCCCGCCCAAACGTGTCACTTCAGCTGTTTTACCAAATAGCCCTACGAGGCGCTGGCCAATGGTTTTAAGCACAAAGTCGCCTGCATCATGGCCGTAGGTATCGTTAATGGGTTTAAACTTGTTAAGGTCAATAAACACCACACTAAAGGTTTTAAACTCGTGGGCGGCGCCTTTCATAGCGGTCATGAAGCCGGTGCGGTTTACAAGGCCAGTGAGGGCATCGCTATTCGCAACTTTTTTACGGTAATGGCGGGCCACTGTTTTTAAAACAGGGGTGCGGAAGGCCAATACTTTTTCACGGTCATTCAAAAAAGCTTCAATTACGGCGAGCGGCACTTCGAGGCTTTGGGCTGCCTTTTTAAGGTCACCGTTAAAGTGCTCAAGCGCGCTGGCTACAATCTCGCGAGAGTCTTCAACCTGCTCAATATCTTGGCCACAATAACGGATGTAAGGCTCAAGCGGGTTGGTACGGTGGGTGCTGTAAATCTTGCTGACCGACATCAACAACGCACCACCCGTTACCACAGTACCCGCGATAATATCCGTCATTGAAAGGTTACTTAACGATAGACCTGTAATCGGTAGGGTTGCCCACTCCCAAAAGAAGGTTGAGAAGAATGATAGTGCCGTTACGGCCAAGAAGTTTTCGGTCTTGATAACGTGCGAGCTTGCAAACTCAAGGTAGCGTAGTGGGGTGTAAATCACCACGCCCATAATCATACCCATGACGATACTCGGCGCATGAATAAAGTCTTCTGGTGCAATGGGGAAGAGACGGTTTTCAACGGGGATTGAGGTCTGCAAAAACGTAAATAGCCCCACCATACATACAAACATAATGGTGATAATAAACATCACATAGCCCACCACGCGGCAGCGTGATTTTACATCCTGTTGGGCAGCTTGTTTATGCGGACGATGAAGCTCAGCCACAAAAATGCGGGACGCTTGAAAAATCGCCGCCAAGAAAATAAGGCCGTAAACCTGCATGGCAATTTCGTTCGGCAAATCGCTTGCTACAACAATAAGACCCCCTGCCAAGATGGTGGCGCCTACAAGCTGACCACGGGTAGGTGTGCGGTGTAAAAAGAACCAACTAAACAGCAAACTGGCAATCACACTAAAGCGCTGCACAAGGCTGGCTTCAGTGGCTGAAATTGTGGCGTAAAGGTTGAGGGTCACAAAGTAGTTACACAGCATAATAAGGCCGTAGGCCCATGTATCAACGCTACGTAAAGTCTCCTTAGAAAGGGCGCCGCGACCCGCATAAAGCAGCAACAAAAGCGAGCAACTGGTATAGGTGGCACACGCAAAAACGATTTTGTTAACGTGCAAAATTTGGGTGCTGTAACTCATAAAAACGTTACTAACGCCCCACAACACCAGCACGCTAAACAGCGCTTGGCACCAGCCGATGTATAACTTACGAGAATCCATTGGTCATCCATCCGTAAGCGGCAAGGGCTACAAAAAGTAGGTTGAGTAACAGGCAAAAACCAATGGTCCAAAACCAAGTGCTGCGCTGTTGGCGGATCTCGCGCAGGCGGTCAAGTTCGTCATGGCGACGCTCTTTTTCAATAAAGTTTTCGATGGTTTTATTGGGGTAGCCGTAAAGCTCTTTATCGGGGGTAGGCGGGGTTATGCGGCGTTCATTATCGGGCTTCATTTTACCACCTGCTGCCTATCGTAAAAATGCACTAGCAACTTCAGATGCTTGGGCTGCAATGTCTTGACCGTATAGAGGCTCAACGATTGTATCGTTCACAATAACAATCGGTAGCTCTTCTTCACGTAGCTTTTTCATCAGCGCCATGTCTTGCTCCATCTGGCGGAGGTAGCGCTCGTTGTTTTGGGCAAGGGCGGTACGCACATCACGTAGGGTGATGCCAAGGTCAGCCATAATATCAACGTAAACGTCAGAGGTTAAAACATCTTGTTTGTTTACTTTGGTTGTAAAGTCCCAGTATTTGTCTTTCTCGGCAGCAAGTGAGGCAAACAAGCTGGCTTCAATGGCACGGTTTAGGGCAACGTCCTGGAAGTTATAGCCGCTTGGCTTCGGAATAATTTTAACCACCATCGACATTTGCGAAATATGCTGGCGGGTCAGGCGGTTCAGCACTTGCTCAGTATTGCGGCAAAGGTCACAGGTTGGGTTTGTAAAAATCTTAATTTGGATAGGCGCAGACGTACGGCCCAAACGTGGGTTAAAGCTGTAGGTCGGCATATCTACTGAAAGCGGGCGCGAAGTCATATGGCTAATGCCAAGGTTGCCTTCTTCTTTTTGTAGATTGCGTAGGGTTTGCTCTTTCGAGGCTTTGGTACCAATGCGCGGGGCAACTTGCGCATCAATGTAAGAAAAGTAGGTACGAATACCCATAAGGCCAAAGGCCAATAGAATAAGTGTTACGCCAATTTTAAAGCCGTCAACCCGCCGAGCACGGCGGGTTGATTTTGGCTTTGATGGGCGAGTCGCCATGGTAGAAACCATTTAGCTCGCTTATTCCATGTTCGCTAGGTGCTGTTGGATAACAGCTTCAAAAGCGGCAACTGGTTGCGCACCTGATAGCGGCACACCGTTGATTAGGAAGAATGGTGTACCACGTACGCCAATTTCAGTACCGTCAGCAGCGTCTTGCTTGATAGCGGCATCAGCGTCAGCGCTGTTACGGTCAGCATTGAATTTCTCAATGTCTAGGCCAAGGTCGCGGGCTGTTTTAACGTATAGGTCTTCGCTTAGGTTTTGTTGGTTCGCAAACATTACATCGTGGAATTCCCAGAACTTGCCTTGCTTGTTCGCAGCGTATGCAGCTTTAGCAGCAGGTACAGCTTCCGGGTGGAAGTCTAGCGGGAAGTTTTTGTAAACGATTTGGATTTTACCTTCGTAACGCTTAGCTAGTTCGTCAAGCGTACCACGTGAACGACCACAGAATGGGCACTGGAACTCTGAGTAATCAACAATAGTGATGTCAGCGTTTTTAGCGCCACGTGTTGGGTTCCAATCACGGATTAGGTTTGGTAGTGGGTTTTCGAAAGCGTCAGCGGTGGCTTGCTGTTGGTCGCCGTTTTGCTGATCTTCGATGTATTTAATAAGTTTTGTGTGAATGTCACCGATGTTTTTGTCGATGTAGCGCTCGATAAGTTCGTTCACACGAGCTTCGTCAACGTTGCTGGCTTGAACGTCGCGTGTGCCAACTGAAAATAGAACAGTACCGGCTAGAACAATAATAGTGAAAAGGGTCGCAATGCTTAGCAACACAACGTTGCGCTTTGCTTCTGAAGATATGGTGCTCATAAGAGAGTAACTCCGTTAGAATATTTGTTTATCACCATGATTTGCCGCTTTATAAAACAAACACATGGCACGTCGTTGTTTTGTTTCGAATATTTTTACATAGAAGTTACAGTGACTCAAGCAGATTTGCCATTGCCAGAGGTAGGGATTCTGCGCTTAAAGGGCACAATGTGTGGGGTTGCTTTAAGGGGTGTTGCTGCAAAGCCACCTTTTGCGCCTTTTTCATAGCTTGGGCTAATCACGTCAATCGTGCCGCAATCTACAAAAATACGCAGCGCTGTAAGTTGCCCACCTTTGCCTGAGCCTGTGTCGGCAAAAATCACATTCCCTGTTTTTTCAGGCAGGGTGTTTTTGCGGCGGGTAAAGTGGTGGCCCACAATAAGGGTATAGCCTTCAGGCGGCATATTGAGGTGGGCGGTATCAGGGCGGCCCTGATCTTCAGGCACAGCAAGCCAGTGCCCCCACATAGCCTCGTAGCGGGCATGCTTTGGCATGTTACGGATTTTAAAGTTCATGGTTTCTAAACGCTGGCTGCCAACCGCAAAAGTGCTGACTTTGCTGGCGGGGTCTTCAATATCAACGTGCCAGCCGCCGTGGGTAAAACCTAGGGTTTCACCTGTTGGCAGCGCAATGCGCACGCCGTCAACGCTGCGCTGAACAAACATATCAAGCTGGCGAGCCATGTAATCTTTTTGGGCTTTAGGGCTTAGCTTCTCAAGCTCTTTTAGCAGCATAATGTTGTGCTTGTTGGGTGTTACAAACTCAGAAGGGGTCTGGTCTTGCAGCAGCGCTTTGCGCATCATCTTGGCGTTAATTTGCTCATGGTTGGCACGTACCATAATAAAGCGGTGGTCGTTTTCTAATAGCTCGGCCATATATTCGGCTGTTTCGATAATGCGTGTTTTGGTCAGGTCTTCATCGCTAGCGTCAAGGTAATCGCCAAGGCTTAAAATTGCACGAGCGTCTTTACCAAAGGGGCTATCCATTAGCGCCTTTAGGGCATCAACATTGCCGTGAACATCGGGGACGACCAAAATGCTGGCGGGGGTCTTTTTGAGTTTCTTGAAGTGTTCAAGGTAGTCGGCCTTTTTGTTTTTGCCGTACCACATGCCCCAGTGCTGTAGCTCAGCCAGTGCGTTGCCTAAGGCCTTACCATCTTTAAGACCTTCCTTTTTAAGGTCTTGGCCTGTGATGTCGGCTTGCGGTGTTTCGTGCGCTAAAACAGGTGTTTTACGCTTATCAAAACTGTGCAGGGCGGCAAGGTGAAACAGAATTTGCGCATTTTCGGCCCCTAGTTTAAAGGCGCTGTAGCTTGGGTTGCGGTAATTAAGCTCACGCATATGGTAGGGCGCAAGGTTTTGCATTTGCTGTTTTTCAGCATTGCTAAATTTAAAGTGTGGGTTTTCAGCCAACTGCTCGCCAACACGTTGTGGGCGGGTGGGCTTCCAAATGGCAGCAATAAGGTTTAGTAACCCAATGTTTTCAACGCCCCATTCAATCAAAGCTTCGCTGCTGTTTTGGCGCCAGTTTTTAAGGGCGTCTAGGTCAAACTTTTCAAGGCCAAGGGCTTTCATGTAGCCAAGTTCGCACATAAGGTCGCAAGCGGCTTCAGCTTGTGGAGCAGCCATAATCTTTAGAACTTCAGTGGTTTTGCGCTCGGCTGAAAGTTTTTGCATATGCTCAGCGGCATTGGCTAAAGCGTGCAGAGTTTCATCATCAGGGCGGGCGCACTTATTCAGGCGGGCGTAAAATCTGAAGTAGCGCAGCGCACGCAGCCAATCTTCCTCAAGGCGTTTGGTCGGGGCACCTACAAAGCGAACCTTGCCTTTTTCAAGGTCGTCAATGCCCTCAAAAAAGTCAGTGATTTGGCCTTCATTGTCCATATATAGGGCATTAAAGGTAAAGTCGCGGCGGCCAGCGTCACGCTCAAAATCAGTGGTAAAGCCAACTTCCGCATGGCGGCCATCGGTGCTTAGGTCTTCACGGAGGGTGGTGATTTCAAACTTCTCGCCGTCTTTCGTGGCCATCACGGTGCCGTGGTCTAGGCCAATGGGTACTACTTTAAAGCCTGCGGCTTTGCAGCGTTTTGTGGTGTCATCAGGTAAAAGGGTGGTGGCAAGGTCAATATCGACCGAAGTTGCGTTTTCAAGTTTGCCTTGTAAAAAATCACGCACGACGCCGCCCACCATCAAAGTGGTGGCGTTATCTTCGTTCAAAACCTTATAGATTTCTTGAAAAACCTCGGTTTTGAGAAGTTCTGGCAGAGGGCGTTTGAACAAGGTATACTTCCGCGCTAAATTACGTATGATGCAGACAGTATATTAGATATAGGGAAGAGCCTCAACATGCAACAGACAAACTCGGCAAACACTGCCAACACTGAACAGCAAAAAGCCACAAAAGTATGCGCCACACCTGAGGCTACAAAAGCTTATGCCGATCGCATGTGGGCCGAAAATCCAAAGCTCTCGCCCGATGGTTGGCGCATGGTTGAAGACCTTACAATTGGTAAGGTTGCCATGGGCACTTACCGCATGGATGGCCGTGATAAACAGCCGCAAGCCCTAGAAAAAGCGCTGCTTTCAGGCATGAACCTGATTGATACCTCAGCCAACTACATGGACGGCGGGGCCGAGGTTTTTGTGGGCCAGACCCTGCAAAAACTATTTAAGGCAGGCAAGCTGAAGCGTGAAGAAGTTGTGATTACCACTAAAGCAGGCTATATCCAAGGCCAGACCCTTGCCCAATATAAAGATAACCCACCAACCGAAGCGATGTTCTTGAACGACCAGCTTTGGCACTGCATCCACCCTGAGTTTTTGGATCAGCAAATCAACCAATCGCTTGAGCGTTTGCAGGTTGAAGCCATTGATATTTTTATGCTCCATAACCCTGAGTACTACTTTGCTAAAGTGCAAGAAGGCACGGATGAAGGCACACTGGATGAACTGCGTGAAGAGTTTTATACCCGTGTTCAATACGCCTTTACCTACCTTGAAAGCCTATGCCAACAGGGGACAATTCAGTGCTACGGTGTTTCGGCCAATACCTTGGTTGAAGACCCTGCGCACCCACAGTTTGTTGACCTTGCCCGCCTACATGAAGCTGCGCAAAATGCCGCAAAAGAAGCTTGGGGCCGCCGCAAGCGACCAATGTTCCGTGTGGTACAGCTGCCGTATAACCTGATTGAAGTAGGTGCGCTGGCCCGTGAAAATACTGAAGCCAAAACCTACGATGGGTCAGAGCCTTCAACAACGCTGGACCTTGCTGCACGTATGCATTTGTCAGTGATTGCAAACCGCCCGTTAAATGCTTTTACTCCATCGGGCCGTGCCTTCCGTTTGGCTGAGGGCGCAGGCGCTGAACCTGTGATGGAAGCTATTTGCAATAAATTGGCTGACTTTGAAATGGGTTTGCCACAGTCAAACCTACCGCGCCTATCAGTGATGGCGCCGCAACTGGCTGAAAAAATGCAAGGCAGCATGCACTTTGACCACGTGAAGATGACCGTGCTCACGCCACTTCTGCTCGAAACATTGCACATGGCTAAATTTACCGAAGCTGAAGCAGGGGCGTTTATTGAAGCCTACCAAGATGTGGTACAAGCGCTACGCACCCACGCCCGTAATGTGGATGCTCAGCACACCGAACAACTGAATGCTCATTTGCAGAAAAAGCTACCAAAGGGTAAGTCGTACCCATTGCAGCAAGTGGCACTGAATGTGATTCCGTCAACGCCTGGTGTTACGGCCGTTCTGTGCGGTATGCGTGACCCTGCGTACGTTGACGATGGCCTAGCGGTGCTTGAAATGGGCGATTTTGCCGATGTAGGCTCAATCCTGCTTGAGCAGCAGGCTGTTTAGTCTTTTCCGTCTCTGGAACACGAGTAAATCTGCGGCGGGTGTGGAGTTATCCACACCCCTGTGGACATCTAAAAAAAATACCCCCTAAAAAACTGAATAATTTTGACCAAATTGGCCTTTATTTTGAGTTATCCACAATTGAAGGCACAAGATATAGTGTCTTGTGGATAAGTGGAAAAAATAAAGTGTAACAAAGGCTCTTGACGAGTTATCCACAAGCGGTTATCTTACCAACACTTCGCAAGCGGGAATGTTTGTAAAGGGCAGGGGCCACGATTAAAAATGGCTGAAACCCAAAGCAAAACAAACCTTTTTGCGTAAGGCAAATTCTCATTTGGACACTGGTTCAAGAGAGAGGCGCAGGGGGGAGCCACCAAACACTATATTCAGTGTTTCAAATTCCCAATAAAAATCCTGAGCCGCATACACTGCAATAATGCAGGGTATGTTCAATCTAAATGTGAATCACGCCACCGTAGCAACAAGGCTATAAATGATAAGCCGCTACAGTCGCGTTATTAATTGGAGTATTAAATACTATGGCTAACTCACCACAAGCACGTAAACGTATCCGTCAAACTGCTACACGTACAGAGCACAACACAACTCTACGTTCACGTATGCGTACAGAAATTAAGAAGCTTGAAAAAGCTATCGAAGCTGGCGAAAAGAAGACTATCGGCTCACAGTTCACTGCAACTATGGCTACTCTTCACAAGGCTGCTAGCAAAGGCATTATCCGTAAGGAAACTGCTTCACGTAAGATCTCTCGTCTTGCGGCCCGCATCAAAGGCTAATTATTAGCCTACGAGTCACTACGACTACCCAAAATATGGCGGTTGGTTAACCCCAGCCGCCCCCGGGTCTCCCCCCATAAAAAGGGAAAATGAGGCACCCCTCTTGCGAGGTGGGTCTGGTTTTGTGTAGCCTACGCTTCAGTCAAAACCAGAAAGTCTTAACTAAATAATAACCAGTTGTTTATATCGCTAAGCAACGCAAAGGAGCACATGCATGATGCCAACATTCACGAACTCTCACTGGCAAGCCGTTCAGAAAGGTCTGAAAGACAAGCTTGGAGACGTTGTGTATGAAAGCTGGATGCAACCGCTGACCTTTTGCGAATCTAAAACAACTGATGACGCTGTAACCGTTCAAGCGCCAACCCGCTTTGTAAAAGACTGGGTTCAGCGTAACTACACCACTGCCATTCAAGAAACGATTGCCGAAGCTTTGGGCGGTGCACCTATGGCCGTGACGTTTGAAGTGGCAGCCCCTGCAGCGCAGCCAGCTGCACCAGAAGCAGCTACTCCATCACAAGGCTCAACACCTAACGAGATGGTGCAACAGGTTGGCCAAGCGATTCAAAGCTCTTCAGCGCCTAAGCCTGCGGTAACACCGCTGACGGGCACACAAAGCAAAGCCCCTGAAAAATCAGCAGGCTTGCTTGATGCTGGCAACCCACTAGATACCCGCTTTACATTTGATAACTTCGTCACTGGTAAAAGTAACGAGTTTGCCTACGCTGCGGCAAAACGCATTGCGGAAAGCGAAGACGCTGCCTACAACCCATTTTTGCTTTACGGTGGCGTAGGTCTTGGTAAAACCCACTTGATGCACGCTATGGCGCTGCATATTCGTGAGCATCAGCCAAAGCGCCGTGTGCTTTACATTTCGTCTGAGAAGTTCGTTTACCAGTTCATCCGCTCACTGCGCGACAAGAAAACCATGGACTTTAAAGAGGCCTTCCGTTCAGTTGACGTGCTGATGATTGATGATATTCAGTTCATCGCCGGTAAAGAAGCGACCCAAGAAGAATTCTTCCACACGCTAAACGCGTTGATTGATATGCGTAAGCAAGTGATTTTGACCGCTGATAAATCACCACACGAAATGGATAACGTTGAAGACCGCCTGCGTTCACGCCTAGGCTGGGGTCTGACCACTGAAATCCATAAGCCTGACCTTGAAACACGCCTTGCGATTTTGGATTCTAAAGCGGCCGAAATGAACATTGAGCTGCCGAAGGATGTCGCCATGGTATTGGCCGACAAAGTATCGTCAAACGTACGTGAGCTTGAAGGCGCCTTTAACCGCCTTGTGGCCCACGCTGACCTTATTGGCTGCCCAATTACGCTTGATACTGCCCAAAGCCTTTTGAAGGATATTTTCCAAGCGTCAAACCGTCTGATTACCCTTGATGAAATTCAGGTTAAAGTGGCTGACTACTACCGCATTAAACTGCACGAAATGCACACAGCTCGCCGTAGCCGCGACGTAGCGCGCCCTCGTCAGGTGGCGATGTACCTATCAAAGCGTCTGACGCAAAAGTCATTCCCTGATATCGGTAAGGCCTTTGGCGGCCGTGACCACACAACAGTGATGCACGGTGTAAAAGCCATCGAAAAACTGATGCAGACCGATAAGCAAATGGCAGACGATGTACAGCTGATTGAAAAGATGCTGACAAGCTCTTAATAAATAAAAAGCCCCGCCAGTGCGGGGCTTTTTATTTGCACCTTTGGCGCAGCGTTGTCGTACCTAAGTATTATTTAAAAGACCATAAGACGTAAAAAACCCCGCTCTCGCGGGGTTTTCTTTGTCTATGCTGCCACTTATGCAGGAAGCGCGTAGATGAAGAGGAACAAGCCAATCCATACCACGTCAACAAAGTGCCAGTACCAAGCTGTTGCTTCGTAGTAGAAGTGGTTCTTCTCGGTGAAGTCACCCTTCTTCAGGCGGTAGTGTGCCACCATTAGCATGGCTGTACCCACAAATACGTGGAAGCCGTGGAAGCCAGTTAGCATGTAGAATGTTGAGCCGTACGCACCGCTTGATAGACCAAACGCAGCGTGGCTGTATTCGAACATTTGGCACGCAAGGAAGATAACGCCCAAGATCCAGGTCATCATCAAGAACTTCTTGCACTCATCACGGTCGCCGTGAATCAACGCATGGTGTGACCATGTGATTGTTACGCCTGACGTTAGTAGAAGCAGCGTGTTAATTGTTGGCAGGTGAATGGTCAGCACTTCAATGTTTGCTGGTGGCCACTCAATGTTAAAGCCGTAAATGTAGAAGTATGCCGCAAAAAAGCCAGCAAAGAACATAAGCTCAGATACAATAAAGAACACCATGCCGTAGCGGTTTGCAAGGTCGATAACCTTTGGTGTGGTGTCAAAGCCGCGCTCACGTGCTTCTTTAATCAGAACGCGGAACCATTGGCCTGCGCCTACAAGTAGGATAATCATACCTACAGCAAGAAGGGCCTTACCTGTGAAGGCAGAGAATTTAAGCAGGTTTAGCAAACCAAACATGCAAAGGCCTAGGCCTAGGCAGCTTAGTGGGGGCCAAATTGAATTCCCTGGGATGTAAAAGTCGTGGTCTTGTTTGTGTCCAGCCATGAGAGTGGTCTCCGGTTCGTCGGTTATGCGTTAATTATTCGTCGGTCGAGTACATTGGTAGTTTCAAACCATCGTAGTTTGCACCAATGTCGATACGATCGCCAAAGTGTTCAGCGAATGAATTTGTTTTTTCGTGGCTAAACCCGCCAAGGAAGGTCACCATCATAAAGAAGTAAAGCAATACACAGCCAATGCTGATAACGGTTGCTTTCATCATCATGTCAAAAGTGCCTGAGTATTCTTTAAGTAGGGCCACTTTATCGTAGTGCAAAGCGCCGTTTGAAGCTGATGACTCAAGAGTTTTCTTTTGTGAAGCTACTTTTTTAGTGGCTTGTTTTGCCGTTGCTGATTTAGCGGCTGATTTAGCTGCGGTCTTTGTTGCAGGCTTTTTAGCAGGCGCTTTTTTAGCGGCTGTTTTCTTGGCAACTGGCTTTTTAGCAGCAGTTTTCTTCGGGGTAGCTTTAGTCGCAACCTTTTTAGTCGCCGCTTTAGGGGCCGCTTTCTTTGCAGCTGTTTTAGTTGCAGGCTTTTTGGCCGCTACTTTTTTAGGTGCTGCTTTAGTGGTTGTCTTTTTCGCAGTGGTTTTTTTAGCTGCCGGTTTTTTGGCGGCTGTTTTCTTAGGAGTATCTGCCATTAGTCTGCTAAGCCCTTAATGTAGTTAATACGAATTACAAAACTTAGGGCCACAAGGCTAAACACAAATACCAATAGGCTGACGAGCATAACGACGTTCTTTTTACGCGTCTTGGCGTAAATTTCGGCCATTTGTTTGTCATCCATCGATGTTGCTTTTTGTGTCATGTGTCTTGCGACCCTTCGTTTCTAAACAAATTTAAGCTGCTTATTTAACAACAGGCAACTTAAGGAAGTTGTGCTCTGGTGGAGGGCTTGAAACTGTCCATTCTAGAGTTTCGGCACCCCATGGGTTATCACCAGCTGGCTTACCTTTACGTTTTGAGTACATAAAGTTAATCACCAAGATGATCTGAGCTGCACCAAGAGCAAATGAACTTACCGACGCCAACCAGTTAAGGTCAGTGTACATTGGGTGGTAGTTCGGGATACGACGTGGCATACCCATCATGCCCAAGAAGTGCATTGGGAAGAATGTTAGGTTTGAGAAAATAAATGTTAGCCAGAAGTGGATGTTACCTAGCTTCTTGTTGTACATACGGCCTGTAAATTTAGGGAACCAGTAGTATACACCCGCCATAATACCTAGGAATGAACCTGCAAATAGTACGTAGTGAATGTGTGCAACTACGAAGTATGTATCGTGTACAGCGTAGTCAATCGGAGGAGCCGCAAGCATAACACCTGATAGACCACCAATTGTGAACATACCCACAAAGGCAGTGGCGAACTTCATCGGTACGGTGAAGTCAATCGCGCCGCCCCACATTGTGGCTAGCCAGTTAAAGATTTTTACACCTGTTGGTACGGCAATAACCATGGTCATAAACATAAAGGCTGTTTGTGCACGTGGGTCCATACCTACGGTAAACATGTGGTGAGCCCATACAACACAACCCAAAATCGCGATACCGGCCATCGCCCATACCATGGTGATGTAACCAAATAGCGGCTTACGTGAGAATGTTGCAATTACTTCTGAGATAACGCCAAAAGCAGGCAGAATCATAATGTACACAGCTGGGTGTGAGTAGAACCAGAAAATGTGTTGGAACAACACAGGGTCACCACCACCGGCCATGTTAAAGAAGCTGGTACCAAAGTTACGGTCGGTTAGCAGCATTGTAATCGCGCCTGCAAGTACAGGGGTTGCGATAAGCTGTAGCCAAGCTGTAATCAGGATTGACCATACGAACAAAGGCATTTTCATCAGTGTCATGCCTGGGGCACGCATGTTCATAATGGTTACAATAAAGTTAATCGCACCTAGGATAGAACTAGCACCTGCTAGGTGAACCGCCAAAATCCACATATCGATACCAGCACCTGGTGAGTACTGCGCACTTGTGAGCGGTGGGTAGATTGTCCAACCAGCGGCGTTTGAGCCACCTGGCACTAGGAAAGAACCTAGCATAAGCATACCTGCGAAAGGCAAAATCCAGAATGACCAGTTGTTCAAACGTGGGAACGCCATATCTGGTGAGCCTACCATGATTGGCACAACGTAGTTACCAAGACCAAGTAGAGCAGGGATAATCGCAAAGAAAATCATAAATGTGGCGTGCATCGCCGTCATTTGGTTAAAGAAGTCAGCGCTAAAGCTTACATCCCACTTGAATGAGCCGAACTCAAGAAGCGTGATGGTTTGGCCAACCAGCTGGTAGCCTTCTTGCATCAACTCTGCGCGAATAAACATCGCAAACAGGCCGCCAATAAAGAAGAAGGTTAGTGATGTCATCAGGTACATCAAACCAATGTCTTTATGGTTTACAGTTGTTAGGTAGTGCATGAAGCCCTTTTTAGTTGGGGCATGATCATGATGTGCATCAGCTGTGGTCGCGTGGCTCATGAAGGTTTTCCTATTGTTTTCTTTACCAAATAAAATTCATTCAGGCAGGCGCATAGAAAGCCTGCAGCATGTTTATATCACCATTTATAGGGTGAATAAAGTCCAGAATCGCCCGTGTGGGTTAAGTTTTTGCTTATATTTTAAGGGTGTGTGGCGCGTTTGCTTGCGCAAGGTTAGGCGGGTGAACGGATTATTCGTCATCCATTTCAAAAAGGGTGTAGGCAAAAGTAAGGGTATGCACGCCTTTTGGCAGGTCTCCACGGATGGTGAAGCTCAGCGGCAGCGTCACATCAGTGCTACCGGGGTACATTTGCTCTTCAAAGCAAAAACACTGCACAAGTTCAACGTATTTTGCAGCATCACGGCCCACAGCATCACCCATGGCAACAATAGTGTGAACGGCTTGGCCCTTCATGTTGTTGGGGCTAAGGTTTGTGGCGTCATAGGCGGTCAGCACAGGCTCGCCCACTTTAGCGTGAATGGTTTTAACACGTGGGCCAAATTCAACAGGTACGCCTGTGGCTGAGTTGCCAATAAAACGCACGGTAATGTAACGGTTGTCTTCACCGATAATATTGCTGCTTTTTTGTGGGGTCATTTCGGTGCCCAGTTGCGGCACAGGAATACCAATGATTTGGCAAAACGTACGGTACATTGGCACAAAGCCAAAGGCCAAGGCCAGCATGCCGGCACCCAAAATCGCCAGGATAATCCCGTGGCGCTGAATTTCTTTTTGGCGGTTACGTTGTGTCATACCCCAATTCATAGCATAGGTTGGGGGCGGGCTGAACTAAAATAGTACGCGTAAAATAGCGCGTGTATTTTTAGCTTATTTCGCGGCTATTTATCGCATAGCAAGGGCTGCGCGGTCTTGCTCTTGCTCAGCTTCCATTGCAACTTGGTATTCAAGCTGTTGTTCGTAGCCTTGGTAAATCTCACGCTTACGGGCGAATGAGATTTTATCTGCGCCAAATGCTTCGTGTAGCTCGTTGATGCCTTCTGCCCCGTGCTCAGCGATGTAGGCTTCCTCAAGGCGGTCCATGCTGAACAAGCGTGCCTGCACACCTTCAAGCGCCACTTGGCTTGAGGCTTGTGTCGCAACGTATTCATCCATGTTCTCGCGGAAGTCCATTTCAGCTTCTGACGAGTTTACTTCGGCCGCATTCAATACCACATTCGGGCGTGAAAGGTGCGTTAAGGCCACGTTGACGCTATCAACAGTGCCCTGCAAGCGTTCAGCTACGGCAGGTGGTACATCGTCTTTAATGGCAAGGCGACCGTCACGACCTTCGCCTGCTTGCTGCAAGAACATGTAGTCGAATTTTTGACGGTTGAATTCTTTCGCCAAGGCATCCGCTGATTGGGTTACTTCTTGCTCGGTCGAACCCAGCAAAAGCTCAAAGCTTAGGTCGCGGATTTCACGTGGGTTTAGGCCTTCAAGGCGGCCCTCGGCATGTGCTTCACGCAGGCGAGGGATAAGACGTTCTAGCCCCGGCACGGTGTTATGGCCACCACCGCCAGCGCGGAAGGCGTTTACACGGCGAATGCTTAAAACAGTATCGGCAAAGCCATCTTCGCCATTCAGTTGCATGTGGCGGGTTAGGGCGTATGAGTCTGCCAAGGTTTCACCAACCCAAGTTGGCATGCCATTTTCGTGTGTGAGGCAGTGGGCAAACTCGTGGTTGGCAACGTACTGCTGAAGGTCTGCAAGTTCATGGTCAATACCACGGGTGCTTAGGCCACCAAGGAAGCTCCCCATGAAAGTATCTTCATCGGTGTGGCTTGGCACAAGGCGGGTAAGGCAAACACGCATTTTGCCACCTTCACCGTTATCAAAATCCATAGGCACAGCGTAGGCGCCGGTCGGTTGAGCGGTCACAAGGCTGGCCATGCTGCTTTGAGCCATGTTGCGCGCCAAGATTTGGTTAACCTCATCGGCTTGAGCATTAAATTGGTCTTCAGGCAGGTAAGCCGCCATATCAAGAGGTTGCTCACCTTCACGGTTATCAAAGGTACCAGCGGCATTAAAAGCTTCAAGTAGGTCGGCCTCAAGTTCGGCAATGCGGGGTGAGTAGTAAATACGCACAGCACCAGCTTCGCCTTCAGGGCCATCTGGGTCAAACATGGTGTCACCAGCGTCGGTGTATTTGTCTTGGTCAACGTTTACAATATCAATCTCGTAGCGGAAGGCTGCTTCAATAGCTTCAACCTCGGCGGCAATGCGCTCAGCCGCAACGGGTGAGTGGAGTGGGTGCACATCTTGCGCTTTAACATCATTTGTGGCCACAAGGCTGGCCGCTGCAATCATGCTGGCAAGGCCTGTACGTTTTAACCACGCACGGGTAGATGATTTTGCAACTTCAATAGGGGCTTGACGACCGAAATTCTGAGTATTTTTATTAGCTGACAAGGTCTCGCTCCTGTGTTTGTTGTGGTTGGTTGCGGTCGATGCCTAATTCAACTTCAAGCTCTAGGCGGTAGCCTTCTAGCACGATGGCTTTTTCGTGTGCCGTTAGGCCTGTGCGGTCACGCTCGGTGGCTTGGCGGCGCACAGCTTCTTCAGTGCCATGTTCAGCAACAAGGCGGTGGCGCTGGTTGTTAAGGCGCCATGCTTGCACGCTTACGGCTTCGTAAGCTTCGCGGGTGTTTTCTTGCGTGGCAATAAGGTTGTCTAGGTTGTCGCGGTAGCGGGCCATGGCGTAAGCACGCTCTTCTTTGCTTAGCTGTGCACCTTCTTCAAATAGGCTGCTGCCCACTTCGCAGAACAGTGCTTCTTCAGCGGCAGGGTCTTCGAAGATGTTTTCGAATGATTGCTGCCAGCTGGCTTGCACACGCTGTGCGGCACGAATTTCTAGGGTTGAAAGGCCTTTGGCGCGGGCGGCGTCAATATCAAGGGTGCGCACACCACCGTCTGACTTCACGGCACCTTCCATATCTTTAAAGGCTTCACCACGGGCGTTCACTTCAACTTCAAGGTCGTCAAACATTTCAGCGATGGTTTGTCCTTGTGAACGCGCTGTTTGACCCATGGCGTATTCAAAAAGTTGCTTAGGGTTTAGGTTGTCTAGCTCGCCGTTGCGTTCCGCTTCTAGTAGGACTGGAATCGCACGGTCAAGCATCGGCACAGTGTCGTGTCCTGTGTCGCCAATGCTAATCACGTTCATGTTACGCATATCACGCCACGCTTGGGCAAAGCCATCATCGCCATTAATTTGGATGTGGCGTGCCACGGCGTACATATCAGCCATGCTTTCGTTTTTCCAAGTTGGCATGCCACGGCGGCTGGTCACGCAGTGGGTAAACTCGTGGTTCGCAATCGCTTGGTGGAAATCTGCAACGTCGTAACGCTCAACACTTTGCATTGAGCCAACGCGAGAGAATCGCGATACAAAATCATCAGCGCTCATGCTTTCAGGCATTACAATAACCGCACAGCCTCGCACATGTTCAATGCCGTTGGCTTGAGTCACTTGTTCGGTTTGGTGTGGTGTTAGCAAAACAGGTCGGGCGACACCTAGGCTACCGCCAATCATATCGTCAACCATGCTGGTGGCAAAGGTGTGGGCCACACGCTCGTTATTGGTTTCAAGCTCTTCTGGATGATCTTCAGGCATGTACACACTGGCGCTGGCCTTGTTTGGTGCATCAGGGTCAAACTCACCTGCGCCATTAAAGCCGTCCAAAATGTCTTGGTACACACGGTCACGGTCAATCAGCTTAAAGTAAGGCTGAAGCGACTGGCCATTATCGCGCACTTGGTTTGAGTTAGGGTTTTCAGCAAACTCGTCCATAAATTCAACAGGGATAATCACCATGTTACCGTAAGCTTGCTCGATGGCAGCTTCTTCCGCTTTTACACGGTCATTTGCAATTTGAGAGGTTAAGGCAGGTTCGTACTGTGGCTCAGGCTCAGGCTGGCTAGAGGCCAACGAAAGTGCGCCCGCAACCACAACACCAAACTTGAAAGCTTTTTGGCGCACCATGTCTCTGAAACTGTTTCTTGAAACAGCTTCAGGCACCTGACGGCCATAAATTACTTTAGGTGGTTTTTGCCCCATTATGTTAACCCTTTAACCCCTTGTTATTCCTTATTAATAAAAGTGTAGGGCGGAAATATGCACTTACAAGGGTAAGAGCGCAAAAAAGTGCGATTTTTATGAGTATTCAGAACGGTTTGTGGTTTTTAAGGCGCAAAAACTACAAAACGATGAAGGTATCCACCACCATAGCCAAAAATAGGAAGGCAAGGTAGTAGAGCGAAAACTTGAAAACATCAGGTGCAAAAGCAATGTCGTCAGCACGCATCAGGCGGAATGTTTTGAAAATCCAGATACCACCCAATACAAAAGCCGATAGGAAGTAAATCATACCGAAGGTAGGTTCAAACAAAACAGCGCTTAGGGTCAGGCTTACCAAAATCAAAAGGTAAAACATCATTTGGCGTTTTGTTACTTCATCACCTTTTACAACAGGTAGCATCGGCACGCCTGCTTTTGTGTAGTCTTTACATTTGTAAAGTGCCAGCGCCCAGAAGTGCGGCGGCGTCCAGAAAAAGATAACGGCAAACATAAACCATGCTGTTGGGTCTAGGCTGTTTTGTACAGCGGCCCAACCTACAAGCGGTGGGAAGGCACCAGCGGCACCACCAATTACGATGTTTTGAACGGTGCGGCGCTTTAGGAACATGGTGTAAATGAAGACGTAAAATAGGTAGCCCGAAGCGGCCATCAGGGCTGTAAGCAGGTTAACGGTGCACCACAGCAACATAAAGGCTGAAACACCAAGCACACCACCAAGGCCTAGAACAAATAGCGGATGCAGGCGACCTTGCGGCAGCGGGCGGCGCTGCGTGCGAGACATCACAGCGTCAATATCGCGGTCGTACCACATATTCACCATGTTTGCGCCAGCGGCTGACAAAGCAAGGCCAAGGCACGTCCAGAAAGCAAGGGGGAATGAAATAAGGTACATGTTGCCACGGGTGGCCACAAACATTGCGCCCAAGCAAGTAATCACCAACAGCAAAATAATGCGTGGCTTTGAAAGGGCAATAATGTCGCGGGCGAGTTGTGGCATAAGTATGGGCCTTATTATTTTATTGAGGCTTAGTTGCCTTTGTTGATACCCGGTAGGTAGTATTTTTCAGGCAGCATGTTGATGGCTTTGGTTTTCATCAACTGGCCTTCGTGCGAAATAATCACCCAAGCATCTTTACCGTAGTCGCAAATCATTTCACGGCAGCGGCCACATGGGGTTACAACGCGTACTTCAGGGTCTTCAGATTCTGGCTTAGGGTGACGCACAGCAACGATGGTGTCAATGTCAACTTCGCCTTCGGTGAGCGCAGTGCCAAGGGTCACTTGCTCAGCGCAAACCGCTAGTGACGATACATACGCATCGATATGAATACCTGTGTAAATTTTACCGTCTTTGGTACGCATGGCGGCTGCCAGCTGGTGCCAGCGGCGGCGGTAACGCTGCTTAATTTTGTTTTTAGCGATTTCAATTAGCTCAACGTCAGCGTCGGTCAGTGGATGAAGAAGGTCGTGCATTTTAAGCCCCCCTGATTAATAAATGGCTGCCCTTATGGGTGGCCAGGCATAATTTTGATGGTTGGATCTTTCTCGCCCCAAAGTAGTTTTAGGCAGCCAGTAAGAACAACAGTTAGAAGTACGGTACCCCATGCAAGGTGCGCCACACTCAGGAATTGGTAGAAGTTTGCATAGTGCGAGAAGCTGTAAAGGGTCAGGATACCCAGCGCAATTTGCACAATAATAAAGGCTTCAGCCACTTTAGCTGTTTTGTTAAGGGCTGGGTGCTCACGGCGGGCTTCAATGCGTAGCGCCAAAAGCGTGAAGATTGTAAGCGCCACCATGTAGCGGTGAATCATGTGGATTTGCTGCGCCACATCATCTGCCGGCCACCATGAGCCAACACAATCAAATAGGCCACCGCATACGCCACCAGCGTGGGTGGTTGAAACCATGGCACCAGCAAGCATGGTAAAGAACACCATGACGTAAGCCAGCACCATCAATAGCTTGGTGCGGAGCGCTGCTTTAATAGGGGTCACATTCGCTGGGCGAACAGCTGCTGAAATCATCGCAATAAGAAGACTGTAGAAAATCATGGCGTTGCCAAGGTGTAGGGCCACTGACCAGTTGATGTTATCAAGCCAAACGGTAATACCGCCCATTTTAACTTGGGTCAGGAGCGCAAGCAGCGCAAACAGGCCCACACGGAACACGCGCTTGTTTTCACTACGGAATTTATAAGCAAAGAACAATGAGGCTAAAAGCAAGAAACCCGTAAGCGATGCTGTGAGGCGGTGCGTCCACTCTAGCAGAACTTGGGTCAGTGTGTAGGTAATGCCTTCAGCGTGGTAGCCACCTTCAGGGGCAGGGAACGGGAACCACTGGCCGTAGCAGGTTGGCCAGTCTGGGCATGAAAGGCCAGCATCAGCCACACGTGTGGCGGCGCCTAGCACAATAACGATAAACGTCATCAATGCGGTAAGTACCAGCAACTTAAGAAGCGGACCCTTTGGTTGGGCTGCTTTTGGGGCTTGAGGAGCTGCTTTAACTTTGGCCATGTGTTACCAGAATGTTGTTATTCTTGAACGTCTGATACGCCAACGCTGTTGTCTTCAACGGCAACTTCAGTTGGGGCAGGGATTTTGGCGTAGTAAGGCTCAAGACCTTTTTTCTTACGCTCAGCGTCAACCCAAGCTTCCCACTCAGCTTCAGGCAATACACGTACGTTAAAGTACATTTCGCCGTGGTTCGGGCCGCAAAGCTCAGCACACTGGCCTAGGTAGTCGCCAGTTTCTGTAGCGTTGAACCATGAGTAGGTAATACGACCTGGGATCGCGTCACTCTTAATACCAAGGGCAGGCACGTACACAGCGTGTAGTACGTCTTTAGCTGTAATGTTCAGCACAACGTTTTTGCCTTGTGGCACAACCATGGTTTTAACAGGGTTGTTAATGCCAGCTTCTTTTAGTGGGGCAATGTTGGCATCGGTAAACGGGATGCTGATGTCGTGGTCTGGGTAGTCAAAGTCCCAGTTAAATTGATAACCGATAACGTCAACGGCGATAGCGTCTTCAGGTACGGTCTTGATGAACATGATGCCTTGGTACGCTTTAATACCAATGAACATGCAGATAATTACAGGGATAACCGTCCACAGGATTTCGATGCCTGTGTTGTGAGAGAATTTAGCAGCGTCTTTTTCAGTGCGGTTTTTGCGCTTACGGAAAGCGAAAATGCTGATGATGATAATACCTTGCACCAAAATGTAGATTGCCAAGCAAATCCAGAAAACAATGTTGTATGTACCAACAACAAATTCAGCCACGGGGCCGTTTGCTGTTTGGAACCCACCCCAGTGAGCTGTTTCAGTTGCTGCCGCAGCAAATGCACTTTCAATAGAAGTTGCTGCTACAGTTAGGATGCTTGCTAGCCAACGCCACATATTTTGTATTCTCCGAAAAATCTGGTTTTTTGACGGTTATTATAGTCTGACGACTTATCGCGCCTACATTAGCCTAAGGTTTTGGCAAAATAAAGCCCTTTTATGCTTGAAGGTGGTCAAAAAACCGACCAATGCCTACACACACGGCAGTATCAACCCGCAAAATGTGCTGTCCTAAGCCCACGCGGACAATTTTTGCATGGCTGCGCAATTGTTGTTTCTCTGTATCTGAAAAGCCACCCTCAGGGCCAATAAGTAGACCATCGTTCAGGGTTGTGGGGTTGCTGCCCCATTGGCCTAATGTGTTTTCTTTCGCAACCGATTCATCCGCCCAGAAAATTTTACCTTCAGCCTGTTCCAGCGCTGTTTTAAGCGGTTGGTGCGGATGCAAAATAGGTAAAGTCAGGCGTTCGCATTGTTCTGCGGCCTCTTGAATAATGGTGTCGAGGCGTTCGGTCTTTAATTTATCGGGGACTGAAAACTCAGTCTCAACCGGGTAAATATGGTCAATACCCATTTCGGTAGCTTGGCGCACGGCTCGGTCAAAAGCGTCACGCTTTGTAAGGGCTAGGTAAAGGGCTGTGTGTTGCGGGGCAGGCTGTTGTTGCAAACAGTCGCCAAGGGTTGCAACGCCGTTTTCAATATCGGTAAGTGTGGTTTCAAACAGGCCGTCTTTACCATTAAAGAGTACAAACTTGTGGCCTTGCTTAAAGCGCAGCACACGGGTAAGGCGGCGGGCCAGGTTGCGCTCAAGGTTAATGGTGGTGTTGGCCTTGAGGGGCATATCGATAAATAAATGCTTCATGCTGCTCTGTTTATTTGTGTGTTGGACTGATATTGGCGCCTTTTTTGCACAGTTTTTAACTGTAGGGCTTGTACCTTCAAATTATCATGCCCATGATGGGGGTGTAAAAGCAAAAAGCGTGTATCAAAACACACTCCTTTTCGGGTATGCTATATTATTAATAAGTACAAAAGCGAATTCATAGAGCATTACATGACGCACATTGAAGACCTTCTCGAACAACCGGGTAACAGCATCACAGAGGATGCTATTACCGACCTGATTGATGAACGTGCCATTGCGCATGACGATGCCCCTCCTGCCATTGGCAATAGCCCAAAAGAGCTTAATAAAGAAATTGAAGACCTTCTCGCTGGCCTAGAGGCCGCCGAAGGCTGCTTTGACCCTGACCTTATTGTAAGCCTACGTAAAATGTTTGCGGCCGAGCTTGTGCGTAACAACAGCCTGCTTGTGCACCGCCAAGAAACCCACGTGCGTGATATCCCAAGTATTGGCGTAACTGATACCATTGCCGACCTTGCGGGCGTACTGTTTGCTCTTGTGATGAAAGACCGTAAGGACCTTGCCCTTATTGGCCTAAACCGCTACCTGAAAAAAACAGATGATTTTAGCGGCCTGCGCCTTGCTTATTTTTATGGGGCGTTACATGCTTTGCATAAAGCGCTCGATCTTTCACGTACCTGCCAGATTGAAACCCAGAGCCGTCGCAAAAGTGACCTTCAGGCCCAATCAACGAATGCGGCCGAGTTTGCTTTGGTGTTTTTAAGCCAGCAAGTTGGTAAGCGTGTTGTGGCCATTGGTGGTCTTTCGGGCGCTGGTAAAACCACACTGGGCCGCGCGCTTGCGCCACGTTTTATGGCGGTGCACGTGCGCTCAGACGCTGTGCGTAAACACCTTTACGGCTGCCCTGTTGAAGCCAAGGCCCCGCTTGCAGCTTATAATGAAGAACATTCAGAAAAAACATATCGTGGCCTCGAAGAGCGCCTCGGTTTTGTTTTAGACTCAGGCTTTAATGCCGTGATTGACGGTGTGTACGCTGACGAAAGTGACCGTGATAGCCTTGAGAATATTTGCCACCACAAAGGTATTCAGTTCACGGGTATTTGGTGTAGCGTGCCGGCGGATGTGGCGCAAAAACGTATTGTCGCACGTATGCAGCATCGTAGTGGGGATGAGGGTGAATATGATACCGACCTTGTGCACCACGAAAAACAGCTGCTTTTGAACCCAGGCCGTATTACATGGCACCGCCTTGATACCCTATACGGAGTTGAACAACTGGTTGACCGTTGCATGAGCCTGCTTGACCTAAGCAGCGAAGTAAAGTTTGGGTAATCAGCGGTGATAACTAAGCAGCGTTCGCTGCTTTTAGTTTCTTTAAAATAGAATCAATAGCGGCCCAAGCTTCGGCTTCGGTCAGCTTTGTAGTGAACGGGCATAGCCAGTTTTCAGCCTCTGATGTAGGGCGGATAATACGGGCGGTGTCGCACATAATTTTGCCACGCTCAAGGTAGGTCACAGCACTGGCCGATACACCCTGATGGAACTGCCCTTGTTTAAAGGTATAGCTGTCACCTTTATTAAAGGTATGGCGCTCAGTCTTAGTCACGGTACCTGTTTTAAGAACACGAGGCTCGGCTGATTTTTCAGGCTGGCAAAAAACCTCGCACATTTGGTGGTCGCCTGCAGGGTCTTCGGTAAATTCATAAACAATATGGTCAATACTGCCCGCAAGAACAGTGCTTGTAAAATCATAGCGGTGGTCGTGCAGTTCGGCCTCGTTTACAAGTTCGGCCAAAGTGGGGTCCCAGAAGTGTAGGCGGCGGGTGGCGTCGAGCTTTAATTGAATAAACCCCAACCCAAACCACTGCGGCTTTTTATTAAAGCTCTTGAGGTCGTTAAGGTCGAGGTATTGATTCATAAGTTTATAATCTATTAATCGTCGCCAAGTTTAAGGGCCGCAAGGAAGGCTTCTTGTGGGATGTTTACTTTACCCACACTCTTCATACGTTTTTTACCCTTCTTCTGCTTTTCTAGCAGTTTACGTTTACGGCTTACGTCACCACCGTAACATTTGGCCAAAACGTCTTTACGCAGGGCACGCACAGTTTCACGGGCGATAATCTTGCCACCAATAGCAGCTTGTAGCGCCACTTCAAACATCTGGCTTGGGATAAGCCCTTTCATGCTCTTCAGCAAGGCACGGCCGCGAGTTTCAGCAAATTCACGGTGCACGATAAGTGATAGTGCATCAACAGATTCACCGTTCACCATAATATCAACACGCACAAGGCTGCCTGCTTCGTAGCCTGCATGCTCATAGTCAAATGAGGCATAGCCACTGGTGACACTTTTTAGGCGGTCATAAAAATCAAGCACCACTTCGTTCAGCGGTAGGCGGTAGTTAATCATCACGCGGTTGCCGTGGTAGGTCATGCCGATTTGCTCGCCGCGACGCTCAGTACAAAGTTTAAGAACCGCACCAACGTGCTCTTCAGGCACCATGATGGTGGCCTTAATTTTAGGCTCTTGAATTTCTTTAATCTTTTGTGGGTCTGGTAGATCAGCCGGGTTTTGTACCTCAACTTCTTCGCCTGAGGTTGTAATCACACGGTACACAACACCTGGGGCCGTTGTTACAAGGTCCAAATCAAACTCACGTTCCAAGCGTTCTTGCACAATTTCCATATGCAACAAACCAAGGAAACCACAACGGAAACCGTAGCCAAGCGCGGCTGAAGTTTCAGTCATGTAGGTGAATGACGTATCGTTTAGGCGCAGCTTAGCTAGCGCATCACGTAGTTTTTCGTAATCGTCACCTTCGGTTGGGTATAGGCCGCAGAATACCATTGGCTGTACTTCTTTAAAGCCGGGTAGGGCTTCGGCACATGGTTTGGCGTTATCGGTAATGGTGTCACCCACGTTGGTATCGGCAACTTCTTTGATGGCGGCGGTAATAAAGCCTACTTCACCAGCTTTTAGGCTGTCGCAAATGACGCGTTTACCTGCGCCCATCAAGCCAACACGTTCTACGGTGTAGGCCACGTCGTTCGACATAAACTTAATCTTTTGGCCTTTTTTGATTTCGCCATCAATCACACGCACCAAAATCATCACACCAAGGTAGTTGTCGTACCAAGCGTCAACAAGCATTGCTTTTAGTGGGCCGTTTTCGTCACCCTTAGGGGCAGGCACTTTGTTGACCAAAGCTTCAATAATCTCAGGAACACCAACACCTGTTTTAGCTGAAACAGGTAGGGCTTCGGCAGCGTCTAGGCCGATAATTTCTTCAATCTGCATGGCAATGCGCTCAGGCTCAGCTGAAGGCAGGTCCACTTTGTTAAGAACAGGAATAATCTCAAGGTCGTTATCAAGGGCTAGGTATACGTTAGCCAATGTTTGAGCTTCAACACCTTGTGAGGCATCAACCACCAGAAGGGCACCTTCACAGGCGGCAAGCGAACGTGAAACCTCGTACGAAAAGTCAACGTGGCCTGGGGTATCAATCAGGTTGATTTGGTAGGTCTCACCGTCTTTCGCTTTGTACGAAAGGCGCACGGCGTTGGCTTTAATGGTAATGCCACGCTCACGCTCAATGTCCATGCTATCAAGGAGTTGTTGTTTCATTTCGCGCTTATCAATGCCGTCGCAGGCTTCAATAATACGGTCGGCCAAGGTAGATTTACCATGGTCGATGTGGGCAATAATTGAGAAGTTTCGAATGTTCTTTGTCATGCCAGCGTTTATACAGCCAGATGCACATAAAAGCAATTATCTTTGCGCTGCTAAATACCTGAACACTTGTATTTTTTCATGAAAAAGCTTATTTATGAGGGGTATCAATTCATCTCTCTTACTTTTTCCTCTTTTTCTAGACCTCTTGCACGGAGAAATCCCTATGTCTGATGACACCAAAAAGGGCCCGAAGAAGCCGTCCACCAAGGACACTGCTACGGACCCCATGGCCAAGGCCCGCGCTGCGAAAGCAGAGAAAGCCAAGACCAAATCTGCTGAGCCCGAAATGGAGCTCAAGCGTCGCACCGTCACCCGTACTGAAAAGTACCTCACCCCGACGGGGCGTGACATCACCAAAACCACCGAAGACGTTTTCGAAGCCAAGCCCAAGCCCGAGCGGCGCAAGGTTATGTATTCGAAAAGCGACCTCGCTGCCATCGAAGAAGCCCAACGCCGCAAGGACAAAAGCTTTTTCGGCGGGATGACCAAGCTGGTGCTGCTGATTGCAGCTCTGGTGCTGGTTGTGGGCGGTGCGCTGATGTTCGCAAACTCTGCGTTCAACAGCACCGCTGGTGATACGGCCAAGGCCCCGATTGTGGAGCAAACGCCGGATTTTACGCCAGCGCCGACGCCTGAACCTGAGGCCACACCGAACCCCGGTGAAACCCCTGTTCCGACGCCGGCGCCAACTCCGACGCCTGAAGCTACGCCCACTCCCAGCCCGACCCCTGGACCAACCCCGACACCCACGCCGAACCCCGGCCAAGTTGACGGTGTTGCACCCAATCCGGTTGAAGCTTCTGGTGGCAATGCCTTGAACTACATCGTTCACCCCTACGCTGACCGTCGTGATGATTTCATCAATTACGACTTTGACCGCCGCAGGGTGTGTTGGGCAAATAGCAGTGGACGCGATGGTATGCCCTCGGGCTGCCAGCGCTACACCGAGCTTGACGCTTCGACCAAGGCCAACTTCGACCAGCTTTGCCGCCAGCACTATGCTTTTGCAGAAGTGTGCCCGGCAGATATTACCTTCGAAGTTGTTCAGCGCGAGTTGGACTATCATCGGCCCAAAAACCCGTCGTAAGCTTATGCTTTTAGCGTAAGCGTTACATTTTTAACGCATAAACCTCCCAGACTTAACAGTTTGGGAGGTTTTTTGTTTATGCATGGTCAGTAATAAACTTATGCTTAGATACATAAAACTGTGGAATTTAATATCTGGGGATTGGATATGTCGGTAATGAACTACTTAAAATATGCATTTTACACACTCGTTTTGGCTACGGGTTGGCTTGTTTCACCACAAATTGCGCATGCGCAGTCATATAGCGCAGGTAGCTTTAACGCTGGCCGAGAGACATCAGTCGTCAATAGCTGTCGCGGTGAGGCTCTAACCTTGAACCAACGCCTTATTGAAGTGCGTCAGATTATTAACCAGTACGTTGAATGTAACCAAAACGGCCAAATTTATGATGGTACTGGCTGTGTTACCCCGATTATTTCTCCTGATCACGAATTTTTACGCCCTGACACTGGGGCGACACTTGCGTTCCAAAACGTAGATAACGATTCATTTGCCGCTGCCCGAGTGATTGGCGGCGCAAACGGTTCTGATATTGAATGTGAAGGCACATCAGACCCTGATGTAGACCCTCTAACCTGTACGGCGCCTTGGGGCGGTACGATGGAAGAAGGCGATACAGTATATGCCTACCGCGAAAGCAGCGTGCCTGAAGGCGAAAGCTGTGAAGGTCAGGTTCGTACATGTGTAGGCGGTGTTCTAACAGGTTCATACCGTAACCGTAACTGCTCTGTTGAAGACCCTGATGAAGATCCAGTTGATTGTACGCTCCCATGGGGTGGCACACTGGGGCACGGTCGCAGTGTAACTGCTTACCAAGCGAGCTCAGTGGCCTATGGTGGCCGCTGTAACCAAGAAACACGTAGCTGTGATAACGGCACACTTTCTGGCAGCTTTACAAACCAAAACTGTACAGTGGAAGACCCTGCTGTTTGCCCACTACCTTGGGGCGGCATATTGGCCCATGGTCGTAGTGTAACTGCGTACGAGTCAGCCTCTGTGGGTAGTACTGAAACTTGTAACGACCAAACACGTAACTGTGATAACGGTACGCTTTCAGGTTCTTACACCAACCGTACCTGTACTGTGCGCGAGCCTGTGACCACATGTCGTCCATGGCAGTGGGACTTTGACGGCTGGTGCCGTGGTCGCCCGCAGTGTAATAACTTCAATATTTTGGACCGTGCATGTAATGGTGATCCTAACTGTACCCTTCGTAACGTGAATTACCGCGTTAACACATGTGCTGTTTGTAACGTGGAGGCTGAGCGATGCTACACCCGCTAAGCCGCACTCTTAAAGCTTTAGGTTTCTGCGCCCTTGTGCTGTTTGTATTGCTTTGCACACTAGGGCCAGTGCCGAGTTATGCGCAGGCGTTATCGGGCACTTCTGGTGTGAACTCAGAAAGTCTGCGTCAGGCAAGCTGTACGGACACTGTACGTCGTTTGCGTGTGCTGGTTGACGAACTTGAAGAGTTTGCGGAAGACCTTCGTATTTGTAACGAGTCAGAACAAATTTTTAACGGTACGGCTTGTGTTAATCCAGCACGTATTGGCCACGAATGGGTGGCGGATGGTTCAATGCCATCGGGCCTTGCGCTGGTTATGCGTGATGGTACCACCGAGGTTGACCGTGTTGAGGTTATTCTAGGCCGTGATGGTGAAGATGCTACCTGCCCAGATGTAGACGACGGTGGTTCTGAAGACCCTCCTGTTGATCCTGAAGACCCAGGTGATGATGACGAAGAAGTTCGTGGCCCCGCACCTGTGTGTGGCCCAGCGACTGGCTGTGCTGCCGGTTATGGTTTGATTGGTGGTAGCACCAACGCTTGTACCGTTGGTACGTTTGCTGCCTTTGGCGGTGACTGGTGTGGCGCTGGTTGTTGTTGGACCTGCTCAAGCGGCGGCGAAACAACTCGTTGTTCTAAGAGCACGACCACATGCTTTATTGCAGGCACTCAAGTTACCCTTATTGATGGTACACAAAAACCAATCGAACAGGTTGTTGTAGGTGATGTTGTTCTGGGTATGGATGGGAAACATAACACCGTGCAAGAGGTGTTGACGCACGATATTCAAGAGCAAAAACTATATGCCTTTAATGGCGGCGATTACTTTGTAACGGCCGAACACCCGTTTATGACCAAAGACGGTTGGAAGGCTATTGATCCGGCGCAAACTGAAATGCGTAATCCTAAGTTTATTCGCGAAAATGGGACACCTACATACCTTGAAAAAGGCGATGTGCTTATCCTAGAAGGCGGCAAAACCATGAAGATTAAACGCATTGAAGGGCGCGACCGCTACCCGCACGATATGCCAGTATATAACCTGCGTGTTGATGGGAACCATACTTACTATGCCAACCATTACTTGGTACACAACAAGTAGAATGGGGAAGGGGTAACTGATGAGAAACTGGACTAAAATATTTACACTAGCGGTGATAGCTGCATGCTTCAGTGTGCCAAGTTTTGCCCAAACCAAAAGTGCGCGTGGTATTTCAACAGCCTCAAGTTCAATTGGTGCCGTAGCGCCTGAGCTAGGGAATTTGGAATCTGAGATTCTTGAATCAATCACCTTAATGGAAGATATGGAAGAGTGCGGTCAGGAGAGCCGTTTTTACGACCCTGTAGCAGATGCTTGCCGTACAACCGACCCGATTGAGGTTTCATTCAGCCAAGATGCTGATGATACCACAGTGACTATTCAACGCCCTGATGGCTCAAGTGTAAATTACTCACTTGATGGCGAAGACGGCGTGGCGACTATTGTAGAGGGTGAGGGCGATACTGATCCAGACACGCCAGTTACTGACCCAGATGAAGAAGACCCCGAGGTTACACCACCTCGTGAACGAGAGCGTTGGATTTGTCGCCGTAATGGTGTGACTTGGGATCAGGGGGGCAATGCCTTTTTACCAGGGCGCAGCGGTGGTGCATACTACCTATGCTGTGAAGGCTTTCCAGAGTCTACGGCAGGCCCAGCTGCAGGATACATTGCACGTCAGTGGCCTGGCATTCGTCAACATTGTCCGTAAGATTTTTTAAGGGGTATATAACGTGAAAAACATGACAAGATTAGTTTTAACATTGGCTTTAGGGCTGTGTGTGTTTGCACCAGTATCTGCATTTGCTCAGGCGTTTTCAGGTACAACCGGTGTTAATACCAATAGCCTACTTCAGGCTAACTGTACCAGCACCGTACGCCGCCTAGAGGTCTTAGTTAGCGAACTTGAAGAGTTTGCAGAAGACCTACGTATTTGTAATGAGTCAGAACAAATCTTTAATGGCACGGCGTGTGTTGATCCTGCCCGTATTGGCCACGAATGGGTGGCTGATGGCTCAATGCCATCGGGCCTTGCGCTGGTTTTGCGTGATGGTGCCACCGAGGTTGATCGCATTGAAGTTATTCTAGGGCGTGATGGTGAAGATGCTGCTTGCCCGGATGACCCTGATACGCCTGTTGAACCTGATCCACCGGTATCATGTAGCTCGCCTTGGGGCAGCACAGTTGCCCATGGGGGCTCAATTACGGCTTATGATGCGGCAAGTGTTCCCGCAGGTGAAACCTGTGACAGTCAAACCCGTAGCTGTAACGACGGTACGCTTTCAGGGACATACACCCAAGAAACCTGTTACGTAGAAGACCCTGAGCCAGAGCCAGAACCAAGCTGTACTTGGACGCCGCGTGGCCCTTACGGTACCCAGCCTGGTGTGATGATGGCAACCATGGATATGGAATGTGGCCCGATTCATCCGTCTGCTTGTCAGGGTTGTACATCATTCCCTGCGCAAACATGTACGCCGGGTGGCCCATGTGCCGGCCCAGATGAGATGGTGTGCCTAAATAACCAACGGAGCTGCCGCCCGTCACGAGGTGGAGAGGCTACCATTTGGGATAGGTACTTATGTGTCTGCCGTTAATGTTTATGAAAAGAAAGTTGATACCAATGAAACTGAGAAAAACCCAAATGCCTAAGGTGATAAAGTACTTTGTATGCAGTGCTTTGTGTTTTGGTGTGTTCTTGATGGTATCTACCAATGCAATGGCGCAAACAAAGTCGGCAAAGGGTATTAATGCGGCCTCAAGTTCAATTGGTGCCGTAGTACCTGAACTTGGTAATTTGGAATCTGAGATTCTTGAGTCAATCACCTTAATGGAAGATATGGAAGAGTGTGGTCAGGAAAGCCGTTTTTACGACCCTGTAGCGGATGCTTGCCGTACAACCGACCCGATTGAGGTTTCATTCAGCCAAGATGCGGATGATACCACAGTGGCCATTCAACGCCCTGATGGTTCAAGCGTGAACTACTCACTCGATGGTGAAGATGGTGTGGCGACTATTGTAGAGGGTGAGGGGGATACTGATCCAGATACACCGCCTGTTACTGACCCAGATGATCCTGATGAAGATGATCCAGAGGTTACACCGCCCCGTGAACGTGAGCGTTGGGTTTGCCGACGAAGTGGTACTACATGGGAGCAGGGAGGTAATGCACACCTACCAGGGCGCCTTGGTGGTGCATACTACCTATGCTGTGAAGGTATGCCTGAATCAACAGCAGGTCCAGTAGCAGGCCTAATTGCACGACAATGGCCAGGAATACGGGAACACTGCCCTTAAACTTAAAAAGCCCCCAGTTGGGGGCTTTTTTAAATTAGGCGTTTGCCTGGCTTATGCTTAGTTTGGCAAAAAGTTTTGGTAGCCACGCTCGCAAGCTTCTTTAAATACACCAAGAACGCTTTCTGGCTCAACGTGTTCACGGGCATGGTCTGCTAGGTGTACGGCGTACATACCAAGCGACAGGGCCACGTGTAGTGGGTCTACGCCGTTTTCCTTCATCTGCGGAATAGCTTCGTTCTCAGCATCTTGCAGAGCAGCAGTCTCAGTGGCAAAAATTTCTTCCTGTAGCGGTAGTTCTTCTGGCCAGTGCCATGAGTGGGTGTCGTTCATGCCTTCAGGGGCGTTTGAAGCGATAACATGAAAAATCTCACCTACGTCTGTCATGCCGGCCATGCGCGCAATGCGACCGCAGCCAAGGCCCGTAGCCATAGCGGTAAGGTCAACGTTTAGGTTGCTGCCAGCGGTGTGGCGCTCAATGATGCTGTTAATAATGCTTACAACAACGTTGTTCACGTTTTCAGCGCGTTGATCATCAGTAGGGATTTGAGACATGAGAATCCTTTAGAAATTAGGCAATTTTTATTTTATTTGGTCGCAGTTCAAATGAAGCGTTTAAAGGCTACTTTGAACGATGTTGGGCTGACGCACGCTCTGTTGCAAGCTGACGCTGAGCCGCCATAACCAGAAGGTATGATAGCATGGCTGCACCAGTTGTGTAGAGAACAATTGTCATCTGAAACCCTTTAAAATTAAATAAATGCCTATTCTTTTATTATGGGGGCGCTGGGGAGTGATATCAACCCACAGTAGCTATATTGCCCCTAATATTTGTTATATTCGTGCAGATAATCCAAAAAATTTCATAAGAAATGACAAAATCTCATTTTTTCGCCATACTTAACCTATGGAAAAGAAAAACATTGTTATTTTTGGTGGGACTGGCTTCGTCGGTACAGCCGTTGCCCATGAGGCAGCCGCAGCTGGCTATAAAGTTACCATCGTCACCCGTCAACACACCCCGCCTGAAAAAGGCCCCTACGCCGATAGTTTTGACTATAAAATTTGCGAGTACGACAAGCGCGATAACCTAGAAGTTGTGCTTGAAGATGCCTTTGCCGTGGTGAACTGCATCGGTATTTTGTATGAAACTAAAAACGCTAAGTTTGATGATGTTCATTTGCAGCTGCCGCACACAATTGCAAAAGTGGCCGCCGAAAAAGGCGTGCAGCGCTTTGTGCAGGTGTCATCACTCGGTGTTTATGCCACGTCAGACTATGGCAAAAGCAAAAAACAGGGCGAAATGGCCATCCGTAAAGAATTCCCCACCGCGACCATGCTGCGCCCGAGCGTAATTTTTGGTAAAGACGATGAATTTTTTAATATGTTTAACAAGCTAAGCAAATTCTTACCAGTTTTGCCTTTGATTGGTGGCGGTAAAACTGTTTTGCAGCCCGTGTATGTACACGATGTGGCAAAAGCAGCTATCGCGGCCTTGACCGACCCTAAGGCTCAAGGCGCCGTTTATGAATTAGGCGGCCCTGAAAAGCTGACCTTTAAGCAAATTTACCAACGTATGTTCAAGCACACGGGCCGTAAACGGATTCTTATGCCGCTGCCTTGGGCGATTTCATATGTGCAGGCGCGTTTGTTTGGCTTGATGCCAAAGCCGTTGTTAACAGTGGATCAGGTAAAGTCGCTTGAGGTGGATAATGTGGTCACCGCAGAGGCCAAAACCCTTACAGACTTGGGCCTTCATCCAACCCCATTAGACGAGATACTCCCTCAATATCTAAGCTAATCTGAGGGATAAGCTCAAGCATCTCAGGCACGTAGTCAGTAATAATACTTAACTGTACACCGTGTTCTTTGCACAGGTTTACAGCTGTTGCGATTTGCTCATGCATTTGCGCGGGAAGGTTTTCATGCAGTGCCCAAGTGTTAATACTCAGGTTATATTGCTCGCAAAGGGCGACGACTTCTTCGTGCATGCTATCAATGCAGGGGTGCACATATTGCACATCCGCCCGGCGAATAGCTTCTAGCACATTGGCAACATTGAACATGCGATACCATGAGTCGTCAGGGCAGTCGTCACCATAAATGGGGCGTTCGTCTTTTTTGACAGTCTCAAAAAGTTGGGCGCGGGGCACATCGGGCAGGCGCTCTTTCATGGCGACCAAATCCCAAATACTAAAAGATGAAACAATGATTGAGCCTGGGTGCTCGGCAATTTCGTCAGCCAGCAAGTCAACCAAAGTAGGTTTGCCCGCTGTGAATTTTGCCGTATCTGTGCCTTTAACGTCCTTAATTTCAATGTTTAGGGCAACGTCTTTGCAAAGGTCTAAAACTTCGCGCAGGGTGGGGATGGTGTGGGTCCCTTGGGGGCCAACTTTAAACTGCTGTAAATCTTCAAGGGTATGGTCAGCCACAAAGCCAATATCAGACTCTGAGCTTTGGTGGCCAAAAACGTGGTTTGAAAGGGCGTTTGAATGAATCACCACAAGGTGGTTGTCTGCTGTTTGAACAGCATCAACTTCGATGAGTTTAGCCCCGTTTTTGATGGCCAACTCGATAGACTCTAGCGTATTTTCAGGCGGTTTAACTTGCCCGATGTTTTGTGCGTGAGGGCTGTCTGTACAGCCTGAGCCTCGGTGGCCACCAATAATAACGGTCATCTAAATGACTCCTAAATAAATAGGCGTGGGCTTTAGATGGGAAGTCCTATTATTTAAGGAAGCTTTCCATCATCCAAACGTGCTTCTCGTGGCTTTGCACACGAGCAATCATCATATCTTCTGAAGCATCATCACCAGCGTCGCCAGCAGCTTCAATAGCTTCTTTCGCACGCTCAATAAGTACTTTGTGGCCTTCTACAAGGTCAGCCACCATGGCTTTGGCTTCTAGGCCGCTGTCGCCATCTTTAATTGGGCTTAGCTTATGGAATTCAGCGTAGCTGCCTGGGGCTTTAGTGCCTAGGGCACGAATACGCTCAGCAATTTCGTCAACCGCTGTGAAAAGCTCTGTGTATTGGCCTTCAAACATTGTGTGTAGGCTCGGGAAGTATGGGCCCTCAACGTTCCAGTGGTAGTTATGTGTTTTCACCATCAGGTTATAGCTATCAGCCAGTACGTTTGAAAGTGCAGCTGCTACTTTGTTGTTTGCCATGATTAGGTCTTCCTTTTTTATTGGTTCTTCATCTATTTATAATTATACGCCTCTACCAACTCAAAAACAGTATAAAAGTTCCGAAAAACTGGCCCTTATACGTTTAACTTATGTACTTAGCTGGCTTGCTTCATGTCAGCAATATCTTGGTCAGTAATAGGGGCTAAGTGGCTTACAAATTGGTCAGTCACTGATTCCCACGAGAAGGTTTCAGCATGGGCACGGCAGGCCGCACGGTCAGCTGTTTTAAGAGCTTCTTTTGTGGCAAGCGCAAGTGCATTTGATGAGCCATTCTTAGCAAGTGCCCCCACTTTTGAAACATCTTTTGCACGGCCTAAAATGTCTTTCGGGCCGGTTACATCAAAGGCGGCAACAGGTAGGCCGCAAGCCAAAGCTTCGGTCACGACATTACCAAATGTTTCACTCTTACTCGGGAAGGTGAAAATATCGGCATTTTGCAGATGTGCCACCATATCTTCATCGCTAAGTTTACCTGTAAAGGTAACGTCAGGGTATTTAGCTTCAAGCTCGGCGCGGGCAGGGCCATCGCCTACAATCACTTTGCTGCCGTCAAAGTCCATGCTCAAGAAGGCTTCTAGATTTTTCTCAACCGCAACACGACCTGTGCAAATGGCAATAGGGCGCTTTAGGGTTTTGTAAATGGCAGGCTCTGCGCTTTTAGTTGCGTTAAATTTTGAAAGGTCAACACCGCGTGACCAAAGTGCGGCGTTGGTGAAGCCATTTTCAGTGAGGCAGTCAATCATTGATTGGCTTGGCACCATCACTGCCTGAGATGGACGATGGAACCAGTTCATAAACTTGTACCCCCAGCTCTCAGGGATTGGGCTTCGGGCGGCCACGTACTCAGGGAAGCGTGTATGGAAAGCTGTTGTAAATGGCAAGCCACGCTTTAGGCAGTAGCTGCGTGCGGCAAAGCCAATAGGGCCTTCGGTTGCAATATGGATGCAATCAGGCTGCATGTTATCAAGCAATGCCCAAACACGGCTTTTGCAAAAAATAGCGAGGCGAATTTCTGGGTAAGTGGGGCAGGGGATGGTTTTAAAGTCAAGCGGGGTAATAGGGGTTACTTTATGGCCACGGCCTTCAAGGTGCTTGATGGTTGTTTGCAAGCTGCGAACAACGCCGTTGACTTGTGGTAACCATGCGTCGGTAATCAGTGCGATGTGCATGTTTTGCTTGTTATGTGTTGGCATTGCAGCCCCCTTGTGTTTGTAAGCTTTAAATTTCGGTTTTACCTTGGTATTTCACCTGCCCATAGTATAATTCACCACACACAAATTACGAGTAAAAACCAAATTTAGGCCCTTATGGTAATGACCACAAAAACTACCCCCAAAAAGACACCTCAAAAGGCAGCAGCCCAAAAAACTGTGCGCCGTAAAAATGCCCGCAACCTTACCCAGCGCCCCCGTATGTTGATTATTTTTAACCCGACTGCGGGCCAACGTAAGCAGCATCTGCTGACCCAAACCGTGCAGTGCATTTTGAAATATAAGTGGGACGTTACCCTTAAACCAACCCACAAAGCAGGCGACGCCATTGAGCTTGCACGCTGGGCTGTGGAAGATGATAAATACCAAATTGTGTGTGCCGCTGGTGGTGATGGTACTATTAACGAAGTGGTTACAGGCTTGCTACACTCAAAAGGGCATCATGTACCGTTGGGCATTATACCACTAGGCACAGCTAACGTTTTAGCGAACGAGCTTGGCTACGGCAAAACCCCAAAAGAGTGGGCCCAAAGCCTAACCCGTAACAAAAGCCATGTTGTGCACGTGGGTGAAGTTCAGCAAACAAATTCTAAAAAAGAAGCCCGTGCTTTTATTTGCATGGCAGGTATTGGTTTTGATGCCGCCGTTGTGGCAAGCGTGAGCAGCCCACTGAAGAAAAAGATTGGTAAGGGGGCATATATTTGGCGCTCGCTCCAATTAATGGTGGGCCTTAACCAAACTGAATATGACGTTAAAATTGATGGCAAAGACCAAGGCAAAGCGACTGCGGTTGTTGCGTGTAATGGTCGTTTTTACGGTGGCCGATTTGTGCTGGCCCCTAAAGCTAAAATTACAGAAGGCAGCCTATATTTTGCCGTGTTTGATGGCAAAGGCTTGGGCGCGATTATTCGCCTAATGGTTGGCCTTGGGATGAACCGTGCCCACAAACTTAAAGGCATGCGTTTGATTAAAGGCACGAAGCTTGAGGTCACCAATGGACGTGGTGAACCTATTCAGGCTGATGGTGATAACGCCGCCAACCTACCTGCCACTTTTACGATGGCAAAAGGAACGGTGACAGTTATTAAGCCTTAATGGGTTTGATATAAAAACCAAAAAGAGCACCCCGCAGGGTGCTCTTTTATTATTCGTTATTACGTACGGGGGCGCCGTTTGATGGCAATGTAGTTGCCACGGTTTGCCGCATCCGCAAGGATGAAAAGATCCTTCCGCATTTTGCCACGATGGGCATAGGCAAAGCCGCTAATCATGCCGCGCCAGCGACGTTCGGTAATGCGACCATTCCACACACGTTCGTGGGTGTCTTTGTCGAAGATGATGATTTCATCACCCACCTGCAGGTCGACCACTTCATCGCTGTAGAACAAGCGCACGGCCTGCCAGCGAAGGGGGTATTCCTGGGTTTCGATGGTGGCAATCTTCCAGCCTTTATCTTCGGCTGACTCCCTGAGGAGAACGGGGTAGCTGCTCACGCCCGATGTCGTCAGGGCAATGGTGGTATTAAGTTTCATGGGGGTATTCCCGAAAGAGAAATAAGAGAATAGAAAAACATAGGAAGATAATAAGTAACTGCAATGTAGCAAATGCGCGGTATTAGTCAATAAAAACACCCCCAGCATAAGCTGAGGGTGTTTCGATAGGTGTAATGCTTTGGCTTAAACCAAGCGCTGTGCCCTCAGCAAAATGACCTGCTGATTGGTGCGCATGGCCTCGAACAGCAGTTCCCATTCGGGCAGCCGTTCCATCAGGCGCTTGAAGCCCGCTTCCATCCCTTTCAGGATATCTTCGGTCAGTTCAACCTGTGCGGTGGCAACGCCATCAGCATCCAGCAGGGTGAGGGTATCACCCGCTTCGAGCATATGAACATCATCATCGGTGCAGAACAGCCGCCAGTGGAGTTTTTCTTTGAATTCCTGCGCCGCCGCCTTGTTCGGCGTAAGCCAGCCAAGGGTGCCCGCGGTAGCGTCTCTGAGGATGGGGGTCTTCAGTACCAGACGCATAGGGTCGCCGTTGGCATAAGCGTCGGCAATCAGGCCGATGAAACATTCATTCGGGTTGGGCAGTTCTTTTACGAACACCTGTGGTATTACGTGCCCTTCGGGCAGGTTGATCAGGTGGCCGCCGCCGGCTTCAGCATTCTGCTGTTTGTATTCACCGGGGAAGATGCTCATGTTCCAGTGGGTACCAATCAGCAAGTCGCCGATAGAGAGCGGAACCATACGGCCGGTGCCTTCTTCGCAAAGCATGAAAACTTTTGCGCGAGGGCAGACCGTCAGCACACCGTGCACTTCGTCGGTGAGCATTGAGTTGGGGTTGAGATTCGTCGTCATAAAACGATGCCTTCTATGAAGAATAGGGAAAAAGAAAAGAAGATATAAATTGAAGTGTATACATTTGCGATAAAAAGCCGCAGTCGTCAAGGGCTAATCCGATGTTTTTAAACACGAAAGCAATAAAAAACACCCCCAGAATAAACTGGGGGTGTTTTGCGTGATGTGTTGTCTCGAGGTATTACTTCTCGTCGGGCTTGGCCTTTTCGAGAACGCACGGCAGTTCCTGGAAGAACGACTTGATCAGAAACTGGATTTCCGGCGTCGGCTTCTTCTGCCTGTCGTAGCATGAACGCTGCAAGGCTTCCATACGACGCTTGGTCATGGTGCCCTGCCAGATGATGCGCGTACCCGTCTTGTTATAGATGGTCAGCTTGTCATCTTCGCGCAGCATATTAAGGGCTGCATAGCTGTGCTTTTGCGTGTCGAAAACCGACCAGCCAATGTTGCCTTCCATACCCTGTTCGTGGAAGGCCTCAAGCCGACCACTGACGAATTTCTTCGACGGGTTGGTCAGCGGCTTTGCCGCAAAGTCGACGGTGACGTCTTTTTCCTGCATGTAGGCAGAAAGCCAAGACAGGATTTCATCCCGCTCGACAGGCATACGCCAGAAAAAGATATGGCGCTCGTAGCCCCATTCGTCTTTGTCGGTCAGGCTGATGAGGGTACCGATGTTGCCGTTCAGCTTGTCTTTGCCATGGTAGTGGAACTTGACAGTGAACTTCTGGGCACTTTTGCCTTCACCAATGGTGACACGGTCACCTTCGGCCAGCAAAAAGCAGCGGCGGGTTTTGTTGTCACGCACGACGAACTCGCCGTGGGTGCTGCTGGTAACTTCGAGTTTCCCCGTAATGCTGCGGATGCGGCTGGGGATTGTGAAATTGGCTTTCGCCATAGGGAATCTCCTTTAAAGGAAGAATCGAATAGAAAAAAGAAGGAAGATATTTAGATATGTGGGTTCAATGTATACACCTATCAGCGGGTAAACGCAATAAGTAGCGCCGCACTTAAAACAAACAGCATGCCCGCCCATAGGTTTGTTTTGTCTTGGTGGCCAACAACACGGTTGTAGCCTGCAATCCATATGGGGCACGAGAGTGCTAACAAACCTACATACGCAGGGTTGGCCGTCCCGAACATGGCAATGTTTTTAGCGAACATGGCCGTCACCATAAAGATAATCAGAATCACACCACACTTAAGGGCACGGCCTTGAAAGGCCTCGGCAAAGGCCACCTTTTTATGCTCTGAAAAACGACGGAATATTACTGTGCAAACCCCGACAACAAGGCTCATCAAACAGCCGTAAGCGTAAGCGCCTGAAACGGCATCACCTGCGGCATCCATGGCGGTTTTATTGAAGATATCAATCAGCCCAAAAAACAAAACACAGGGCAGTAAGAACAGTGCTGCCTCTTTTGAAATGGCATCTTTACGGATGAAGAACATGGCAATCACCGCCACAAATAGCGCCACACAAACAGCCAGTAGTTTTTCAGGGTTATCAAACAAGCTGGCACGGTAAGCGGGCTTCATAAAGAGCCATAGAACAAAAGTAATCCAAATCCCCACGGGTAGAAGGCGCGAGGTAATGCCTGCGCCAAAGCGGGCGGTACTTTCAATCGATAAACGGTCATGGATGCTTACAATAATGCCCTGTGCCACAACGGCGTAATAAAACATAGGGTCAGTCGGCAGGCCTGTATAAAACATAAACGGTGCAAAAACAGCGGCCACGCCAAAGCCACGCCACAACATAAGCGTGCTTGAACGAAGTTTGTAATGTTGGTTAACCAGCAGGAAACCTGCCGCCATAAAACTGCTAAACAGGCCAAATTGCCACCATGTGCCAAGTTCAAATGTAGGCATGTGCAAACAAAACTTTCAGGTTTGTGCCGTTAGCCGTGGCAGGCGCGTACGAAGGCCGTCAGGATGTTAAAATCAGGCTCACCTTCTTCAGCAAAATATTCAGGGTGCCATTCAATACCAAGGGCAAATGGGTGGCCCATTTCTGGGTGTGCTTCAATGGCTTCAATCACGCCGTCTTCAGCTTTTGCACAAACAATGGCGTGGTCTGAAATTTCGCGTACGCCCTCACGGTGTAGGGTGTTTGTTTTAAGTTTGTCGGTGCGCAAAATGCTGGCCAGCAGTGTGCGATCGATAATTGTAACGTCATGAACACGTTCTTCAGTTTGAGGGCTGTTGTGGTGCTTAAGGTCGGTATTAAAGCTCTTTTGCACATCGGCTGTAAGTTTGCAGCCGAGCACGCCAGCCAGCACTTGCATGCCTTCGCAAATCCCTAAAAACGGAATATTACGGGCAATGCATTGCTCGGTAAACCAAATGTCAGAGTCACAACGTGGCATTTCAGGGTAGGGCAGTTTGCCTGTACCTTCTTCGTACCATTCCATAGGTTTTGCCATGGTGCCACCGGGGATAAGAATACCATCAACAAGGTTTAGGTAATCTTCACGCAGGTCTTCGTTATACGGAATCCCTACAGGCAAGCCGCCCGCACGCTCAACCGCATCAAAGTAGTGAGTGCGCAGCGCATAGTGGGGGCGTGTCGAAAAACTACCTTCTTTTTCCCAGTCCAGCGTAATGCCAATCAGCGGCTTTGTGACTTTAACCATCTTAGTTACCCACGAATTTCAGCGCCGTGGTTTTTCGCGGCAAGGGCAATGACTTTGTCGGCAACGGCGTTAATGTCGTCGTCTTTCAAGGTACGGTCTTCCGCTTGCAGTGTAATGCTCAGTGCGACTGATTTTTTACCTTCAGGCAGCTTGTCACCCTCGTAAACGTCAAACAGTTGTACGTCTTGCAGCAGTGATTTATCGCTCGCTTTACGGACGGTTGTCATCAGGTCAGCGGCAGCAACGTCGCTATCAACCATAAAGGCAAAGTCACGGCGTACAGGCTGGTACTGTGACATTACAAAAGCGCCTGGTTTTACGTTCATAGTGTTCAGCAGGCTCAGGTCTAGCTCAAGGGCGTAAGCGGCATCTTTCACGCCCATTTGGCGTGCCACTTGCGGGTGAACTTGACCAAAGTAACCAACTGGGCGGCCTTGCACAATCAGCGTACCGCTGCGTGTCGGGTGGAACCACTTAGGTGCTTCTTGCTTAATCATCATGCGGCTTAGGTCGTGGCCCAAAGCTTCGATAAAGCTTAGCGCATGGGCTTTAATAGCAAATACATCAGCCTTGCGGGTTGGTAGGTGCGGGTTACGTGGTACGTAATCGCCTACCAAAAGCGCTGCACAACGAAGGGTTTCGGTGTGGTCTAGCTTTTGCTTTTTGTCGGCTTCAGGGTGGAAGGTCATGCCCACTTCAGCCAGACGAATGCTTTGTTCACCACGGTTTTTGTTACGCTCGGCCGCACTTAGCAGGCAAGGCAAAATGCTTGGACGCATGTCGCTCATGGTGGCGGCATCAATCGGGTTTGTGAGCTTAAGGCTCGCATCGCCGCCGCCAAATAGCTTGGCTGCTTTTTCGCTAATAAAGCGGTAGCTATCACCTTCAAAGTAACCCAAGCCCGCCATGTGGCGACGGGTAAAAATTTCAATACTGCGGGTTGGGGCAGCATCGGTAATTGGGTTTAGGTTAAGCGTTGGCAAAACAGTTGGCACGTTGTCGTAACCGTGAATACGCAGAATGTCCTCAATCAGGTCTTCTGGGTTTTCGTGGGCTGTGAGGTGCGGCGGTACTGTTACATCAAATACTCCACCATTTTTAGCCTCGCCCTTCACATCAAAACCTAGGCTTTCCAAAATGCGTTTTGATTCTTTTGCATCAAGGTCAAGGCCGCCAAATGTTTTAACCAAGTTCGGGTCAAAGCTGATGGTTTTTGCTTTTGGCATTTGGGTGCCTGTTTTCGCAACGTGGCTAATTTCACCACCGCAAATGCTTTGCAGCAAGTGCGCTGAAACGAGCGCAGCGAGCAATGTTTTTGAAGGGTCAATGCCACGCTCAAAACGGTAGCGTGCATCTGAGTGGATTTGATGCGCTTGGCCTGTTAGGGCAATACGGTCAGCATCAAACTGTGCCGCTTCAATGTACACATGTGTTGTGCTTTCGGTTGATGAGCTTTCTTCACCACCCACAATACCAGCAAGGCCCAAAATGCCTTTGTCGTCAGCGATAACAAGGTCGCCCTTGTTGAGGGTGTGTTCGCTGCCGTCGAGGCCGTTTAGCTTTTCACCACCCTTAGCTTCAGTAGCTTTAATGCTGCCTGAAACTTTGTCGCCATCGTAGTGGTGCAACGGTTGGCCAATGGTTAGCATGACGTATTGTGAAACATCAGCCGCAGCGTTAATTGGGCGTAGGCCCGCAGCTTCTAGGCGTTGTTTCATCCAGTCTGGTGTTTGTTTGGTGTTATCAATCCCACGCACTGATAGACCACAGAAGAATGTGCAGCCATCTGTTTCGATGCCTGGGGTAAAAGCAGCGTCGCCGTGTTTAGCATTTTTCTCGTCGCCAAATTTCTCCTGCCAAGTTTCGTGGTAGGCACCCATGCCGCCAGCGGCAAGGTCACGCGCAAGGCCAAGGACGCTCAAAGCGTCGCCACGGTTAGGGGTAATGCCAAGGTCAAAAACAGTGTCGGCCTTTGGCAGAATGTCATTCAGTGGAGTACCGATTTTAGCATCGGTTTCCATTTCCCAAATGCCATTGTGCTCGTCGCCCAACTGCAATTCACGGACTGAGCAAATCATCCCGTTTGATTCTACACCACGGATTTTTGCTTTCTTAATTTTAAAGTCACCTGGTAGCACAGCACCTTCAGTGGCTACAGCAACTGTTAGGCCAGCACGTACGTTTGGCGCACCACAAATGATTTGTCGTGCAGGGCCGTCATCCACTTGCACTTGGCAAATGTTTAGCTTATCGGCATCAGGGTGTTTTTCAGTGCTCAGCACTTTACCAACAACAACGTTGTTAAACTCGTAACCTGTGGTTTCAACAGCTTCAACTTCGTGGCCAATACGGTTAAATGCCACGGCAATTTCGTCAGCTGAGTTATCAGTTTTTAGGTAATCTTTAAGCCAGTTTAGGGTAATACGCATTTTATAATTCTCTCTCTAAACTTTTGGTTTTTGGGCTGAAGGTTTGCCGTAATGGTTCAAGAAGCTTTGGTAGCTTTCAAAGAACAAACGTAGGTCTGAAATACCGTATTTCAGCATCGCCAAACGGCCGATACCCATACCAAAAGCAAAGCCTTGCCATTCGTCAGGGTTAAGCCCACCGTGCTCGAGCACGTTACGGTGCACCATGCCTGAGCCTAGAACTTCTAGCCAGCCTGTTTGCTTACACACACGGCAACCATCGCCTTTACAAAATAGGCATTCAATATCCACTTCAGCTGAAGGCTCAGTGAAGGGGAAGTAACTTGGGCGCAAACGCATAGTGATTTCTTTTTCAAAAAAGCGGTTCAGGAATGTTTGCAACACACCTTTTAGGTGGCCAAAAGTTAGGCCTTTATCAATGGCCAAACCTTCAACCTGCTGGAACTGCGGTGTGTGGGTCAGGTCAGAGTCGCAGCGGTACACTTGGCCAATGGCTTGCACACGTAGGGGCGGCTTGTGGCCATGCATCGCACGGATTTGCACAGGTGATGTATGCGTACGCAAAACACGCTTCTGACCGTCTGCCGTATCAGGCAGGTAAAATGTGTCATGGTCTTGGCGTGCTGGGTGCGTTTCGGGGATGTTCAGCGCTGTGAAGTTGTAAAAATCAGTTTCAATTTCAGGACCTGAAGCAGGGTCAAAACCAAGGGTTTTTAGAATATCTTCAACTTCTTCCATCACGTAGCTAATAGGGTGTAGCTTACCTAGGTTGTAAGGCTCAGCTGGTAGGGTCACGTCAACAGCTTCAGCGGCAAACTGCTCTTCTAGTGCGGCTTCTTGTAGGGCTTCTTTGCGGTCTTCCAACGCGCTTTGAACTTTTTGCTTCAGCATGTTTACGGCTTGGCCGTAAGTTTTGCGCTCGTCAGGGCTCATGCCGCCAAGTTGTTTTAGAAGTTGTGTAATTTCACCACTTTTACCAAGCAGCGAAACACGCTGTTGCTCAAGGTCATCAAGGGCTTTAGCAGCTTGGATTTGATCAAGGCTTTTTTGTTCAAGCGTTTGGAGGTCTTGTGTCATAGAAGAGAACCGATAAAATTTGTTAACTGATTAAGGTATTAAACGACTGCCAGTTTAGACCGAAAAGCCCCGCAAAACAAGGGTATAGAAAGCAAAAAACAGAGCCTAAACCATAGGGTTTAAGCTCTGTTGAAATATTATCGCGAGGGGTGTTGTGAAATGGCCAGTAGTCTAGCTGCGGCGGCCTTTGGTGTTGGGCCGTTGGCACCTCCAGGTTTTGTGCCGCCCGCGTGAAGCTTGGTCACGGGGTTTTGGCGGCTTCGGGTGGAAGCCTTTTTTGTTGGCTTTCACGTACTGGGGTTCGGGCGGGTCAGCCAGTTCGGCAAGTTTTGCTTGATCTGCAAGTTCTTTTCGATGAAACAGCTCAGCCACTTCATCAGCGCCAGGAATATCTGAAAAGTCAGGCCGATTCAGTGCTTCTTCACGAAGCAGGTCTTCTTCGCTCATGGCGAAAAGGCTAATTTCGGGGTGGCTTGCCAAAAGGCTGGCAATCATAGCCATTGATAGGCTGCCGGGTGCGCCGATGATGACGATACGTTTTTGCGTCATAAAGTCTCTCTATGTTGGACTGGAAAAAAGGGGGAGAAGATAAATAAGAGACGCAGTTTTACGAGCATTTACCCCTAATTGCAACAAAAAAGAAGAGGAGCCACAAAGGGCTCCTCTTCAGTATTCGATAGTATTATTCGGCCTTGCCGCTCTTGTTCTTCATGCGGCTGCGGATTTCGCGGTCGCGGGCCGAACGTTCACGCTTGCGGGCTTCCGAAGCGGCCTTACCACCCGAGCGGGCGGTCTTGCCGTAGCGGGGCTGCATGCGCGCACTGCCAGGGGCAGCGGCGTTGCGGTCCTGCATCCGCTTGATAGCGGACTTGGCAGCGCCGGCCGAGTCGAAGTTCGCCTCGTTGGCTTCCGCCTGTTCGACGACCTTCTTCGGCAGGGGTTTGCCATTGGCCTTCACGGTGCAGCCGGTCATCTCGCTGATGGCCTGCACGGCGGCGGGCGCATCGGCAAAGTCGGCCGGCATGCTGATGGTCGCATTGGGCATTTCGCCACCGGCATTGTTGGTGGCAACCGCAACGGCGAGCTTCAGCTTGCGCATGGCGAAGGGGTTGACCGTGTCATTGCTGCGCACGGAAACGAGCGCGGCGGCCAGAGCCTTGGTGGCACCCTGGGCGATGTTCACGGTGGTCATAGTTCTTCTCCTTGGGAATGCCGTGCTAAAATAAAAAATGAAAGCGCACGGCTGGTGGTACAAAAGGGAGCGAAGGTATTGGAATATCCATCAAATAAGCGCTTAGGGCCGTATTACAACCCTTTTGTGAAAAGATTTCTTAAAAATATATTATGGTTTAGAATAAGGTCAGAAAATTGAGAATTGGACGCACAGGTAACATGAGAAAAACTTTCCTGAGTTTCATGGTTTTGGGGCCATTGCTTCTGGGGCTTTTCGCATGTTCAAAGGAGGCTGAGATGACAAACAAAACACTGATTGACGCTGTGCGCTACCGTGACCTGACACTGGTTGAAAAACTGATTCAGCAAGAAATTGACCTTGAGCAAAGAGACCATCGTGGTTCAACGCCGCTGCGTATCGCTGCGGGGTCTGATCAATTTGTTATCGCTGAAAAACTTATCGAAGCTGGTGCGGACCCCTTTACCATGGATTCGCTTTATATTACGGCTGCGGGCGGTGTTGAAAACAGCTTGCTTACCCCTGATAGCCCTGATGGAGCTGCACGCCTAAGGCTGCTAGAAGTCTTCAAAGAAAAAGGTGTTACTTTCCCCGTGCCTAGCCCACAAGAAATGCCCCAAGCCTTAAAAGACGGGCGCTGGCCTAAACACGCCACACCGCCGCTGTTATAGTAAACGCACAGGGCTATGCTTAAGCTTTTCTGTTGTGTATATTGTCCCAAATACGGAGACGTGGCCGAGTGGTTTAAGGCGCACGCCTGGAAAGTGTGTTGAGGTGGAAGCCTCTCGAGGGTTCGAATCCCTCCGTCTCTGCCATAAAACTATCCTAGAACTTTACACCCAATGTGAGCCAAAACTTTTCAACATCGCGGCTAAAGCCGTGTGTATCGTAGTTGGCATATTTCAGGGCGCCGTATACGTTTTGGTTAAAGTTGTGGGTTAGCTGGGTGTTGAACTCTTGCCCGTAAGCAGCGCTGCCTTTTTCGGCATCATAGTTATGGTAGGCAAGCTCTAGCTTAGTTTTAGTGTAAGCGGGGTTCAGGAATGAAAAATCAGTTTCAACTTTAATGTATTTATCCACCAAGCCTGTGTTTGGGGTGTTGGTGAAAACATCGGCCCAGCCATTGTGTTTGTGGCGGCGGCCTAACGGCGTGCGGAATGATTCACCAGCCCCGCCTTGACCCGTCATGATTTCATAACCCGCAGTGTATTTAACGGCTTTATGTTTTGCTGCAAGTTCGGCCAAGTAATAGCGCGTATCATAGTTGAGCGTGCTGTGGCCATGGTCGGTTTGATAGGCAAATTCAGTGGCAACGCCAAGGGTAAGTTCGTCCTGCACAGGGTAGCTATTGGTGTAGCGCACACCATACGTCGCTGATGAGTCATTGACCACATCGGCATTATCAATCAGGTAGGTGTAGGCCGTGTATTGACCAGCCGGGCCAAGGTCAGCGCTAAGGTTAATTAGGTGGGTATCGTGGTTGCGGTGGCCGTTTGTCGCCTCGCTGCCGAGCACGCTTTGCACGCCATCAACATAGGCATATGTGGCGGCTAGGTTAAAGCTGGTGGTGGGCAAAAGGTCAAACCGTGCAGCATCATAAGTGCGGGCATTCTGACGAAAAATAGAAATACCAATATGGCGGGCATTATCAAACTCAATGTATTGGCGGCCAAGGGTGGCTTTGTATTGGTCGTTATGGGTATAGCTTGCGTGCAGGCGGTTAATTTCAGCGCCTTGCGGGTCAGTAACACGGGGGTAATTGGTGCGGTTGTTGGTGCCGCTGTTAAAGTTTTCTTCACCCAGAGTTAGGTTTGATTCAACTTCGCCCAATAATTTAAAGCCTGCGTAGTTTTCAGTCTCATAGCCTAGGCGGGTGCGTAGGGTGTGGGCGTTTGCGTCTTTTGCAATACCGTCTTGCGCCACATGCTCATAACGATAGCGGGCATCAACCCACACATTACTCGGGATGTTTAGCTGTTCAGCAATGCCTTGTGGGGCATCTGCTTGGGCAAAGGCAGTTGTGCTTGTTAGGCTAAAAATGAAAGTTGTCAAAACGAGGGGGGGTGCGCATTGTCTGAGGTATCAATTTATTAATGTTTGAGTGTTTATAGCAATTTTAGTGGGCAGGCTCAACTTTTAGGGCGTCTCAGTGGCCCAGTGGCAGGGGATTCTGGTATTTCCCTTTTCAAAATCAGGGATTTGCGGTAAGGTGAGGGCATAATTCATCTTATCTTTTTTCTCTTTCCCCACTTTCTGACCAATGGAGTTACAAACGTGAGTACGCTTGTACAAAGCGTTGACGCCTTTACCCATCAAGGGTACAAGACGCCGCGCGAACTCAACCACTACAACGAAGACCGTTTGGTTGTTGGCCGTAACCTTTTTGCCGTTATCGATGGTGCAACTGCCGTCGTCAACGTTGATATGGGTGGCCTGAATCCTTCGGCTTATATTTCCAATTACCTGGCTGACTATCTGATGGCTGTTTCGGCTGATGATCCGCGCACTGCGCTGGAGCTTCTGACCGATGCCAACGACGCCGTGCGTGAGCACTTTCGGACTGAATGGCCTGAAGTTTTTGCCCTCGGTAAGCTTGGCCCCAGCTGTGCCGCCGCCATTGTGCGCCTGCACCCCGAAACGAACACCATGACCGTGGCCAGCGTTGCTGACTGTTCGGTTGTGATGCGCCGTAAGGGTAAGGGCTGGAATGTCATTACCCCCACCCGCAAGGGCGATGGTGGCCAAGGCCGCCTGAGCAAGCGCCTGCACGATGTGCTGGCCAAGCAAATTGCCAAGGGTATGACCCCCGAACAAGCAAAGCAAAGCGAACCCGTGCAGGAGATTCTGAAGAAGAATCGCATGCGTGTGAACGTGGAGTTTGGCTCGTTCAACGGCGAGAAGGACGCTGAGAAGTTCTTCTTCAGTCAGACGCTCAGCCTTGCTGAGTTGCAGCATCTTGCAATGTTCTCGGACGGGTTGGAAGACCCCGACGGTGAAACCCACGCCGACCAATGTGTGGGCGCTGCGCAAGAAATGTACGCCCGTGGCGTGCGCAACTACCATGCGTTTTTGAAGAACGACATCTTCGGCCTCGACGAAGACTTTACGCGGTACCCCCGTGCAAAGCATATGGATGATTCCACTGGGATTGTTCTGACCTTCAGGCCGTAAGCCCATCACGAAAACACATAACGAATTGAAAGAGGCACCACACGGTGCCTCTTTTTTTGTGCTAGTATTCTGGCACTTCATAACAAAGGTTTATAACTGATGACGCAAAAGCTAGACACCCTTCATCACACGGCCATTCAAGTGGCTGATATTGCACAAGCCGTTAAATGGTACACCGACCGCTTTAACTGCGAGGTTGAGTATCAGGACGACACTTGGGCCATGCTTAAGTTTGCTAATGTTTCGCTAGCATTTGTGAAGCCAGAACAGCACCCGTACCACTTTGCGATTGTGACCGAAACCCCTGAAAACTTTGGCACCCCTGAAAAACACCGCGACGGCACAAGCTCGGTTTACATCAAAGACCCGTTTGGCAATAACGTTGAAATGTTAAAACTCGCTAACGATGAATAATTTCGCTTTTTCACCTGAAACTGTTGGCCACTTGCTCCTTGCGGCGTTGTTTTGCCTTACGGTGGCAACAGGGCTGGTGTTTAAAGTTGCAAGCCACAAAATTGACCACCGCACAGCGCCTGCGTTTATGTGCTTGTGGGTTTTGGCAGGGTTGGGGCTAACATTCCCTTTATACGGTGACCTTTGGTACGCCGGCTGGCAGGGATTGATTGAACAACCTTGGCTAGCTTTGTTAATGCTGGCAAAAGGCGGCCTGCTTTGGTTGCTGTTTAGCCAAAAACAACACCTGAATAAAATGAGCCTTTCGGCCCGTAACTACACATCACCCGTTGCGATTGGTTTAATGGTTTTTACCAATGCTGCCTTTGGCGAACAACTTGCCACAGCCGAGCTTGTGGCCGCCATGGGTTTGTGCGCTCTTGGGCTTTCATTTGCTTTTAAAGGCCACCTACAAGACCTACCAGCACAGGGCAAAACCTTATTTGGCGCCGCCGTACTTTTAACGGTGGCTTGCGGCACGCTTGATCATATTTTGCTAACCCACCTAAATTGGTATGTGTTGCTTGTGGTGACGAACATTATTTTGCTGGCCGTTGTGTTGCTGCAGCGTGGTGGTTTTGGTCGCCTACGTGAAAGTTTAACCGCCCCTTTGGCCATTGCTGCAGGCGCCTTGTTTGCCACAACTGAACTCGTGAAGTTTTACCAAACGGTGAGCTATTCACCCGTGACTGTCGTGGTAACAGTACAGTCTGCCACTATACCAGTCTTACTTATATTAAGTGCCCTTATTTGGAAAGAACGCACTTGGCGTGAGCAAGGTTTATGGGGGTTGCTGGCACTGGCGCTTATTTTGCCTGTTATTTTAACGTAACCATTTTGTATTCCTTACCGAATTGAGTGTCGAATTGAGTATTTAGCCATAGCTATTTAAGGTACTGTGGTGATGTTAATTATAAAAAGAGCACACGCATGAAAATTGCCGTTATCGGAAGTGGAATTTCAGGCCTTGGGGCGGCGTATTTGTTGTCGCAAAAATACCAAGTAACCGTTTTTGAAAAAGAGGCTGAGCTTGGCGGCCACAGCCGCACCGTTGAGGCAAAAACGCCTGATGGCACCGTGCCCGTTGATACAGGCTTTATTGTTTTTAACCACCGTAATTACCCCCACCTTTCCGCATTTTTTAAACACCTTAATGTGCCGACGGTCCCAAGCAATATGTCGTTTGGTGTGAGTGTTCAAAATGGCTGGCTTGAGTATGGCACCCTGCGCCCGCTAAATATGTTTGCGCAAAAACGTAACCTCATTCGCCCTAAATTTTGGAAGATGCTGCGTGATATCACACGCTTTAATAAGCAAGCCCATAACTACCTTGAGGCCAGCACCAGCCTTAGCCTAGATGACTGCCTAAATACCCTTAAAATGGGGGAGTGGTTCCGCCGTTATTACCTGCTTGCTATGGGGGGCGCTATTTGGAGTACGCCGCTACAGCAGATGCACCGCTTTCCGGCGCAAACGTTTTTGCGTTTCTTTAATAACCACGGGTTGCTCACTATTAATGACCATCCGCAGTGGCACACCGTTAAAGGTGGTAGCCGCGAATACGTGAAACGCCTAGAGCGTAAACTTAACGAGACTCTTGGCGCTAAGATTGAAAAAAGCACAGGCATTAAAAACGTGAAACGTGCTGCAAAAGGCGTGATTGTTGAAACTTTAACAGGTGAAAAACATACCTTTGATCACGTGGTTTTTGCCTGCCATAGCGACCAAGCGTTGGCGATGATTGATGCGCCTACACCTGCTGAAAAAGACGTGCTTGGCGCTGTAAAATATCAGCCAAACAAAGTGGTGCTTCATAGTGATATTCGCCTGATGCCGCGCCGCCGCAAAACATGGTCAAGCTGGGTCTACCTGACCCAGCAGAAGGACGATAAAAACGAGGCCGTAAGCCTAAGCTATTGGATGAATAACCTACAGCCATTAGCAACAAAAACACCTATTATTGCTACGCTGAATCCAGCCCAAGCGCCTGACCCTGCGCTGACCTATGACGAACATACATTCCATCATCCGCTATTTGACCAAGCGGCTATTGATGCCCAAGCGAAATTACCTGAAATTCAAGGCGCTGACCGCCTATGGTTTTGTGGGGCATGGCAGCGTTATGGCTTCCATGAAGATGGCTTATGGAGCGCGGTTGAAATGGCTAAAAAGCTAGACTGCAGCCCCCAGTGGAAAACTGACTAAATGCAACAAACTATGCAGCTGGCCCCACGCCTTTTAAATGCTGAAGTGATGCACCGTAGGTTTACGCCGAAGGTGAACCATTTTCGTTATAAGGTGTTTTATGTGGGGCTACCGCTTAAGCTTTTGGGCACACCTATTGAAGGCCTTAAACAAAACAAGTTTGGCTTTTTAAGCTTTTATAACAAAGACCATGGCCACCGTGATGGTGCTGAGTTAACCCAGTGGACGACTGAGGTTTTGGCAACAGCGCAGCTTGATAAAGTAATTCAAAACATCACCCTTGTGGCGATGCCCCGTGTATTGGGCATGGTATTTAACCCCGTAAGCTTTTGGATGTGCTACGACGCTGAGCAAAAGCTGCGTGCCGTCATCTGCGAGGTAAATAACACTTTTGGCGAAACCCACACTTATTTATGTACCGCTGAAGATAACCGTCCTTTAACTAAAAATGATTGGATTGTCGCCGATAAGGTTTTTCATGTGTCACCATTTATGGAGCGTGAAGGGACGTATAAATTCAGGTTTGCTGAAACAGATAAAATGCTCTCAATTGAGATTGATCACTACGCCCCTGACGGAACTAAACTTCTGGCAACATCACTCATCGGCCGCTACGACGCCCTGACGGCAAAGAAAGCCCAAAAAGCATTTTTCAAATGCCCATTACTAGCTGCAAAGGTCGTAGGGCTTATCCACTACCAAGCCTTTAAGCTTGTGCTTAAGGGGATTAAATATGTGCCTAAGCCAAAACAAATGGCAGCACGTTTAACATCGTCTAAATAATTAATTCATCAGCTCATACATAACCTCGTTACGGCGCAAAAATGGCGGCGTAAACGGCGGGTTGTAACGGGCAATAATAGGAGTTGGCTTAAACTTGATGCCTTTAGTTTCTAGGGCTTCTGCAAGTTGTGCGGCTTTTTTATCAAAATGCTTTTTGCTCCAACTGCCTGAAAAACGAATAGCAGCCGTTTCGTGTGGTTCAGTCTGGCGTAGTTCTACCATGGGGTTTGCTGGCTGAGGGGCAGTTTCGAGAGTGTATTCGCTTGGCAAAATAAAGGCCACAACCCAGGCACCATTTGTGGGCTTGCTTTGTAGCACGGGGCTTGTCATCTCGATTTTTAAATTCTCTTGAGTTTGCACAACGGGCGCAGTCATTGCAATTTCAGACGTGCCAGTGTTCTCGCCGCTAATGTAATCAAATAATAGGCGGAAGGCCTCATTGCCTGAGGTTTTAAAGTCCTTATCCATGCGTACTTCGGCCATCACAAGGGGTGGGTAGGTGCGCAGTTCCATTTTGTTATCCCACTTTTGGGCAACGGCATAGGGTACCTTTTGGGCACTATTTGCCCACAAAACATAGCCACAGTAACCCGCAAAAATCACAAGGGTGATGGCGGCAAGTGAGATAAGAATTTTCTGCATAAAGAACCTCAGCGATTGTTGATATCACTACTACATACGTATGGGGCGGGGCAAAAGTTCCATTGGGCCAGCTTCAGACATAGACCCAAGCACAAACCCAGACATAAAAAACCCCTGCCAAAATGGCAGGGGTTTTTGTAATGTCGTGATTAATACTCCCAATAGAAGCGGTCTTCTTCGGCGCGTTCGTTGTCGCGCACGACCTCGGGGTTGAACAGGGTCTCGTAGTAGTAGTCGGCGCAGTCGGCGTAAGCCGGGCGGCGCAGGTCCAGGTCGTCGGTGTCGTTGTCGTTACCGGCGTCCATGTGGGCGGCGGCTTCGGCACGCATTTCGGCGTCACGGAAGCGGTTCATGCGGTCGATGCGCTGCTGCGTATCGATGCGGTCCCAGGTGCCACGGTATTCGCGGCAGCGCGACTGGTGCGGACCATTGTTGGCCATGTTCTTGGCACGGCGGTAGGCGCGGCCGAACTTGGGGCCAATGACGAAAGCGTCGAGGCGGTCGAACATATGGTCGGTCACTTCATCGCGGGTGGTCATCTGCTCTTCGGCGTAGTTCCAGTAATCCAGCATGGAGTCGATCTGCTGATCGGTGTTGAAGTTGAGGGCGGCCTGATTGTTATAGATACCCACAAAGGCTCCTATTATTGGTGGTGGAAAGGTATGAAGATATAAAACGATTTAGTTGTTTTAAGCATTTTTTCTGAAAGGTCAAGCCTTTGACGGTAATTTTAATGGAAACCTCTTTTAAAAAATACACATGCCGACACATAAAATGTGCCGGCATGGTGTTGGGGGGATGCGAGTTTTATTATAGGTTTGCTACCCGGTTGGGGGGATTAGGCAGCAGACTTAAACTCTATCCCTTCACGAGCATATGCAGATTTGAACTCAGGGAGTTCGGCTACTTTTGCCACGTGTTTTTCAATGTTCTTGCCATGGCTAATCTTAATGCCAGAGAAGTTCTTCTCCCAGCTGATGTAAATGGCAAGCAGGTAGTCGATAAGTGTTGGGGTATCGCCCACAACGTAGTCACGGCCTTCTAGGTGGGTGTCTAAAATCGCCCAAAGGTCGGTTACTTTATCGGCCATTTTTTGCATGGTCGCTTGTTGGTTGGTTTCGTCAGCCATTGCCCCTTTAAGCGCAAAAATGCGGCCGTAGGCAGGGTGCAGGGTAGCGTAGTTAAACATCAACCAGCGGTTAAATTCGGCACGGCCCTCAGGGGTTGGGGGGATGAGGTCTTGGTCGTGCTTTTCAAGAAGGTATAAACCAATGGCAGCACCTTCTGTAATGATTTGCCCTTCTGGCGTTTTAAGTGCAGGCACCTGGCCAGTGGGCACAATCTGTTTGTAGTTTTCTACATCGTCGCGGTGCTCAAGCTTATAGTCGACCCCTAGTTTTTCAAGGAGTACCACAATACCTGTTGAGCATGAGCCTGCGAGTGAATACATGGTGTACATTGGATGTTTCCTTCCTTCTTGTTATTAATTCGTTTAAGTGCTCTGCAGCGTTACATGCAGCGCTACATTTTTTTCTTCATAAAGATGGTGATTTCACCCACCGTAATGCCGAACTTTTTCATGTACGAGCGGTTCATCAAAACGCCGTCATTCATCAGCCACATCCAGTCATCAAACTTCAGACGGTAGGTGCTGCCACCTTCGGTCGTCACATCCATAGTGTATGCCCAGTTGGCGGCGTTGCCTGCAGTTTGGCTTTCGGCAATCCCGATAATGTCGCCTGCGCGGCCTTCATAGTCGCCATTGCCAAGGTCGGTGATGTGCCATGTGCGTTCTTCGGTACGGCCATCGTAATAATGGAATGTCTCTTCAAGGGTGCCTTCGTTGCCGGCCCACGTGCCTGTAAGGTCAATATCAAAGCGCTGAATCACTTCGCCAGAACGGTTTTGCACAATGCCCCAGGCTTCAATTTCGCCATTAAAATAGTCGCGCAGGCTCATTTGAGGTTCTTCTGCTTTGTAAGGTTTAAGGCTCATACCGCCGCAGGCTGTTAAAACTGTCGCGCTGATAGCCAGTAGTGTTGTTGCGATAAATTTCATAGTTTAGTCCTTCTTATTTATTGGGGCTTCAAGGGCAACAAGGCGGGCCCATAAAGCAATGGTTAATACTAAAAGTACGCAAGGTACAAGGGCGTAGGCATAGGGCAGAAGTTCCACACCGTTTTGGGTGTTAGGTTCAAATCCTAAAAACTCTAAACTTGGCAATACAAGGCCAGCGGCCACTGCGAGCGATGACTTATAGAAAAATGTCATCGCAGCGTAGTATCGGTTAGACGCACTTTGGTGTTTTCGGTCACGAATAAGATCAGCCGCAATGGCAGTCGGCAGGGCAAGGTTAGCCCCCACGGCCATGCCTGAAAGGGCGCAAATAATACTAAAGGCCACAATGGCTTGTTCGGGGATGAAAATCGTCCAGATAAAGGTGGCGGTGGCCAATACCATACTGCCGCCCCACGCATAAATTTTTGACTTACTTTTGCTTAACTTTTGCCAAATGGGCATGGCTGCAGCACCTGCTAAAAAGTAAATGGCCAAGAACATGCCAAGGTAAGGTTCAGCCTTTAAATAGTCCCGCACAAAAAAGACGAGCAACGTTGCCGGAATAGCCGAAGCCACGCTGTTTAAAAAGTATACCCCGAAAAAGTATTTTGAAATTTTTTGCTCAAACAGGGCGCCCAGTTTAAGTGAAACGGCCTTACTATTATCAAGCTTTGCCTGGCCTAGCCATTTGTAAAATAACCCTGTGCCAATAATGACTAGGGGGATAATGGCGAGGCTGTAATAGGTAAAGGCTTCTTTAGTATCGTAAAATTTTTCAAGCACAGGGGGGAGGGATGCTGCAAGCAGAACACCAATAAGGCTAAAGCCTTCTCGGGTGGCCATCACGGTTGTAAAACTGGCACTGGGCACCTGCCATAGACTGCCGAGCGCCTGCATGTTAATGGTCACAACGCTAAAACCAAATGTGCATAGCACAAAGCTTGCACACAGCCATGCAAGCGGTGCTGCTGCCAAAGGATTGAAGAGCATTAAAAAGCCAAGCGTAAAGCACGCCACACCAAGGGCAATAATATGCTTACGGTAAGGGTTTAGGGTGTCGCTGTAGTGGCCAATAAAGGGGTCTTGGAGGGCATCAAACAGCCGCATCACAAGAACGGCAATGCCAATGGCTGCAATTGAAACGCCATATTCAACGGCGTAAAAATCAGGCGCAAAAATATAAATAGGTAGGCTGGCAAAAGCCAGCGGCAACGCAAAAAAGCCGTACTGTGCTAAAGCAGAGATGGTCGGCTTTTTAAGGTTGGGGTTGTCTTGTTGGCTCATGCGTCACTCTTCAAAAGTTCACGGCGCAGGTCCGGGCGCGAGGTATTGGGGCTGAGCCAAATATCAAAAAAGTATTGGGTAAACTCAGGGTCTTGGACTGAGCCAATGAACGTCCCGTTATTGTAAAAATAGGCGTAACCATCAGCGCCTTTAATGCCAACTAGGCGCTCGCCCTTTTCCACGTTCGGGAAAATTTCTGCCATTTGCTTGTGCCATTTTTCCAGAATGTCTTTGTTTGTCTGGCCCAGTTTTTTCATTTCTTTTTTAGCAACCTTGGCAATGTCTTTACCCTCAAGGTCGAGAAGGTACGTAATTTCTAAAGCAAACGGTGCATCGTTTTTGTAGGTGCCGTTAGGGGCGTAAAGAGCAATGTCGTAAACGTCCCAAAACAGGTAGGTGAGGCGGGCTTGGTTTACTTTTTGAGGTTCGGGGATATAACGCCCATAGCTTACGTCATCGCCAAAAGCGGCTGTTGGGGCAAATATGAGAGCAAGTAGTATAAAAACGTTCTTCATTTCAAATCTTTGTAAAACTTAAAACTTTGTAAAAGGGTAACAGTGGTCATGTGTATTGTTAATTCTAACGGTCAAAACCATAAAAAGTTCTGAACAATTATACGTTGGTGCTTTTACAATAGTTACATGAGATATGTTTCAACACGCGGATATGCTGGCCAGTCAGGCGAAGGGGCAACCTTTGCCGAAGTAACGCTTGATGGCTTAGCCCCTGATGGCGGCCTTTATGTGCCGCTCGCACATCCGTATTTTGATACCCATACCCTGGATAAATTTACCCGCCTTAGCTATCAAGAGCTTGCCTTTGAGGTGATGTATCCATTCGTGGGTGAAGACCTTTCGGCAGAGACGCTTAAAAAACTCATTCAAAAAGCCTACAGCACCTTTGACCATGCTGAAGTTGCGCCTCTTTCAAACCTCACTGAAAACCACCATCTGCTTGAGCTTTACCACGGCCCAACGTTAGCCTTTAAAGATGTGGCGCTACAGTTTTTAGGGCTACTGCTTGATGAACTTTTAGAACAACGCGCAGACGGGCATGCCGCACAGCTGACCGTACTTGGCGCAACCTCGGGCGATACAGGCCCTGCAGCTATTGAAGGGTTAAAAGGCCGCGATCATGTGCGTATTTTTATGTTGTACCCACACGGCCGGGTGAGCGATTTTCAGCGCCGCCAAATGACCACGGTTAAGGCATCAAATGTTTACCCCATTGCCATTGAGGGGACCTTTGATGATTGCCAACATTTGGTAAAAGGCTTGTTCCATGATGCGGGTTTTCGTGCCGAACAAAAGCTGACGGCAATTAACTCAATTTCATGGGCGCGGCTGTTGCCGCAAATGGTGTATTACTTTTACGCCTATGCCCAGCTGCAAAAGCGCGGGCTAAAATCGCCCCCCACCTTTGTTGTGCCAACAGGTAACTTTGGCGATATTTTTGCCGGCTACATGGCACAAAAATGCGGCCTGCCCGTGGCAAAATTTGTGATTGCCAATAACCAGAACGATATTCTGACCCGCTTTGTGCACCATAATGACTATAGCGTAGCGCACGTGGAGCCTAGCCAAAGCCCGAGTATTGATATTTCAGTCGCCAGTAACTTTGAGCGCTACTTGTTTGATATTTTAGGGCAAGACCATGAGCAACTGCGCTACTTTATGCAAAATTTTGCCGAACATAAGATTTTGCCCAAATTGGATGGCGATAAGTTTATGCAAGTGCAGCAAACATTTACCGCCTATGCCGTGACCGAAGATCAAACAACGGCAACGATTGCTCGCTACCATACTGACCATAACCGACTGATGGATCCACATACTGCCGTGGGTCTGTTTGCAGCGGATAAATACTTGGCGGATAACCCCGAGGCGAACGTTGTTACGCTTGCGACGGCCCATGCAGCAAAATTCCCCGATGCCGTGTATAAAGCCACCAAGGTTAGCCCTGAGGTACCGCAAGCGCTTAAACACGTTTTGGTGGATGAAGAAAAGTCAGCCCAGCTGGCCTGTGACGAAATCACGCTAAAAGACTATATCCGCACCCCATAAAGCGTCAAAAAAGCTCTATCTATTTAACATATATGCATATTTGACACAGAACCCTTCGCGAAAACACGTTGTCGAGCGGCTGACCATTCTGAAACCCTTAAAAACCTGCTATCGTATCAGTATGAGAGTCTCATTATGGAACACTTGTGTTGTTCTGGTACTATCGGTTGTTTTACCAGCGGTTTTGATGCCGCTGTCTTTAGCGCATGCGCAAACAGTGCCACCAAGTGCTGATGTGGGGCGTGTGCAAGATAATCTTGAGCTTCCTACAATCCCCTTGCCTGATGGTCAGGTTTTAGAGCTTCCTAACATTCAATCACGTGCCAAGCCTCCGGCAAATGCTCATGCGATTCGTTTTACAATTCAGTCTGTAACGGTTGATGGCGCTACAGCTTTTGATGAGTCTACGCTTTCAGTGTTGTATGATGAATTTATTGGCGAAGAGGTTAGCTTAAATATGGTGTGGAACATTGCCCGCGATATTACCGACCTTTACCACCGTAAGGGGTATTTTTTGTCACGTGCTTTTGTGCCAGAGCAAGAGATTGCCTCGGGGCATGTTCGCCTTCAGGTTGTTGAGGGTTTTGTTGGTCGTGTTGAAATGCCCGATTCACTTAAGGCCGACCGCCTTATTACCCGTGAGACTGACAAAATTACACAAAAGCGCCCACTGCGTCGCCAAGACTTAGAAACACTTTTATTGAACTTGAATGACCTTCCGGGGGTGGTTTTTGATGCCCTTTTGAAACCTGAAGAACAAAGCAACGTTGGGGTGCCTTCGGGCCAAGTTGTGCTGGCGCTAGATGCTGAAGCAACAGCCCCTCATGCCCAAGCAAGTTTTGATAACTACGGCTCAAAATTCTTGGGGCCTGGTCAGCTAAGTTTAGGTTTGCAAACAGCACTTATTCCGTACCACGAAACCTCATTTAGTTTTGCGCGCGGTATCCCTGAGGATGAGCTTCAAAGTGTATCGGTTCGCCATAAAATACCTTTAACATCAAAGACTAAAGCAACCTTGTATGGGTCATATACCCACACAGAACCAGGTGAAAACCTAGAGGCAAACGAAGTGATTGGTGACTCTGTTGCCTACGGGCTAAGCCTTGAGCATAGCCTTGTGCGCCAACGTCAGAAAAACCTATCGCTTAATGCTGGTTTTGAAGTGCGTAATAGCCAAACAGACCTATTGGGCAGCCCGCTGGTGCGTGACCGTACAAGCGTTATTACACTCGGTGTAAAGGGCGATACTTTTGACGATACAGGCGCCCTTAACCAAGGGGCATTTACCATCAGTAAAGGTATCGATGCACTGGGCTCAAGCGAGAAGGGTGACGCCAACCTTTCACGTACTAACGCTGACCCTGAACACCTTAAGTTCAATGCCTCTTACCTCCGCCAGCAGCCACTGCCAAGTAACCTTCTTTTGCAGTTTCAGGTGGAGGGGCAATACTCATCTGACAGCCTCGTTTCGTCAGAAGAATTTGGCTTTGGTGGCCCACGTTTAGGCCGTGCTTTTGATGCCTCAGAAATTAGTGGCGATCGTGGTTTTGGCGCAGGCCTCGAGCTGCATTATCTGGGCTGGGGTAGCAACAATAACATCCGTAAAATCCCGTACGCATTTTACGATATTGGGCGTGTTTGGAACGAAGAGCCTGGCCGGCCTGCCGAAACCGCGTCATCTGCTGGTTTGGGCCTGCGCCTGATGCACGAAAATGCCAATAAAACCCGTTTCTACGCTGATTTTTATGCAGCTCAACCTATCATCAAAAGCCAAAGCAACCCCATTATTGGGGACGGTAAGGCCCCTCGTGTTGGCGTGCGCTTAGGTGTATTGCAGTAAAAAACATTAAAAATGTTCCGAAATGTAACGATTTTGGAACGAAACTTGAATTAATATATACTAGACATAACACATAACACGTTGAATGTTGGGGATAGTATGAAACTGATACGACGCAAACACATAGTAGGCTTTCCGGCAGCACTTGCCGCGGGTGCGTGCTTTGCTGCGTTAATTTCGGCCACGCCTGCCCATGCTAACCCTCAAGGCGGTGTTGTAGTTTCAGGGGCGGCGACCTTCTCAGACAATGGTTCAAAGCTAGATATTCACCAAACCACAAACCGTGCCCTTATTGATTGGCGCAGTTTTGATATTGCCGCAGGCGAACATACCCAATTCCATCAGCCCTCAGCGAACGCTGTGGCCGTTAACCGCATTTCAGACATTAACCCTTCGACCATCGCCGGTACACTGAGTGCCAACGGTAACCTAGTGCTGATTAACCCCAACGGCATGATGTTTACTAGCACCGCCGTTGTTGACGTAAACGGTATTGTGGCCACCACAGCCGATATTGACACGGCCGCCTTTGAAGCTGGCAGCATGTTCTTTGATAAAACAGGTAACCGTGATGCCAAAATTATTAACAATGGTTTGATAACAGCTGCCGATGCAGGGCTTGTGGGCCTTGTTGCCCCGCAGGTTGAAAACCACGGTATTATTCAGGCCCGTTATGGCCGCATTCAGTTGGCCTCAGCTGATGTTGCCACTCTTGATTTTTACGGCGATGGCTTGCTGAAAGTTGCCGTGAAAGACAGTGCGCTTGAAAAACAGTTTGTCCATAATACAGGGGCGCTTGAAGCTGAAGGCGGTACCGTTGCGATGACCGCAGCCACAGCCCGCAATGTTTTTGATTCGCTGATTCAGGTAGAGGGTGAGCTTAAAGCCCCTGTGGTTGAACAATCAGCAGGTAAAATTGTTATCCGTAATGCGAATGACGGTATTGAGAGCGATAGCACTGTATTGGTGCAGGCCGAACTTGATGCCTCGGGTCGTGATGTGGGTGAGCAGGGTGGCTCTATTGAAATTCTAGGCGGCAATATCGGTCTATTTAACGGCACAACGTTGGATGCTTCTGGCCACTCAGCCCCAGTTGCCCCTGAGGCAAACACCGAAGGCACAGCCACTGTAGATGCTGAGGGTAACGTGCGCACTGAAGCTGAATTCCTAGCCCACCAAAACCGCGCAGGCGGTAGTATTAAGGTGGGTGGTGATTACCTTGGTAGCGGCGATACCCAAACCGCGCAAAACCTATTTGTTGATGAATACGTGATTACCGTGAATGATGCCCTTGAAAGTGGCGATGCGGGTCGCACAGTATTTTGGTCAGATAATGCCACAACATTTAAAGGCTACGTATTTGGCCGTGGTGGTACTGAAGCTGGTAACGGCGGTTTTGTAGAAACCTCAGGCAAAAACATGCTTGATGTTCATGGCTACGTTGACCTACGCAACCGTGCCGAAGGCTACAACAAAGGGACATACCTACTTGATCCGTCAAACATTGCGGTTTACGGCAATGTGGATGGGCAATTTACTTCAACTGATGGCGCAGTGGACCTAACCGACGGCCAAGTGCTGCACCTTGACCTTAACGTGCCTGCCCCTTCAGTGACTGATCAATACCTTGGTACGGCAGCATCGCAAGGCGCCTTTAATGGCTTTAGCGTAATTGATGATACAGCAGTAAACCGCTCAGGCGATGCCATTTTCTCAGTAGACATTGTCATTCCAGCAAGCCCAACTGGCGTGATTTACGAACAGGGTGGTAGTGGCTTTGGTACATATATTGGCTTCCAAGCTGATGGAACACTGGTTTTCCACGCGGGTCGTGGTTCAAGTTTTACCGCAAATGATGCCGCTCACCTTGAACTTGCCCCAGGTACGCTAACAGGTTCAGGTACCCTTGCTTGGGATATTAACCTTGGTAGTAACACAATTTCAGCATACTGGAACGGTAACCTTGTAGGGTCAAATACAGCTGCAAGCAACTTTACTTCATGGTCAGGTGGCGATGATGGTGGTTTTGGCCAGGTAACAAACTCGATTGTTGTCGGGGCAAACACTGCATCGTTTAACGGTACTTTTAACTCGACCCTAAAATACTATGCGGGTGCTTCAGCTGGTTTCTTGTCGGATGCTTCAGGTAGTGGTAATGGCGCAAACGTAACAGCGGGTAGCCCTTCTGTGCAAACAGGTATTTTTAATGGTCAGGATGCTGTTGTAATGAACAACGCCGACCAGTTTGAAATTGCTGATACAAACGATATTAACCTGATTAACCAAAGTGGTATCGGTCGCTCATTCACTTTCCGTACCGATGCCGACGTGAACACCCAGCAAGTTCTTTACAAAGAAGGCGGCGGTACCAACGGATATGTGGTGTACCTAGAAAATGGTGTACTTAAAGTTGGTCTATACAACAGCACCAACCGCCAATGGCGCCAATTTGGTGTAACAGGGAATACTGATTACCAACTTTCAAGCACTTTTGACGCGGCAAACAACCGCTTTGTTGTAAGCCTAAACGGTATTGAGGATGATGGCCTAGGTTTGGGCGCAGGCACTGACTTTGCAGCCCACAGTGGCGACATTACCTTTGGCCGTGCGGATACATCAATCCGTGATGAAAACTCAGCAAGCTTTACCCCAACCAACACAATTTCAACTTTGGGTGAGGCGATGTTCCACAACATTGCGATGGACGATAACACCCGCCACATTGTTGATCAATACTCAGCCACCAAGTTCGGCATTAGCCTTAATGGTTTAGGTACAGGCGCCAACGAAGTTGAGCGTGCAACCGCTGCCGATGGCTACAGCGTATTTACTGCTGACTACCTAGAGCACCTATCATCAATGGCTGATGTAACGCTGGTGGCCGATAACAACATTACCTTAGACCTGCAAGACGATACACTAACTATGGATACTGGCCGTAACCTTACCTTTACTGCGACCAATGGCCAAATTTCTGAGCTTTCAGGCGGTGCGATTGTAACGAATAATGGTGATATTTCACTGAATGCAGGCAACAACATTACCCTAACCCAAACCAGCCTACAGGCGGGTGGCACAGGTAAAGTAAACGTTAATGCGGGTGGCAATGTGCAGCTTCAGCAAGCCGAAGCCCTAAGCCTAGGCACTGTAAATGCGAATAACTTCTTTGCCCGCACTACAGGCGAGAACAGCGATATTACGCTGAACGGCGTACTTACAGCCACAGGCTCTGGTAACGCTATGACCCTTGTTGCTGGCCGCGATTTGGTTAATAACTACGGCAATAATGCCCTGCGCGCGACCAATGGCCGTTGGTTGGGTTACACCGACGAAGCGGACGAAGATAATGAAAATGGCTTGAAGCCGAAATTCCGTAAGTTTGGTGCCCCATACGCAAGCAACTTGCCTGCCAGCATTACTGATCTTGGGAATGGTTTGATTTACGTAAGCACTGAAGTGCCAAGCTTCTTGCAGCCTAAGGCATTGCCGGACACTGTAGCACAAATTAGCCAAGTACCGACCTTGCAGCGCCCAGCTGTGCGCGCTCCACGTGCGACCCTTGAAGGAGAAATTTTCGAAGTATCAGAGCCTCTACGCCTGCAGTTAGAGTCAGATATTATTGAAGAGCGTGCCTCATCATACTCTGGTACCATCCGCCTGGATCCAATGCTTGCGCAGGAATTTGACCTTTAAGTTGCCTGCTTAAGCTCGGCAAGGGCCCACTGCGCCATTTCTTGTAGTACAGGGTCTTCATGATTTAAAAAAGTTTCAATCTGCGGGATAAGCGCCGTATTTCCACTGTTGCCACAGGCTACCAACACATTCCGTAAAAAGCGGTTTACGCCAATACGCTTAATAGGGCTTTTACGGAAAAGCGCTCTAAAGCTGGTGTCATCAAGGGTCAGTAGTTCATCTAAGCTTGGGCCTGCTAGTTCTTCACGAGCATGAAGCGCCATGGTTTGGCTTTCTTTGGCAAACTTGTTCCATGGGCAAACGCTCAGGCAATCATCGCAGCCGTAAATGCGGTTACCCATGGCTTTACGAAACTCAAGCGGAATAGCGCCCTTATTTTCGATGGTTAAATACGAAATACAGCGACGGGCATCAAGCTGATAAGGCTTAGGGAAGGCTTTAGTAGGGCAAACGTCTAGGCATTTGCGGCAGCTACCGCAATGGTCAGGTTCAGGTTTGTCAGCGGGCAGTTTAAGTGTGGTGTAAACAATCCCTAAAAACAGCCAAGAGCCAAACACTTTCGATACTACATTGGTATGCTTGCCTTGCCACCCTAAGCCTGCATTTGCAGCCAGTGGTTTTTCCATAACGGGGGCAGTATCTACAAATACCTTAAGTTCGCAGTTATAAGTTTCAGCCATCCAGCGGCCAAGTTGCTTAAGGCGTTTTTTTAAAACATCGTGATAATCGTCCCCCCGGGCATAGACCGAAATATTGCCTTGGTTTTTATGCTCTAAATTTTCGAGGGGGTTATGGTCGGGGCCATAGTTGAGGCCCACTGCAATAATCGACTCAACCTCAGGCCAAAGGGCTTTGGGGTCGGCACGTAAGTGTGCGCGGTCTTTCATCCATGCCATTTCGCCGTGGTAGCCAAGCTCTAGCCATTCATCAAGGTAGCGCTTCATTGAAATAGGTGTACCAACCTTTGCCACATCAAAACCAAGCTCAAGGGCTTTAGCTAAAATAGCGTCTTTTTGTGTGGTGGCGGGTTGGTCTGTCATGGGCACAAGCATACTTTGTGTTTTAAAAGAACAAAAGCCCCCTTTTTACAGGGTGCTTTTGCGAAGTGTTACGTTAGGTGGTGACGCCCGGCAAGGCCGGCAGCGTGAGGTAGGTGTTCAGCGTCAGGTACAGGGCAGCGCCAAGGGCGCCGCCAAGCGCCGCCCAGCGCAGCTTGAGGGTCTGATTCGGCCGAAACTTGCGGTAGGTGCCGTATTCGAGCAGGGCCAGCACCGCCGGAATAAGCAGCGCCAACCAAGGCGACATGGTGGCAACGATGGCCATGCCGATGAACATCATGGCGCAAATGTGGTCAAGCGAAGGCGTGGATTTACGATTTTGCATAAACTGTATTCTCCTAATCGGGAGGGAAGGCTTTGGAAAGCGGGGGAAAATGAAGAAGATGCGATTAATGGAGGCGGACTTTATAGCCACAGGGGGGTGATGTCAAATGGTATTTTAAGGGCCTTGGCCTAGGCGGGATACAACCTATGGCGTAAACTAGTGATGAACGGCAAAAATGCGCCTAGAAATGCACCCCAAAAATTACTTTGAAATCGAGGTAAACCATGACACTTGAGCAAATTCTGATTCTCGCTATTGTACAGGGTATCACTGAGTTTTTGCCTATTTCTTCGAGTGCACACCTCGTCCTCGTACCGCTACTTTCTGGCTGGCAAGATCAAGGCGTGGTTTTTGACGTTGCGTTGCATGTGGGCACCCTGTTTGCCGTGATGTTGTACTTCTATAAGCGTACGCTGCAAATGACCAAGGGCGGCGTGCATGTTTTAACAGGTCGTTTTTCAACCAATGAAGCCAAGCTCTTTGGCTTGCTGCTGCTTGCAACTATCCCAGTTTTAATAAGTGGGTATTTCCTTAAAGATTTTGTGGCCGATGGTGCACGTAGTTTTAAAGTATTGGGTATTACCTCTATTGTATTTGGGGTGCTGCTTTGGGTATCGGATTTATTCCCTCGTTATCAGCATGGTGGTTTAAAACAAATCACGTGGCTGCACGCAATGTTCTTTGGCGTGATGCAAGCGCTAGCGATTATCCCTGGTACATCACGCTCGGGCGTGACGATGACCGCGGGCCGTTTTATGGGCTTTAGCCGCCGCCATGCGGCTGAATTTTCAATGCTGATGGCCATCCCTGTGCTAATTATTACAGGCCTTTACACAGCGTACGACTCTATGGGCACGGCCGTTAACTGGCAAAGCGCTGCGCACGAAATGCTGCTTGGGGTTGGCCTTTCATTTGTAAGCGCCCTGTTTGCTATTTGGTTTTTGATGAAGCTTATTAACAGTATCGGTTTTGGCCCGTTTGTCTTTTACCGCATTATGCTCGGCACAGCTTTGCTAGTGCTGGCCTTGTAAGGGGTTACGTTCTTGAACCGCCTTCGCCGCAATAAAATGACTAATAAAGTCACTGATGACACCCAAGCTCTACCGCTTGTGGTGGCTGCAAATGCACCTAAATTACCGAACAAAATTTTGCCATTCTGTTGGTATTTCTTCCGTATGTTTTGGCCTGTACTGTTTGTGATGATGCTGCTTGAAGCAGGCCAAGCTACGTTTACGATGATGCTCTCGTACGGGATGAAAGAACTACTTGATGCTGTTGAAAGCGTACCGCTAAACGAGGCGGGCGGTGTTTATACGGCGCTTAAATGGCCAATTTTGGTCTTCCTCGGGTATAACGTGGGTATGCTGTTGTGCGCCCGTACAAGCGGCGGACTTCTGGTAACCATTGGCCCTCGTATGCGTGCGAAAATCCGTGAAACTTTATTTGCGTACCTACAGCATCATTCGCAGCGTTATTTTATGGGAAACTTTGCAGGCTCATTGGCCAACCGCGTGAACGAAGTTGCCATGAGCGTAATGCACGGCTTATGGACATTTATGTTCGATTTTTGGCCCGTAACAATCACCTTTATTGCCTCGTGGTTTTTGCTGCAAGATGTGAGCGCCAACCTTGCAAACTTGCTGGGGTGGTGGATGTTGGTTTACGTGGTCGTCTCGGTTTTGCTGGCAAGCCATGCCCGTAAACTTTCAAAAGACTTTGCGGCCGCCCGCAGTATGGTGAGTGGTAAAGTGGTTGATGCCATGACCAACATGATGAACATCAAAATGTTTGCCCGCAGCGATTTTGAGCGCCATTACATTCGCTCGGCGTTAAAAGAAGAAGTCTCAAAAGCAAGCCGCACCTATTGGTATATGGAAATTATGCGTTGGTTCCAAGGTATTACGACCTTGGTGTTGCTAGCGGGCTTTACTATTTTATCGCTGCAAGATGTTGCCACGGGGGTCATGACGCCGGGTGGGTTTGCGATGGTGTTTTCGCTCGTCCTTTTAATTATGAACCATGTGCGTGGCCTCAGCCGCTCATTCCTCGAGTTTTTTGAATACGTGGGCAACATTGCCGATGGTATTAGCATTATTGTGCGCCCGCACGAGGTTGTGGATGCGCCTAAGGCTAAGCCTTTAAATATTACGAAGGGTGAAATTAAATATTCGCGCGTACACTTTAGCCACGATGGCCGTGCTGACGTTTTTAAAAGTATGAACCTCACCATTAAAGCAGGCCAAAAAGTGGGGCTTGTGGGGCCAAGTGGGGCAGGGAAGTCAACCTTGGTGAATACCTTGCTGCGCCTATACGATATTCAAAAAGGTAGTATCAAAATTGACGGCCAAGACATTGCAAAACATACCCAAGATAGCCTGCGTGAACAAATTGCCATGATTCCGCAAGAGCCTATGCTCTTCCACCGTAGCCTGATGGAAAACATCCGCTATGGGCGCATTGATGCCACCGATAAAGAAGTGATTGCTGCGTCTAAAAAGGCCTTCTGCCACGAATTTATTATGGAACAACCTGAAGGCTATAGCGCCCTTGTGGGTGAGCGTGGCGTTAAACTTTCGGGCGGGCAGCGCCAGCGTATTGCTATTGCTCGTGCTATTTTGAAAAATGCCCCAATTTTGGTATTGGACGAGGCCACCTCAAGCCTTGATAGCTTGTCGGAAAAATATATTCAAAAGAGTCTCGATAACCTTATGAAGGGCCGCACCGTTTTGGTGATCGCCCACCGCCTTTCAACAATCTCGCACATGGATCGTATTTTGGTCATGCAAGACGGTAAGGTTGTTGAAGACGGTAGCCATGATGAGTTGCTGCAAGAACCAGAAGGGCTTTATGCTCAGCTATGGGGTATGCAGGCAGGCGGTTTCCTACCTGAGTAATTTCCACGGGCTGGGTTATTAAATCCCTTTACTTGAGACTTGCTGCGCTCGTGTATTTATTTATACACGTCGCTTGCGCCTCTCGTCGTAAAAGAATTTTCTAATCCCAGCCTGTGAAAATTTGTTGTTTGGTTGTTGGTACTAAATTCACCTAAATGGCTTGCCGTATCAGGGTTTATCATGTAGGGTCAGAGATTGAATTCTTATATATCTTCCTAACTTTTTCTCTTTTTCTTCTTTATCTCAGATAACGGAGTTTCCATATGTCTGATCCCAAGACCCTGCCCGTACGGGCGGACCTTCAGGCGACCTTCCGCGACTTTATGCCGCGTTTGGCTGCTTCTTTCGGTATCGAACCGTCGGCCATCCAGCCGCACCTTACCGATCTTTCCACCGCCGACAAGCTCGTTGCTGCTGCAGCGTTCATTACGGCCAACCCCATTTTCCAGGCGGGTTACCGCATGGACGATGGTAGCGTCATGCGTCAGATTGGCATTGCTGCTGAAATGATGAAGACGGCTGATGCCAACGGCGACGAAGTTCTCATCGGCATTGCGCTGAAGATGATCTTCTTCCACCCGAACATCGGCGAGCCTCGCATGATCGGTGCGGTTGTCATCTCGTATGACGACGTTGCCGTGACCACCATGGGTGGCAGCATTGCTCAGCTCGAGCAGTCGGGCGTTGGTTATGATCAGGGCAAGCTGACTCAGCTGCTCTCGATTCTGCCGGAAGACGCCAGTGGCGACATGGCCGTGCTTTACACGGGTATGGTCAAGGCTCTCAAGCCCGTGAAGGGTTCTGCTTCCGAGCAGATCCGCGACGCGATGCTTGCTGAGCTTCAGCCGTTTGCCAATGCTGCCCAGCAGCAGAAGCAGCTGCCGGCACCGAGCCCCGAAGCCGACCTGAAAGCCCCGCTTTCGGCTGATCTTGTGGCTGTGCTGCCTGAGCTGATGCGGATGGCCGATGAAACCCTCGGGATTGATCCCGCTGCGGCTGATTCGCTTTCCACGGCGTTTTATGCGCTCGTCAGCGACCTGAACAGCAAGAAGGAAAGCCTGACCCCCACGACTCTGGCCTCGCTGCTGGATACCCGTGACGGGCTCAAGTTCATCCTGAACATGACCGACGGAAAGATCTCCAGCTGTGCGCTGGCATTTGATCTGACCAACGACGCAGGTGATGTCATCGACCGTTTCGCACTGGGCATTAGCTCGGACGTGGTACTGCCGGCGGCGTTCAACTGCTCGGGTCTGACGCTTGTTATCGGTGACCCCGATGAGAATGCGTACGATGCTCAGCTGTTCTCGGTGTTTGCCAAGGCTGGCAATAACGGACTGTCTGCTGAAAAGGCACAGGAAAACCGCAACATGGTGATCCGTGCTCTGACGGCTTTCTATCCGTTTTCGCAAGAAGATGCCGAAGCCGAAGCGCTGCGTCGTCAGGCTGTTCGCCTGCTGCGCACCGTACTGGCTCAGTAAGCTGGTTCATAAGCCTTTAACGATGAAGACCCCTCGCTATATGCGGGGGGTCTTTTTTTGTATGAAAAAGCGGTTCTAAAGTTTGGTCTTGAGCTTGGCGAAAAACACACCGAAAAACCTCATTTTTTTGCGGCTATTGGTATTGTAATTGGGGGCGGGCACTCCTATACTACGGGGGTTAAGTCTATTTTCGTTTCCCTTTTTTCTTTTTTATTTTCCTCTCGCTATGGAGAAAACCTATGTCGCTTGATCCTTCTGACGTCATGCTTGCTTCGGTGCTCCGTGAAAACTTTTACAGGCCGCTTCGGCTGCTGTGTAAGATTTTTCAGGTCAACGAAGCGCCGCTGATGGCCGAACTTGACGGTCTCAAAACCGTTGCTGATCTGCTGCCGCTTTTCGAAAAGATCTCGGAAGAGAGCCCTGTCGATGAGTGTGGCTTCCAGCCGCAGTTGGCACCTCAGCTCGATGAAGTTGGTGTTTATGTCCTTCGGGATATGACCATCCTCATCGGCTCGCCTTCGGGTGTGGCTTTTGCCATTGACCTCAAGGGCGAAGAGCTGATGCTCTATGCCAGCACCTTCGGACTCAGTACCTCGATGGAGCGCGGTTGCGCTGTTTCGCCCGGTACCGAAGACGAACTGGCCGTGCTCTCGCACGATGCCAAGCGTCTGCTGTTCGATGCGCTGAATGCCTTTCCGTTGCCGCCCGTCGGCGATGGACAGCTGGTGCGTGATGCCATCCTCCGGAAGCTGAACTACCGCCCGGTAGAGAAGTTTTATCTGGAGAAGCGCCTCGCCGATCAGCTGCTGATGGCCTTCGACGCGATCGACGCTGCACGTGGTGTGGCGCCCGATGAAGACGAAAGCTTTGCCCGCTGCTGGGCCGAGCTCAACACCATGGGAACCGAACCCGCCACCGGCGAGTTCATTACCAAGGTGCTGCATGGGATGGACGACAACCTTTCGGTTGAGTTCTTCTCGGACCCGATGGAACCCATCATCACCGAGTTGATTTTGGACTATCAGATGCCCGATGATCGGGAGCTGGAAGTCTGCGTCGACATGATTGGTGTTTCGATCAGTCTGGGCTTTGCCCTGTTCCTCATCGGCGAAGATGCCGTGTTCGAGCCGGCTGAAGCTGCGTGCTTCTTCCGGAATACCTCGGACGATCTTCGTGCATCGTGCCTGCGTGTTCTCGACTTTCTTGCCATCGTTACCGAAGGCAACTGCGAAGTTGAGCGCCGTCGTGCCCGCCGTGTTGTGAGTGCAAACTTGCAGACGGTTGCTGCATAACGCTGCATAACGAAATGAAACCCCCTGCCAATTGGCAGGGGGTTTTTTCTTTTATGCGCTGTCGTTGGGCACTGCGTGCCGAAAGCACGTAGGACGGCGTCCCGAATGGCGAAGCCATAAGGTCGCCGCTGATCAAACTGAAAGTTTGTACAAAACATAGGCTCTGCCTATGTTGAAGTATTTTAGATTCCCCCCTTTTTCTTTGCAAAATCATCACTATATGGTTAAGGTACCTTTATAGATATTCATCTTCTTTTCTCTCTTTTTCTCTTACTCCTATCGTTCTTGTGAGGTTAGCTATGTCTACCAATACTCAAAACGAGCGGATTCCTCTGTCTGTTGGTCTCAGAAAAAGCATGCCCCAGATTGGTGCATTCCTTGCGCAAGCATTCGGGAATGATCCAAACCTTCTGGAAAATGTGGCTTCGAAAGTCAACACGTACGAGGTTCTGCTCAAGTACCTGCAATTGCCGGCGAATGCCGCCAAGCGCAATTATGGTCTTTCGCTGACGGTGTCCAAAAAGGTCTCTGACCGCGGGGCGCTGACCGGCTTTCTGCTTTACGTCCGTAATCAGAAAAAAGACGACATCATGGTGCTCGGCTTCGATTCGAAGAAGATTCTCTTCAACGTGCGAGGTCTGTACCTGGACAGTTCCGACGAAACCGCTACCCGCGCCGACCCCGAGGCTTTTAAGCTGCATCTTGAAGATGTTGGCTTTGAAAAGTTCTTCAGGGCCGCATTGGAAGCTTTCGGCGAACCGTCTGGCGAACGTGGCAAAGAAGCGTACAAGCGCTCGATGGCTGTTTTGTCTGAAGCCTTGTCCGAGCGGGCGATCAACCGTAAAAAGTTGAACGCGCGCGTGCCCGAGTTCCAGAACTTTCTGGCGACGGTTGAAGGCAAGTATGATGCGCAGAACGGCCGCACCAAAATGCTTACCGGTGCAGGTGTTGCCGCCAACGGCGACGTTGTGCAAGACATCATCGGTGTGCGTTACAAAGGCGATGGTTTCCTGCTGGAAATTGCCGCTGATTATGTGGTGCTTGTTTTTGCTTTTGGCGCCGTGTGCGTTGGCAGAAATGTGTCGCAGTTCGATGCTAAAAAGCTGGTCCATGCTGTCCGTAAGGAAGGCAAGGGCTCGGGCTATACCGCGCGAGTGATGAAGGCCTTGATGGCGTTCGAATCTTTCTCGGTTGAATGCTCTCGGGCAGAAGCTGCACGCCGCCGTATGCTGCGTTTGATGCTTTGCCGCCCCGAGGTCACACGCCTCGAAGTTCAGCCGACCCAGTCGGCTGCTTAGGCTTTTACAGCTGTTCACGAAATGAAACCGCCGCGTACTCTTCTGAGTATGCGGCGGTTTTTTTGTGGTTTTTTGTGGTCTGTAGGCGCTGCACTTGCTATTCTCTTTGAGCTAACAGGAGGCACATAAGACCTCTGACATCTGCTCAAGTAAAATCAATGAAAAACAAAGGGCTTTTCATGACAATTTCATACCCAACTGACCCCAAAGTAATGATTTGTAAAGGCGACTTGCCTAAAGGTATTAAATTTGCCAACAACCAAATGGCCGTTGATACCGAAACTTTGGGCCTTAACCCGCACCGTGACCGCCTATGTGTTTGCCAAGTGGCTGACGGTAACGGCAACGTGTGGTTGGTTCAGTTTGACGGTAAAGACTACAAGGCGCCAAACCTAAAGGCGTATTTGTCAGACGATAAAATTAAAAAGCTATTCCACTTTGGCCGCTTTGATATTGCTGTTCTTGAGCATTACATCGGCGCTGAAATTAACAACATTTACTGCACCAAAATTGCTAGCAAGCTAAGCCGCACATACACTGACCGTCATGGCCTGGGTGCTCTTTGCCAAGAGCTTTTGGGCGTAACGCTTGATAAGCAGCAGCAAACCTCACACTGGGCAGCGGAAGAACTTTCAGAAGCGCAGCAAAAATACGCTGCGAACGATGTGCTGTACCTTCATGCGCTTGTGGCACAGTTTGAAGAACGTTTGGCTGATGTAAACCGCACAGCTATGGCGCAAAAATGCTTTGAGTTTTTGCCAACACGTTCACGTATCGATATGGCTGGCTGGCCTGAAACTGATATTTTTGCCCACAGTTAATAGGTGTTCAGGGTTTAAGAGGTTTTAATTCACAGTGGCTATTTACCGTTACATTTTTTGGCTCACACTTTTTTCGATGTTGCTGTTTTTGGCATGGTTGATGATGCCTGAGCGTAAGCCTGAACCTGTGAATGTTCTTAATGTTACCGAAGAAGATATTTCGGCCTTACGTGCTGCGCTTGAATCAGAAAACCTTGAAAAGGTTGTGCAAAAACTACCTGCCAAATTGCGTGAAGAAGCAAAAATTGTGATTCAAGGCCCCAACTTTTTGGGCAAAGATAAAGAAGGCCTGAAGTGGAATGTGACCGCCGAAAAAGCCTACCAAGAGCGTGATAGCGCTGTTTTAGGGCTTGAGCGTGTTGTTGCAAAGCGTGCAGAAGGTAACCCCAATAAAAAAGTAAACCTAGCAGCCCCCGAGGGGCAGTTTAATGATGCAACCAATACCCTATATATTACGAAAGGGTATGTGGGCTTGGTAAAGGATATTGGCGTTGCAGGGCGTATTGCTGAATACAAGATGCTTGATCAGCTTGCCACGGGCCAAGGGTTTTCAGCTAAGCACGAAGATGGCCAGATGAGTGCCGATAGCTTTAAGGCCAACCTTATCGCTGAAACGGCTGAGTTTAACGGCCAAGTGCGTATGCGTATTAAATTAAAACCACGCAAAGAAGCCGCAACTGAAGGGGACTCAAAATAATGCGTTTATTTATGACCCTGTTTATTGCTGTGGTACTGGTAACAACCCAGGCACCTGTGGTTGCACATGCTCAAGGCTTTTTGGATGTTCAGTCAGACAATTTGAGCATTGATAACAAAACCAGCAGCGCTGTTTTTACAGGGAATGTTGTGGTTGAGCGTGATGGTGTTGTGATGACAGCTGACCATGTTAAGGTTCTTTACAAAGACCCGGCGGATGACGAAGAAGGTCAGCGCCGTGATGATGTTGAGCAAGTTGAAGCCACAGGCAATGTAAAAATTGTAGATGGCCAGCGAACTATTACCGCGACTAAAGCGTTGTATGATGTACCTGAGGATAATATGACACTCACCGGTGATGTGATTGTGACCGAAGGGCGAGAAAACACCATTAGCGGTACAAAAATGTTGTATGATATCTCTCAGGGTCTTATAACTATCTCTGCTGAGGCGGGGCGCGTAAAAGCGAAGCTTGTACCCTCAAAGTAAAACGAAATTTAGAAACCGATTTATAATGTCAGATAACAAAAGCCACATGAACGGATCAGCACCAGCAGAAACTGCTGGTCTTGAAGCGTCAGGGCTTACGAAAACCATCCGCCGTCGTAAAATCATTCAAGATGTTTCATTCTCAGTGAAGCGTGGCGAAGCCGTAGCCATTTTGGGGCCTAACGGTGCGGGTAAAACAACCAGCTTTTATGCGGTTGCAGGTTTGCAAAAGGCTGACATTGGTACCGTTAAAATTGACGGTCGTGACGTTTCAGACTGGCCAGTTTACCGCCGTGCTCGTGCGGGTTTGGGCTACCTTCCGCAAGAAACTTCAGTTTTCCGTGGTCTGACCGTTTCAGAAAACATCCGCGCGATTCTGGAAGTTGTAGAGTCAAAACGTGCCCGTGTGAAAGAGCGTTTGGCCCAACTGCTTAAAGAATTTGGCCTTGAGCATATTAAAGATTCACCAGCTACAGCCCTTTCGGGTGGTGAGCGTCGCCGTGTGGAAATTGCACGTGCCATGGCTTCTAACCCTGTTTACATCCTGCTGGATGAGCCTTTTGCGGGTGTTGACCCTATTTCAGTCGGCGACATTCGTGAGCTTGTAATTAACCTAAAAGAACGCAACATCGGCGTGCTTATTACCGACCACAACGTGCGCGAAACTTTAAGCATGGTTGACCGTGCGTACATCTTGCACCAAGGTAAAGTGTTGACCAGTGGCACCCCTGACGAGATTGTTTCTAACGACAATGTGCGAAAAGTTTACCTGGGTGACGATTTTAAGTTGTAAGCCTAAGTTGCAGTAAAGTTATTCTAACCGCCTGAAATATGGCGGTTTTTATTTTGCGTAAACCCGTCAAAGTTGTCAGTTTATTGGCAGTTTTTGTTTGTGAAAGGCTGCATAAAAATAAGGAAGCTATATTGTTATTTAAGATTTGTGCTAAAATGAGTTAGTCGCTCAAAAAACAATAAGACCAATAAGATTCACGACGGAGAATACGACCCTATGGCAAACCAGCGCTTAGACTTGCGCATGAGCCAACAGCTTGTTATGACCCCGCAATTGCGGATGGCCATTAAACTTTTGCAGATGAACAGTCTTGATCTGCAAAGCTTTGTCCAACAAGAAATGCTGGAAAATCCGTTCCTTTCAAATGATGAGGGGAGTACTGAGGTGCTCTCAGAAGCGCGCGACAAAAACGCCGAGCGCGACTACGAAGACGACAAAATTTCAAATGATTTCGCTGAAGACACTGGCCTTGATGCCGGGTGGGACAGCATGTACGACTCTGGCGGTACGCCTGATAAATCAACAGGTAGCACAGGTGCTGGCAATAACTTTGATGGTGATTCTTCTGATTGGGAGAAAAACGCCGTTAGCGAGCAAACGCTTAAAGACCACCTGAACGAACAGCTAGGCCTCAGCACGAATGAGCCTGCACTTCGCTTTTTGGGCCAATACATCATCGATGCCATTGATGACAGTGGCTATATCAGCCTCGACTTTGCTGCGTCTTCTGAGCAGCTAGGCGTTGAAACCTCAAAAATGTATGAGGCGCTAAACCTTATTCAGACCTTTGACCCTGTGGGCGTGGGCTCACGCACCTTGGCCGAGTGCCTTGGCTTGCAAATGAAGGCCGAAGGCACCTACGACGAAGCCGCCCAAGTGGTGCTGGCAAACCTGGACCTTTTGGCGAAGCGCGACCTTGGTAAGCTTGCTAAAATTGCTGGCGTCAATACCGATGAAATTCAAGAAGTATGCGAGCGTATTACCCAGCTTACACCTAAGCCTGGTCTAAAGTATGGCTCTGATGTTTCAACAAATGTTATCCCTGATTTGATTGTTGATCGTGACTCTGAGGGCAAATGGCGTGCCGAGCTTAATGCCGAAGCTATGCCTAAGATTTTGCTGAACGATGCCTTTGATATTAAAGGCCGCACGAAAGACGATAACAACTACATCAGTGAAAAAATGACCCGTGCCCAATGGCTTCTGAAAAGCCTTGAGCAACGTGCCCGCACTATTTACAAAGTGGGTAATGCTTTGCTTGAAGTACAGGCAGGCTTTTTTGAACACGGTGTTGAGCACCTCCAACCGCTGACGCTTAAAACCGTGGCTGAAAAAGTTGAGGTGCACGAATCTACAGTTTCTCGCGTAACAAATGGCAAGTTTATGCAAACCCCAATGGGTGTGTTTGAGTTGAAGTACTTCTTCTCAAGCGCCATTGGCACAACTGGTGGCCGCGTCGAGGTGGCATCAGAGAGTGTAAAAGCCATGATTAAACGTATTATTAAAGACGAAAACCCCCAGCGACCATACTCAGACGAAAAGCTTGTGGGCCTCTTGAAAAAAGAGGGGATTGACGTTGCTCGCCGTACGGTTGCGAAATACCGTGAGGCGATAGGTATTCCGCCAACTTCACAACGCCGTGTGCGTTTGTAAAAGCCTTGGCAGAAGGAACCAATTAGGCGCAAACATGGAACAAACCTGTTTGAGTCTTGTTGGTTAAGATAAACAAAACCATAAAAAGGAAGTAGTACTATGGATATTCATATTACAGGCCGCCACACCGACGTAGGAGATGCGTTGAAAGCACACATTCATGAGAAGATCGACAGCCTATCGCAGTACTTCCACAACGTGGTTGATGTGAACGTTGTTCTTAAACAAGAAGGCCATCGTCATGTGGCCGAAGTTAACACACTCCTTTCGGGTATTGTGCTTCGTGCTGAAGGCGAAGGGACTGACTTTTACATCGCGATTGATGAAGTTGTAGATAAGCTCGTACGTCAGCTGAAGAAGTATAAAGGCCGTTTGCAAAAACACCGTAAGCGCCGCCAAGAAGCTTCAGCTCGTATGGAAGAAATTGCACCAATCCAAGCTGTTGAACAGCACGTTGAGGAAGACTCACTTGAAGATGCGCCAGACGATATCTTTGCTGAGTACATCCCAACCGTTGTTCACAAAGACATCCGTGACCTTCAAAGCCTTAGCGTTGATGAAGCTGTGATGCAGATGGACTTGATGCACATGAACTTCTACATTTTCCAAAACGCGAAAACAGGCGGCATTAACGTTGTTTACCGCCGCGAAGATGGCAAGATTTCATGGATCGAGCCTTCAGCAAAAAAGGGTAAAAATGCGGCTTAATTTTTATTAATCCGTGTTAGACTAAAACCCGCTGCCCATCTGGGGTAGCGGGTTTTCTTATGAAGGGGGTATCTTATGCCAAACAGTGTCGGCAAAAAACATGTTCTACTGGTCACAGGCCTTGCGGGTGCAGGCCGTACCACTGCGCTTAAAATTTTGGAAGACGCAGGCTATGTTGTTATCGACAACATGCCAATGCGCTTGGCCCAAACACTGTTTAATGAGCCTTCAGCCTTGCCAGACAAAATTGCCCTTGGGACGAACATCGCAACAGACGATATGACCACCCACTTCCTGCCAGCACTAGAAGACCTTAAGGCTTCAGAAGAAATTGTTGCCAACGTTATCTTTTTGCAAGCAGATGACGATGTTTTGCTGCGTCGTTACAAAGAAACTCGCCGTAAGCACCCTCTGCATGATGGCCGCCCTGTACTTGAAGTTATTGCAGCTGAGCGTCAAATTCTTGACCCTATTCGCCAAGCGGCTGATACCTCGCTTGATACCTCGCACTTTAAACCAGCTGACCTTAAGCGCTACCTGCTGACGCAATTTTCAGAAGAAAGCAAAAAGTCAGACATGGCTATTTTTGTAATGTCGTTTGGTTTTAAACACGGCGCGCCGAAAGAAGCTGACCTTATGTTTGACGTGCGCTTTTTGCGTAACCCACATTACGACCCGGACCTGCGCCCTCATACGGGTCTTGAAAAAGACGTATGCGCCTATATTGCAGAAGACGAAAACCTTGTGCCAACCCAACAAAACATGATGAACCTGCTCAAGCAGCAGGTGCCGCTTTTCCAAAAAGAAGGGAAGGCTTACCTTACTGTCGGGATTGGTTGCACCGGCGGTAAACACCGCAGTGTGATGATGACCGAGTTTGTTGGTAAGGCTCTAAAACAAGAGTTTGATGGCAAAGGTTTGAATATCCAGATTCACCACCGCGATATTGATAATATTGCAGGTTAATTAAACCCCTCAAAAACTAGACATTTTAGGCTTTTTCGCCTAAAGTGGGCCGTTATTAAAAATTAAAGGGATGACGCACCATGTCACAACCAGCGACTGCTACCACATTTGAAGACTTTAAAGTTAAAGATATGAGCTTGGCCGCCGAAGGCCGCCGCACTATTGAACTGGCTGAAAAAGAAATGCCAGGCCTAATGTCAATCCGTGCTGAATACGGTAAAGAGCAACCTCTTAAAGGTGCCCGTATTGCTGGTTGCCTACACATGACCGTTGAAACTGCTGTACTTATCGAAACCCTAACAACTTTGGGTGCTGAAGTACGCTGGTCAAGCTGTAACATCTTCTCAACAAACGATGCTGCTGCCGCTGCGATTGCCGCTGCAGGCATCCCTGTTTTTGCTTGGAAAGGCGAAACTGAAGAAGAGTACGAATGGTGTATCGAACAAACAATCGTGGGCCACGACTCATGGCGCCCGAACATGATTCTTGATGATGGTGGTGACCTTAGCCTTATCATGCACGAAAAATACCCAGAGCTTATGGCCGACATTAAAGGTATTTCAGAAGAAACTACAACAGGCGTTCTTCGCCTAAACGAAATGGCTAAAAAAGGCACTCTTAAATGCCCAGCTATTAACGTGAACGACTCTGTAACAAAATCAAAATTCGATAACCTATATGGCTGCCGCGAGTCATTGGTTGACGGCATCAAGCGTGCCACTGACGTAATGGTTGCTGGTAAAGTTGCTGTTGTTGCTGGCTACGGTGATGTTGGTAAAGGTTGTGCTGAAGCGCTAAGCTCAGCTGGTGCACGTGTTATCGTGACCGAAATTGACCCTATTAACGCCCTTCAAGCTGCAATGCGTGGTTACGAAGTGACGACAATGGAAGACGCTGTATCACAAGGCGATATCTTTGTAACTGCTACAGGTAACAAAGACATCATCACCGCTGACCACGTGATGAAGATGAAAGACCACGCTATTGTGTGCAACATCGGCCACTTCGATAACGAAATTCAGGTTGATAAACTACGTAACTTCACTTGGACGAACATCAAGCCACAGGTTGATAAGATTACTAAAAAAGACGGTACATCAATTATCCTTCTAGCTGAAGGCCGCTTGGTAAACCTAGGTTGCGCCACTGGCCACCCTGCGTTTGTGATGAGTGCAAGTTTCTCAAACCAAACATTGGCACAGGTTGAACTTTGGAAGAACCATACCCAATATGATAATAAGGTGTACATGCTACCGAAGAAGCTAGACGAACAAGTGGCACGTTTCCACATTGGTCAGCTAGGTATTAAGCTTGAGACCCTAAGTAAAGAACAAGCCGACTACATCGGCGTAGACGTTGAAGGCCCATTCAAGCCTGAATACTACCGCTACTAAACTGAAGTGGAAGAGGTTTAGGGCTGTGGCCTTAAACCTCATCCTATGAAAAGAGATAACACATGGCAGAACCACGTAAAAAACCAACAGTCCGTACCGACCATTACCCTCAGTATCAAATTATTGAGCATAAGGGTTCGCTTGCGGTGGCTGTGCCATTTAACCAGCAAGATAAAAGCCGTGTTTGGGTGCGTCTGGGTCATGAGGTTATTCGTATTTCATACAACAGTAAGTTTTTTGCAGACCTGCAAGATGTACCACTCGACAAAATGGTGCTGATTCGTCGCCAACCTACCCTTTGGATTGTAGAAGTAAACGACATCGGTAAACCTGTTGCCGAGTACGAAGCTTTGGTTGTTGCAACCGAGTAGACTACCCAAATAAAAAGCCCCGCCAAATCGGCGGGGCTTTTTTTGTGCTTTGAACTTAAGCGGCAGGCACACCTTTTGAGGTGGTGTACACAAGCTTAAACTTCTTGTCAGGGTCGATGATGCCTTGAGCTGTTTTGGCAGCAATGGCACCTTCGGCAAAGCCTGTTAGGATAAGATCAAGCTTACCTGGGTAGTCGGTAATATCGCCAATAGCCAAAATGCCTGGGCGGGTGGTTTGCATGGTTGAGGCTTCAACCGCAATTTTCTTACCGGCAAGGTCAATGTTCCAATCGTTAATTGGGCCAAGGGCTGGGCTCATCCCGAAGAAGCAAAGGAGGTTATCGGCTTCAAGTTCGGTTTTGTTGCCTTCAAGGTCAGCAATCACAACTTGCTCAAGCTGGCCATCTTTACCATGTAGCTCAGAAAGTTGAGCAGGGGCATGAACAGTTACTTTGCATGCGGCTTCAAGCTCACGCATTTGGCGCACAGTTTCTTCCGCAGCGCGGAAGCTGTTACGGCGGTGAATCACATGAATGTGCTTGGCTGAGTTTGCAAGTTCAACAGCCCAGTCAACAGCGCTATCGCCGCCGCCAGCAATCACAATTGATTTACCTTCAAATTGGGCTTTCTTCTGCACTGAATAGAATACTGATGTATTTTCGTAATCTGCCAGATTTTCTAGTGGTGGGCGGCGTGGGGTAAATACGCCCATACCGGCAGCAATAATCACCACTTTACAGTGAATTTCATCCGTGGCGGTGCCTACAATAAAGCTACCGTCTTTTTGTTCGGTAAGCTCAGACACTGGGTTGCCGAGGATGTACTGCGGGTCAAAAGGCTCGCCCTGTTCGGCAAGTTTTTCAACAATATCGCCCGCGAGTACGCTTGGGTAACCCGGAATATCATAAATTGGTTTTTCTGGGTAAAGTGCCGAAAGTTGACCACCAATATGCGGTAGTGAATCAATAACGGCGCACTTGTAACCCAAGAAGCCTGCTTCAAAAACCATAAACAAGCCAACTGGCCCAGCGCCAATTACAGCAATGTCGGTTTTAGTAATGTTTTTTGTACGTGTTTCCATAAGCGGCAGTATAGATATTTTTACTGTTTTGTAAAGGGCGACAAATTAGGCAAATTGACCCTAATTGGCCGTAAAATTCGGTAAGTTTTATTGTGTTTGAGGCTATTTTTGCCTACAATACTCGGCATGATAGAACTTGTAAAACACTGCCCAACCCCTGAAGCGACAACACAGCTTGCCGCTGACATTGCCCCATACCTTTTGCCTGGTGACGTTATTGGCCTGCAAGGTTACTTGGGTGCTGGTAAAAGCCACTTTGCACGCTCGCTCATCCGTGCGCTTGGTAGCAAACAAAAGCACATGCCAAGCCCTACTTTTACGCTTATTCAAACCTACGACGATACCCGTATGCCTGTTGCGCATACCGACTTTTATCGTCTTGCAGCCCCTGATGAGGCTGACGAACTCAACCTAGAGCCTTTCTTTAAGCACGGTGTTGCCATTGTTGAATGGCCTGAAAATGCCGAGCATGTGATGCCAAAAGATACCCTGTGGATTCACTTGGATGATGACGGCGCTGGCCGCCGCGTGACCCTAAAGGGTGAAGGCTGGGACAAACGCTTTGGTCTATTCGCCACTGAGTGCCGCCGTGCGAGCACTGAAAAAGGCCGTATGAATTTCCTTGAGGAAATTACAGGTAAACGTGGCCAACTGGTGACCCCAGTTTCTGAAGATGCTTCATTCCGCTCATACTGGCGTGTGCGTGCCGAAGAGGGGACACGCATTTTGATGGATGCCCCGCCGCCAATCGAAGATCTGCCACGCTTTGTTGAGCTTGGTAAGTTTCTTGAAAGTATCGGTGTGCATAGCCCGCATGTTTACAATGTGGATGCTAAAAAAGGCTACGCCATGATTGAAGATATGGGTAAATACACCTTCTTCGACGCCATGGCCAAAGGCGCTGACATGAAAACCCTTTACGAAAAAGCCGTAGATGTGCTGATTCACATCGCCAACAACACCCGTGGCCCAGTGCCAACCCTTTCACGGAATGACTTTTTGGCAGGTGCCTCTGTCTTTACGGATTGGTACATGCCAATCACCAATGGCCATGCGACGCATACCGCTGACCGTCAGCAATTCCGCGATATTATGGGCAGCTTTTACGAAACTGTTATGGCGGTACCGCACACCACAATGCTGAGCGATTACCACAGCCAAAACCTAATGCTACTTGGTAAACCGAAAGACGTAACCGAGGGCAGCAGTAAGCCAACCACCCTTGAAAATATTGCCGACGTTGGCGTGCTTGACTTCCAAGACGCGCGCGTCGGCCCTGTAACTTATGACCTTGCAAGCCTATTGTTTGATGTTCGATTTGATGTGCCTGACGACATGCACGACGAACTGATTGACCGCTTGCTTGATGGCTTGGACGAGAAAATTGACCGCAAGAAATTTATGACGGCCATGAACTTGTTCCAAATTCAAAACCTATTGCGCATTGCCGGTGTGTTTGCACGCCTTGCTTTCCGTGATGGCAAAAAACACTACCTAGACTACATGCCACGCCTATGGGCACACTATGACAAACTGATTGACCGCACCCCTGAAGCGGCGCCGTTGGTTAAGTTTATGAACAAAAAAACCTGCTGTAGTCGCGAACTAAAGGCGGTTTAATATGACAACTAAGCTCGCAAACACTAACAACGTAGTACAGTTCAAACCCATGACCACACCTGCAATGATTTTGGCCGCTGGCCGAGGCACACGCCTTAAAGACCTGACGCAAGACACACCAAAACCATTGGTACCGGTGGGCGACATTACCCCGTTTGAACGTAGCGCAGGCCTGCTAGCAAAAGCTGGCTACAACTCTATTTACGCAAACGCATGGTACTGCGGCGAGCAAATCGTGAAAGCCGCTGACCGTCTGAACAACGCAGGCCTAGGCTGCACCGTCACCGCAATCGAGGAAGAAGAACTGCTTGATACTGGCGGCGGCATTAAAAATGCCATGAAAACATTTGGCGATAAAGTGCCCTTTATTTCGGTAAATGGTGACCTTGTTTGGAGTGAAGAAACACACCCAATTCTTAAGCACCTGCCGGGCTTGTTTGATGACTCTAAAATGGATGCTTTGTTGCTGCTTGTCCCGCGTGAGAAAGCCATGGGCTACTTTAAAGACGGTGACTTTTTCTTGGATTTAGAAGAAGGCGAAAAGGTAGGTAAGCTACGCTGGCGCGATGGCGAACCTGAAGCCCCATATGTTTACGCCTGTATTCAAGTTTTGCACCCACGCTTGTTTGATGGCTCACCTGATACGCCATTTTCAATGGCAGCGCTATACCGTAAAGCCTCAAACGAAGGCCGCTTGTACGGTGTGAAATACGATGGCCAATGGGCCGACATGGGTACCCCTGAAGGGATGGAACTTGCCGCTAATATGCTGCAAGGCCTGAAAAGCCAAGTGGCTTAATTGGGGTCATCACAAAGGGTTATGGAAGGTTTTTCAAAGTATACGAACATCCCGTTTGTTGTGCCGTTTGCGGCCACCTTTGCTGAACATCTAATTTCTGCCCACCCTACAACAACTGACCCTTTTGCCCTTTCAAAAGTCACCGTTTGGGTGCCGTCACAACGTGCTGTAAAGTCACTCCGTGAAGCCTTGATGGCTGAAGCTCATAAGCAGCGCAAGCAAGGTTTGCTCCTCCCTGAAATTCGTGCCATGCACCTTGGCGAAGAAGACGCTGAACTTTTGGCGTTTGACCCAGCCCTTTCGGGTGAGCTTGCCCTTAATCCTGTGCCCGATATTGCCCGCCTTTTATACCTTGCCCGCCAAGTGCAATACTGGCAATCCATCACTGATGGGCGCCATCACATTGGCCGCGCTTACGAGAGTGCGGTGAGCCTTAAAAAACTTTCAGACCGTATGAAGATCTATGGTATTTCGTTCGAGCAATTGAAAGACCTTGCCCCGAAAGACATGGCCACCCACTGGGAAAAGAACATTGCCTTCCTAAAAATCGTGCTTGAGCATTACCCAAACTGGCTTGAAGAGTCTGGCACGCACGACCCTGCTGAATGCCGTAAAAAGCTGCTTGAAGCCCAAGCGATTACCTACACAAAAACAGCGCCAAAGGGTGCTGTGTATCTAGCAGGCTTTACCGATACTGTACCCGCTGGCCGTGCCCTTATGCGTGCTATTTTAGCGCACGAAAATGGCCGTATGGTCGTGCAGGGGATGGACGTTGCCGCGATGACATCTGAGCGTGGCTTACCACCAACGCACCCGCAATATGGCCTAAAAGAACTACTGCAAAAACTTGAAATTTCAGCCAATGACTTCACCCACGTTAAGGCCGCCACGCCGCAGGCTAAAGGGCGTGAACAGCTGCTTAAACAAGTCATGCTACCTGAAGGCCAAACAGAAGATTGGCTTAAAAACAAAGCCCCTGATGAAGCTTATAATGGTGTGGATTACATCCCCGCAGCGTCCCCCCGTGAAGAAGCTGACGCCATTGCCTTGATGATGCGAGAAACACTCGAAACACCAGATAAAACAGCTGCGCTTGTTACCACTGACCGCCGCTTGGCGTCGCAAGTGGCTGACCGTCTGAAATACTGGGATATTACCGTTAACGACTCGGCAGGTGAGGGGCTTTTGCGCCGACCTGCGGGTAGCTTTTTTACGCTGGTTTCGGCCGTTGCAGCATCGCGTTTTGCACCACTGACTTTGGCACAGCTCTTTGCCCATCCGCTGACATACCTTGGCTACAGCAAGTCAGACTTTAAGCGTAAAGCCCACCGTTTTGAGGCGTTGCTACTACGTGGCCCAACGCCAGACTCTGGCCTTGAAGGGCTGCACGAACGCCTACGTGAAGTTGCACATGACCGTGAGCTGACTGATGAAGATACTCAACCTCTGCAAGAGATGTTGGGCCAGCTGGCCATCACTTTTAAACCCTTTTTAGAGCGCGGCAAGGCAAGCCTTAAGCAGTGGGTATCGGCCCACCTTGAGGTTGCGCAAACACTGGCAAACGATGAAACCCTGACCCGTAAAGATAGCTTTTTAGAACAAGAAGACGGCGAAGCCCTATACACCTGTTTGCAAAACCTAATGCATGGCCATAACGATTCTGACGGGATGAGCCTTTCTGATTATCAGCAGTGGCTTGAAGCCTTTTTAGGCCAAGTTGAAGTGCGTGAAAAATACGCCCAACATCCACGCCTCTTTATTTGGGGCCCGCTTGAAGCCCGCCTGCAAACGGCGGATAAAATTATTATCGGTGGCATGAACGAAGGCACGTGGCCCAACGCCATTAAGCCCGACCCATGGCTTAACCGTGAAATGGCAGCTGAACTTAAACTGCCGCCTATGGATATGGCAACAGGCCTGAACGCCCATGACTTTTCATCCCTTTTTGCGAACCCTGACGTGACCCTTACCCGTGCCGTGAAAGACGGTGGCACACCCACATTGCCCTCACGTTATTTGCTGCGCCTTGAGGCACTGTATCAGCTGCGTAGTGAAGAGAGTTTGCACAGCTTTATGCGCAGTGGCGGTAAGTGGATTATGATGGCCCGTAAGTGGGCAACACATCTTACAAAGCCAGCTGAAGCTACCCCACAACCTATTGCACAAACCCCTGTTGAGGTGGTGCCGATTGAACTTTCAGCCTCGAGTGTGCGCACGCTGATGACATGCCCTTATCAGCTATATGGCCAAAAGGTATTAAAACTTCAGCCGCTTGACCCATTTGACCAAGCGCCTGACGCTGCCGATAAAGGGAACCTGATTCACGATATTCTTGAAGCATTTTTTGTGGGTGAAAAAGCATGGGGTAAACCCGTAACACAAGACACTTTGGCTGACGCTGAAAAGCACTTAATTAAAATTGCCGAAGAGAAATTTACCTCAATCAGTAGCCCTGCAAGCCGTGCTCTATGGCTCAGCAGATTCCGCCATGCGGCAAAGCAATTTGTGGCGCAAGAAGCCCAAAACCACGAGCAAGGCCGCGCCTTTTGGCTTGCTGAGCGCCGTGGGCAAATGAATATTACCAAAGCCCCTAGAGATGTAATTGTCCACGCCCGTGCTGACCGTATCGACCGCACACCAAATGGTGCCGTGCTGATGGATTACAAAACAGGCCAAACAGCTAATACGAGCGCTATTAACAGTGCGCGTGATCCGCAGCTTGCCATTGAAGCGCTACTCCTTAAAAACGGGAAGTACTTCTTTGAAGGTGAAACGGTAAATGCACTAAGCGGCGTAGAACTTTGGAAGGTCGGAGGCACTGGAGACAGCGGCTATGCACGTGCAGTCAATTACACCCATGGCCAACGTAACGCCGACCCTGATGCCCTTGCTGAAAAAGCCGAACAAGGCTTAACCCGTTTGGTGAATTACTACCACGAAGATAACGCTCCGTTTAAAGCCTATGCCGACCCACTGGCCCAGTGCCAGTACTGCGACTTTGCCGGTATTTGCCGCCGCCACGAATGGCAAAAAGACGATGAAGCGGAGGCTGAATAATGAGTATTAGTATGAACCCTCAACAAATTATTCAAGAGCGCCAGCGCCGCAGTGAAGCTGCAAGTTTGTTGCAGCAAAAAGCGGTGCGCCCGCAGCATTCAGTACTGGTAGGCGCGTCAGCAGGTACGGGTAAAACCTATGTGCTAACCCGCCGTTTTTTGCGTATTTTGCTGCAGGATGAAACCTGCCGCCCTGCCGATGTTTTGGCTGTAACATTTACCAAAGCCGCTGCCGCTGAAATGCGTAACCGTGTAACAAAAACCCTCATGAACTGGGCAACCTACCCAGATACTAAACTGCAAAAAGAGCTGATTGAACTTTTGCAAACGGGTGATGTTTCAGCCGAGATGATGCAACGTGCACGGTCACTTTTCCCGATGGTGTTGGATGATGGCTCAAGCTTAAAGATTTTGACCATCCACAGTTTTTGCCAATCACTGCTAAGCCAGTTCCCACTTGAGGCCGAACTACCCCCAGGCTTTGGCGTGATTGAAGGCCGTGAAAGTGATGAGCTTATTCACCAAAGTATTCAGCAAATGTACCAAACTGCACCTCTGCAAAAAGAGGGTGGCCAATGGGCATTTGAATACCTTGTAAGTACCGCTGCTGACACCACAATGGTTGAGCTTTTTAAAAAGTTTTTGAACGCCCGCCGCCGTTTTGAACGTCTGCTACGCCATAAGCCTTTGGGGCACTTACTTGATGATTTAGCAATGGAACTTGGCCTTGGCTTTACGCCTGACTTGATCAGCAGTACCCCAGAAAATATTACGGCTGAAGCCCAACAATACTTTATTGAAAATCTGCTACAAAATCGTGCCACGTTAAAAGAAATGCATGACGTTATGGCAAAAGGCGGCAAGTCAGATAAAGACGTTGCCTCGGCGCTTGATGTGTTTTTGGCGGCCACTACACCACAGGCCCAAGCTGATGCACTGCCTTATGTGCGTAGTACTTTATTAACCCAAGCGGGCACCCCTGCAACGCGCCCCTTTACCAAAAAATTACAAGAGGCACACCCAAGCCTTTACGATGCCTTTTTAGAACTACAAGATGCTTTTGTTAAAGAAGCTGAGCAAGCGAACGCCCTAAAGGTTTACCTGAAAACAGCGGCCTTTTTAACGCTAACAAACGGCGTGTTGAACCACTATAAAAACCTTAAGGCGAAGCAAGGCTCGGTTGATTTTGAAGACCTTATTTACTACGCCCAGCGCTTACTTTCAGAAGAAGCCGCACGGGGCGATTGGGTGCGCTTTAAAATGGATGGTCGCATTAGCCACATTATGCTGGATGAGGCGCAAGATACCGATAGTGACCAGTGGCATATTTTGCGTTCACTGGTAGAAGAATTCTTTAGCGGGAAGGGCCAGTATGACGGCACCCTTGACCGTACATTTTTTGCCGTGGGCGATATTAAACAATCAATTTACCGCTTCCGTGGGGCGCAGCCACACGTGTTTGGCGGCATGGTTGATGAAGTGCAGCAAATGGCCGCACCCGTGGGGCACGAGGTTGTGCCTGTGGGGCTAAACACATCATTCCGTTCAAGCGATGTGGTACTTGATTTGGTGGATGCCGTATTTAACGGCGGCAAATACCGTAAAGCTGTTGATGGCGGTGAAGGGCCTCTTGAGCATAAGGCGTGGCGACTGGGCGTAGGGGGCCGTGTTGAGCTTTGGCCACTTTATGCCAAAACAAAAGCCAACCGCAGTACCCCTAAGGGCCCTGAGGATTGGAAGATCCCTGGCCTAGACGATGAAGCTACGGATGAGAACACCGCACAATCACCCCGCGACATTATGTTTGCCGATATGGCCAAACGCCTACGTGACCTTGTAGACGACAAACCGTTTTTAGGGGCAACAGGCCGCCACCTTGAACCGTCAGATATTCTGGTGTTGTTCCGCTCAAAAACCAGTATGCAGACATTTGTAAACGCCCTTGCGGCTGAAGGCTTGCTTGCCACAATCTCGGGCGAGATTGACCTTGCCACCGAGCCTGCCATTGGTGACCTTATGGCGGTTATTCGTTTTCTTGCGAACCCGTCGGACACACTTTCATTGGTGCATGCCGTACGCTCACCACTATTTGGTTTAACAGATGCGCAGCTTGAAGAATGGCGTAAAAATACGAAGGATGGCCGCAGCTATTGGGCGTCACTGATGGCCATGACGGAAGAACCTTTTGCCAAAACAGCGACACTGCTTAAAGACCTTTTGAACAATATTGATGCGGCTACACCATATCAAACTCTGTTGACCCTACTTGACCAAACCGAAGGCCGTGCTCGCCTTGCAGCCTGCTATACAGGCAGCACTAAAGGGGCGGCAGCGGATACTTTGAACATGGTGATTGATGGCTTTTTAAATGCAGCGCTTGATTATGCCCGTAGCCACTCACCAAGCCTACTTGGGTTTATTAGCTGGTTTGATAAAGGTGCATTACCGCTAAAGCTTGAGGCGTCAAAAAGCCCGGGGGCTATCCAGCTGATGACCGTTCACGGTAGTAAAGGTTTGGAAGCTGGCGTGGTGGTATTGCCTGAGGCGACAAAATCATTTTACGGTTCAAACGTCAGTAAAGAAGCCTTCTTGTGGCAGACCGATGCTTTGCAAAATGACTCACTGATGATGTGCACCGTTTCAGGCAAGCCTGAAGCGCCATTACAAGCTGGCCTTAAAGAGGCTGAGCGCCAAGCTATTTTTGACGATGAAATGCGCCTGCTTTACGTAGCCCTTACCCGTGCATGTGATTACTTGATTATTGCTGGTTACGAAGATAACCCGAAGCCTGATGAAACCTACTACAGCATTATTGCGGCCCAAACCGAGCACCTAAATTGGCAGGTGGACGAAGCCACGGGCCGTAAAGTTATTAACGCCGAAGCTGTGGCTGTGAAGCAAGAACCCTATAAGCCGGCAACGCCGCCAGCTGATACACCACTGCCAGAGTGGATGTTTGTTAAAGCAGAAGAGGTTGAAGCGCCTAAGCAGTTTCAGGTGGCAACGGATGATGGCCAGCAGCGTAAAGCGGCTGACCTTTCAGCAAACCAAGAAAACATTTACCGCAAGGGCTTGTTGGTGCACCGACTGCTTGAGGTTTTGCCATTCCTGCCTGAAGATGAGCGCACGATTAAAGGCCAAAGTTTCTTGAATTACAGCGCGGCTGATTTACCAACTGAAACCCGTGAGAAATTACTAGAGTCAGCCCTTGAAACCATTAAAACCCACGGTGATTTGTTCGATGAACATGCCCAGGGCGAGGTTGCCCTTGCAGCGGGTAATATGGGTGGCCGTGTTGACCTTTTACGTGTGACTGAAAACGACGTGATGGTGGTGGACTATAAAACAAACGTGAACCCGCCTGAAACTATTCCCGCGCAGTACCGAAAGCAATTACAGGCCTATGCAAAAGCAGCGGCTGAGATTTGGCCAACCAAGACCGTAAAATGCGCAATTTTGTGGGTGAATGATACCCCGCCACGGTTGCATTGGCTTGACAGTTAACCCCCCGACACATACCATATGCATCTTAAGTGAAAGGAATATACTATGACCGTACATAACACGACAGACAGCAGCTTTGAAAGCGACGTAATTAAGTCAGAACAACCAGTTCTTGTAGATTTTTGGGCCGAATGGTGTGGCCCATGTAAAATGGTTTCACCTATCCTTGAAGAGCTTGCAGGCGAGTTTGGCGATAAAGTGAAAATCGTAAAAGTGAACATCGACGAAAACCCAGAAACACCAACTAAACTTGGTGTACGTGGTATCCCTACGCTAATGGTTTTCAAAGGTGGTGAGCTTGTATCAACTAAAGTTGGTGCAATGCCAAAACAAGCCATGAGCGAATGGGTTAGCTCAGCTTTGTAAGGCTGACGTATGACAACCCATACACCTAACATGTTAAATCCTGTTCTTATTGGCGCGGCCTCTGGTTGGGGGTCGCGCAATATTGGTACAGAACTTGGCCCAGTTTATTTGAAAGACTGGGGGCTTGCTGACAAACTTTCACTTGAGGGGTTAGACGCCCCATGGCAAAGCATGCTACACCCTAAAAAGCCTGCTGCTGATGCCACAATTACCCACCGTGACGATACTTACGACGAGGTTTTGACCTTTAATCGTAAACTCGCCGAAACTGTAAAACAAACTTTTGAAAACCAAGGTCTGCCCGTTGTATTGGGCGGCGACCATAGCTGTGCTATGGGCACGTGGAGCGGTGTTGTTGAAGCACTTAACGCCCACGAAGACTTTGGCCTTATTTGGTTTGATGCCCACATGGATGCCCACACCCCCGACACTGCCGACGAAGGCAAGTGGGGTGGTTTTTACCACGGCATGCCACTGGCGCACTTATTTGGCCACGGTGACGACAACCTAAAATCACTGCTTTCAGGTAAAATAAAACTGAACCCAAAACACGTTGTGTTGATGGGGATTCGCAGTTACGAGCCGGGCGAAGCTGCCCTGCTTGAACGCCTTGGTGTGCGCGTGATGATGATGGATGAAATTCGTGAAAAAGGCCTTAAAGCCATGACCGAAGAAGCCATTAACATTGCAAGCGCTGCAAAGGGCGGCTTTGGCCTGACCTTTGACCTTGATGGCCTTGACCCTGACGATGCCCCAGCTGTGGGCACACGTGAAAAGGGCGGCGTTGATGCAGCCGAAATGCTGCCAATGCTTAAACTGATGGGTAGCCATGAGAAATTCCGTGCCTTAGAAATCACCGAATTTAACCCTGAGCGTGACATTGATAATAAAACAGCAACCCTTATGGTGGATCTTATTACAAACACCCTAAGCTGCTGGAAAAACCATAAAAGGATTGCACAATAATGACGACGACCACTTTAAACCTAAGTAAAACACAAGAAACTGCCATTAAGTCAGAAGACAAAGTGTGTGCCCATAACTACAAGCCTCTACCCGTAGTGCTTGAGCGTGGTAAAGGCGCTTGGCTGTGGGATATTGACGGCAACAAATACCTAGACATGATGTCAGCTTACTCGGCTGTTTCGCATGGTCATAGTCACCCACGTTTGCTGAAGGCGTTTACTGAGCAAGCTTCAAAACTGGCTATTTGCTCACGTGCATTCCACACCAACACACTAGGTAAATTCTTGGATAAAATCTGTGATCTATCAGGCCTTGATATGGCGCTGCCAATGAACACAGGTGCAGAAGCGGTTGAAACTGCTATTAAAGCTGCACGCCGTTGGGGCTACCAAGTTAAAGGTATCGCTGAAAACCAAGCTGAAATTATTACAGCTGAGCAAAACTTCCACGGTCGTACAACAACTATCATTAGCTTTGCAACAGACGAAGGCACGAAGAAAGACTTTGGCCCATTTACGCCTGGTTTTAAAACCGTGCCATTTGGTGATGCTAAAGCCCTTGAAGCTGCAATTACACCTAACACATGCGCCTTCTTGGTTGAGCCTATGCAAGGTGAAGCAGGTATTATTGTACCGCCTGCAGGCTGGCTAAAAGAAGTGGCTGCCATTTGTAAGAAGAACAACGTACTGCTTATCCTTGATGAAATTCAAGCAGGCCTAGGCCGTACCGGTAAGATGTTTGCGTTTGAACACGAAGGTGTAAAACCAGATGGTCTTATTTTGGGTAAAGCCCTTGGTGGCGGCATGATGCCAGTAAGCTGCTTTGTTGCTAAAAAAGAAGTGATGGAGCTGTTCCAACCGGGTTCACACGGTTCAACATTTGGCGGTAACCCACTAGCGGCAGCTGTTGGCTACGAAGCTTTGGTAACGCTAGAAGACGAAAAACTAGTTGAGCGTAGTGCTGAGCTTGGCGCTTACCTAAAAGAACAGCTAGAAGCTATGGATAGCCCAATCGTGAAAGAAGTTCGCGGTCGCGGTCTATGGATTGGCTTCGAGATTGATGGCAGCTACATTAGCGGCCACGACCTTTGCAAAAAGTTGATGGCACGCGGTATCTTGGCGAAAGAAACCCACGATACAACCGTACGCCTTGCGCCACCGTTGATGATTTCAAAAGAAGAAATCGACTGGGCACTTGGTGAACTGCGTGATGTTCTTTCAACGATTGCAGCTGGTACTAAAGCTGCTTAAGTTCGCTTAGAATGAAAAAAGCCCCTCCGATGAAGGAGGGGCTTTTTATTTCGTGATTACACCGTAACGTGGTCGGGCAGCGGGGTGGCTGTCGTCAACGTTTGGGTGAATTTGTTCTTGGCATTGACGCTGCGATTGTAGCGCACGCAATTTGCGTTTGCTTTGTCGAGGGCGTCATCGGCCTGAATCGGCACGAGCCAAACTTCGAGAGCATCAGGCGGCATGCGCAGTTTGCCCACCCATTCGCCGACGAGCATATCGATGGTTTGCGCCAGCGTGATGTCGTCTTTCGGGGTGAGGGTTTTGGCAGGCTGCCATTGGTTGGCTTCGCTCTTGGTTTGTATCACCGCTTGGCGCACATTGCGTGCCACCATTTTGCGGAAGTTCTTACCAAGGATGGGTCCACCGTTAACGATGAACACACCATGGGTCAGCACATTCAGCTTCGAGGCGGCAGCGTGGGCTGCGTTGTCGATAAGCGGATGCTGCGGACCATTGCGATAGCACACATAAAGTGCACACTGTTTCATGAGAAAACTCCGTGAAAAGGGAAAGGAAGGTTTAAGTGAATATTTACTGGTATGGGGCTTGCAGTTCTGCATTACAAGGCTTAATGTTAAAGGCATAGAGCACCCGCAATACCTATGCTTCTGAGTTTGTCTTTTAGGTCTGCGCTTCTGGCTCTATTCTGAAAACCCAAATTATACGAGGTACGCCATGGCCGAAGACCTTCCTGACCAACGCACTGCTGAACGGGCGGAACGCCGCCGCATTGTTGAGCTGTTGGCTTTTGAAGGGCTTTATACAGGTGTTATGGTGCACATTGTTACAGGCGTATTGCTTGTTAAATTTGCGCTGGAATTAGGCGCGGGGCCTTTTATTATTGGTTTGCTCGCGGCCATACCGTTCCTTGCGCAGTTTATGCAAATTCCGGCGGTATTCACTCTTGCGGCGATTCAGCGTAAAAAAGCCGTGGTGATTGCAGGCGCTGCGATTTACCGTTTGGCCCTTGCTGTAATGGTATTCATTCCGCTGATTCATGATAAATCCGTTGCGATTAAAATCCTGATTATAACCGTCCTCGTGCGTGAGCTTGGCTTGGGCTGGAAAGCCGGTGCCTGGTACAGCTGGGTAAGTGCCCTTGTGCCCGAACGTTTTGCCTCGCAAGCCCGTAACAACCGTTTGCGCCTATACACAATGGGGGGCACATGTGCAGCCCTTGGTGCAGGCCTTGCGCTTGATGGTATGGGTATGTTGAATGACCGTTGGCTGCTGCCACTCTTTAGCCTTGTGTTCTTCTTTGCCTTTGCTGCAGGTATGGGTAGCTTTATGAGCCTGACCGAACTGCCTGAGCGGTTGCTGCCAAAGCAAAAGCCCCTTGATATGGTGCGTGATATTACAGATCCATTTAAAGATAAAAACTTCCGTAAGTTGATGGTGTTTATGTTTGCGCTGCTTTTTGCCGTGAACTTAGCGGTGCCGTTTTTCCCGTACTACATGCTGACGTCCCTTAAAATTTCAGCCTCGTACATTATTGCCCTGTGGGCGCTGACGCAGTTTATGCAGGTGCCGTTTTTCAGATGGTGGGGCTGGGTTGGTGACCGCTTTAATTATCTGACGGCACTGGCTTCAAGTATTCCGTTCTTCTTATTAGGGCTTATTCTGTGGCCATTTGTAGCACTACCAAATGTGCATATGATGACGGGCCCACTGCTGATTATTATTCATATGCTTATGGGTATTGGCCTTGCGGGCGTAACTCTGGCAACCCAAGTGATTGCCATGAAAATGGCACCCCGTAAAGAGGCCACAGGGTACGTCACGTCAATGTCGCTCGTGGCAGCACTCGCCTCAGGCACAGGTGCGCTATTCGGTGGTGCAATTGCCATGTTCTTGGTGCCTTACAGCTTGCGAGTAAAGCTTGAATGGCGTGAGACGATTGATACCGCCACAAACATTAACGAAGTTGTGCCCTACACCGTAACGGGGTTTGAATTCCTGTTCTTATTCTCAGCGTTACTTATTCTTATTGCATCTCCATTGCTGCGCTTTGTAGATATTAAAGGCCTTAAAACGCCAAAGGGTGTTGTGTTTAAAATGATGGGCGAGCGTGCATCATCAATGCTGCGTGGCTCAGTGGCAGGCCCAGGTGTTCGTGGATTGGTCTTTGCCCCTGTGGGGATGTTGCTTCGTAAGAAGTAGTGATAAGAAGTGTTGCGCCCCTAACGGTCAGCGTTAAGGATGGCACCTTGGGTACGGCTTAGGCCCGGTGCTTTGGCGCCTGCGGCGTAAAGCATGTTGGCAATTTGCGGGTATTGCGATTCTAGCGCAATATCAATGGCGCTCCACCCACGGCCGTTCATGTCGTTCGGGTCTGAGTCTTTTTCTAAAAAGAGTTTTACAAGTGCTGGGCGGTTATGTGTTACCGCGAGCAAAAAGGCATTGTTGCCTTGTGGGTCACGTGGGGTGATGTCGGCACCGTGCTCAATAAAGTATACGGCTAAGGCATCGTAGCCTTTCCAAACGGTAATCATCAGCGGTGTCATACCTACACGGTTTAGCTGGTTCAGCTTCGCGCCTTTTTCGAGCAGCAGGGCGGCAACTTCTGCGTAGTTATTATAAGCGGCAAGGTGAAGGGGGTTCCAACCATCGCGGTTGGCCTGATTTGTGTTTGCACCTTCGGTCGTCAGTAGGGCGACCATGTATGGTTTATTACGCTCTACGGCCAAGTGTAGTGGTGTGTCACCACGGGTGTTCTGAATATCTGGGTTTGCGCCATAGCTTAGCAGCATTTGGGCAATATCAAGACGGTTCCCAATCACGGCAAAGTGTAGCGCTGACTGACCTGATGATACCTGTGCATTGGGCTTCATGTCAGCCTCTAGGTAACGCAGGAGGAGTTTCTCATTCCCTTCTTTTGCGGCGTTCAAAAAGCCTTCAGGGGCAAAGGGGTGGCCATCGTCTTCAAGGTCTTTTTGGCGTTGTTGCACCACAGTAAGGGGTGGTGGCGCTGTTTCACGCTTAATGCGGGCAACGTCAATAATTTGAAGGGTTTCTTCTACAAAGTTATCAAGGTCAACGGTAATTTCTTCAGCTGATTGAGCTGTTTCTGCACCATTTTCCTCTTCTTGCACATTTTCTTGTTCGGCAAGTTCAAGTGGGCCAGGTGTATCGCAGCTGCCAATGCTAGGTTCGCCATCGGGGCAAACATCTGTGGGCATTGGGCTGTTATCTTGAACGGCAAGCGGTTGGTTTGTAGGGTCATTCCCCACAACGGCAGCATGCGCAAGCGATGTACTCGCCAACAAAAGCGGTACAGCTAAAAACAGGTAAAGGTGTTTATTTTGCATCTGCATACTTGCTTATACGTTGGGGCACAAGCGTGCCCCGCGGTTTTACTAGCAGTTGATTAGTCACGGAAGTTCACAAACTGAACGGGCAACTCAAGCTTTAGGCCCTTAATGAGGGTCATGGCTTCTTGAAGGTCATCACGTTTTTTGCCTGTTACGCGTACTTCGTCACCTTGAATGCTGGCTTGCACCTTCATTTTACTTTCTTTAATCGCTTTGGTGATTTTCTTCGCAGGGTCTTGGGCGATGCCTTGCTGAATGGTTACGGCTTGGCGTAGTTTGCCACCGCTCGCCTTTTCAGGTTCTTTCATATCAAGTGATTTTGTGTCCACGTTACGGCGGGTTAGGTGGGTTTTAAGAAGATCGTGCATTTGGCGCAGCTTCATGTCGTCATCGGCCATAATGGTGATGGTTTCATCGTTAAGTTCAACACTGCTGTCGCTGCCTTTAAAGTCAAAGCGTGTGTCAATTTCCTTGCTCATGGCATTTAGGGCGTTTTTTACTTCGGCGAGGTCGGTACGTGAAACAACGTCAAAACTTGGCATGGGTGTAGTCCTTTTTATTAGATGCACTGCGATAAGTGCTTGAATGCTTTATGTCTGCTGAAATTATAAGCATTAATGCCTGCCTTTTACCATAAAAAATGCGCAAAAAGTTTAGGTTTTGGGTTGCAATGTCGGGCTTAGCACTCTATATATAGTGAGTGCTAATAATGATTGTTTGAATGAATACAAAACAATACAACTTTAGCACTCGTTATTGAGAATTTGTAATGATGACGAGTGGTTGAGAATAGTTAAATTAAACTGGTAATTAACCAAATGACTGAAAATAACCTGCCAGACCGCCAAGGTCATGTGCTGAAAGAAATTATTGATGTCTATACCCTCACAGGGCAGCCTGTGGGGTCGAAAACTATTGTCGAACGCCTGCCGAATAAACTTTCATCAGCCACTATCCGTAACGTTATGGCTGAACTTGAAGAAATGGGCCTACTCCAAAGCCCTCACACATCAGCGGGCCGCATCCCGACTGAGCAGGGCTTGCGTTACTACGTCAACGGCCTTGTTGAAGTAAGCCAACTTACAAAAGCGATTGAGTCAAAGCTTCGCGATAAAATTGGCGACGAAAAAGATTTGAAGCACGCCCTGCATGATGCCTCAGCCCTTTTGGGTCAGATGACGGGCTGTGCTGGCCTTGTTTGGGCACCGACCCAGCAAGAAGAAGTGCTCGACCAAGTTGAGTTTGTGCGCCTACAAGGCGAGCGTGTTTTGGTGATTATGGTGACTGAAACCGGCCAAGTTGAAAACCGCATGATTTTTGTGCCAAACACTGTTTCATCGCAAGACCTTAAAATTGCTGCTTACGAGCTGAACAAAGTGATTCAGGGCTTAACCCTGACCGAAGCCCGTGGCCGTATTATGGCTGCCTTAAAAGAGCAAAAGATGATGCTCGATAAAGTGATGGACGACTTTATTATGGGCGAAAATAAAACCGGCACCGACCTGATGATTGCGGGCCGTCAAAACCTATTTAGCTACCCTGAGCTTGTGCGTGAACAGCTGCAGCAGCTTTTCCATGTGTTCGAGGAAAAGAAACTGCTGATTGGCCTGATTGACCAAATGCACAAAGGCGAAGGCGTGCAGATTTTTATTGGCGCAGACTGCCCACTAGAAGTGGCGAAAGACTGTGCCATGATTACCGCCCAATATGGCTCAGCCGATAAAAAAGCCGTGGGTACAGTGGGGGTTATTGGCCCTATGCGTATGAATTATTCGCAAAATATTGCGTTGGTGGACTACACCGCACGCATCCTAAGTAAAACGTTAGACAACCTCTCGAAGGGTAAATAAAGGAAGTACAGATGACTGATAAGCCTCAAGCGGACAACATTGAAAACTTGGCCGATAAAATGGATGACAGCCAATTTGAAGCGCCTCAAGGCGACAACACAGGCCCTACTGGTACAGGCGCTACTGATGCCACACCAAAAGATGCACTAGATGCCGCAACCGTAGAACCTAAAAAAGACGAGATTGATTTTAAAGATAAATACATCCGTCTGATGGCCGACATGGACAACCTGCGTAAGCGTACCGCCCGTGATGTTGAAGATGCTCGCCGCTACGCTGTAAGCGCTTTTGCCCGCGATATGCTTGATATCGCCGACAACCTTGACCGTGCCCTTGCCGTTGTTGAAAAAGATAAAGTAGAGAACGAGCAAGTTAAAAGTATGCTTGCTGGCGTTGAAATGGTGAACGAGCAAATGAGCCGTGTGTTCAAGCAGTTCAAAGTTGAAAAAACAATGCCTGAGCTTGGTGAAAAACTGAACCCAGAGCTGCACCAAGCCATGTTTGAAGTTGAAAGCACAGAATACCAACCAGGCCACATCGCACAGGTGATGCAGCCAGGGTATACCATTGCGGGCCGCTTGCTACGCCCAGCTATGGTTGGCACTGCTAAAAAAGTAGCAAACACAGATACGCAAGGTGGCGATGACGCTGCCAGCGATAAACAAAAACAAGCCTAGTAAATAGGCTGTGAAATTAACGTTAAGTTAACAAAACTCATAAAATACTAAGGAGTAAAACAATGGGTAAAATTATCGGGATCGACCTCGGAACAACCAACTCTTGCGTTGCTATTATGGAAGGCGGCCAAGGTAAAGTAATCGAAAACAGTGAAGGTAACCGCACAACTCCTTCAGTTGTGGCTTTTGCTGAAGGCGGCGAGCGTCTGGTAGGTATGTCTGCTAAGCGCCAAGCTGTTACTAACCCTGAAAAAACTCTATACGCGATTAAGCGTCTGATTGGTCGCCGCTTTGACGATAAAGCGACTCAAGAAGAAAAAGACAGCATGCCATTTGAAATCGTGAAAGCGAAAAACGGCGACGCTTGGGTAAAGGTAGACGGTAAAGACTACTCACCATCAGAAATCTCAGCGATGATTCTTCAAAAAATGAAGAAAACAGCCGAAGACTACCTTGGTGAAGAAGTAACCGATGCTGTTATTACCGTGCCTGCATACTTTAACGATGCACAGCGCCAAGCGACAAAAGATGCTGGTAAAATTGCTGGCCTAAACGTACAGCGCTTGGTAAACGAGCCAACAGCTGCTGCACTTGCTTACGGCCTATCTGAAGAAGCTGACAAGGTTCAAACTGTTGTGGTTTACGACCTTGGTGGTGGTACTTTTGATGTGTCAATCCTTGAGATTGGCGACGGCGTTGTAGAAGTTAAAGCAACCAACGGTGATACACACCTTGGCGGTGAAGACTTTGACATGCGCATCATGGACTACCTAGCTGAAGAGTTCAAAAAAGAGAACAGCATTGACCTTAAAAAGGACAAGCTAGCTCTACAGCGTCTAAAAGAAGCTGCAGAAAAAGCGAAGATTGAACTTTCATCTTCAACCAACACCGATGTAAACCTTCCTTTCATCACCGCTGACCAAAACGGCCCTAAGCACCTGAACGTGAAGCTAAGCCGCGCGAAGCTTGAAAGCCTAGTTGCTGACCTGATTGAGCGTTCAATCAAGCCATGCGAAGCAGCCATGAAAGACGCTGGTTTCAAAACATCTGACATCGACGAGGTTATCCTTGTGGGTGGTCAAACACGTATGCCTAAGGTTCAAGAAGTTGTGTCAAAACACTTCGGTAAAGAGCCGCATAAAGGTGTGAACCCTGATGAAGTTGTAGCCCTTGGTGCTGCGATTCAAGGTGGCGTACTACAAGGCGACGTGAAAGACGTTCTTCTACTAGACGTAACACCACTAAGCCTAGGTATCGAAACTTTGGGCGGTGTATTTACACCACTTATCGACCGTAACACCACGATTCCTACTAAGAAATCACAGGTGTTCTCAACTGCTGAAGATAACCAATCAGCTGTAACCATTCGCGTTTCACAAGGTGAGCGTCCAATGGCAGCGGATAACAAAACACTTGGCCAGTTTGACCTAGTGGGTATTCCGCCAGCAGCACGTGGTGTGCCTCAGATTGAAGTAACATTCGACATCGACGCCAACGGTATCGTGAATGTTTCTGCAAAAGACAAAGGCACAGGTAAAGAGCACTCAATCCGTATTCAGGCCTCAGGTGGTCTAGCGGATGATGATATCGAACGCATGGTTAAAGAAGCTGAAACACACGCTGACGAAGATAAGAAGCGCCGTGAAGAAGCTGACCTTAAAAACCACGCTGAAGCTCTATGCCACCAGGTTGAGAAAAACCTACAAGAGCACGGCGACAAGGTAGACGAAGAAGAGCGCGAGAAGGTTGAAAAAGCCCTTAAAGCGACTCAAGACGCGCTTGCCGCTGAAGAGATCGACATGGAAGACCTTAAAGAGAAGAATGACGAGCTAATGCAAGCCGCCATGAAACTTGGTGAAGCCATGTACAAAGATCAGGGTGAAGAAGGTGCCGAAGGCGCTGAAGCATCAGCCGAAAAAGACGAAAACATCGTAGACGCTGACTTCGAAGAAGTTAAAGACGACGATGACAGCAAAGGCGACAAAAAAGCCTCTGCATAACGTCTCATAAGCGTGGCCTGTGCCTTACGTTTTGTAGGGCGCAGGCTTTTGCTTGAAGAATTATAAGGTTTGCTTATGCATCAATTTACATGCCACTCATTCGCAGATAAGCCCGAGTTTGTTGACCAAATGGCCGAAGCTGCACAAGACACTTGGGGTCACCTGCGCCCAGGTTGGGAGCATGCCGACCGTGTTAAATACTACCAAGACCGCTGCAAAAAAGAAGGCGTTGAACAAATGCTTGTGGCAGCCGATGCAAAGGGCGAGTTTGCTGGCATGGCCGGCCTAACTGCACACGACATCGACACCCGCAAAGACCTTTTTGGCTGGGTGGCTGACGTTTACGTAAAGCCACAACACCGTGGCCTAGGGCTTGGCACTTGGCTAGTAGCACAGGTTGAAGCGCAAGCGGTTGCCGAAGGGCTTACCGAGCTTTACCTCTACACCCCTGACGCTGCCGAGTTTTATGAGCGTTTTGGCTGGGTCGAAGTTGAGCAAACAACCCATAAGGGTGAGCAAATCACCATTATGCGCAAAGATTTGGCGGCTGTGATGCAGATGGGCGTGCCCCTGCAAAAGCAGATTAGCAAGCAGCTTGGCCAAGCTACAGATTTAGAAAATATGGGCGATAATGTTATCCCCCTACACAAAGATTAAACGCTATTACAGAGGTTTACTGATATGGCAAAGAAAGACTATTACGAGGTTTTGGGTGTTGAGAAAAACGCTTCAGACGATGAGCTAAAGCGTGCGTATCGCAAGCTTGCGATGAAATACCACCCCGACCGTAATAAGGACGATAAAGAAGCTGAGCATAAGTTCAAAGAAGTGGGCGAAGCCTACGAAGTTTTGAAAGATGCCCAAAAGCGCCAAGCGTACGACCGCATGGGTCACGCTGCCTTTGAAGGCGGCATGGGTGGTGGCGGTGGCAACCCGTTTGGTGGCGGCGGCTTTGGCGGCTTCCAAGGGGGCGATGCGTCGCACTTTGCTGATATGTTTGAAGAAATGTTCGGCGGCTTTGGCGGCGGTGGTGGTTTTGGCCAGCAACGTGGCAGTCATGGTATGCGCGGGGCTGACCTTCGTTACAACCTAAGCATCAGCCTCGAAGATGCCTTTAAAGGTAAAACCGTAAAAGTTAAAGTCCCAACCGCTGTTGAGTGTAAAACCTGTGACGGTAGCGGTGCCAAACCTGGCACCAAACCTAAAACATGTTCAAGCTGTGGCGGTGCAGGTCAAATCCGTGTGCAGCAGGGCTTCTTTGCGATGGCCCGCACATGCCCTAACTGTAATGGCGCAGGGCAGGTTATCCCTGATAAGTGTAAAGACTGTCATGGTGAAGGCCGCGTGCACGACGAGAAAAACATCCAAGTTAAAATCCCTCCTGGGGTTGATAGCAACACCCGCATTCGCCTGTCAGGCGAAGGTGAAGCAGGGGCCAACGGTGGTGCTACTGGCGACCTTTACATCTTTATTGACGTCAAAGAGCACGAAATCTTCCACCGTGAAGGCAGCGATTTGCTGATTGATATGCCAGTGCCATTTACCCTCGCAGCCCTTGGCGGCAGCCTAGAGGTGCCAACTATTGGCGGCAATCGTGTAAAAATCAACATCCCTGAAGGCACGCAACCGAACCAACAGCTGCGTGTGAAAGGCAAAGGTATGCCTGCCCGCACCAGCGTAGGCAACGGCGACCTTTACGTAAATGTAAACGTTGAAGTGCCAACTAAACTGGACAAAAAACAAAAAGACCAGCTTGAGAAGTTTGCCGGTTCATTGAGCCAGAAAAACAAACCTCATGAAGAGGGTTTTACAGATAAACTGAAAAACCTCTTTAAATAAATTTTCGCATTTGGGCGACTAAATCCATTTTCTTGGACTTGTGTGGTTTTGCGTTAATAAAAGGACATGGGATGTCGTTTTTAGCAAAAGCCCCGTAGACTTACCTTTAGGTTAGTCGCAGGGTAAAATACACGTCGCCCTGCGAAAAAGAATTTCCTCATCCCAACTTCAAAAAATTAGGTGCTCACATGCCAATTGACCTCAAAAAATATTGGAACTGGAAAGAATTCCGTTTTTGGTTTCCACTGGGAGTTGTTCTTGGCGGTGCTCTTTGTGCCGGGGCTCTTAATATCCCCAAAGAGAACACATGGATTGATTATTGGGGGATGGTTGCTACCTTTTTAGTAGGCCTTGCCGCCGTCTTAATTGCTTGGCGGCAGCTCTTGATGATGCGCCAGGAGCAAGTGCAGTTTGAATTTGACAAAAAATGGTCTGTTTACAACGACTTAGTCAATCTCCTAGTATACATCCATAGGTGTGTTGAAAAAGGAGTTGATTTTGATAACCCTCATGAGTTTTCTCTTAATCTTTCTAGTGCCTTACGCAGATACGAACTTATTTTTGGAGAAGGTCTAGGAAAGACTGCAATTAAAATTTCTGCCAAGGTACTGAATTGTAAAACTATTGATGTTGATGATGCCTTTGAGGTTCTAGATAAAGTGATGACTGACGCAATTGATGAACTTTATGAAGTGACCAAACCTCATTTCAGAAAAATAAACCTCAAATAAAAAACGACCCCACCAGAAATGGCGGGGTCTTTTTTCGTGATGTAGAACCGGGGTTTACGAGCCAGACATGAACGTCATGCTCCCCGAGATCGAGCCAGAAATGGAACCCGAAAGGGCGACGTTGTGCTTGGCAGAGCCGGATGTGCGCGTGTACTGCGGCATAGGAAATCTCCTAAAGGTGTGTGTGAGAAAAAGAAAACGAAGGTACTACATTGATAATAAAGTTGTGGGGGCTGTTTGGGGGGATGTAAACCCCCACAACTGACTTTTTTGGTTTAAAACTGCATATATTGTCAGTTAAAGCCAAAAACTTGGGTTTGTAAGGCTTTCAGAGGCCTTTAGGCGGCGTCTTCCATGCTGAGCATAATCGCTGCGGCGTTTAATACACTGGCAATACGCACGATGCTTTGCACGCCTTCACGGCTAATGCCATGGTCTTTTACCACTTTATCGTGGGCGTTAATGCAGTTACCACATTGGCCAATCACTGAAGCGCCTAGGGCAAAAAGCTCGTAGTTTGTACTGTCATGCCCATGGGACTTTGAGGCATTCATACGGATTTTTGCCGGCATCGTACGGTACGTATCGTCCTTCATCAGGTGGTACGTGGTGTGGTAATAGATGTTGGTCATCCCCATAATGGCGGCGGCAGTTTCGGCCGCTTTAATGCCTGTTTCGTCAAGGTGTTCAGCAGCGTCAGCTTTAATGGCTTTAAGCAGCTGTGGGTTACGTAGGGTAATGGCAACGGCCAATGCTGTGCCCCAAATTTGGGTGGCATCAAGGCCTTGGCTGCCTTCAGGTGTTAGCACGCTTTGGATGCCAAGGCGCACGTCTTTTGCAGTATCAGGCAATTGGCTGATAAGGGTGTTTGTGTGTTCCATAGTAAACTCCAGAAAATAGATTATAGCGGGGTACCCTTTTTGAGGGTGGGGGGTACTAATAGGGGTACCCCACTATGGGTTCGAGTCTCGTGGTTTAACAAGCCTCATATGAGCATACGTTGCAGTGTGAGCGTTCGTTACATGGGTAAGTTACGTTATTGCAAAATATGCAGGTTCAGTACTTTATTTATGCGACTTGAATGGTTTCTTGACCTTTTTCCCAGTTACATGGGCATAGTTCGTCTGTTTGCAGACCGTCTAGCACACGTAGAACTTCTTTAGGGTTACGGCCAACGCTCATGTCGTTCACGCTTACAAAGCGAATGATGCCATCAGGGTCAACGATGAAGGTGGCACGTAGGGCAACTTCTTCTGTTTTTTCCAAGATGCCTAGCTCACGTGAGAGGTCCTTACGGATATCACTTAGCATTGGGATTTGCAGGTCTTTAAGGTCTGCGTGGTCATTGCGCCAAGCAAGGTGCACAAATTCGTTGTCGGTGCTTACGCCAAGCACTTGGGCGTCACGGTCTTTAAATTGTTGGGCCATGTCGCTAAAGGCTTTGATTTCGGTGGGGCATACAAAGGTAAAGTCCTTTGGCCAGAAGAATAGAACTTTCCATTCGCCTGGGTGGCTGTCTTGGTTAAAGTCTTTAAAAGCGTCAGCAGCGTCAGATGACACAACGCCTTTAAGGTTATAGTCGGGGAATTTATCACCAATGGTAAGCATGGTTGGGGCTCCTTAGGGTTTTAAAATTAATCTCGTTGTTGCGATAATTTAAGTATGTGGTGTGGCGAGCGATAAATCTAATTTATTGTTTTTATAATTATGATAGTATTTACCTATCGATATTTAAAAGGTGCGTGCTTATGAGCTTAAAAGACTACAAATACTTTGTTGCCGTTGCGGAAGAACAGCACTTTGGCCGTGCCGCCACACGCTGTAACGTGAGCCAACCTACTTTATCGGTACAGCTTAAAAAGCTTGAAGAACAATTGGGTGTTTTGCTGTTTGAGCGTCATCCCCGTCAGGTTGTTTTGACAATGGCAGGCCAAGTGGTACTGGCAAAAGCCCGCCAAATGCTGCGTTTGGAGCAAGAAATATTGCAACTGGCTCAAGCCGCAACTGACCCACTTTCAGGCCCGCTACGTTTAGGGATTATCCCCACCATTGGCCCATACCTCTTGCCGCACTTTGTGCCGTACCAAACTCAAGCGGCACCGCAGCTAAAACCCCTACTGACGGAAGCAAAGACCGAAGATCTTTTGCAAATGCTACGTGAAGGGACGCTGGATGCCGCCGTGCTTGCCTTGCCTTTGGACTATGTGGACGACCTTGCCACAACGCCCCTTTACCAAGAGTTTTTCTATCTGGCTTTGCCAGAAACACACCCGCTTGCCAGTAAAAAGCTACCAACAACACAGGACATCCCGGAGGGGGAGCTGCTATTGCTGACCGAAGGGCACTGCCTGCGTGGTCATGCTTTGGACGTTTGCGAGTTTTTGGGTGCGGCTGAAAATGCCAGCCTACGTGCCACCAGCCTTGAAACACTGCGTTATATGGTCATGGCGGGGCAGGGCGTTACGTTATTGCCGTCATTAGCACTTGATTGGCCAAATAAAGGCGTTGAGGGCGCAGGCACGCTACCAAGTTGGCCGCATATGGCAATTCGTCCCGTTAAAGGGTCAAATATGGACCGTCCAGCCCGTCAGATTGGTGTGGTGTTCCGTTATGGCTATCCGCGTGCTTCTGCCCTTAAAAAGATGTTTTTGGGCTTTGCGTCGCATTTGATTACCACCCAGCAAGGCCTTGCCGAACTAGATAGCTAAATCACCTGTAAGCATTGCGGCTAACCTTGGCCTAAATGAACGATAAAAGTTGATATAAATCAACGGCTCAGGTACAGTACGACCTGTAAATTTTCGTTCTTTTCCTTTTTTCCTATTTTTCTCTGTTCCTTATTTGGAGACAACCCATGGCGCAACATAACCGCCCCATGAGCGAGGTGCCGCGTGTTCTCTACACCTTCATGACCGAAGATGATGAGACCAAAGCCCTTGTGATCGATCGTGACCTTGACGACCTTGCCTACTGGTTTGGTGCCGAAGAAGCTTTGCTTTTGCCCGGTACGCCCACTGCGGTGCGAACCTTGCTGTTTAACAACTTGGTTTCGCGCAATGTGCGTGAAGGTTATAAGCTTTATGCAAACGCGGTGCAGATGCACACCACCAACGACGGCATGTCGTTTTTGGAAGTGAAGCTGACCCTCGAAGGCTACCAGTTTGTGACCAACAAACTGCGTGCCATGCAGTCAGCCCAGAAGAAGATCGTTTACAGCACAATGCAAGTTGCGGCCGATAAGCTGTTTGACAGCTTTACGCCGGAACTTAAAGCAGCGTTGCTGAAGTTGGGCCTGCGCCCAGCTTAATTGCTTTACTTCCCTCATTAGGTTTTGCCCTAATGGGGGAGGTTTTCTCCTCCGCTTTATTCTTTATTTGGACAAAAACAGTGTCGAAAGATCAAGCGCCTTTGGTGCTATATACCTACGAGAACGAGCGTGACGATATTTGTTCGCTCGTGATTCGTGATGATCTTGAAACCGTTCCCAACCCGCTTTCGTGTGACCCGGCGCTTTATGCCCCGCGTACCCCCGAAACAGTGCGAACGCTTTACTACAACAAGATTGCCAGAATCACCCCAAAGCCTAACGAAGCTCCAGCCCTTATGGCTGAGTTTGTTCGGCTGCATATTATGCCTGATGAAAGCATGTTTCTTGAGGTTCGCCTGACCAAGGCGGGGCTTGAGTTCTTGAAAGACTTTCATTTTGATATGGGTGGGTTTGGTTTTCACTCACAGCCTGTGTGTGATTATCGCGAATATAACCCCATCGAAAAGCTGAGCCGGCAGTGGTATAAAAACCTTTTTACCCCTCGGCTGCGTGATGCCCTTACTTTCTTGGGGCTGAATCCAAAGTTATAACTGCTTTGCTATTTCTTCTGTTTTCTCTTCCTCTTTATCAACTGGAAACCCAAAATGATCCTGAAAATCTCAGCGCTTTTTGGGATGTTGCCCAAGGTGGTTTACACCTACCATAATGAGCATGGCGACCGCCTTGCTTTGGTGATCAAAAATGATCTGGATGATATTCCCAACAAGTATTCCATCAAGCCCGAGATGCTCAACCCTCAGACCCCTGAAGCGGTGCGGACGATGCTCTTCAATGAGCTGGCAAACCGCATTCGCCAACGGATGTATGAGCGGCTGACCATCGCGACTCGGGTCATCCTGCATACCATGCCTGACGGTGCGCACTTCCTCGAAGTCCAGCTTACGGACCAAGGGAAGACGTACCTTGAAGACTACAACACCAACGAGAGTCACTACTACTCGTGGACCAGTTACGAACGGTACGACCCCAGCTCGATGAGCGCAGGTCGGTTGTGGGGTCGCTTTACAAAACCCCTTAAAAAGGTTTTGAGCTACCTAGGCATGAAACCTGACGCCTAATTAGGCCAAGGAGACTTTATGAGTCAGATAATCCCGTTGGCGGATATCCCTCGTGTGCTCTATCTCTACCAGGATGAGCAGGGCCAAACTATGGCCATTGCTGTAAAGCAAGACTTGGATAACGCCATGAACTTCACTTCGGTGAAGCGGGCAATGCTGAACCCTCAAACCCCTGAACCTGTGCGCACCATGCTGTATAACAAGCTCTTTTTCACACGTGAAAAAGGCTTGCAATACGTAAAGCAGGCGCGGCTGCAAACCACCCCTTCGGGGTTGCAGTTCTTTGAAGTACACCTCACCAAAGCTGGTGCGGATTACGTCAAAGCACGGAATGGGGGCGGCTATATGCAGGCACCAACTTTTTCGGTGTTTGATGTTCATGCCCCTCGGCCCAGTGGTGCCACCACAAAGCCGAAACCTCAACTTGAGGAAGCACTGAACTACCTTGGCTTAACGCCTTAAGGGTCTCGCCCGCACATTTAACGAAAGCCCTCCATGAATTTGGAGGGCTTTTTTACTTGTAAATAATCCTTGAAAGGCATAAAACCCTCCCCACAATAGGGTTTGTCCTTATCATCTTTTCTTTAACGTTTCCTAAATTCATCCCACATCTCTCTGGAGGAGATATGAAATCATCACATGCAATCCCAGCTGTGCAAAAACCTGCCTACCCACGCCTTTTATTTATTTACAAAGACGCTGATGGCATTACCCAAGCATTTGCGATTAACGGCACCCTAGCCTACTTCCCAAATGATCTTGATAAACCAGCTGCTTCAGCATCCGATGCTGATTTAACCTCGTACCTTAATGGCTACCTTGCGCAAAACACTGCGGCAAAGCCAAATAGCTACGTTGAAAAAATCGTCCGCCATGAAACACCCTATGTTGACTACCTTGAGGTTCACCTCACAGGTTTAGGCACTTCAGGCGTACGCAATGTGTATGGCGTTAATAGCCATCGTGAGCTTCCAACTTACACCACCTTCAGCCCCACAAAGGCTGAGTCGGCAAGTGTATTACGTTGGCTCGCAAACGATATGCTTACAGCGCTGCACCACAGCAAGCTGACCCATGCCAGCCAATATGGTAAGCAATAACGAAACAACCCCGCCATCGGCGGGGTTTTCGTGTTGTAAAGGCTTAACGTTCTTTTGCGGGGTAGGTGCAGATGTGTGAAATTTTACACTCAGCACACTTCGGGCTACGGGCAAGGCACGTGTAGCGGCCATGTAAAATCAGCCAGTGGTGGGCATCTTTTAAGTAAGGCTCAGGCGTGCGCTTCAGTAGGCCTTTTTCAACCTCAAGCACTGTTTTACCGGGGGCAATACCCGTACGGCGCCCCACACGGAACACGTGCGTATCAACCGCAATCACGTGGGCCCCAAACAAGGTGTTGCGTACCACATTTGCTGTTTTGCGCCCCACACCCGGTAGAGCCTCAAGGGCTTTTTGATCGTCAGGCACTTCGCCGTTATGTTCGGCTAATAGTTTTTCACAAAGGCCAATCACGTTTTTGGCTTTGGTTTTATAAAGGCCAATGGTTTTGATGTATTTGGTTAGGCCTTCTTCGCCTAGTTCTAAAATACTTTCAGGGGTATCTGCTACAGGCCAAAGTTTTGCCGTGGCTTTGTTCACGCCCACATCCGTAGCTTGGGCTGAAAGGACGACTGATACCAACAATGTAAAGGGGCTATGGTAATCAAGCTCGGTAGTGGGGTTGGGGTTGTTGCGTTGCCAAATGTGGTAAACCTCTTCAATCGCAGCTTTTGTAAGTGGCTTTGATTTAGGTTCGTCATGCACCAATGGTTTGGTGCGTTTGGCTGTTTTCTTTTTAGCAGGCATTATTTCCAGCTCCCCACGAGGGTGTATTCTGACCCTTTCAGGTTTTCTTTAAAGGTGTTTAGGCCTTGGTTTTCAAAGCTCAGGCCACCAAGGTCAAGGGATTGAACACCAGCTTGTTTAAGGCGGGTGACGGCTTCAAACATCATAGCGTGGTGGGCGCAGGCATTACGGCCACGTTCGGTAGTCCAGCCTAGTTGGTAGGTAGCCCCACTTCCGTGTAGCACAAAAAGCTGTGCCGCAATCAGTTGGTCTTCATGCCAGGCTTCAAGCAGTAGCCATTCGTGCGGGCGGCAGTTTTTGTGTAGTGTGCGCAAAAACTTTGCTGAAGGCCCACGGTAACGGCGTTTTGCGCGGTCACGCAGGTAGCCCAAAATAAGGTCTTTTACAGCAAGTTTGCTGGGGTCAACAATAATGGTGAAGTCTAGTTTTTCAGCCGCTTTTAAACTTTTACGGAAACTTGATGAAAAGCTTTTTTTTATGTCAGCCAGTGGGGGCGTAAGGTCAACCACGCTTGAGCGGTAGTGCTCTGCCTTACGGGGCATGAAACCAGCTTTTTCAAGTAGCTCAACTGACTTTGGTGTATTGGGTAGCTCAGGCATAAACGATAAACGGCGTGACCATTTTTGTGGGTATGCTGCACGTAGTTTTGTAAGTACCGCACTTACAAGCTCAGGGCTTGGTGTTTTAACCAGCCATACGGGGGCTCGGTGAATACGCACCACTTCAATACCCATAAAGCGGCGTGTGCTAACCATGGCCATGGCTACAGGTTTACCTTGGCGGTAAAACACACCAAACTTTGGCCATAGGCGGTAAAGCATAAGGTTTGTTTTGGCGTATGCCCATGTTTGTAGAAGGTTTGAACGGGGGGCTTTTTGTAAAAGCTCTTTCCAGCCGCCAACGGTGGTGTCATCCCAGATAAGTTCAATCTCAGGAAGTGCAGCAGGCGCAGATTTCTCTGCGCCTGAAACAATTTTTAGAGCGGGTTTAGCCATGGGCGTGCACCGTCCTCAGCCTTAGGCTGACTTTTGGCTTTCGCGGCCTAGGCTTACGTAAGTAAGGCCTGCGGCTGTCATGCTTTCTGCGTTGTAAAGGTTACGCAGGTCAACAATCGTTGGCGTTTTAAGGGCCGACTTAAAGGTCGCCGGTAGGATTGAACGGAAGTCGTCCCACTCTGTCATGATAACGGCACCATCAGCCTGTTGTAAGGCTTCATCGATACTTGCCGTCATTTGTACCTTTGGCAGCATTGTTGAGGCGTTTTTCATGGCCTGAGGGTCAAACGCTTTAATGGTTGCGCCTTCAGCTTCAAGCAGTGGAATAATCCCTAGGGCTGGCGACTCGCGCATGTCGTCGGTGTTGCCCTTAAAGGCCAAACCTAGAACAGCCAAGGTTTTACCGCTTAGCGGGCCCATGGTTTCTTTTACTTTTTCAGCAGCACGTTTTTGCTGGGCTGAGTTAACAGCAATGGCTGTTTCAATCAGCTTTTGTTCAGCACCAAATGTGCGGCCAATTTCAGCGAGCGCACGGGTGTCTTTCGGGAAGCATGAACCGCCGTAGCCAGGGCCAGGGTTTAGGAAGGCACTCCCAATACGGTGATCAAGACCAATACCACGAGCAACATCAGAAACGTCAGCGCCTGTTTTTTCACTCAGCGCTGCAATTTCGTTAATGAAGCTAATCTTCATCGCAAGGAAACCGTTTGCGGCGTACTTAATAAGTTCAGCCGAAGTTGGCGCTGTGAACATCACAGGCACGTGGGCTTCTTCAAGTGGGCGGTACAGGGTGCGCATCACGCTGCGGGCACGCTCAGTCAGGGCGCCAACAACAACACGGTCTGGCTGCATAAAGTCAGAAAGGGCGCAACCTTCACGGAGGAATTCAGGGTTTGAAACAACTTCAAAATCAGCATCAGGAGTTACTGATTTAACCGCTTCTGTCACGGTTACAGTGGTACCCACTGGTACAGTTGATTTGTTCACAATAACGGTAAAGCCGTTAAGGTGTGGGGCAATGTCTTTTGCAGCTTGCTTAACGTAGGTTAGGTCAGCACTGCCGTCTTCACCTTGTGGGGTGCCTACTGCAATAAACACAACGTCAGAGTCTTTCACGGCTGAGCCTAGGTCGGTTGTAAAGCTTAGGCGACCGTTGGCGGTGTTTTTCTCAACAAGTTTATCAAGGCCTGGCTCGTAAATTGGCATAATGCCTTTTTTCAGGTTCTCGATTTTTTCAGCGTTGGTATCAACACAAGTTACGTTAAAGCCAAGGTCGGCAAAGCAAGTGCCGCTAACAAGGCCTACGTAGCCGCTACCAATCATCGTTACGTTAAGCTTGCGGCTTTCGTCGCAGCCAAATGTAGGTAGGGTTGGGATATGTGTAAATGTACCTGTTGCTGAAGCATCTTGCGACTTCAGGAAGGTACGTAGGCGTGGGGCTACAAACTCATCTTGCATTGCAAAGAAGAGGTTCGCCATTTGGAAGCCTAGCTTGTCACCACAGTCAAAACGGTGGCCAGTGTTAAGGCAGCCGTAAAAACCGCTATCACGGGCAACTTTGTCCATAGCATCTGTAATCTGAATTTCACCACCATGGCCAGGCTCGGCGCTTTCAAGAATGTCCAAAATTTCAGGGGTCAGCACGTAACGGCCGGTAATGGCAAAGTTTGATGGTGCAACATCTGGCTGCGGTTTCTCAACAAAACCAGAAACAGGCACACGACCGCCTGACATAGTCTCGCCGTTTACATCCAAAATACCGTATTTACGGGTGTTGTCTTTGCTAACTTCTGACGTCAGTACAACTGGTTTGCCAGTTTCTTCGTAAATGTCGCACATTTGGCGTAGGCTGTGGCCACGGCCTTCATCGTTCCAGATAATGTCATCTGGTAGCAGTACAGCAAATGGCTCGTCGCCGATAATTTCTTTTGCACACCAAACAGCGTGGCCTAGGCCTTTAGGCTCGCCTTGGCGGGTGTAGTAAATGCGTACGTGCTCGGGCACAATGTCTTCAACCATTTTAAGTTCTTTCAGTTTGCCACGCTTGTTTAGCGTATCTGAAAGTTCGTACGGTTTATCAAAGTGGTTTTCGATCGCTGACTTACCGCGACCTGTTACAAAGATAATTTCGGTAATGCCGGCAGCAATAGCTTCTTCAACGGCATATTGAATGATTGGCTTATCAACAACGGTCAGCATTTCTTTTGGCATGGCCTTAGTGGCTGGCAAGAAGCGTGTGCCCAAACCCGCTACCGGGAAGACCGCCTTACGTACTGGCTTGTGCTGGCGTGTTTGCGTTGTTGATTTCGTAGACGTCATTTCCAATCATCCTTTCATGGTGGAGCGCGTGGCGCAAAAATCTGTTGGTTAATGTACCAGAAGTTTACTTAACTTTACATAACCAACGTACATATACGTGGTAAATCGCAAGAATCAATCCCCCGGCGCAAAGTGTATACAAACTTTGGTGGGCAACATACCCCAAAATACTTAGTAAAAACAGCAAAAAGTTGACGCTAATTGTGCGCAGCACAACGCCCCAACCCATAGCACCACTGCCTTGTAATTTGGCGGCCCATAAGTTATTGCGCAGCGGTACTTTTTTGAAGGCACTGATCACACCTGCCTGCAGGCTATCCACGATGGGGTAAAGGAGTAGTGTAAGTAGGCCTAGGCATTCAGCATTTGTTAGGGGGTGCGGCACAAGGCTAACCAGCGCTAGGCCAAACAAAATAAAGCCTAACCAGAAACCACCCGTAAGGCCCATTTGGGCGGTGGGGGCTTTGCTGCCTGCAAGGGCAGGGCGGTTAAAACGCATAAAGCCCATGCAACAACCTGTAAGAATAAGCGCAAACAATGCAATACCCTTCGCCATCATTGAAAAGGCAATGCATACCAAAATGGTCATGAGGGCTAGCTGGCCTTCAACAATATCTTGCTTGGCATAGGCATTCGCAAAGAGTACCCAAAGGGCTGCCGTACCAAGGCGCTCGGCCCACAGTTTAACAGGAGCTTCAAAACCGTAAAAACCTTGAGGCAACAAAAGCATAAGCGCAGCTGCTGCTAGAATAAACATAGCAATGTTAAATGTTTTACAGCCAAGGCGGCCTTGCTCTTTGGCTTGGGCAATAGGGCGCAGCACAACACCAGCACCAAACACCACAATGGCGTAATCAACAAAGGTGATTGAAAAATCAAAAGTGGGGAAGAAATGAATCAGCACCATGGCCAATAAACTTAGCGAGCCGCCAACAAGGGCAATATACCAACCATCAGTAGGGCGGTGGTGGCTGTGGCTGTAGGCCATCACTTTTGTTAAGGTTGCGCTTACTAAAATAAACGGCAAAACAATCGCGAGGGCATCAAGCATCAGTATTTCCTTTCATAAAGTCAGGGGCGGCGAGTGGCGTAAAGCCAAAATCTTGGAACGCTTTTTCGTGGGTCGCAATAATACTGCGACGTAGTTTACGGATTTTCAGCGGTTGGTTTTTACGAGCAATATAAACCCACTTTGGCAAAATGCGATGCATGCCCCAAAACGGTAGCACTTTAAAGCGCACATGGTTAATAAGGCAAATCTGCTCAAGCACAAAACCAATACGCAGCGGCTTGTAACCACTGATTTTATATGTCTGGCGGAAGGTACGTGCGTTAGGGAAGGCTTTTAAAATAGCCTGCGCAAAGTCACTTTCATGCAGCGGTTGCACAAAGTTTTTAGCGGTCTTTTTACCGACAATCAGCAGCTTCTTTTTCTTCGATTTAAACGATTTTTCAAGCGCTTTAAAAGGGTCGTCATAGCTGCCAAAAATGGTAGTTGGGCGCAGCAGCGTCCAGTCAAGGTTCGACTTAATTAAGGCATGCACAGTTTGGTGGATGCTGAGTAGCGCACGCTCGGCCGGTGGCTGGTAATTGCCTTCACGGGTGCAAAATAAAACGCGTTTAATGCCAGCGTCTTCCAACTGGGGGATGAGTTTCTCGCCGATGCCAGTCTCAATTGGTTTTAGGCAAATAACACCGTCAGCGGTTTTAAGCACGTCGGTAAAGCGTTGGCCGGTGAAGCCTGTTTCAACGTAATCAAGGCCGGTCAGGCGCAGAAGAATTTGTGCGGCATTGGGGTGTACAAATGTGTAGCGAATGTCATTTTCAGGTACAGATGCCAGCAAAGTTTCGGCAAAGCAGCGGGTGTTGGTGGCGTGATCGCCCAATACCAAAATGTGCTGTGTGTAATTACTTGGCATCTTGAGGTTGCTCAGGTTTTGGCTGTTCGCCTTGTGGCTGCTCAGCTGGCGCCTGTGGGGCTACTTGCTGAGGGGTTGGCTCAGGCTGTTGAGGTGCGGCTTCGCCACTTACAATACGCTTAAGCAAGTTAAGGTATTTCTCGCTCAGGCGGTCAAAATCATAGCTTTGCACCAGCCACTGTTGGCCTTTGCGCCCTAGTAGTTTGGCTTTATCTGGGTTATCAACCAAGCGCAAAACGGCGTAGGCAAGTTTCTCGCTGTTCTCAGGCGGAACCACAAGCGCTACACGTGCATCTGTTAGGGTTGAGGCTGTAATACCGTCAGCAGCGGCCACAACAGGCTTACCTGCGGCCATAGCTTCAAATAGTTTAGATGGCATAACCTTTTTAAGGCCTTGCACATTCTTTTGTGGCACAAGGCAAACATCAGCCATGTCGTAGTAGGCCCATTTTTTGTCATCTTCAGGCAGTTGAATAAACTGCAGGTTCGGCATGCCTCGGGCAATGTTACGCAAACGCTCTTTATCAGGGCCTTCGCCAACCAGTAGGAACAATACATCCCCGCGTGAAACCATCATTTTTGCGGTATCAACCACTTGGCCTAAGGCCTGAGAAATATCATGATCACCGTAGTACATCACCACTTGGGTCATTGGGCCAATTTGTAGCTCAGTACGCAGACGGCTGCCACGGTCCGCTTTGTTTGCAGCGGCTGCGGCGGCAACGTCTTCTTTATCAACGCCATTCATCACAACGCTGATTTTTTCTTTCGGGATACCTCGGTTCACAAGGTCTTTGGCAAGGTTAGGGGTCACCGTCACAATAGCGTCGGCACGCTTGTATAAGAACATTTCAACCTTCATAAGGTATTCAAGGGCCTTGCCATCTTTAAGGCGGCCAAGTTCAACAAACAGGCCTGGCCATGATTCACGAATTTCAAAAACAAACTTGGCACCATAACGGCGGGCCAAAATCCACGCACTTAAAACAGGGAGGATAGAAGGCGAGCTTGCAATCACAACGTCAGGTTTTGGGGCGTCGGTTTTAAACAGGTTTTTAAGCAGGTTTAGGGCAAATGTTGCCTGTGCCTTTAGGCGGCGTTTTGCTGTTTTTTCTGGCCCGCATGAAAGCCAGTGGCGGTAAATTTTAACGCCATCAATTTCGTCAGTTTGGTATGAGCCTTTACCCTGATAAGCTTCGTACACGTAGCCCGTTGGGTGGTTAGGTAGCGCTGTAAGCACGCTGACATCAGCGCCCAGTTTTTTCCAGGCCTTAGCAAGGCTGCCCAAGCGGGCCGACGGGGCCGAAGGCTCTGGTTTATAAAATTGGCTTACAACCCAAATCTTCATTCGGCAGCCTCTTCAGGTGTTGTTACCGTTGTTGGTAGCTCTTTAAACAGTGTTAGACGGTCGCCGTTTTTAAATACAACTTTGGTAATCGTCACTTCGGTTTGCAGGGTGCGTGGTGAAGCTGTCAAAATTTCAGCTTCAGCACTGTTTGTAGTGCTAAGGGGCATTGGCCATGCACGCTCGGCAGTTTGGCCACTTGCAAGGCCATCATCGTCTGATATTTTAAGTTCGCCCAAGTGCTGGTCGTTTGCATTTTTAATCGTGATGGTCGCATCAAAGCTTTCAATGTTGCGGCTGCTTGTGTTGCGGTAGGCCACGCGCCACAAAACACCGTTGCTGGTTTCGCCAACGCCACCTGATTTTTGCACGTCAATCACGTTCACCGTTTCGTTGAGGCGCTTTTGGATCGGGGCATTAAGCTCGGCCAGTTGTTCTTTTTGGCGCTGGTTAATTGTAAACAAGAAGTTTGCTAGGTTCGGCGCACCTGTGACTTGCCAGCTGTCTTTTTGTGAGTTGTGCTCAAGCAGGAGGTTCAATGAAAGGACAGCACCATCAAGGTCAGGGCGTTCAAAGTTAAGGGTAAGTAGGGCGTTTTGGTCGTTCTGGTCAAGCACTTCGTAGTCTACAAAGTACTCAGGCTTTGCGCCTGTTTGTTGCCATAGGCGCCATAGCAAACCGTCTTTACGTTGGTCAAGGTTGCCTGTTTCAACAAGTTCGTTCAGCTGAATGTTGTAGGTTGCCGCAAGGTCATTACGGAAGGCACCAATCATGCCTTGGCTCATCAACTGACGGAAGTTGTTTGCCGTTGCACCTTCGGCGTTAATTTCTTCGTAGGCGATAACCTGTTCAATCAGGCTTTTGACCAAGGCGTCGGTGTTCACAACTTTCTGGAAGGCCTCAAGGTCTTTGCTTTCAACAGCATCCCAAGCGGTGCGCACAGCATTGGCTGGGCCGCTTGTGCCTGAAAGTGGCAAGAATACCCAAATAAAAGCCACAACCAAAATAGCAAGTAGCACACCAGCGATTGACTTTACAGTACCAAGCTTGCGTGGTTTTTCTGATGCTGGCTGTGTGTCTTTAGCGGGTGCCTTAGCCATCTTTTCAGTATCAGGCTTCTGTGTTTTTTTAGGTGTGTCTTTAGCCATAGGGCTTACCTTTCACTTGGTTTGGGTCTTTGGCGCTGAAAATTATTTTTCACGCAGACCCCAGTTAATGACGCATTTTTTGTTTTGCCATGTGCCACGCACAAACAGCTTACGGCCAGCAACAGGTTGACCATATTCAGGGCAGTAGTCAGCATCGGCATCAAACAGTTGGCCGCCTTTAACACGGAACGAAAGTAACGTGCCATCAGGCAATGTTAACTCAGCTTCAGCATTGCTAATAAGTTTGTATTTCACCGTTGGGTGCAGGTGGAAGTGCGCTTGCACTGGCCACTCACGCTTGCGTGTTTCAATCATGTCTTCGCAGCGTAGGTCGTTCCCTTCGCTGTTCAAAAACAGGCGGCGTGTGTGTTTAGCACCAAGGTAGCTGTAACCGTCGTGGCTAGCTTCAAGGCCAATACCCATGCCAGGCTCTTCACGGACGCTGCAACTTACGTTACGAGGACGGCGACCCAGCAGGCCATCGCCCCAAACTTCGGCGCTGTTTAGGTTGTTGAGGCTAATGGTGTTGTGGGCATCAGTACCACGCAATTTGTTGCGCTGAGGTGATGAACCATGCACACCTGAGGTACCGCTATTTACAAACACGCGGTGCTCGCCGTATGAAAGTTCAAACGAAAGGGTGTCAGCGTGGGCGTGGCGTGTGCCTTCCATCGGCGCACAAAGGCCACCATCAAACAAAAGGGCAATAGGGCCATTATCGAGGCGCACATAGCCAGCGTAAGGCAGTTCAGCCGGCACAGTTTCGGCAAGGCCGCAGCGTTCCTGAATATCGTCCAGCAGGTCAATGTTGCCAATTTCGCCATCGTTAAACAGGGCAAGACCACCATCAGGGTGACGGAAAAACGCCATGGTCACTGACATACGGTCAATAGTTTCATCGATTGAAGGCGCAGGCGTTTGGCCAGCCTTAATAATCATCGCGTGGATATCAAGCAGGTCTTTAAGTACCATCATGTGGTAGTAAGGGCTGCGCTCGTGGTGCATACCATCAGGGAGCACTTGCACTTTAAGCTGCTGCTTCAAAAGGTCCTCGGCTTCAAGGTACGCACTTTGGCGGCTTGGCAAGCATAGACTTGCAAAGATCTGAGCCTTAAGGTTGCGGATAAGACGATGGCCACCAACGTCCCACTCCATCACTTTTGGTAGGTGGTTGGCTTGACGGGTAAGGCTGTGCATGAATTTCTCACGCCAGCCGCCATCGGCACCATCAAGCAACCAGCTTGAGTGGGTAAGCCATGAGGTTAAACGTGTTGAAAGCACATGCGGGTGCCAACGCAACATATGAAAAGCACCACAAACGTCAATCCATTCGCCAATAAGTTCACGGGCGATGGTTTTGGCTTGTGGGTCTTGTGTGGCACGTAGGTCTGCAATCCATTCAAAGCTATGGAAGGCCATTTGCCATTCGTCAGAAACACCTTGTGGTGCCCATTGCACACTTTTGCCCATGTTGACCGTGCGGCCCATAAAGCTGAAAGTGTTTTGCTTAATGTTTTTGCCATGCTCAACATCGCCAGCCCAAAGGTCAGGGGCGGTGTGCGTTGGGGCTTCTGCAATTTCTGCATCATATTCAATAAACGGGTAAAAAACGCTGCGGTAGTAAAGTGAGCGTGCCGCATAGTCAAAACGTTGTACCCACTGCACTGGTGATGTTGCAGCAAATGTACGCAAGCGACGGCCCAAAGCTAGGCCCTTAATTGTGCCTTTTTGACCGCGCACCGGACGACCTACCGATGGGGTAGAGCGGCGCTTTAAAAAGGGAAGTAGGTTTTTCAAGGTTGCTTGCATTTCGTTTTATTTCTGTGTTCGTCTCATCGCTGGCTTTAACTAAGTTAAAGCGCAGGGGTTACTGCTCTTGCTTTTCTGGTTGAAAACCAAAGAACAGTCAAGCCCATAATGGCACTTAAGCCTGATCCAATCAGGATACCGAGCTTGGTTTCTAACATAAAGAGGTTTTCCGTCCCGGGGAAGGCTAGTGTACCAATAAATAAACTCATGGTGAAACCAATGCCCGCAAGGATGCTCACACCCCAAAGCTGCATAAAGTTTGCGCCCATTGGCATTTTAGCAATATGAAGTTTAATAGCCAACCACGAGATACCAAAAATACCTACCTGCTTACCTACAACCAAACCTGCAATAATACCAAGGGTTACAGGGCTTAAAAGCTTGTCCATGGTGATGCCCTCTAGGTTGACGCCTGCGTTAGCAAAGGCAAATAAAGGCAAAACCAAAAACGCCACAAAGGGGTGAAGGCCATGCTCAAACTCAGTCAACATAGAGTTGCCAGCTTCGTCTTTGTTCATCGGGATGGTAAAAGCAAGCGCAACACCAGCAAGGGTGGCGTGCACACCGCTTTTTACAACAAATGCCCACATGGTTAGGCCTAAAAGCACGTACCAAATGCGGCTACGGAAGTTAATGATGTTCATCAAAATAAGCAGCGCCAAGCATACGCCTGCACCATAAAGCTGGGTTTGGCTCAGGTCGCTGGTGTAAAACAGCGCAATAATAATCACGGCGCCAATATCGTCAATAATCGCAAGCGCCAGCAAAAATACTTTAAGCGATGTAGGTAGGTGCTGGCCAAGGAGCGCAAAAATACCAATAGCAAAGGCAATGTCAGTCGCAGCTGGGATGGCCCAGCCTACTGTAAGTTCTGCTACTTCGCCATCTGTGGCAAGCATGTGGACAACGCCAAAGAAAATAAGTGCAGGCACAGCCATACCACCAAATGCAGCCAAAGTCGGCAGGACACGTTGGTTCCATGTGCTCATCATACCGGTGCCAAGCTCGCGCTTAACCTCAAGCCCAACAAGGAAGAAGAACAGCGCCATTAGGCCGTCGTTAATCCAGTGAATAATTGTTTTCTCAAAGACAACGTCACCAATGCCAATAATACCTTTGGTGTTGTGTAGGGTGTTTTCGTACATCGGGCCAAGGGCTGAGTTTGCAACAAACATGGCGCCAATGGCACAAATCAAAAGCAGAAGGCCACCACCAGCTTCAAATTTGAAGAATTCTTGCATCATCAACATGGGGCGGTAGTAGGGGTTAATTGTGCGGTCTTCAGCCAGTGCATCAATGCGGCGCACCTCTTCAGGTGTGCCTGAAAGCACGTGGGCTAATCGCTGGATGAAATCTTGTAGCAGTTTAAACATGTTAACAGCTTGAGAAATTGTTTCTTTTATTGGTTATGTAGTATCGCACATTGGGCCAGAAGTGCAATGGTTTTAACATAGTTCTGATACTGAAAATGCCCACCAGTAGGGCGCAAAAAACCCCCTGCAGTTTTGAACGTTTTGCAGGGGGTAAAAGTTCTGTTTTTTATCAAAAATTATTCGGGGACAACTTGCCACGAACCATCAGGGGTTTGGCAGGCTGTGCCTGTGGCCTGCTCTTCCTCGCCACCAATGGTGACGGTTTGCTTGAATTCACGGCAATAGCGGCCTGAAACACTCTCGCCTTGGCGGGTGGCGGTGACTGTGCCGTGATTGTCAGATTCTGGGTTGTCCCAGTAAATGGTTTCACCAATTGGGGCGTTATAAGCTTGTTCTTGGGCGCGGTACATGCGCTCCATATCTGCTTGGTCCATGCCTTTACCAATTTCGCGGCCCAAGGTCGCACCTGCATACGTGCCAACTGACGCACCAATAGCAGGGCTGCCAGCAATGCCAATTTCAGCACCCAAAACGGCGCCACCAATGGCCCCAACAACTGAGCCTACAGTCTGTCGGCTTACGCCACCATCAGCACGTGTGCAAGCGGTTGTCCCAAAAGCAAGGGTACCAACAAGGGCAAGTGTGGTTAAAAGGGTGTGGAGTTTCATGGGTATTTACTTTCTTTATTCGTCACGCAGCGCTTCAATGGCTGTGGTGTAGTTATCTGATTTAAAAATGCTGCTGCCAGCCACCAATGTGGTGGCGCCAGCTTCGATAATTTTTTGCGCATTCTCTGGTTTAACGCCACCGTCGACCACAATTTCAATGGGGTGGTCTTGCTGGTCGGCCATGTCGCGAATTTCAGTGATTTTGTGCAAAATTTCTTCTTCAAAAGCTTGGCCACCAAAGCCAGGCTCGACCGACATCACTAAAATAAGGTCAAGGTACGGCATAAAGTTTTGCAGCGTATCGGCAGGGGTGGCCGGGCGCAGGCTAAGGCCTGCTTTTTTGCCGTAATTACGGATATCTTGCAAGGTGGCAACCGTATCGGTTTGGGCTTCAACGTGGAAGGTAATATGGTCGGCGCCAGCATCCACATAGTCTTCAAGCAGGTCATGTGGGTTTGTCACCATTAGGTGGACATCAAAAGGCAGTTTGGTGTGTGAACGTAAGCTCTGAATAACAGGTGGGCCAAAAGTGAGGTTGGGCACAAAGTGACCATCCATCACATCAAGGTGCAGCCAGTCAGCGCCAGCACGCTCGGCGGCGGCAGCTTCGGCACCCAAGTGGGCAAAGTCAGCAGCTAAAATAGAAGGGGCAATTTTTACGGTCATAGCGTTATTGTACCTCGTTAGCTTTGTTTTTCGTAGCAGGCAATATAAAACCCGTCGCAACCATGCTCAGGCGTTAAGCGCAGGGTGTGTGCTTTTGTATGCGCTGTTTTAAGCGCTGCAGGCACATCAAACGCAAGGGGTTTTAGGGCTAGGTTTTCGAGGGCCCAAACATCTTGCGCCTCACCTTCCTTATGGAAAAGTGAACAAACTGCATAAACTAATACGCCGCCCGGCTGCAAAACCATGGCTGCTTGCTCTAAAATTTTACGTTGTGCTGCTTGTAGGTGTTCAAGGTCGGCAGGTTGACGTAGATGAATAACCTCTGGGTGGCGGCGGCTGGTGCCTGTTGCAGTGCAGGGGGCGTCAAGTAGGAGGCCAGCAATGCTGCTTTCAGCAAACGGTGGGGTGTAGCCGTTGCAGGCAACGGTAAATGGTTTGCGCGGCATATGTGCCAAGTTTTCGGACAGTTTTTGGAGGCGTCGTGGGTTAAGATCAGCCGCATAAATTGTGTTTTCGAGTAAATCAAGTAGCTGCAATGTTTTACCACCTGGGGCCGCACACATATCAACAACAGGGCCATTAAGTTTTTTAGCTTTAATCAGCTTTGCAAGGAGAGAGGCTGGCCATTGAGCGGCCATATCTTGGATGTAAACCCCACCTGTGTTAAGGCCTTCAATGCTGCTGGCGTGGGTGCCGTCAGGAAGACGATAGGCTTTTTCTAACCCGTCTAGCGCAGTGCTACCTTCAGGAGCAGCGCCTTGATAGACGCGAATATCAACAGGGGCTTGCTCAAGCATATACCCTGCTAAAACATCTACGTTTTCATCGCCGTAATCAGCGCTAAATTCTTTCTGAATCCAGCTTGGTAGGCACATGTCGGCCGCAAGCTCGATAGGATGTTCCGCATTTTTACGCTGAATTTGACGCAGCACCGCATTGGTTACTCCACTTAGGTGATGCAGGCGGTTGTGCTTCATCATATCAACCGTGGTCGAAATGGCGGCATGGTCTTTTACACCGTCCATAAACAGCAGTTGGTAAATACCCATACGCAGAATGATGTTTTGATCGCTATCAGCCTCGAACGGTTTTTTAAGGTGCTGATGGCTTAACCCATCAAGGAAAAGGGCCGTGCGTAATGTGCCAGCTGCAAGGGTATAGGCAAAAGCAAGGTTGCGGCTTTCGTCGGCGCCGCCAAAGTTGTTTTTGTATTGGGTAAAGGCAACATCAAGGGTTTGCTTGCCTTTGAATACTGTTTTGAGAACCTGAAACACGCCATTACGTACGCTGTCGCCGCCTTTGGGCGCGTGCGTTTTTGAATGGGTGCGCTGGGGATGACGTTTTTGCGGGCGCCTACCTTTAGAAGATGAGTGGCGCTTTGCAGCGGACGAAGGTGATTTGTTTGTAAAGTTCTTAGCCATAATGCAGTGTAGCACAGCTTTATAGAAGGTCGAGCGTGTTTATGCATAAAGAAAAGGACCCGCAGGGGGTCCTTCTCTCTCGTGCGTGATTTAAAACCGTGCTGCGAACAGCAAAAATCTTAAAACACGTCAACGACGCTCACATGTAAATACATATAGTGATGGTTTATGGATAAGTAAAGCTAAAAAAACAGCAACTTAGCTACTTTTTTGCACGTACATTAGGCATTTGCAATACAAGCTATTGATTTGTCATATTTTTACTCAAGGTGAGAATAATACAAAATTTTTACCAATTCTCATTTTGAGACACACCTATGGATGTAAGTATATAAAAAACAAAATAAATTCGGTTTTTGCAATTTGCCTAATCCTACGAAATCAGCCTTTATTTTGCATTATTATGCTTTTCAATAATGCGCTCAACAACCTCTGGGTCGGCAAGGGTACTGATGTCACCAAGGCTATCAGTTTCATCAGCGGCAATTTTACGCAAAATACGGCGCATAATTTTGCCCGAACGTGTCTTTGGTAGGTTGTCGGTAAACAGCAAAACATCAGGCGAGGCAATTGGCCCGATGATTTTACGCACGGTGCTTACAATTTCTTTATTCAAATCGTCAGAGGCCTCAACGCCGTGCTCAAGGGTAATAAACGCATAAATACCTTGGCCTTTCACATCGTGTGGGTAGCCTACAACGGCGGCTTCGGTCACGTGCGGGTGTTCCACAATGGCTGATTCCACCTCAGCAGTACCAATCCGGTGGCCTGATACATTCAGCACATCATCCACACGGCCTGTAATCCAAATATGGCCGTCGGCATCGCGCTTGGCACCATCGCCAGTAAAGTATTTGCCTTTGAACATTGAAAAATATGTCGCCTCAAAGCGCTCATGGTCGCCCCAAACGGTTTGCATTTGGCCGGGCCAGCTGCGGCTAAAGCATAGAAGGCCTTCACCTTCGCCCTCAATAAGTTTGCCCTCAGGCGTGTATAGCTCAGGTTCAATGCCGAAGTAGGGCGTCATCGCGGCACCTGGTTTAAGGTCATCAACACAGCCGGGGAAGGGGGCAAGCAAATGGCCACCAGTTTCGGTTTGCCACCATGTATCCACAATTGGGCAGTTGCTATGGCCAATTTGTTCAAAGTACCAAAGCCAAGGCTCAGGGTTAATGGGTTCGCCCACGGTGCCTAGCACGCGAAGCGAGCTTAAATCATGAGGTGTTACAAACTCATCCCCTAGGGCATGTAGGGCACGAATAGCCGTTGGCGCTGTGTAGAATGAGTTTACCTTATGGCGGTCAACCACTTGCCACATGCGGTTGGCATCGGGCCATGTGGGGATGCCCTCAAACACAATGGTGGTGCAGCCTGCTGCAAGCGGGCCATAAATCAAATAGCTGTGGCCTGTAATCCAGCCGATATCGGCGGTACACCAAAAAACATCACCTTCTTTATAGTCAAAAGCGGTTTTAAAAGTACTGGTGGCATAGGTTAAATAACCGCCCGTGCCATGCACAACACCTTTCGGTGTACCTGTTGAGCCAGAGGTGTAGAGGATAAATAGCGGGTCAGTCGCTTCCATTTTTTCAGGCGGGCAGGCGGCCCCATGCTGGGCTGAGGCTTCGTGGTACCAAGCATCGCGTGGGGCATCAAAAGGTACGTCGGCTTTGGTGTACTGCACGGTTAAAACGTGGCGTACTTTGTGTTCGGTTAAGGTTAGGGCTTCATCAACAGTGGTTTTAAGCGGGATGCGCTTAGTGCCACGCTTGCCTTCATCGGCGGTAATGACAACGTCACACTCGGCATCGTCAATACGACTGGCCAGCGACTCGGCTGAAAAACCTGCAAACACAACACTATGAATAGCACCAATGCGGGCGCAAGCCAGCATGGCATAGGTGGCTTCAGGGATCATCGGCATGTAAAGGCACACACGGTCACCACGTTCAACCCCTAGGGCTTTAAGTGTGTTTGCAAAGCGGCCAACTTCTTCGGCCAGTTGATTAAATGTAATTTCTTTTGCAGCGTCATTCGGGTCGTTAGGTTCCCAAATGATAGCGGTTTGGTTGCCTTTTTCGGCAAGGTGACGGTCAATACAGTTAAAGGCAACGTTAAGCTGGGCACCTTTAAACCATTCAATTTTTGGTTGGCTAAGGTCTGACGTTGAGACACTGTCCCACTTTTTGTACCATGTGAGGTGTTTTTCAGCTTCTTCCGCCCAAAAGCTGTCGGGGTTCTTTACCGATTTTTGATAAATCTCTTGGTATTTTTCAGGGGTTAGGTTTGCTTGATTTGTGAATGAAGCAGGTGTCGGGATTGTTTTATCAGACATGGGGTGTGTTCCTATCACTCGTGCAGGCGTTTTTATTATAAGCGTACTCTCGTGGTACGTTCTTATGTGGTCATCCCCCAATAATTAATATTTTACATGCTTTTAGGTTGTAATATCAAGCAGGTATGCTTACTCTAATAGAGTAAATTCTTTACATCTTCCCTTTCTTTTTCCCCCTCTATTGGAGAAATATCATGACTCCCAACGGTGAAACGTTCTCGAAGCTATTCGAGGCGATCCAAAATGGCGCCAGCCTGACCGACGTCATTCCTGACGCCGAGCCCCAGCTCATCGAAGCTTACGGCGTTATGCGCTGGATGCACATTCGTCAGTTCCGCAAGGCCGAAGGCAACCCGCCTTATGCCCGCCACCCTCTGCAGGTTTGCATGTTGGTGCGTCTGGCCGGTGGTTCGCTTGAACAGCAGATTGCTGCTCTCCTCCACGATGTGGTGGAAGACGGCATGGAAAGCTGGTCGGGCGTGATCGAAGGCGAAATGTTCGACGCGATCAAGCGTCAGTTCGGTATCAAGGTCGCAAGCCTTGTTCTGAACCTGACCGACGTCCCCGGCGTCAAGCGCGAAGACAAGGAAATTCGCCAGATCTCGCAGATGAGCGTCTGCGTCGAAACCCGCCTTATCAAGGCATCGGACAAGATCTGCAACGCCTACGACACCAAACTCGGCGCCCCTGCTGAGTGGACCCCTGAAAAGGTCGCGCGCAAGCGTAACGGTGGCGTAAAGGTTGTGGAACTCTTCCCCGATCTGCCGCAGGTGATGCACGAAGCTGCGTTTCTCGCAGCGGCGTAAATCGCTAACCCACATTACGAAAGAGCCCCGAATGCATCATGCATTCGGGGCTCTTCTTTTTGTTAAAAGTGTGTGCTAGCATATGGAACCATAAGTAGATGAAGGGATAGAAGGAGCCTGTATGAGTAAAAAGGACAGTACATACACATCAAAAGAGCCAGATGCTAACGGCTTTCGCAGTTATACCGCTGAAGAAGACCAAATCTGGGCTGATTTGTACGCTCGTCAGGAGGAAATTCTTCCTGGTCGTGCTTGTGCTGAATACCTTGAATGCCTTGAAACTTTGGGCCTCCCTAAAAACAAAGTGCCGCAACTTCCTGATGTAACGGCAACCCTAACCGAAGCCACTGGCTGGGGTGTTGAAGGTGTGCCGGCGCTTATTTCGTTTAAAAAGTTTTTCCGTCTGCTTGCAGATCAAAAATTCCCGGCGGCAACATTCATCCGCCGCCGTGACGAGTTTGACTACCTGCAAGAGCCTGACATCTTCCACGAGGTATTTGGCCACTGCCCACTATTGATGAACCCCGTTTACGCTGACTTTATGAAGAAATACGGCGAAATGGGCCTTGAGGTTGAAAAATCTGACCGTTCAATGCTGGCCCGCCTTTACTGGTTTACGGTTGAGTTTGGCTTGATGAAACACAAAGGCGGTAAGCTTGAAATTTATGGCTCAGGCATTGTGTCATCAGTGGGTGAATCACAATACGCACTGACCCCTCAAGAAGAGGGCGGCCCAGAGCTGCGCCCTATTAATTTGGTAGATGTATTCCGCACGCTTTACCGTATTGATATTTACCAGCCAATTTACTACGTGATTGAAAGTTTTGAACAGCTTTACAGCCTTGTTGAACGCAAGGAAGAGGTTTTTGCCGCTATCGAAGAAGCCAAGCGCCTAGGCCCCTTTAAACCAACCTTTGAGGTTGATGACCTGCCTGAAAATGACATTCGCCGTAAAATAGCGGGCTAGATTACTGCTTAGCCTCTGCTTTTTTACGGGCTTGGTCAGCCTTCACAAAATCACGCCATTTTGAATCCAGCAACGGTAGGATTGTTGCAAAGCTATCGGTCCATGGTTGCAGGCTCATGTCTGCTTCGGGTAGTGGTTCCCAACCCGCTTCTGCAAGCCCAGCAACCGATGTTTTTTCGCGGCTCAACATCATCCAGTGTGAAAATTTAGGCGGGCGTGGCGAGCGGTGCATACCCACAAGGCCAAGTTCTTTGGCTTGGCGTGTGAGCAGTGGCAGTAGGTTAATATGACGGTTAGAAATATTCACCATAATCACGCCGTTAGGCTTAAGCTTGGTAAGGTACATTTCAAAAGCTTCACGTGTCAAAATATGTGTCGGGATTGATGACCCTGAAAAAGCATCAAGGGCAATAAGGCCAAGGCTGTTTTCGGCAAAGTTTTCAAGCTTGGCACGGCCGTCACCAATAATAACAGGGTTTTGGCCTGGGCAGTCTTGCAGGTAGGTGAAGTACCCACTGTCATGGGCAAGCTCATAGACCATTGGGTCAATTTCAATAAAGGTCGTTTTGTTTGGGAGCGGTGAAAGACACGCAATCGTCCCCACGCCTAGGCCGATCGAGGCCCAGTCAGAGGCATAAATATCTTCAGGTAGTTTGGTATCAGCGCCATCAAGGTTATAGAAGTACGTTGTGCGCAGCGCATGCTCAGGGTCAATGCTTTGGGCCCCTTGGGTGGCACTGGTGCCTAGGGTTAACAGTTTGTAGGCCAGTTTATCACTATCAAAAACAACCGAGTAGGTGCTGTAAAAACTACGTGTTGTTAGGGTATGGCTGTCGCTCAGAGTATTAATAAATAAACCACCTGCCAAAATTAGGGCCGCACCTACCGCAAGACGGAATGGCTTTTGGAATGACACAAGCGCTAATAGCACTGTTGCTACAATCGCAAGATGCAGCGATTGCTCATCACGAAAATCAAGAGCAAATTTGCCAACACGCAAGTTGTGGCCCGGTAGGGTTACGAGTAAAAATAACGTGAGCGGCACGGCAATATCAAAAAACAAACCAAAGCCACGGGCAAGGCGTTTTGATTCATAAAGTTCGGTCACGTATTGGCGCTGGTATGGCCAAAGTAAGATGCCTGCAATTGCCAAAATAAGCGGGTATTCATAAACGTTATTAAACAGTAGTGGGGCGGCAATGGCATTCACGGCACCACCCAACACACCACCTAGCGACATGATGAAATAAAAGCCTGTAAGGTGTTTAGCCGCAGGTTTTTTCTCAGCCAAAATTTGGTGCAGGGCTAAGGCAATAAAGAAGAACGTGCCTAAGTGCCAAAGCATGGCAGTGTCGGTGTAGTTTTGGCGCATCGCCACAATAGCAATCACCCCAACAAGGCCAATACCTGCAAGGGTGCGTACAAGTTTTGGCGGCAGAACTTGTTTTTCAGCAAAGGCAAAAATAAAGGTGCACAAGTATAAGGCCAGCGGCACAACCCACAGCAACGGTAATGATGTGATTTGGGTGGTGATGTAACCCGTTACACCCAGTAGCATGCTTGATGGGACCAGGGCTAAAAGTAACCAGTGGAACATGCGACCTTTTGAAACTTGCGGCACAAGGTTTTTGTCTTTAATGGGGTCAGCCGTCAGCTTAGTTTCTTCGCTCACACGCGTTTTGCGCCAAAGGGTATGGGTGGTAAGCCCGCACACAAAAAGCAGTAGGGCATAAATCATATATACACCAAGCCAGCTATCGCTTTGTTGGCTGAGCGGTAAAAAGCGCTCAAGCAGCAGAGGGTAACCAAGGAGCGCAAGCAAGCTACCAAAATTACTTACCGCATAAAGCACATAAGGGTTTTTGTTTTTGCCGTGGGGCGTGTGGGCAAACCAATGCTGAATAAGCGGCGAGGTGGCAGACAATACAAAAAATGGCAAACCAACGCCAAGCAAGGCAGTTTTAATAAGCCACAAAATAGGGTGCGCTGTTTCAGGAAGGGTTAGGTCAGCGTGCGCGGCAAGAGGCAACATTAAAAAGCTGGCAATCAGAAGCAACAAATGTAGCGGAATTTGCAAACGCTGCGGCACCCAATGGCTAAGGGCGTGGGCATAGCCATAGCCCAAAAGCAAAAGCCCTTGGTAAACGAACATAAGGGTAATCCAAACGGCAGAAGCACCACCTAAGCTAGGCAGCACAATTTTTGAAAACAGTGGCTGTACCATAAACAGCAAAAAGGCACTGGTAAAAATTGAAAGGGCAAATAAACCCGTAACTGAAAAAAGACGATCTTTACGAAGCATGAAATAACGGCCTTTCAGGTTAAGGTTAGGGGGTTAATTCTCGCGGTATTGTGGCGGTGTGAATTTGAAGATTTGGGTATCAAGATCAGCGTTTTCACGGATGTTGAAAAACAGAACTTCAACAGGTTGGTCAAACTGGTTGGTGGTTGTGATTTGACGTAGCTGAAGCGGGCCCTTTAAAAAGGTAAGGCTTAGAGTATTGCCAATGTCGCCTGCGGCATCGTCTTTTAGGCGGATGGCTACATGTAGCAAGCCGTTACGGTCGTTAATGTATTCAACCTTAAACTTACCGTCGGTTAGGTTGATTTTTTCACGGGTCAAAAAGTCGGCAATGCCTTCACGGGGCACTTGGTTTGTTTGGTTGTTTGAATCATCGTGGAAGTAAATCAAACCACCATCTGACACCAGCTTTACAGGGTCGGGTGTTTCGTACTGCCACAAAAAGCGGCCAGGGCGTTTAAAGTAAAACACACCTGTAGAAGGCTGCATGCCAGCCACGTTTTGTTCAAAGCGGGCGGCAAAGCTTTTTAGGTCGTTCAGGTAGTCTTCAACTTGGTCCAGCTTCTTCAGGTCTTCTTTAGAAAAGTCATTTGCTGTAGCTGCTTGTGTAAAAAGCAGCCCGCACAAGGCAAAGGCTGCTGTAAACGTTTTGAATAATCCTAAGCGCACGGGTGGCAATCTCCCCTAGCGGCGACCGTATGGCGGGTAGGCACGGTTGCGTGCATTGTCGGCTTCGTCAAAGGTGTAATCACGAGGAATACCAAGACGTTGCTCAGGGTAAATAAGGTCAGGGTCGCTAATTTGGCTGCGGTTTGCATCGTAAATAAGCGGCCATAGTTTCCAGTCACCGTAGATTTTATCCTGCTCTGAAATTTCAGAAAGGGTATCACCACGTTGCACGGTGTAGTTATCAGGGAACATTTCTGTTCCGCCTTGGCCGTAGCCTTGGCCACCTTGATTGTAGCGGCGGTTGTTATCGTAAGGCTGGACATTACCAAAACCATCACGGCGTGTGCCGGCAATCATGTCACCACCTGGAGGGGCTGCGTATTCGTTGTAGCGACGACCAGTGCGGTTATCAGGCACGTAGTCGTAATCGCCCGGCTGCGGGTTAAAGTGGTTCGGCACGCTGTTACGCCAGCTTTCGTCTGGTGAACCAATGCGTGTTTTAACACCCAGTGTGCGGTCGCCGCCGCGCGGTAGGTTTACATCGTCAGGTTCGCCAATAAACAATTGGCCACGCATTTGCTGGGCTTTGTTCAAAGCCGCGCGGCGTTGCATGACGTCGTAACCAGTAATCGGTTGGCCGTCTGGGCCCATGATTGGGTTGCCATTGCGGTCAAGCACGTAGCCGTGAAGCATGTCATCACGTGTTTGTGGCTGAGATTGGTGTGGGCGCATTACTTTTGTGGCTGAGCCATTAAGGTAGTTTACTGGCACCAAATCGTCACGTGTGTAGTAGCGGCTCCAGCGCTCGCCGTCGGTTGTGTCGTACAGCAATGGGGCTGGTGGGCCTTTAGGCAAAATCTGTGGTTTAAGCGGGCGCTTTTGATCTTCGTTATAGGTGGTGGCTTCGTCTAACCAGCTGAAGAACCCCGCATGTGCAGGCACCGAAAACGCCATAAGCGCTGTAAAGGTTGCCGTAGCAACTACAGTCTTTAAACGGGTCTGGTGAGTTTTCAGAAACATGTGTCTATAAGTACCTATTTCGTTTTTTGCGCAAAACTTTATTGTTTTTTCAGTATGCCACCCCTTAGAATGGGGCGCCAACACAAAGCCGAAAGAGACCATGTTTCAACCCCTATTTATTTTGACCCTTGTTGCAAATATGTTGCTGTTTACAGCGCCAGCTAACGTTTTTGCCGAAAATACGCCCCCAGATGCACCTCAAACTGAGCTGCATACAACACCTGTGGTGATGGCCCTTGGTGCTGCCCCCACAACGCTGGATAGTCGTTTTTCATCATCAGCAACGGCTAGCCGTATTACTAAGTTACTAAGCTTACCTTTAATACGCTTGGCGGACGACTTTACCCCCACACCTATTGCTGCAACATCATTTGAAAAAGATGGCAATGCCATTCGGTTTGAACTGGGGGACTGGGCCTTTGTTGATGGTACACCTTTTGAAGCTAAGCATGTGAAGGCCTACTACGAGAACCTTCAAAACCCAGAGGTAGGCTCGCCGTTTATGGGGCTTTATAAACACTTTGAACGCATTGAAGTGAATGGCCCAAAGACCGTAACGTTTTACCTCTCAGAGGCTGACCCCTTTGTGATGGCGCTGTTTACACGCCCAATTATGCTGCCGAACGCTAGCCTCTATAAAGATGATCCTGCGGTTTACCCTGTAGGCCTAGGCCCTTATGCGGTCGCCCCTGAAAGCACGCTTGATAAGCTTGTGCTGAACTTAAGTGACCACTGGAAAGGCGAACAGCCTGCATCAAAAACCCTTGAGTTTGTTACGGTAAAAGACCCTCTCGTGCGGGTACTAAAAGTACGCAAGGGTGAGGCAAACTTACTGCAAAACGATGTACCTGTCGTGTTGATGGAAGATGCACAATCAAAGCCTGAAGTTGATGTAACCTCAGCCAAATCGTTCAACTACACCTACCTTGGTTTTAATCTTGAAAACCCCGTAACGGGTAAAAAAGCTGTGCGCAAAGCCATTGCCCACGCCATTGACCGTGAGCTTATTATTGAAACGCTAATGTATGGCAAAGCACGCCCTGCATATAGCCTTTTGCCTGAAAGCCATCCGGCATATTGGCAAGCACCACTGCGTGCGCACAACATTGAAAAAGCTAAACAGATTCTGGACGATGCAGGCTTTACCCCTGATGAAGACGGTACACGTCTGACCATTCGTTTTTCAACCACCAACAACCCTTCGGGCCTATTGTTGGTGCAGGCCATCCAGCACCAGTTAAAACAAGCGGGTATTGCGGTTGATATTAATATTTCAGAGTGGGGCACTTTTTACGGTAACGTACAAAAGGGCAACTTCCAGATGTACCTCCTTTCGTGGGTGGGGCAGTTTGATGCCGACTTTTTCCGTCATGTGTTTCACAGCGCAAACATGCCACCAAACGGTGCCAACCGCGGCCGTTACTTTAACGTGAAGATGGATGTGCTGATTGATAAGCTGTGGCACGGGAAAGACCTAACCGAACCCACCATTGAAATTCAGAAACTACAGCATGAAGATGTGATTTATATTCCGCTTTGGCGCCAAGACCATATGGCCGTGATTAACAAAAATACCAAGGGCTTTAAACTCAAACCCGATGGTGGCTTTGAAGGGCTGCTGAGCACCTACGTTGAATAAAAAAAGAACCCCACAGTTAAGTGGGGTTCTTTCGTTAAAGGCGGTGACTCAAAGCGGCAGTTTGGCCTCAAGGCACTCAAAGTCATAGGTGGCACTTTTTTGCGCCAGCTTGATGCTGATGGTGCTGCCAGTCTGCAGGGCGTCAAACGTCACCTGATCAATGCTGCACCTAACCATATAGCCGTTGTCGGTACGGACGTAAACGTCCCAACTTTCAGGCTTATAGCGCTGACTGTTGAGGATGTAGCCGTTGTACACGGTTGAGGTTGTTACATATTGGCCGGGGGTATGCGCCGTATTGATAACGGTCGCTTCGGCCGTGAAGGGTGTGGGGTTGTAAGGGGCGTTATAGCCTGCTGTGGTCGCACAGCCCGAAAGGGCCAAGCCAGCGCCACATACGGCAGCCAGCAGAATGAACTTTTTACGCGTCATAGAAGGTCTTCTTCAAATGAGAGAATAAAAAAGAAAAAGAGAAACAAGAAAGATGTTTAAGTCTCAGTGTTTTAGCACGCATAGGGGTGATTATCAAGAAAATCAAAAGCTTCGTGTTTTAAGGATTTGTGCTAAAGTAATCGAAAAATTGCGCCCCACTCTGGCGGTGTTAATGCGCCCAACTATAAGAGGTTGTGAATAATGGATAGCACTTACGAATACGAAACACGCCAATATATGCCACGCCGCACGAAGAAGCTTATCCGTGCAATGTTCTGGCTTATGCTTTTGGTGTTTGCGGTAGGTGTAGGCCTTCTTATTAAAGACGGTAATTTTGATAAAAGCTTTGATGACTGGCAAAACGCTGGCCAAAAAGTACAGGCTAAATTTCAACAGGTTCAGGCAAAACTGGCCGAATCTTCAGACGCTCAAAAAGAAGGGGAGTAACCTATGCCTCACATGAAGTTTAAAACCTTAAATGCGCTCGCGCTGGGTCTGCTTATGGCGGCTGTTGTTGTTGCCCCAGCTTTTGGTCGTTCTCCGCCACTGCCAACAGTCCAGCTTGATGTTAAAAAAGGTCAAATTCAGGCTGAGCCTGCCGTGCCAGCTGAAGACATTAAGGTGCGCTACCAAGGGGTGCTGCACCCTAAGCCTATCCCGATTAAGCCAGTACTAGATGCTAAGAATGATAGCCTTGATAATCTTATTGCCCGTATGATTCAAATGAACAGCACCGGCGACCCTGTTAAAATGGCGAGCTTGTTTTTGCCAAACGAACGCGCTGTCGTGATGAACTCATACCAAAACCCTCAACTGCTTAAGCCTAATATGGCGTTTTTCCGTCAGGTGACAGGTGCCCAGCTTGAAGGTTATATTTTCCATAAAAAAGTTGTGTATCAGTTGGTAGCCTTTAATGGTGCTGAAAGTAAAAAACTTGTGGTGCCTACAGTGCGCACCGATCAAGGCTATTACCTTACCAATAAGCTTGCAGACCTAAGCACCCTTGCCGAGCTTGCGGCCGCTTACCCTGCGGACCAAATTAAAGATGTAACCTACGGAACAGAGGAAGAATAAAAATGTCTGAACTACAAGGCCCAAGTTATGCCCCACGCGGTAATGTGCGTCGTGCGGTTGTGTTTTTGCATGGTTATGGCTCGGATGGGCAAGACCTTATTAGCCTAGCGCCGTACTTGGCAAAAGATATGCCAGAGACTGCCTTTTTTGCGCCTAATGGCCCACAACGCACCACCATGGGTATGGGCTACCAATGGTTTTCAGATGCTGGCGGTACGTTTAAAGATAAACCTGGTATTGATAAAGCCGTTGACCTACTGCAAGACTACCTTGAAGAACACGTGTATGGCCCGTTAAACCTAACGCCTGACCGTGTGGCTTTGGTGGGCTTTTCAATGGGTACTATGACAGCCCTACACGTAGCTCCACGTTTGGTGGGTGGCTGTAATAGCGTGGTTGGTTTTTCAGGTAAGATGATGTTTACCGAAGAACTGACGAACATTGACCGTGAAGCCAAAATGCCAATTTTACTGATTCACGGGATGGACGATGATGTTGTGCCGTACCATGCTTCGGTTGAAGCTGAAAAGGCGCTATCGGAAAACGGTTTTGATGTGCAGCTTGAGCTTATTGAAAACCTACCTCACAGCATTGACGAAACGGGCATTAACCGCTGCGTTGAGTTTTTGAAGGACAATCTTGAACTTCTGTAAGTTCAGTAGATGTTAAAAAGCCCCGGCACTGCCGGGGTTTTTTGTTTGAAGTTGATTAAAGCTCTGGCCCGTTTTCTTTCTCGGCATCGATGGCCATTTGCAGCGGGTCTACGTATTCTTTTGGCTTGCCAAGCTCGCCGACCTTTTTCTCATAAAAGGCAACAACCTCAGGGGTTGGGCCTTCGGCAATAATGTCGAGAGTTTCGTCAATCTCGTCATTGGCTTCAGCCAAGCGGTCAAGCTGCTCTTCGGTTTGGATGGCCTCGAGTAGCGTTTCTTTAATTGTGGTTTCGGTCAGGCGGTGCAAAATGGCCGTGTGCGGCACGCCTTTATCAAACATCACGTCTTTCATAAACTGCAGGCCAATTTCTTTATCGGCACGGATAGCCTCAATCTTGGCTTCGTCAAGGTTCGGAATCTCTTTGATAAGCGCTTCAACACCCCGCACCGAAATGCGGTCAAGAAGTTCGTATTTTGCTGTATCGTCTGTCATCAGATGTCCTCCTTCTGCCTTAAATTTAAGGCCCCTATAGTATAGGTATAGGCATGCTTTGGGTGTTCTACAAGTTCTTGTTTTGCTGCGTAAATTCGCTTGCAAGCCTCTTGTATAGTGTTGCCCTAGGCTGATGGCTCACGAATGATGATATCGCGCTTACCAACGTGGTTGGCAGGGCCTACAATGCCGTCTGATTCCATTTGTTCAATAATACGTGCGGCACGGTTATAACCAATCTGCAAGTGGCGCTGAATAAAGCTGGTTGAGGCCTTTTGCTCGCGGGCTACAAGCTCAATAGCGTCGGTGTAGAGGGGGTCAGCTTCGCTGCTGTCGCCTGGGCCGCCTGATGATGCGCCAGCGCTTTCTTCTTTAGTAATAGAATTAATGTACGCAGGTTCACCTTGTTTTTTCAGGTGCTCGGCAATGTTGACGCACTCTTCTTCACTTACAAAGGCACCATGCAAACGCTGCAAATGGCCCGAGCCGTTTGCCATGTAAAGCATATCACCCTTACCAAGCAGTTGTTCTGCACCCATTTGGTCAAGTACGGTGCGGCTATCAACACGTGAGGTCACGTGGAATGAGAATCGGGTTGGGATGTTGGCTTTAATCAAACCAGTCACAACGTCAACACTTGGGCGCTGGGTTGCAACAAGCAAGTGAATACCCGCAGCACGCGCCATTTGCGCTAGGCGTGCAATTGAGGCTTCAACCTCTTTACCGGCAACCATCATAAGGTCGGCAAGTTCATCAATCACCACCACAATGTATGGCAAAGGTTCTGTTGCTAGCGGTTGCTGCTCAACAATTGGTTGGCCTGTTGATGGGTCAAAGCCAGTTTGCACAGGGCGAGTGGGGATGGTGTCCTTGGCTTTAAGCTCTTTAAACTTGGTGTTAAAGCTTTGTAGGTTTTTAACGCCCATTTCACTCATCAGTTTGTAGCGACGCTCCATTTCCTTCACGGCCCATTTAAGCGCAGTTGAGGCTTTGTTGGGGTCGGTCACCACAGGTGTAAGTAGGTGCGGAATGTCGTTGTAAATGCTGAGCTCAAGCATTTTAGGGTCAATCATAATAAAGCGCAGTTGCTCAGGCGTCATGCGGTAAAGCAAGCTTAGGATAAAGGCGTTCATCGCCACCGACTTACCAGAACCTGTAGTACCCGCAATCAAACTGTGAGGCATTTTACCAATGTCGGTGTAAACAGGCTGGCCGCCAGTATCCACACCAATAGCAACGGTCAGTTTGCCGGGGTGGGTTTCAAAAGCTTCGGTTGCCAAAAGTTCACGCAGGGTCACGGTGCGGCGTTCGGCGTTTGGCATTTCAATACCAATAACATTCTTACCAGGGATTGGCGCAATACGGATAGATACCGCCGCCATAGAGCGGGCAAGGTCACCCGCCAAGTTAACCACTTGGGCGGTTTTGGTGCCGGCTTCAGGCTCAAATTCATAGATGGTAATCACAGGGCCGGGGCAAATTTTGGTTACGTTACCAATCACGTTAAAGTGGGCAAGGTTGGCCTCAATCATGCGGGCGTTTTGCGTCAGCGCAGATTCATCTTCGCCTTTGTAATTATCTGTCGCTTTATCAAGCAAGTGCAGGGCAGGTAGTTGGTAGTTGTCACCAAGGTTAAGGGGTAGGTCTGTCTGGCGCTCTTCTTCTTCACGCTCGGTCGGTTTAACGATAGTGGTTTCAGCACGTTCCACCTTCGGCATAATTTTCTTTTTCGGTGGCGTGGGGATTGAGAAACCAAGTTCCATTTGGTTCTCACGCTCACGTAGGTTTTTCACAAAGCGGCGGCAAATACGGAAGCCTTCTACACAGTACATACGGGCCATTTTTGAAAAACGGTAAAGGTCGTGCACGGTTAGGTTTGTGAGCCATAGCAGGCTTAATAGCGCCAATAGTGATGGCAAGAAAAACGCACCAAACTCACCGAGCCAGCGCATGCTAATTTTAGCGGCAAGCACACCCACAAGGCCACCATTGCCCGTACGCATCCCTTCTGGCCATGCACCAAATGGCTGTGCCAAGTGGAACAGGGCAGAAAGTGCAAGAATCAAAATAGGTAGCGTTGCTGTACGCAATGACAGATGCGTTACAGGGCGGTGTGCAATAAGGTTTGCGGCCCAAAGGGTAAGAACAAGAGGCAAAACAAAAGCTGCTGCACCAAAGAACGTGAGCAGGCTATCGGCCATGTAGGCGCCAATAAGGCCACCACTGTTCTGGATTTTAATGTAGGCCACTGCATTGTTAAACGAAGGGTCTTGCGAGCTATGGGTCATCAGCGCCATGAGAATAAACAAACCAACAAATAAAAGCCCTAGGCCGCCAGCTTCAAAAAGGCGCTGGATTGCAATTTCTTTCAGCCCTTGGGTTGAGGCTGACTTATTGCTTTTATCGCTCTTTTTTTTGTCTTTGTTTTTGGCCATGTTTTTTAGCTTCGAGGTTGGTGGTTAACGTATTGGTTTGTTTATGTTCATGCGAGCTGCAGGGATGAACCCCATCTTCTAACGCTAGCACAAAGTAGGGCCTATGTGTGCTTAAAGCCCCTGTGGGTGGGGTTTTGAAGCACCTCTTGTGGCATTATTGCATCAAGGTTGTGGCCGCAAGGTTGGTGGGGAAATAATCGAGCTAAAACATCAGTTAAGTCCATTCTCTAGTGGATTTTTTAGGTTAAAGCGTGTAGAAGCACGGTATCAATCAAAGAAAGTTTTAGACTATGACCACCTACAGCCCAGAAAAAATCCGCAACATTGCTATTATTGCTCACGTTGACCACGGTAAAACCACCCTTGTTGACGCCCTGTTGCACCAATCAGGCGCATTCAAAGGCCACCAAAAGGTTGACGAACGCGTTATGGATAGCGGTGATATTGAAAAAGAACGCGGGATTACCATTCTGGCGAAAAACACTGCCGTTGAATACAACGACCACCTGATCAACATTGTTGATACCCCAGGCCACGCTGACTTTGGTTCAGAAGTTGAGCGTGTATTGGGTATGGTTGACGGTGCAGTGCTACTTGTAGACTCATCAGAAGGCCCAATGCCTCAAACTAAATTCGTACTTGGTAAAGCGCTTCGTCTAGGTCTTAAGCCAATCGTATTGATTAACAAAATGGACCGCTCAGACGCGCGCCCTGCAGAAGTTGTAAACGAAGTATTTGACCTTTTCGATAGCTTGGGCGCTACCGAAGAGCAGCTAGACTTCCCAATCCTATACGCTGTTGCGCGTGACGGTTGGGTAAGCGCTGAAGAAGTAACTTCAGGCGAAAACTGCGAACCTCTATTTGATCTAGTTCTAAAACACGTACCGTCACCAGAGTCTGACGCTGATGCCCCATTCACAATGCTTGCCACCACCATGGAACGTGACGAATACGTTGGCCGCATGGTAACTGGCCGTATTTACACAGGTAAAGTTAAAGTGGGCCAACCTATTAAAGTGATGGACCGCGATGGTAAAGTTCTTGAAAACACCAAAGTAAGCAAGATTGTAGCTTTCCGTGGTACAGCCCGTACCGCAATTGATGAAGCTGTGGCAGGTGATATTGTTTCAATCGCTGGCGCAAGCAAGGTGTTTGTATCACACACCGTGTGTGAGCCTTCAGTGAACGACCCACTTGATGCGATGGCCATTGACCCACCAACCCTAGCGATGACATTTGGTGTAAACAGCTCTCCACTTGTAGGCCAAGACGGTGACAAACTGACCAGCCGCGAAATTGGCGACCGCCTAGCCCGTGAAGCTGAAGTTAACGTTGGTCTTGTAATCGAGCAAGGTTCAACAGCTGAAACATTCCGTGTGATGGGTCGTGGTGAACTTCAACTTGCTGTTCTGATTGAAACCATGCGTCGTGAAGGCTTCGAGCTTTCAGTGTCTCGCCCTGAGGTTATCTTTAAAGAAGAAGGCGGCAAAAAACTTGAGCCATACGAAGAAGTAGTTATCGACGTTGATACCGACTTTGCTGGCGTTGTGATGGAAAAAATGGGTCTGCGTCGTGCAGAGCTTGTGAACATGGTGGCTGACCACCACGGTAAGCAGCGCCTTATTTTTGAAGCCCCAAGCCGTGGCATGATTGGTTACCGTAGTGAGTTCCTAATGGATACCCGCGGTACCGGTATTATTACACGTATCTTTAAACACTACGGCCCTGTGCGCTCACAAGCGTCAGCCCGTCGTCAAGGTGTGCTGGTTTCTATGGAAGCTGGTAAAGCGGCAGCCTTTGCCCTTTGGAACCTTGAAGACCGTGGCGTGATTTTTGTGGATCCAGGTTCAGAAGTTTACGACGGTATGATTATCGGCGAAAACGCCCGTACTGAAGATTTGGAAGTTAACCCTATTAAAGGTAAAAAACTGACCAACATGCGTGCCTCAGGTAAAGACGAGGCTGTGTCACTTACACCGCCACGCGATATTACGCTTGAGTACGCCCTGACTTACATTGAAGACGATGAACTGGTTGAGATTACACCTAAGAGCATCCGTCTTCGTAAAAAAGGTCTGGACACGCATGCCCGTAAGCGCTACAAGCGTGCACTTGAGTCAGCCTAATAGGCTCATCAATAGAATTATTTTAGAATGAAAAACTAAAGGAACCTAACGATGGTAACCGAAACTATTGCCCATCACGCGGCAGATATCCCATCTCAACACGTCTGGATGGCGGGTGCGATTTTCGCAGCAGCCTACGGCATTATTCTAACCGAGCGTCTAAACCGCGCGATTATTGCGCTACTAGGTGCAGGCTTGATGATCCTTTTGGGTATTGTTACTCAAACTCAAGCGTTCGCAAGCATTGACGGCAACACGATTGGTCTTCTATTGGGGATGATGATTGTTGTAGCCGTGATGAAAGAGTCAGGCGTATTTCAATACGTTGCGATTAAGTCGGCTAAAACAGTAAAAGCAAGCCCTATGGGCACACTGATGGTTTTGGCTATTGTAACAGCTGTATTCTCGGCGTTGCTTGATAACGTAACAACCGTGCTTTTGACCACGCCTGTTATTATTCAGATTACGCGTGAACTACGTGTGAACTCGTTCCCGTACTTGTTCACAAGTATCTTGGCATCAAACATCGGTGGTACAGCCACCCTTATTGGTGACCCGCCAAACATCATGATTGGCTCAGCTGCGCACCTTAGCTTTATGGACTTCGTTTACAACGTAGCACCAGTAAGCTTGGTGGTTATGCCGCTAACGCTTATCCCAGTTTACTTTATCTGGCGTAAAGAGCTTGTAACCAAGCAAGAAAACCGCGACCGCATTATGCGCATGAACGAGCGTGAAGCTATTACCGATGTTGAACTATTGGTAAAATCACTGTTCTGCATGGGCTTGATTCTGGTTGGTTTTGTGGTTGGTCACAGCTACCACATTATGCCAGCCACTGTAGCCCTAACCGGTGCGGGCCTGCTATTGCTGCTTGATAACATTCACCACCACTCAGAAAAACAGCACGAAAAAATTCACGCTGCTATTGCTGAGTCAGAGTGGGTGACCCTGTTCTTCTTCGCAGGTCTATTCATTATTGTTCACGCTGTTGAGCACGTAGGCATTATCGATATGCTTGCACAAGAAATGCTGGCCTTTACCGGCGGCGATAAAAACATGACCATGAGCGTTATCCTTTGGGGTGCTGCTATTCTGTCAGCCCTTGTTGATAACATTCCGTTTGTTGCAACCATGATTCCTCTAATCGAATCAATGGGCGACACATTCGGCGGTGCTGAAGGTCTTATGCCTCTATGGTGGGCCCTTTCACTAGGTGCTTGCTTGGGTGGTAACGGTTCACTTATCGGTGCAAGTGCTAACCTAGTGGTTGCTGGCTTGGCCGAAAAAGATGGCCACGCCATTGGCTTCGTAAAGTTCATGCTTTACGCCTTCCCACTAATGATCATGAGCATCATTGTGGCGCAAGCCTACCTATGGTTCCGCTTCATGTAGTTGAAGCGGGCTACGGTCTGGGCGAATAATTTCCCCGACTTGTGTTTGCATATTTTTAATATGCAGCACACGTCGCCAGAAAAATTATTCATCCCAGCCTGTAACCCTTAGTCTTGAAAAACCCCGCTTCGGCGGGGTTTTTTGTTGTGCGTTGTATAAACTGACAGTTTTGCGGCGCAAATATGGTCTGTTGTCAGCTTTTAGGGTGTTTTGCACCTGCAGGTACCGATTTTTTAGAAAAAACGCTTGAATACCTGTCAGTTAGAAACCACATATCTTCTAGACACACGTTAACTGTACAAAAAGAGGTAACAAAATGTCAGTTGAACAAGTAATGGCCCGCGCAAAACGTGCACGAGAAGCCTACCGCCGTATGGTGCAGGATCTCGAGGCCCGTGGTGAACAGACTCTCGCTAAACAAGCAGAGACTGCCATGGACCAAATCCGCGTTGAAGCTTTGGCTAATCCCGCTGACCTCCCCAAAGAAGTTGAAGTTGTAGAACGCTTTGGTGGTGTGCTCATCGCGAAAGAAGATTTACCAGACTATGGCATTGATCCAGCTGTGCTGTATCTGATGAACGACGAACAGAGTTACGATCCGCCAGGTACCTTTTACGGCTTCCCTGATGGGTCAATGGTGTTACTAGAACGTAACGTTTAAACGGAGGATAATAATATGGTTCGCAATATCGACGACTTAATCCTAGATATCGATGAGCAGGAAATCTCGCAAGTTGATAACAAAGACATTGCTGATGCTCTAGGTATTGATGTTGAACAAGTACGTGGCCGCGAGGATGACCTTGGCTACAACCTTGAAATTGACGACGGCCAAGAGCTAGACTTTGACCGCTAGGTCAAGCATGTGAATTTGACCGATAGTTTAAACGCTGAATAAAATAGCAAAGGGCTGGCAACAGCCAGCCCCTCTGCTTAAAGCGTTTACTCAAAACTTAACGGTCGTTAAATCGCCAGTCAAAGCGCAGTGCTGCGCATAGCCCATCAATATCAGGGAACACGGTGTGGTCGGTCACACCAAGGGCATAAAGCTCTCGCATCAAGTCCACCTCGCGTGAGACATCAAAAAAGATTTTCGTAATATTTTCGCTCTTAAACTTGTAGCCGTGGGGCTGCAGGGTAAATACGCTGTTCTGTGCCGGAATACGCGGGCTAAAGGCAGGCGGGTAGTACAAGCGAAAGTCTTTTACTTCAAACGGGTTTGCCGCTTGACGGGTTGAAATTTCTTTTGGTTTTTCGTGCATCAAAATAACCGACTTACGGTCTTCATCGTCACTCATTACACCCATTTTACGCAGCGCAAATAGGGCGGCTGTGAGGGGTGATGTTGTCCAGTCCAGTAGGCGTGTAGGCAGGCCGTGGTGGCGGGCAATACACAGCCACTCAATATCAGTTTGAGGCATGTGGCCAAGGTAGGGCACCGCTTGCGACTTAAACTTATCAAGCAGGCGTTTTTCGTCCGCAGCGTCAAGCTCAGGGGTATAGGTGTGTAGCTCACCATCGCCCATACGCATCATGTTCGGGCGGTAAATGGTGGGTAGGGGGTCAAAGTCGTGGTTTTGACCACGGAAGATAAACCCTTGGCTTGAGGTATTGGTATCAGCCTGCACGTCAGCGATGACGCTCAGCAGTTCACGGATAGATTTGATATTAATTGTCTGATTCATGGGTCAACTATAACAAATATCTTATAAATTTCTCGTCAAAAGTTGTAGTTCGCAAAGAAAGTCATATATAAGTGGAGTTACTTATATCTCTTTCCCTTTCTCCCATTCGCTTCCCCTCTCTTAGGAGACGCATTATGGAACGTTGGGCCCTCAAGCGCTATGTGCGCAAAGTGTCCCGTACGGATTATATCCGTGCGCTGGAAGAATTTATTACCGCTTTCGAAGCCGCCTTCGATTGCAAAGCTCAGGTTGAGCTCAAGGTCTATGATCGACCCATGTGTCGCCCGACACGCCTCGATCGAGACTTTCCGCCCATTGACACACCCGTCAAAAGGTTGCCGATGGCGAAAATGCTCACTGCCGAAGACTGGGCCGAAAACCGCGTGTTCGAATGCATCATCAAAGCAGACGACCGCAAGGGCAGCTACAGCTCGGTTTTTGCGTCGATTCAGGCCGGCCGCCGCTACGCAAAGCAGATTACGTTTTATCTGCAAGGCACTGGTGCTGATGAGCAAGTCAGTGAAGTGCGCAAAGCCAGTGAAGCCAATACCAATTTGGCCTGCGGCAACGGCAAAGAAGCTTGGCGCAGCTTCCACAACTAACGAATGAAAACACCCCCTCGGTTGAGGGGGTGTTTTTTGTTTATTTAGATTCTTTCTTCTTACGCTCTTTTTCAAGCCAAGGGTCTTTAAGGCCGGCCATTTTAAACAGCTTTTCACGGCGTTTGATGTGACGTGGGTGCTCAAGCTCAAAGGTTTCAGGCGTTGCAGGGTGCAACGTTGAAGCCATTTGCATTGGGATGTAATCATCCTCGTAGCGCTTGCGGTCGCGGTTTACAATGTAACGCCAGATGGCGAAAACCAAGAACATGCTGTGCATGGTGGCGGTGTAAGCAAACAAACCTTGCGTGCCCAAAACACTCATGAATGGGGCAACAAGCACAGGGCCTGTCATGGCGCCTACACCATAAAGGAACAGCAAACCACTATTCAAACTTACGTAGTTTTCAGGTTTGGCATAGTCGTTTGCGTGCGCCATCACTAGGCCAAAGAGCGGAATAGCAAACCCACCAAACAAGCAAACACCCGCCAACATCCAAGTGGCTGAAATACCGGCTACAAGGTAAAGGGCAATACCAGCAATCATCGACATCACAGTGGCAAAAAGCACCACAATACGACGGTCAATTTTATCTGACATCAAGCCCATTGGCCACTGGGTTACAGCACCGCCAATAATGGCGGTACTCATAAACGCTGCAACAAGGCTTGATTTGTAGCCCATGTTTTGTACAAACACAGGGCCCATCGCCCAAAATGCTGTGTTGGCAATACCCGTGGTAAACGAGCCAACCGCCCCAAGGGGTGATACTTTGTAAATGTTTTTAAGGGACATACTTTCGTGGGCAATAGGCTTTGGGGTTGACGTTTTGGTCAGCGCAATCGGTACCAGAGCCAGCGATAGCAAAATAGAAACCAAGGCAAAAAGGGTAAAGCCCATAGGGTCGGCAAGGGTCAGAAGCAACTGACCTACCGTTACGGCACCAAGGTCGACCATACGGAAGGTTGACAGCACGCGGCCACGAATTTTGTTGGTGGCTTTATCGTTCAGCCAGCTTTCAATCACCATTGAAAGGCCCGCAAAACAGAAGCCGCTAATCACACGAATAGCAATCCAGAACACAGGCGTTACAAACAGTACGTGGCTTAAGGCCGCCGCTGAAGCAATTGAGGCCAGCGCCGTGTAGGTACGAATATGGCCAACTTGCTCAACAATTTTAGGGATGTAACGACAGCCCAATACAAAACCTACAAAGTAAGCTGAGGTAATCAAACCAATCGACGTCAGCGAGAAGGCCTCGCTGTTCGCACGAACAATCAATAGAGTACCTTGCAAGCCGTTACCCATCAAAAGAATGGCTGAGGCTAATAGAAGGGCGAAAATGTTAATGAAAATATGCTGCATGACGTCCGTTAAAAGTGGCTGTTTTGTTATCGTTTTCAGTAGTATGACCTTAAAAAAGGGTAGGGGTCAAACACTGATATAAATCATATCTCTGCATATACAACATAGTGTTACAAATTGGAACCACCTATCTGAGATGATCTAAGGTTTTTCTTTTACCCTCAACCCCTTGTAAACGCCTACAGAAAGCCCACATTAAGAGGGATTAAATCCATCTTTCATTTCTTTTCCCTCACTCTTTCTTACGGAGAATCTTTATGATGCTTCTCATTGTGGCCTTTGTGGTCGCGCTTGTTGCCATGCTTGTGGTGCGGTTTGCTTATTTGTTTTCCGACCGCGAGGCTCCCTCTGTTTTCACGTACACGTTCCTCGGTATCGGTATCACGGGTTTTATCCTGTGCGGCTTTTCCGAGTCCAACCTGATCGAAGAAAACGAGGCGCGCCTCAAGCAGTGGACTGCAAACCAGTGCGTTGCACCCCAAACCATTGCCAATAGTGTGCTTGTTGCACGTGCTGGCGGCGGTCATGGTACGGCCTTTATGATTGACGGTAATACCGTCGTCACCAATCGGCATGTCGCTGACAGTATCTCGCCCGAAGCCGTTTTCGAAACGGAAGACGAACGAGCCTACAACGGCATGATGTTCCACCGAGCTGATGAAGCTACTAGCCCCGATTTGGCGTTTTACTACGTCATGGGTGGTGGTGATATTCCTGCTTTGAAGCTGGCAAAAGCTGGCCCCGAAGTAGGTGAGCAAGTCCTGGTTGTTGGGCATAACGGTAACCGTGGCTTTTACTATGCCTCGGTGCTGAATGTCCTCGGTACGGGTGGCGAAGACAGCGATTTTTCGCCTGTTTCGCCGCTGACCTCGGCCGCCGAGTTCGTGCTCTATACCACGCTCAACTTCTTTGCACCGTCATCGCTTGTCGATGAAGGGGCAAGAACCAACGACGTGATTGCCACCCATGGCGATACCGCCGGCGGTAACTCGGGTTCACCAGTGGTGAACTGTGCGGGTGAAGTTGTGGGTGTCCACTTTGCTGGCCGCGGGATTTATTTCTTCGCGTCTGAGCAGTTGGGCTTCTCGGTCACGCTGGACGACTTTAAGGCTGAAATCGAAAAGCTACCCCCTGCGGATAGCCCACCGAGCGTCAGCTAATTCACGAATAGAACCCCTAGCATTATGCTGGGGGTTCTTTTTTTGTGCCGTATTACGTAAAGCCGACGTGAGGTTTATGAGAAATTAGAGCCAAATCAGGGGGTTAATACATCTAATCTTGCGCTATTCCCTTGCGCTTACAACTTTTCGTACATATACTTTATTTATAAATATAGTCTAACTTCTCTCTCTTTTCCTCTTTTCACACTTCTATGGAGTCCAACCATGACACCTACGGTATTGGTTATCCTTGCCGTTTTCTGGGGTCTGATCTCTTTAGCTATCCTTAAGGTGCTTTTTGCCTTTTTCGGTCGCAAAGTCTCATTCCTGTATTTCTTCCCGCTGGCGATTATCGTGTACTTCGGTATTCCCGCGCTGGAAGACAATATGTCTCGCACCCTCGAGGCCCAGAACACGGTTAAGCTTTCCGAATGGGAAGCCAACCAGTGCGTTTCACCTGATGTGATTCGCCGCAGTGCTTTTATCGTGACCAACGCCCAGCGGCGCGGACACGGTACTGGCTTCCTTCTTGAAGGGGGCATCATCGGCACCAACCGCCACGTTTACAATGCGTTCGGCGAAGACGCTGTCTTCATCGATTCGGAAGGTAATGCCCAGACCCAGACGGTTGCCCACGTGGCTGACCCGAATAACGGTCCGGACCTTGCCTTTTACCGCATGACGACCGAAATGAAGGGCATGCGTGCGCTGCCCATCGCAACTGAAGCACCCCGCGTGGGTGAGCAGCTGCTCATCGTCGGTCAGAACTTCCGCCGCGAGCGTTTTTACGCTTCGGTGGTTGACTATCGTGGTTACGGAGACTCCATGATGGATGCTCCGATTGGCAAGCTTTCGCCGATTACCATTGCCTCGATGATTCCGGTGGGTATTTACCACCGCATCAACAACCCCGATTCGCTTGTCGATTCGGGTGGCATGGGTACCCCTGTCTACGCCGTTCATGGCGACGTCTTCCCCGGTAACTCGGGGTCGGCTGTTGTGAACTGCGCGGGCGAGGTTGTTGGCGTGCACTATGCTGGCCGCGGCTTTATCATGTTTGCTTTCGAGCACATGGGTTATGCCGTTGCGCTGGATGCGCTGAATGCTGAGCTCGACAAGATTCCCGCTGAGGAACCTGCCGAGTAACCCTTAACGAATTAAACCCCTGTGCTGATGCACAGGGGTTTTTTCTTGTGCTAGGGGCAGGGCACCTGTATACAAAATAGAGATACTTCATCATCTTCTTCTTTTTATTCTTTATATTTCCTGATTTGTGGAGAGGCCCTAGGGCCGCATTATGCAACTCTTTGCACGCTTTGTTGCAGGGGGTATCCCTGCATTCTTTCTGCTTTTAATCGGTTTTGCCCTCAACGGCCTGACCTCGCTTACCCTCTCACCGGTGCTGATGTTTTACAGCGCTGTGGTTTTTGTGGTTGGCTTTGTGTTGCTGACAATCCGTTTGGAAAAACGGGCCGAAAGCAACCTCATCCGCCGTAATAACGCCGCACTTGAGGCTTGGGTGGCTGAAGGTCATGTTTCGCCCGATGCCGTACGAGACAGTGTTTTTCTGGTGAAAAACCTCAAGAAAAACTGCATGGGCACAGCCTTTTTGCTGGCAGATGGCACGATTGTGTCAAACCGCCATGTGGTGGATGCTTCCAAAAGTGTCATCCTGCAAAACTACGCTGAATACAACGCCGCTTGGAAAACCCCCGGCAAGCTGACGCGCATCACCCATGTGGCTGATCGCAAAACGGGGCCTGATATTGCCACCCTTGATGGGGCGGCATACAAGGCCTCGGGCATGCAGGGTTTGCCGCTGGCAGCTGAAATGCCAAAGCCTGGCGATAAGCTGCTTATTGTTGGCCAAAACGGTCGGCGTGCACGCTTTCATCAAACGGTTGTGACCGTGGATGAGGTAGGCAAGATGAGTGCACTCCGCCCGAAAAAGACGCTTCTCGGCCGCTATCTGTGGGCGATTCGTTTCTTTTTCTACCGCCTTAAGGGCGGTGGCGTTTCGGATGCTGGCACCCGCTTGGGTGTGGGCTATTCGTACCGTGGCGATTGCTCGTTCGGTAACTCAGGCTCGGCCGTGGTGAATACCAAGGGCGAGGTTGTGGGCGTCAACTATGCGGGTCATCCGTACTATGTTTTCGCTAGCGAATGCATCGGCTTTGGTGCAGGGCTCGTGGCCTTGAAGGATGAACTTCATACCGCCAAAACCAAGCCCAATGCACCGTCGCCGCAGCCGCCCAAACCCAAGGTGAACCCCATCAAGGTTTACTTTGATTGGCAAGAGCGCTACGGCCGTTGGCAGTAAGCTGAAAACCTTTAACGTAAAAACCCCGCATGATGTATGTCATGCGGGGTTTTTTTATGTGCTCAAATGTACGCAAAAATCGCCCGCAAATGCTTGAAAAAAGCATATATCCTGTTAATATAACCTCGCTTAAAAGCATACTGAATGTCAGACGAGAAAGAGATTTTATTATGACCAACCCATACCGCAGCCACACATGTGGCGAATTGACCGCTAAACATATTGACGAAACCGTCACCCTTTCAGGCTGGATTTACCGCCGCCGCGACCACGGTGGTGTGGTGTTTATTGACCTGCGCGACCACTACGGCGTAACACAGGTTGTGTTCCACCCAGAGAGCAAATGCATTGATAAAATCTCACACCTTTCACTTGAGAGCGTGATTAAAATCACTGGTAAAGTGATTGCTCGTGCTGACGAACAGAAGAACGACAAACTCGCCACTGGCGAAATTGAAATTGACGTTAAAGACGTTGAGATTCTTTCAAAAGTTGACAGCCTTCCATGGGCTATCGCTGACGAAAGTATCCCTGAAGATCTTCGCTTGCAGTACCGCTACCTTGACCTACGTCGTGAAAAACTACACGCGAACATTAACCTTCGCTCTGACATTATTTCTTCAATTCGCCGCCGCATGTGGGACATGGGCTTCCGCGAATTCCAAACACCAATTCTAACAGCATCTTCACCTGAAGGCGCACGTGACTTTTTGGTTCCAAGCCGTCTGCACCCAGGTAAGTTTTACGCATTGCCACAAGCACCACAGCAGTTCAAGCAGCTGTTGATGATGTCAGGCTTTGATAAGTACTTCCAAATTGCACCGTGCTTCCGTGATGAAGACCCTCGTGCTGACCGTAGCCCGGGTGAGTTCTACCAGCTTGATATGGAAATGAGCTTCGTAACTCAAGAAGACGTATTTGCCGTAACCGAAAGCGTTGTTGGCGGTATCTTTGAAGAATTCGGTAACAAGAAAATCATCACCGGTACTGACAGCAGCAAGTTTGTGCGCATCCCGTTTGAAGAGTCTCTTCTGAAATACGGTACCGACAAACCTGACCTTCGTAACCCAATCGAAGTTGTTGACGTATCAGAAACTTTCGCAGCGAGCGACTTTAAAGCCTTTGCGGGCGTTGTTGCTAAAGGCGGCGTTGTACGTGCTATCCCGGCGCCGGGTGCAGCTGCACAACCACGTAGCTGGTTCGATAAAGTTGTAGGCTACGCCACAGGCGAACTAGGTGCTGGTGGCCTTGGCTACATTACTCAAACTGAAGAAGGCGAATTTAAAGGCCCAATCGCCAAGTTCCTAACCCAAGAGCAAATCGAAAGCATTTTCGCTGACGCTAAAGCTGGTAAGGGCGACGTTGTGTTCTTTATGGCGTGTACAAAACACGAAATCATGCGCTTTGTTGGCCCAGTACGTACACGTATTGGTAACGACCTTGGCTTGATTGAAGAAGGCGTGTTCAAGTTCTGCTGGATTGTAGACTTCCCAATGTTTGAATACGACGACGAGAACGACAAAATTGACTTCTCACACAACCCATTCTCAATGCCACAAGGCGGTATGGAAGCCCTAGAGACTATGGACCCTCTAGATATTAAAGCATTCCAATACGACGCTGTGTGTAACGGTTTTGAACTTTCTTCAGGTGCAATTCGTAACCACCGCCCTGAAATTATGTACAAAGCTTTTGAAATGGCTGGCTACACCCGTAGCGATGTTGACGTAAACTTTGCAGGCATGATTAACGCGTTTAAATACGGTGCCCCTCCACACGGTGGTATTGCACCAGGTATCGACCGTATGGTGATGCTGATTGCAGACGTGCCAAACATCCGCGAAATTATTGCGTTCCCAATGAACCAGCGTGCTCAAGACTTGATGATGAACGCGCCTTCAGAGGTAAAACCAGAGCAACTTCGCGAACTAAACGTGAAAATTAACCTACCTCCGAAAGCGCTCGCTGTTTAAGGTAAGTTAAACCAAATAAAAACACCCCCGCAAAGTTATAACTGCGGGGGTGTTTTTTTACGTTAACACTCTCAAATACCTATAAAAAAATTGCATACACGTTATGGGTGAGGTATGGTGAACCATTCAAAATTCATCTTTTCTTCTTTTTAAGTTTTCTAACTATCCACTTTTCTGACTCATTCTTTTCTCTTAAAGCGGGCACAATGCCCAAAGTGAGGATTATCATGTTCAATATCTTCAAGCGCTCTGCGCTGAAGGTTTCGACCGCTGTGGTCGGTGCAACTGTGGGTCTGGTAGCTGTGATGCTGCTGGGTTTCCACTTCGGCATCTTCCAGCAGTTCATCCCCAATGATGGTACGCTTCTGGCGTTCATCGGGTTCATCGGTGTCATGTTCGTGTGGGGGCTTTTTGCCTCTGTTCGTCGTGGCCGTCGCATTGACGCTGAGCGTCAGGCACTGATGCTGGTCGAAGACCTTCTCGAAACCAAAGACTCCCAGTCCACCAAGGTCAGTGCCCTTCTGAAGGGTGAGCTGTTCATGGATGCCGGCCTCGAAAACACTCGTGTGGCCCGTTTCTTTGCCGGTATGGCCCGTTCGAAGGAAGTTAACCCTTCGTACTACGTGGACATTGAGCGTCACATCGCCGCACTTGGCGATAACCTTGCCAATGACCTTTCGGGTCTGGCTGAAGGCGCTTCGTCGCAGACGAAGTACGGCTTCATCGGGACGCTGGTGGGTATCGTTATTGGTCTTGCGACCTTTGACGTCTCGGCTGTTCAGGGCGGTGCTGCGGAAGCGGCAACGGTTCTGGGTGTGCTGATGACGGGTATCGGTATCGCTGTTCTGACCACTGTGGTCGGTCTGATCGGTGCGACTGTTCTTCGGAAAGTCCACTTCTACCTCGAAGGTGAATCCATAAATCTCGTGTCGCGGCTCAAGGAGCTGACCATGGGTGAAGTGGAGCCGGTACTGAACGCGTCCGCTTCGTCGGGCATGGTAAAGGTTCGCCTTGACCAGTTCGGTATCAACCCGGTCACCCCTTGTGGCAACAACCCCGTAGGAGGCTAATTATGCGTCGTAATAACAACGACGACAGCACCTTCAACGATGTTGCCTCCGACCTTCCGTTCATTCTGTTCGTCGTCACGCTGCTTATGCTTGCCGTGGCGATGCTTTGGATGAACCCGGTTGCAGTGCCTGTGGAACCGCAAGACAACAGCATTCGTGTTGAAGTCGAGTGGGACTATGGCCTGACGGAACGTGAGCCGACCTCTGCTTCTGACCAGCGCCGCATTGAGGCACTGGAACGAGAAGAGGAGACGCTGCGTCCGGGTCACTCGAGGGCCGACATCGACCTTTGGGTCTGTCAGATCGAACCCACGCGTGAGTGCATCGGGTATAACACCCCGAACCGCCAAACGCCGCTTTTCAAGCTCGACACCGATGACCTCGGTTGGAACGGCCGTGACGCCAAAGACGACAGAAACGTCGAAATTGTCACGGGCCGCCGTACCGAACTGCCCGCGGGCACGTACGTGGTCAACGTGCATCTGTATTCGCCTCGCAGCGAGCAGATGCCGGTTGTTGCCTATGTGAAGGTTCTCGTCAACGAGGGCCGACCCAATCAGGTAACGCTCGAACGTCGGATTGAATTCACCCATCGGGGCGAAGAGCAGAATGCGTTTATGTTTGAAGTCGACTCGGAAGGCAACGTTGTTGCTGGCTCGGTCGTCGAAGGCATGGACAGCATGTGCATCGCCACCTGCCGTTACTAAGGAGGACTGAAACATGTTTACAGAACTCTTTTCCACGGACGGTGTGAACTACATCATGGCCTTGGTGGCTATCCTGGCTTTTGCATTGTTTGCAGGGCTGGTGGTCATCATGCTCAACGATACTGCTCGTAAGTACTTTCAAAAGGCAGCTTTCCCGCTGCTGATTGTAACCGCGGCGACGTTTGTCGTGGTTGAGGTGTTTATCCTCATGGTACCAGGCGAAGCGTATGAGCAAGGCTACAGTGACGCAATCGGTCGCCCCGATGGTACGTGTCCGGTTTTCCGGACTGATGCCAACGGAGACCTGATTCTGTCGGATGAAAACGGACAGGCCGAAAAGAACCAGTACAAGCTGGTTGGTCGTCCCGTGGTTTTGGCTGGCGATGGAGAAATCCATCTTTGGCTGTCGAACCGCGATGTTTTCGAAGACGGCACGCATTTGTGCAAGCTGCCCCTGACCGCGCGGAATGCACGGTTTGCGGAGCAGGCAACTCAGGCTTGGGACAACCTTCATGGTGAACCGGGCTCGGGTGAAGAACTGCGCGAACTGCGTGAGCAAGCTGAACAGAACGGCCAGCAGGGCCAAGGTCAAGGACAGGGACAACCTGGACAAGGTAATGGCCAAGTTCCTGATATCGTCGTCGAGCTGCCGAACCAGCAGCAAGATGGTGAGTCTGGCGGTGATGAAGGCAACGCTGAACAGCAAGGCGAAGGTGAAGGCGAACCAGGTGAGGGCAACATGCCCTACGACCAGCAGAGCGATGGCTCTGTGACGATTCGTCCGCCCGAAGCTAATGCTGATAAGCAGCGCCGTTAATCGCAAACGGATGCGTTCACATTTAAACAACTAACGACTAAGGGTCCCACTTCGGTGGGGCCCTTTTTTTGTGGTCAAAACCCTGAATTTTTCGTATGTTAGGGCATCTAATTTATTATCTTATTTTCTTTTTTACCTCCTCTCATAAAGGACGCATCATGCGTATTAACTCTCCCGAGTCGATCCGTCGTGCACGGCTCGCGCTCGAAAAATATGGCAGCTACGACAACATCAAAAAAGAAGGTCGTATCCGCTCAAACATGTTCGTTGCCCGTACGCCGCTGCGTATGGTCAGTCGCCCCTCTATTGGGACTGGCTTCAACGGCATCCAGTTCATGGTTCAGTTCATCAAAGATGATGATGACCGTGGTTTTTACGTGATTCGCGGTGAAGGTGTCGGCGTCAACGGTGAAAACCTCGACAACCGTGGCCACATGATCAGCGAAGAAACTGTCCGCCGTAAGGGGCTGTTTCGTAAAGCCATCTACACCTACCTTGCCTACATGCGTAACAATGCTGATACCCGTGCCTTTGCTGAAGAAGCACAGGCCGCGTGGGATAAGCATAAGGATGATATTGAAAAAGGTCTGGTTGAAGTGCTGGTTTGCCTGCCGACCCCCGCCGAAGGTAATGATACCCGCGGCTATGGCAAGGGCAGTGTGATTGTGCAGCCAACGGCTGAAGCTAAGGCTGAAGCTGGAAGGAAGCGCTAATGGCAGGCCGTGTACCGCCCATTCAGCCGCTTTCAGTAGCGCAGCAAAACCGTATTGCACGGGCAGCCGAAAAGGTTGGCGGCTATGATAAGCTGATTGAGCTTGAGCGCGAAAGGCGTGAAAAGCTTCGTCGTGAAAAGGCACAAAAGAAAGCCGAAGAGGCTGCCAAAAACGACAAAAACAAATAACGAATTTTAGCCCCACCAAAGTGTAAAAACTTGGTGGGGCTTTTTTGTTTATTCTCTTTTATTCTGCGCTAAAAACCTTAAAATAAAGCCACAATAAAAAAGGTATTCACATTCATGTTCGCCATTCAAAAAGCTAAAGCAGGTAAAGGCCTTGAGGCCACCACCATTGAGAGCCAAAAACCAAAAGATAATGAAGTTCGTATTAAGGTGACCCATGCTGGTGTGTGCGGTACCGATATGCACATTTATCAGTGGGATGATTGGTCTCAAAAGCGCGTAAAGCCACCGCTTATTTTGGGGCACGAATTTGTGGGCGAAATTGTTGAACTTGGTGCCGATGTTTATGGCTACGAAGTTGGCCAGCGTGTTTCTGCTGAAGGCCATATTGTATGCGGCGTATGCACCTTGTGCAAAACAGGCCGTGCCCACCTTTGTAAAGATACGGTGATTATTGGCGTTGATCGTCAAGGCGCATTCTGTAACGAAATTAACATGCCAGCCCCAAACCTTTGGCCTGTGAGCTCTAAAATTTCAGATGCTCATGCCGCAATTTTTGACCCTCTTGGCAATGCTATGCATACCGTAATGGCGTTCCCGCCATCAGGCGAACACGTGATGATTAGCGGCGCAGGGGCCATTGGCCTTGCTGCGGTTGCTATGGCCAAAGCAAACGGCGCACGTAAAGTGACTGTTGTTGAACCAAGTGAACACAAGCGCCAAGTGGCTCAAAAACTTGGTGCTGATGTAACCATTGACCCATTTAACACCGACGTCGTTGCCACTGTTGCCGATGACAAACCTACTATTTTGCTTGAGATGAGCGGTAATGAAAAAGCCCTAGAGACAGGCCTAAAATCACTGCTTGAAGGGGGTAAGGTTGCGTTGTTGGGTATTCCACCAAAAGCTGTGACCATTAACTTAGCTGAACTCGTTATCTTTAAAGGCCTGACTCTACAGGGTATCGTTGGCCGTAAGATGTACGAAACTTGGTACCAAGTTGACCACTTCTTGCAAAACCATCCTGAAGCTGTTGACGAGCTTGTAACCCATATTCTACCTGCGCAAGACTTCCAGAAAGCGTTTGACCTGCTAGAAGCAGGCGAAGCGATTAAGATTGTGCTACAATTCGCTGAATAATTTAAGTAACCCATAGGAGCCAACCCATGCCAAACACCACATTTGAAAAACGTAGCCACGACCACATTGAAGGCCTAAAGGCTGCAGGCACCTATAAAGAATATAAGCACCTAGAAAATGCCATGGGCGCACACAGTAACATGCGCGAGGCTGGTGGTGACGTTATCGTCCTTTCATCAAACAACTACCTTGGCCTTGCTAACCACGAGAACGTCGTAAAAGCTTCACACGATGCGCTGAACACATACGGTGCAGGCACGGCTTCAGTGCGCTTTATTTGCGGCACCATGAGCATCCACGAAACGCTCGAAAAGAAAATTGCAAGTTTTCACCGTCAGCCAGCAGCCCTCACATACTCAAGCTGCTGGGCTGCAAACACTGGTCTGTTTGCCGTGATTTGCCAACCTGGTGATTTACTCATTTCAGACGAACTAAACCACGCCAGCATCATTGATGGCTGCCGTTTGGTGAGCAAGCAAGTGACACGCTCAGTCTATAAACACTCAGACATGGCTGACCTTGAGTCACAGCTCAAAGATTACAAAGGCGACGGCGTAAAGTTTGTTGTAACTGACGGTGTGTTTTCAATGGAAGGCGACATTGCAAAGATGCCTGAACTGGTTGAACTTTGCGAAAAATACGAAGCTGTTTTGATTGTTGATGATTCTCATGGTGTAGGCGTTATGGGCCCTAACGGTCGCGGTACAGCCGAACATTTTGGCCTTGAAGAAAAGGTAGATATTGTAACAGGTACCCTTGGTAAAGCCCTTGGTGGTGCTGCTGGTGGTTACGTTGCTGCTAATGCTGACGTGATTGATATGCTGATTCAGGCTTCACGCCCACACATTTTCTCAAACTCAATTTCACCGACCACTGCAGCGGGTGCTATGGCTGCCATTGAACTGATGGAAACTGAGCCTCAACGTGTGACCAGCCTTCACGAAAAAGTAGCCTACTTCCGTAAAGGTCTGCTTGATCTTGGCTTTAACCCGCACGAAGGTGAAAGCGCCATTATTCCGATTATCGTGGGCGAGACTGCCTTCGCCATTTCAATTGCCAAGAAGATGCTTGAAAAAGGCATTTACGTGACTGGTTTTGGTTTCCCTGTTGTGCCTGAAGGTACAGCCCGTGTGCGCGTGCAAATTTCAGACGCCCTTACAAAAGCGGATATGGACACAGCCCTTAAAGCCTTTGCTGAAGTGGGTGTTGAAGTTGGCCTGCTGAAGAAGAGTGCATAGAGATAGAGAGAAATAGAGAAACGCCCATGGATTTTAAAAAGCATTACCGCCGCCGCATGAAGCGCCTTAAGGCCTCGTTTGTTGAGCCTTTAGAGCAATCACGTGCCGTTAAAAAACTATGGAAGCTCATGGGCACACAAGGTGTGATATTTCATATGGCACGCCAAGGCCGCTGGAATGTTTGGCTTGCCTTTGCGCTAAGCTTGCTTTCAATGGGGGTAATGGTTGCCTTGTTGCCGCTGGCTTCAGGTAAAGGCACACCGTGGTGGATCTGGCTTATTATGTCTCCACCAGTTCTGATTGCTGCCTTTGTTCATTATGCTTTATGGCGCTCTACATCACATATGAAGTCAGGTGTTACGGCGTTTTTCCTAAGGCTTTATACCATCCCGATGCTGTCATTTTTATTCTGCTTGGTTATTGCCGTTATTGTTGTGGGGCTTAACCAATTCCTGCACGGATTCATGACAGGTATCCAGAGTACAGCTGGTGCAGCACGCTAGTTTTTTTAAAATATTCAATATCTTGTAACCTTCTGAAAAAAGCCCCCGAAAATATATGAAAATCAAGTTGTGGGGTTATAAATGACCCCATAACTGACTATATGGCTTATATGGCCTTAACAAATGAATAATAATTTTCTTAGGAGTGCTTGCACATGAAATCATCAACTTCAAAAATTCTGACTCTAACTATGGCAGCGGCTGTGGCGACAACAGCTGTATCGGCTGAGGCTGCTGTTAATGCAGGCACAGGTGTTGCTGACCTTCAGCAAGGCTACCAAGTGGCAATGCACCATGGCGAGAAAGACAAAGCCCATAAAGCCAAAGATAAAGCTGAAAAACATGCCAAAGATGCCGAAGGTAAATGCGGTGAAGGCAAATGCGGCGAAGGCATGTGCGGTGCAAACCACGCAAGCGATAAAGGTAAAGAAATGGGCCACGAAAAAGCCAAAGGCCTTGAAGGTAAGTGCGGCGAAGGTAAGTGTGGCGAAGGCAAATGCGGCGGTAAAAAATAACCGTCATGACCACAGTTAACCAGCCTACATCTACTGTAACTGGTGCCGGTTTAGGCCTGCGGCGGGGGTTTATGGATGCCCTGCTGCAGGCCAAACCTTCTGAAATTGACTTTGTTGAAGTCGCCCCTGAAAACTGGATTTCTATGGGCGGTGTGTTCCGTGAAAAGTTTGAACAAGTTGCAGAAGCTTACCCTGTTTCAACACACGGGCTTTCCCTTTCGTTAGGTGGCGTTACACCTATTGATACCGCCTTTGTTGAGGCGATTAAAAACTTTCTCGATACATTTAGTATTCAGCTCTACAGTGAGCATCTATCGTCATGCTCTGACGATGGCCATATGTACGATCTTATGCCTATCCCATTTACCGAAGAAGCTGTGCATTATGTGGCAAAACGTATTCGCCAAGTGCAGGATATTCTTGAGCGTCGCATCGCCATTGAAAACGTATCGTTTTACGCCATGCAAACAACCGAACTGAGTGAAATTGAGTTTACCAAAGCTGTACTGGCTGAGGCCGATTGTGACCTACTTCTTGACGTAAATAATATCTACGTAAATGCGGTCAACCATAAGGCCTACACGCCTGAAGCTTTTGTTGAGGCTATGCCTACTGACCGAATTAAAATGATGCACGTGGCCGGGCACTATAACGAAACTGATGATCTTTTAGTAGATACCCACGGCGCCCCCGTGATTGACCCTGTTTGGCAAATATTGCAACAAGCTTATGCGCACCATGGTGTTATTCCGACATTGCTTGAGCGTGATTTTAACTTCCCTGGTTTAGATGAAATGGTGGCCGAAGTGAACCACATCCATGACCTGCAAAACCAAGCGCAAACCCATGCTGTGGAGGCTGAAGATGCCAAAGCAGGATAAACACAAGAACACCCATAACATGCCGCAATTTCAGCAGATGCAATATGCCTTTGCTGCGTGGATTCGCAAACCCGATGCCGCAGCCACGCCGCAAAACATCGAGCGCCGCCGCATGAATGTTTACCGTGAGCTTTTTTTATCAAATGTTAAAGGTTTTTTGGATAATGCTTTTCCTGTAGCGGCAAGTGCTTTGGGGCAAGAGGCATGGCAGGCATTAACGGAAACGTTCTTTGAAAAACACCTTTCAACCAGCCCATATTTCCGTGAAATTCCGCAAGAGTTTATGGCCTGGCTGATGGACAATTACGATATCCAGCAGACTCTGCCGCCATGGCTGCCTGAGCTTTTGCACTATGAATGGTTAGAGCTTCACGTTTCAACCCTTGATGCTGACGTACCCGATGTGCACACAGCCGCAACCATTCAGACAAACAAGCCTATTGTGCTTTCACCATTTTTTGAGATGGCCGCTTACCGCTGGCCTGTGCATGAAATTTCAGCTGAGAATCAACCTAAGGATATGCCAGCTATTCCTACCTTGCTCGCCGTTTACCGCACACGTGAACATCAGGTACGATTCATGAAGCTTGAACCTAAGGCTGCAATGCTGCTTGAGGTTTTGCAAACAAACCCAACCCTTAACCCCGAGCAAGCGGCACAACAAGCTGCCCTTAAAACCCAAGGGGGGCGCCATGCCATGACCTTTGGTATGTCTGAGTTTTCGACCTTGTTTTCTGACTTGAAAGCCCGCGATATTTTGCTGGGTAATGCGGTAGAAGATATTAAATAACCCAAGGCTTAAAATGTAAAAAAGCCCCCAAATAAATGGGGGCTTTTTATTCGTTTATAGCTTTTGCACTAGCGTGGGCGCTTGCGCAAAAGGTCTCGCGCACGGATGATTTCAGCACGGCGAATCTTCGCCGTTACAAAAACACCTTTAGGCGCTTTGCGCTTTCTTAGTACCTTGGGCTCAAGGTCATCAAGCAGGGCTTTCGCCGCACGGTTGATGTCATCATCGCAGCTGTCATCGGGGACGTTCAGCAGCCGGCACGCATCACGAATGGTTTCGTAAGGGGCGTAGGTTGCCTTCCACTCAACCATACGTTCACGGCGCCGAAGCAGCATACGTACACGGTTCCGCTGAAGCTCGTTGCGACGCGGGAAAAGCTCATTAATTTCGCTGATAGCGTCATCAATTTCGCAAATGTATTGGGCTTGTTCAGCGTTGGCAATAATATCACCGCTGAGGTTCATCAGTTTGTTATACCTACGGGATTTTTGAAACATGATACTGATGATAATCAGCACCACAAAAATACCGAGGCCTAGTCCTGTTGCAAGAGGTGGCATAGGTTCGCTCATGGAGGTAAGGGTGGATGGAAAAAGATGGAGATAGATATTAGACGCTCATCATAAAACAAACTGTATACAGGTCAATAAAAAAACCCCACATTGCTGTGGGGTTTTATCGTTAATGGTTTGCGCTGTCTTACCAAGTAAAGTTCTTGGGGCGATTCAGCAAAAGGCATTCAGCCTTGTCAGCTTCGGCAAGGCGCCGTTCGGCTGTTGCAATAACAGCTTTGGGGGCTTTGCGCCGCTTGAGGTCATGCAGGTTGTTTTTGCGACGGACGGTATCAGCCGCATCGCGGATTTTATCATCATCCAGCGATGTTTTATGACGCATGAGGTCAAGGGTGGTCAGGGCTTCATCCAGCAGTTCTGGCGGGGCATAGGGCAGCTTATTTGCAATAGCGCTGTCACGTTCCCATCCCGCCATCATCACATCAAGGCCAACCATGCTGTACTCGAACGAGTCATGCGGGCATTGGGATTGAATCGCACGAAGCTCTTCAAGGGCTTGCTCATGCTCGTAAATATAGCGGTAATTGGCTTGCCGACGAATCTTTTGGGCTTTGCCCACGTAATCATCACGGTGAAAACGCTTATACTTTCTGGCGGTAATGATGCCGAAATACAAAGTAATAAACGTATAAAATGCCGCATAAAAATACTGCATCCAAGGGGTGTCTGCGGTGAGGGTGAGGGTAATGCCTAAGAAGGCGAATACCACCGTCATGCAGAGGGAGTAATAGAAAGAACCTTTCATGGTTCATCTCCTGCGTAGAGATAAAAAGTGGGGAGAGAAATAAATGGAAGATAACTGATAAGTTATCCTGCATCTTACGTTTTTTGCGCTAAAGGTCAATGCAAATCAATGTAAAAAGCCCCGCATTGCTGCGGGGCTTTATCGTTATAAGTTTTTGAACTTGTGACCCTTTGGCCTGTTCAGCAAAAGCCTTTCAGCTCGGTTCACCTCTTGGAGGTTTGCACGTGCTTTGGCAATGACCCCCTTCGGGGCGCCTTGCTTTTTAAGGGTGTCGGGGTCGTTCTTGCAGCGCATTCGGTACGCCGCTTCTTCGATGCGGTCCACATCCAAAATGGTTTTGAAGTGGGTCAACTCAAGAAGCTTTAAGGCGGCACTAAGTGCACCATGTTTGGCATATTGCCGCTTGCAGCGGACATTCCAACCACGGGCATCTTTGGTACTACGAATCAGGCCATCAATCAGATTGCGGCTTTGAGTGTCCGAAGGTTTGCATTGCTGCTTAAATTGCTCAAGTTCGGCAAGGGTCTCGTCAAAGTCAGAGATATAATAATCACTGCGTGATTTCTTATACTTCTGGGCGCGGGCATAGGGGCCCGGGCGAAAACGAGGGTCTGTGATGCATTTGAGGATAAGGCCAATGGAACAGAGCCCAAAATAGGCTGTCAGAATAACACCGGCCATACCACCCACTTGGGTGGCACAAATTGTCAGAATGAATGAACTCACAATACAGATCGCAATAAAGCGCCTGAGGGTAAATGAATCTATAAGCCACGACATGGCTCATGTCCTACAAAGAAAATAAAGGATGAGAGAGAAAGAAGATAAATGGTTGAGTTATCATACGTTTTTGTTGGCATACGTCAATAAAAAAGCCCCGCATTGCTGCGGGGCTTCATCGTTATGGGTTAGGTGCTCCAGCTGAATTTTTCTTCGGCTTCTTTGGTTAAAACCAAATAGGCATTTTCAGCGGCGGCAAGGCGCTTGGCGGCTTCAGCCCGGACGGCCTCGGGGGCACGTTCGCGCTTCATGCGGTCAGCATTGTATTTATCGCGGTTAGCCTTGATGGCCGCCTCGAGTTGCTTGGGCTTAAAGTCTTCAGCAAGCTCAAGGGTTTCGCGCGCTTCTGCGACCACATGGGGCAGGTGGTAAGGCACACCCCGCATGCGGGCAATACCGGCATATCCTTCAACAGTGCCAATGGCGCCGTTGATCATATTCCAGTAGTGGCCGTCTTTGTCGCACTTATCTTGCAAAACGCGGATTTCTGCGCAGCGATCCTCATATTCTTTGAGGGTTGAAAAAGTGCGTGAGCCGACATTGCTTAAGCGTTGGGCTTGATGATAAATCTCGCGTTCTTCACCGCGAACTTTCATGTCATCCAGTTGCTTGCGCAAATCATCAAGGCGCCTTTGAGTGGGCGACTTGTGCGTGATAATCAGGAAGAAGAACCATAAAAATGCACCCATGCCTACGATAAGCAGGCCGAGCAAAATGGCTTCACCAACATTCATGAGGGAATCCTTAAAAAGAGAGGAAACAATAGAGTGGAAAAGAAAGGGAAAGATATAAAGTAGACCTGACTATGCCATAAGCGCCTTAAACCCTCAATAAAAAAGCCCCCACGTGATGTGGGGGGTTATCGTTATAGGTTATTGGCTATAAAGCTCTTTGATACGGGGAAGCTCGCTCTGCATATTCAGGTAACCACGCAAAAGCTTAAGGTAAGTTTCTGCATCGTCACGCTGTTGGGCGGCCTTTTCAATCACACCTTTTGGGGCTTTTTGAGCCTTTAGGGTGTTGGGGTCAAGGGCCGCACGCATTTTGTCGTATGCCTTAGTTAGCCCTGCGTTGTTGAAATTCGGCGGTAGCTTGAAAAAATCAAGCGCTGCCTGCATTTCGTCAGCAGGGGCATAGGGCATATCGTACGCAATGGCACGGTCACGGTTGCGGTTTAGGCATGCACGGTCACCAACAATCGTGCCTTCCATGTTGCGCCAAGTTTCACCTCCGCCACGAATCTGTTTTTGCAGTTCGATGGTTTCGGCAACAGCGGCATCCATATCACGAACATAGTCGTATTTATCGTAGCTGATAGCACGGCAACGCCGTTTAAGACGCTTGTTGTGCTCGGCAATTTCTTCACGCTGTTTTGCAGCTTCTTCAGGGGGCAGTCGTTTAGGGAACAAGGCTTCAAAAAAGCAATGCACCGCATAAATAACAAACCCCACACATGCCAATAGGCCTAAGCCCAGCACAATGGTGAGCGCAATCAATATGTGCTCAAGGGTAATGTCCATATAGGTCTCTTATAACTGCGGAAGGTTTAAAGGCGAAGCCCCTACATAAATGCAGGGGCTTCGGGGTTTAGGTATGAAAGCGTTTGAAACCACGCAGCAGACGCAGCGCCATATAGGCTTCAATCCGTCGTTTACGAGCCGTTTCAATAACGCCCTTTGGCGGGTTCTTCTTGCGGAGTACGCCAAGGTTATACGGTGCAACCGTGCGCTGATAAGCACGCATAATCGCATCGTTAGTTACTGAAGGGTCAGCCCCCAATACCGTGCACGCGCGCGTCAGCTCGTGTTCGGTGGCATAGGGTTTTTCCTCCCAGCCGCGGCTGATGTCGCGCAGGGCTTGTCTAATGCGCCACTGAGCCTCTGAAAGCTCTGAGCGCATCTCATCGTCTTTGCCATGCAAAAACATCAGCAAACAAGCTTCGCCATACATCTGCTCAAGCTCATACACGCTATTGGCGTAGAATGAGCGATTGCGTAAATCAATGGCTTTGCTACTGATTTGCCGAAGCAATATGCGGCGTTCGGTGGCACGTTTCTTCGCACGTTTGAAGCTATGGACTGTGTAAACAATCAATGCAACAACCAAGCAAAGAAGGCCAATCACTATGAGTTTTAGTGTCAGCATAATGTTCCTACTAAGTTAGAAGGATGAAAGGAATATAAAGATAGAGAAAGTTGAACGCTCAACTTCGTTGATATTGTATGCAAAGTCAAGGGAATAAGGCTATGCGCCCAAGGGCTGTACCAATTAGGCCAAACCAAGCTCGGCCATAATCTCGGCCGTATGTTCACCAAGGGCTGGTGGGGGGCGGTGCGCCACAATGGGCGTGGCTGACAAGTTTAAGGCCGAAGGAACGGTCGGCACGTCAAAGCCCAGTGTTGGGTGTGGTTGGGTCAGCGGTGTTGTGCGCTCAAGCGCTTCTTTCATGCTGTGTACTTTGCCACATGGCACGCCCTTAGCTTTTAAGGCCTCTAGCCAGTAATCAGCGGGCTTTTGGGCAATGAGTTTTGCCAGTAGCGGCACTAAAACGGTGCGGTGGGTTACACGGCCAGGGTTGGTGGCATAATCATGCCCCAAGGTGGCCCATTCGGGCTTTTCAATAAGGTCGCAAAGGTGTTGCCACTGACGGTCATTGCCGATGGCCAAAACAAACCACGCATCCGATGCTTCAAAGGCTTGGTACGGCACAATATTAGCGTGGGCATTACCCCAGCGCGGGGCATCTTTCCCTGAAAATAAAACGTTGCTCGCAATGTTGGCCAGCAGTTGTAGCTGTGTATCAAACAGTGAAATATCAATGCGTTGCCCTTGGCCTGTTGTGCCACGGCTTACGAGCGCAGCTAATATAGCAATGGCTGCATTTTGCCCTGTACATAGGTCAGAGATCGCAACCCCAACCTTGGCAGGTTGGCCTGTAACGTCACCTGTAATACTCATTAGGCCAGTTTCAGCCTGAATGACAAAGTCGTAGCCTGGGCGGTCTTTTTCAGTGCCAGTGCGACCATAGCCAGAGATTGAGCAATAGACTAATTTAGGGTTAATGGCTTTAAGGTCATCGTAGCCAACGCCAAGTTTTTCGGCGCCACCTGTCTTGAAATTCTCTAGAACAACATCGGCTGTTTTGGCCAGCTCATGCACAATTTTTTTGCCTTCATCGGTATGGAGGTCAACTGTCATTGAGCGTTTATTACGGTTACAACAAGCAAAGTAGGCACTCATCTTACCGTGCGCCCCTTCAAGGAATGGCGGGCCCCATGTGCGGGTGTCATCCCCTTGGGGAGACTCTACCTTAATCACGTCAGCGCCAAGGTCGGCTAGGGTCATGCTGCACCATGGGCCAGCGAGTACGCGCGATAAATCAAGCACGCGAATGCCGCTAAGTGGGCCTTTGTTTGAAGTGGGTGATGCTGTGTTCATAGGTATGATTATACGCTAGGTGCACAGGCACAAACAAACAAAAATCCCCGCCACAAATGTGGCGGGGATTTAAGGGATTAGAACGCGAAGCTGTATTGGTAACCAGGCTGGTCTTCCGGTCGCGGCTTAGGCGGCAGCTTGGGAAGAGGCGGCGTAGGTTCACGCGGGGGCTTCGGGTATAGCTTTTCGTTACGCTTGTTGTCCATGCGCTCAAAGACACCTGATGAGCTAAGAATAGCAATCAACAGGCCTGCAAAAACGCAGGTGAACGCCAAGATAAAGGGTGTAAAGCTGGTGCCAAACATCCCGATAGCGACAAACATCACGCCAAAAATCATCAGCCCTGCGCAAAGACGCATGGTGAGCAGATGCCACTTGCGCTTATCTCTGATAATCGCGGGCGTATCATTCTTGGTGGGTGTGTCGTTCTTGGTGTCATTGTCCTGAGTGGACGTTGCGTCGGCGTTGCTGTGCTCAGGCAGCGAAGTCAGCTCCTTATAGCTGGTAACGAACCCATATGCTGCAACGGCAGCAATAATGGACGTGCAAATTACCGCAGGGTAAAGAAACACGTCGAGTTCGAAGGCGTACAAGAAAATTGAAATCGGTGCGATGGCAAAACATGCCTTGAAAAGCAATCCGGCGATGTTATTAAGCATCGTCAGTCTCGCTTTTAATTGAAAGATGATTTGATAGAGTCGAAAGAAAACGAGAAAAAGATGAAATCAAAAAGTCTTTTGAACTTCCAAAAGATACTGTCTTTTTAAACTGTATGCAATTTTATAATGAAGCCCCATTGTGCAGTGCAACAATGGGGCTTTGTCTTGTTATGGGCAATGCTTATGCAAAAGCCTGGTGGCCTGTAAGGGCACGGCCAATAATCAGGGCGTGGATGTCGGCGGTGCCTTCGTACGTTACAACCGACTCTAGGTTCATCACGTGGCGAATAATGCCGTATTCGTCGCTTACACCGTTACCGCCTAGCATATCGCGCGTAATACGGGCAGCTTCAAGGGCTTTACCTACGTTGTTACGCTTGGCGTAGCTGGTCATATTGTGGTCGTCTTTGCCTGCATCTTTTAGGCGGCCAAGGTGGAGTGATAGCAATGTGCCTTTCACAATCTCGGTTGAGATATCAGCCAGCTTTAGCTGCACCAATTGGCGTGCAGCAAGGGGTTTGCCAAAAAGCTCACGATCTTGGGTGTAGCTGAGCGCTGTATCAAAGCAGTATTGGGCAGCACCCATGGCACCCCAAGAAATACCGTAACGGGCGCTGTTCAAGCAACCGAATGGGCCTTTAAGGCCTTTGATATCGGGGAATTTGTTTTCTTCAGGTACAAACACGTCTTGCATCACAATCATACCAGTGTCAGAGGCAAGCAGGCTCATCTTTCCTTCAAGTTTAGGGGCTGAGAGGCCCTTCATGCCTTTTTCAAGCACGAAGCCACGAATGTCGCCTTCTTCGTCCTTTGCCCACACTACAAAAACGTCAGCAATTGGGCTGTTGGTAATCCATGTTTTTTCGCCGTTTAGAATGTAGCCACCATCGGTCTTTTTCGCGTTGGTGCGCATGGCGTTGGGGTCTGAGCCACCGTCAGGCTCGGTCAGGCCAAAGCAGCCAATGTATTCACCTGTGGCAAGTTTTGGCAGGTACTTTTGCTTTTGGTCTTCGGTGCCGTAGTGGTAAATCGGGTGCATCACAAGTGATGACTGTACTGACATAAACGAACGGAAGGCCGAATCGCAGTACTCAATTTCACGGTTAATCAGGCCGTATTGAACATAGCTCATCCCAGCGCAGCCGTAGCCATCAATGGTCACACCTAATAGGCCCATTTCGCCCATAAGGTTTGCCACTTCACGAGGGAATGATTGCTTGCGATTGGCCTCGGTAATGCGGGGCATAAGCTCAGCTTGAACAAACTCACGAGTGGCGTCTTGTACGGCGCGTTCCTCGTCGGTCAGCAGGGTATCAAGAAGCATTGGGTCATGTGGGTTCAAAGCTGGGCTGGTCATAATCGCTATTTCCTTTTTTATTTTTAAGCGGTGTGCGCTATCTTAGGCAAGTATTCTACAATAAATTACAGGTTCTGCCAGCAATGAATGATACGACACACCTCCCCGAAATTGTTCTATACCAGCCCGATATTGCCCAAAACGTGGGAAGTATCATCCGTATGGCGGTATGCTTTGGCCTGCCTATTCACCTGATTGAGCCTATGGGGTTTCCGTTCAATGAATCTAAGTTTAAGCGCGCGGGGATGGACTACTTAGACCGTGCAAAGTTTACCCGCCACCGCAGTTGGGGCCACTTTATGGAAGTGCGCAACCTGCCCGAAAACGCAGAAAAACGCCTTGTTGCGCTGACCACCAAAGGCAGCACGCAAATGAATAAGTTTGAGTTTGAAAGCGGTGATTACCTGCTTTTCGGGCGTGAGTCTGCAGGCTTGCCTGATACCGTGCACGAAGTGTGCGAGGCCCGTGTGCGCATCCCGATGGTTGCGGGCGAACGTTCAATGAACTTAGCACAGTCATGTGCGGTGACATGCTACGAAGCGCAGCGTCAGTTACAGTGTTTTCAAGGAGAGTAGGGGGTTAAAACCCGAGTGCTACTTCGTCGCGCGGCGGCGTTTTTCTAGAAGCTCAGGCGCAAATTTTGTGATGATAGCGTCGGCCGAACGCTCGCATGACGGAATACCCGTTAGTGAAAATGTTGAGTTAAACAAGCTTTCTTGGATAGGCTCGTAAACTTCATCATGATCTTTAAAGGCATTATGCAACGCTGTTGGCAGGTCTTTAATGTCTTCAATCACAGGGCCACCTGTCCAGTAACGGAAAATCTTGTTTCCCTTCCAGTTAAACCCGTGTGGGTTTAGGAAGATGCACGGACGCGGGGTTTCCATAAATTCGTAAACTTGGCTGCTCACGTCACCAAGGTAAATGTCAGCCTGGCGGATGTACGTCATGTCTAGGCTTTTGCTGCTGCCCGTATCAATGTAAATGTTCGGGTACTCGCCGTACTCAGAAACATCAAACGCACCGTGGCGCCATTTACGTAGGTAAAGCAATACGTGTGGTGCAAAAATCAGGTTGTATTGTGGGTTGTTTTTAAAGAACTCAAGAACCTCTTTACCCCATTGTTGGTATGAAGATTCGTTCTTTTTGTAATGTGGGTTGTAAACAACAACTGGGTTGTCGTTCTGGAAGATTGACTCTGGGCGGTGGTGGGTCAAAACATCAAATTTAGGGTAGCCCACAACGATGATTTTATCAGCTGCAACACCGGCATCTTTAATAAGGCGTTGGCGTACTTCTTCACCCGGTGCCAATAGAAGATCAAAGAGGTTCTGCTCTGGGCCAAAGCTAATGTTACGGTCACCTGCGCCGTGGCGAATACGCACCATTTTAAGGTGGGCTAAGTCAGGGTCTTTACGTAGGGCAAGGGTGGTTTTTTCAGGGACTACAATCACATCAAGCTGCTTAAACAGATTCTTGTTTGAATGTAGAACAGCCCACTTACGAATAAGCACAAATTTGCCGATGATTTTATCAAGCACTTTGGCGTAAAACGGCACGTGCGCTTGGATGATTTGGCAGTTGTGGTTAGGCCAGTCGTTTGCGATGCTGCGAACAATTGCAAGTTGCTTAGGGTCAGCAACGATGATGCTTACCTGCGCTTTTGGATACTTTGTTGATAGCGCAAAGGCCACAGGGGCGCTGTGGTAAACTTGGTGTCCGACGTAATGGTTAAATAAAAAACCTACATGCATGTGCGAAGTTATAGCACAAAGCGGCCAATTCAGATAAGAATAATTTTAATCTATAACTATGTTATAGTTTACCCGTACTGAGATTCTGAGGAGATTCTGAATGGAAAACATAGCAGTTGTTTACTTTATTATTGGCTTTTTGCTTGGCTTAGGCGCAGGTGGCGTGTTGCTGATGCTCACCCGCAAACAGCACAGCGCCGCTATGGAAAACCTGCGTGAAACTTTCACCAGCTTGTCGTACGAAGCTTTGAGCCGTAACACCGAAGAATTTATGCGCATTGCTAACGAAAAACTGAAGAGCGAATCTGAAGCAGGCTCTCAGCAAATTGAAGGCAAAAAACAACAGATTGATGAAACAGTAAAGACTCTGCGCTCGGATCTTGAAAAAGTTCAAAGCCTCATGACCAGCCTTGAAAAAGACCGCCACCAAAAGTTTGGTGAACTGTCACAAGAGCTCAAACGTGCTGCCGCCGAAACTGATAAGCTTCAACAAACCGCCCAAAGCCTACACAGTGCCTTGGCTAACACCAAGTCTCGTGGCCAGTGGGGCGAACGCATGGCCGAAGATGTTCTGCGCCTTGCAGGTTTTGTTGAAAATGTGAACTACCAAAAGCAGCAGTCAATTGAATTTGGCAGCACACGTTCACGCCCTGATTACACCTTTATGCTGCCTCAAGGGCAAATGGTGCACATGGATGTGAAGTTCCCGATGGATAACTACCTCAACTACCTGAACGCCACCAACGAAACTGAAAAAGCGGCCTACGAAAAGCAGTTTTTGGCAGATACGCGCCGCCGTGTAAAAGAAGCCACGGAGCGTGGCTACGTGGATACCAGCAAAAATACCTTGGATTACATTTTGGTGTTCATCCCGAACGAACAGGTTTACGCCTTCATCCACGAGCGTGATAGCGCCATTCTGGATGAAGCTATGCGCCAGAAGGTTATCTTGTGTTCACCGATGACGCTATACGCCATTTTGGCGGTGATTCGTCAAGCGGTTGATAACTTCCAGCTTGAAAAAACAGCAGGCGAAATGCTGACCCTTTTAGGCGTATTCAAAAAAGAGTGGGGCAACTTTGTTGGCCAGCTTGAGAAGGTTGAAAAGAAATTTCAAGAAACGCAAAACGCGCTAACCCATTTGGTCACAACACGCCGTAACCAGGTTGAGCGTCCGCTGAAGAAAATTGATGATCTACGCCAGTTGAAAACAGGTGATGAACAGTCGTTACTCGAAGGCGCTGATGACCTAGACGATGAACAAGATTCAAAAGAAAATAAGACTGCCTAACACAAGGCTTAATAAATAGGAGTGCTCACCCGTGAAAAACATTCTACTTGCAACTGCTGCTTTTGCTGGCGCCGCTGTTATTGGCGGTGTGGGCTATAAAGCTATTGTCGGCTGTCCTCAGTTTGCTGATGCAACTTGCGTTAGCCTAACAGAAAAAGGCTACGAAGACGGCGATTTTAAAGCCGACGTTGCCCTTATCAGTGCAACCCCAGAAGAGATTAAGCTAAAAGTTACCTCAAACTTTAAATGCCCTGTTGCGGTCCGTATTTTACTTGAGGGCAAAACAGCAATTGAAGGCTTCCCTGATAAAACCCGCCCGACTTACCTTACGCCTGTTTTGACCCTTCTGGAAAATGGTGAGGGCACAACAACAATTTCAGCTGCTGAATACCCTGAACTAGCCTTTTTGCCAGCGGGTGAATATAAGGCGACTGTTACATACTCTGCCGTGCGCACTGGGCCAGTTAAAGAGGCCTACTATAAAGACAAATTTGACCTTGGTAGCGAAGGTGTGAATTTTAAAAATACTTCTTCGGTAGTGCTCCCTGAAACCTTTGCCACGGCTGAGCAATATGCCTCGTACATGCAGCAATGGCAAAAGGCTTACACGATTGCCAAAGAAGAGGGATTAAATAAAAAGACACTCCCTCGTATTGAAAAGCTTATCGGTGGGTACGAAACTCAAAGTCAGGGGCTTATTGTTCAATATACCTTCCCTGAAACAAACCACGTTTTACGTGCTAATGCTAAAACGGGTGCTTTCACAAGTGGCGCCCGTTACGCAAACGGATGGGAGGGTCTATAATGCCTAAGTCTACTCAAAAATGTTGTTCTAAAGGTCTTATGGGTTTTGCAGCTATTGGTGGCCTTGTTGCTGGTGCGGCAGTGGCCCATACCTTTTTTATGTGCCCAGAGTCGCAGTACCCTGCTTGTTACCACGATATGGTGAAAAGTAATTTTGCAATATTTGAGCGCCTTAATTTTGAAGCAACGCCTAAGTGGTCTGCTGAAACTTTTGATGTGACCTTATCATCAACTATACCGTGCCCTTTTAAGGCACAAGTTCGCATGATGGTCCCTACAAAAGGTGATGATGGCATCATCCGCCCTGTAGAGGTATATAATCAAACAATTACCTTTGAGGCCGGTAAGGCAGTATTAGCCAACATTCCCCATGGTGATGTTGTGAGTGGGCAGGACTTTGTTCTTCTTGTTCAGGTTATAGAGAATGGTGCTACTGCTGAATTTGATATTGCCAAAATCTTAGGTGGTTTTCATACTAATTCAAACAGTGTTATTCCCTTGCAGAAGGGGTGATATGATTTTGTGAACGAAATAAAGGGCGGTCGGTTGGCCGCCCTTTATTTGCATCTAGTAACAGTTAAACGAGCATGTTGGGTTACATGTACAAGAGTTAGAGCATGAAGAATATGCCCCCCAAGTACCAGAGCCTGAGCCGTTGTTACAGCACCAAGTAGCTTGAGAGCAGGGCTCACATAGTCCGCATGTCATTTGGGCTGTTGGTTGCGTGTATCGCGTACGGCATGAGCCATGCGAAACTGTTGAACCATCGGGGGCTGTACAGCTTGAACAGACCTCGGCTGGGCAGCTGGCCTTGCTGTAGGTTGAACTACCTGAAAGACTGCCATTATTACAGCTACGAGTTTGGTCAATTGCAGTACATGCTTGGCCACATGAGCGGCTTGAAGCGTAGAATGTGCGGCTAGAGCCGTGGTTGACAGTTACGCCATCAAGCGAACAGTTCGAGCATGAGCCAACCGAGCAACTACCGTAGTTGTAGCTACCACTTAGACTACCATTGGTACAGGTACGTGTTTGAGAACTACAGCTGCCCCCGCAGCCCACGCTACTTGAAGCGTACGCCGTACGGCTTTGACCGTTCGTGATGCTACCACCCCATGGCAAGTTACAACCACAAGCGCCAACCGAACAGCCTGAGTTTGCATACGAGCCACTTAGGCTACCGTTTGTACAGGTACGTGTTTGCGAGTTACAGCTGCTGCCACATGCAACACTGCTGTTTTGGTAAGCCGTTACACTTGCACCGTTACCGATAGACCCACCCCATGGCAGGCTACAGCCAGCACAGGCTGATACTGAACAACTAGAGTAGTTGTATGACCCTGATAGGGTTGTGCCGCTACAGCTACGTGTTTGTGAGCTACAGCTACCACCGCAGGCAACACTGCTTGCTGCATACGCTGTTGTGCTTGAACCACTGGCAATTGAGCCGCCCCATGGCAAGCAGCATCGTGTGCTACAGCTGCTGTTGGTGTATGAACCACTAAGTGAGCTATCGTTACAGGTACGTGTTTGTGATGAACAAGCTGTGCCACATGAAGGGGCTGAGCTTGAGTAAGCCGTTACGCTACCACCATGACCAATCGAGCCACCCCACGGCAAGCTACAGTTACGACAAGCATTTACCACACAGCTTTGGTTGCCGTATGAGCCTGAAAGTGTACCGTTATTACAAGTACGTGTTTGCGATGAACAGCTGGTTGTACACGCAACGCTGCTTGAAGCATAGGCTGTTACGCTGGCACCGTGTGCCAATGAACCACCCCATGGCAAACTACAGTTTGCTGGTGGGTTAACTGTACAGCTTTGGAAGTTGTATGAGCCTGATAGCGTGCCTGATGAACAGGTACGGGTTTGGCCATTACAGCTTGTGCCGTAGGCCACTGTTGCTGTTTGATAGGCCGTAACAGAGCCACCTGGGTTAACCCAAGTTGCCCATGGTGTTTGGCAACTACCCGGAGGTACACATAGACCTGAGCCGTTAACACTCACACCTTGCCAAGCGCCGTTAACACAAACTTCAACCTCACCGTTACCGCTGTTGTAACGCATACCGCCTTCGGTTGCACCAGCGCATGAGCCTGTACCAGGTTTAATGTTACCGCCAACATCAAGGTTGCCATCAATTGTTGCGGCACCAGTAACGCGTAATGCCATGCCAGACTCGGCGCCACCGCCGATACCAACTAGGCCTGTATTAAAGTAAATTTTACCACCTGATCCATATTGCCAGATGCCACCACCATCTTCACCGTCAGGGCCTGCTGCACCATCGGGGCCAGCAGGGCCGGCAGCACCAGTAACGTCAAGCTCTGGCACACATGACCAGTTGTTTGTGCTGTTGCTCCAGATTGTTTTTTCATCTGTTGCACACGCAGGCGGTGTTTTTGCAACGCGACCGTGAATACCCAATGTTGGGTCAGTCTCGGTCGTACAGCTCCATGAGCTACCGCCCCAGTATAGCTTTTGACCTGAAGGGCACTTAGCATCAGAAGGGGTCGTGCTTGGTAAGTTGGCTTTAGCATGAGGCTCAATATCTTGCGCATCGGTTAAGGCATCGGCCGAGCGATCATCAAGGTTCTTACCTGTTGGCTGGTTTGCAGTAAGCTCAGTGTCAAGATCGTCAATACGGTCTTGCTGGACGGCTGTATCGTCTTCGATGCTGTCCATTTCGGCTTGGTTATCTGCAATGTCAGAGTTTTGCTGAGTGTTACGGTTACGCAAGCTTTGCGCTTGTTGGCTAAGCTGCTGCACCGTTAAAGATGAGTTACCCGCACCCGAGCGTACCATGGCGCTGTTTTGCGCAAGGACCTCGCCAATAATCATGCCGCCAATTAGCATAAAGCTAATAGCCACAAGCCAGCGTGTACGGGTTTTAATTTGCTTCATTTTGCGTTCCATCTTTGTCATCTCTATCAGCCCTTATTTCTTCAAGCCAGGCAAAGTCGCAACCGGAATAGCCTCTGACGGCATACCAGGCTTCTCAGCGCTTGGGGCTTCGTTAAGTTCTGGGTAGAAGACAGCACCTAGGGCTTCGTGCAGCGGCAAGAAGGTCATGCGCAGCATGCGGCCTAGTAGGTTGTCATCTTCTGTTACGCCCATTTCGTAGGCCATGTGCTCAGCCCATGCAGTTGCAAGTGGGCGGACAATGGCTGTTACAAGCGGCGACTTAGACATTAGCTGTGCGGTAGGTACACCCCACAAGCTGTATACCTTCATCGCAGCTGGGCTTGAAATTGTGCGGCCGTATAGTTGGTCAGCCTTGTAAATTTCATCGCTCAACAGGCCTTGGGCATGTAGCTCAGTACAGATAACCTTACAGGTTGAGCATGAGTTCCAGCCAGGGGTGTACTGACCCAATGTAGGCCATGTTGCGTTGCTACATGTTTGTGAACCACCAGGCGTTGCGGTACAGATACCACAAACTGGGTTACGTGACGCACCATGCGGTACAGCTTCGGTACCTGTGCCGTTGAAGTATGAACACTTCTTAGCGTTGTTGGTACCGCCTGGGCATGTCCACTTAGAAGTATAAGTGGTTGATGAGGCGTCAAGCGTTGATGAGCCTGAGTAGAAAGCATAGCAGTAGCCGTTATCAGCTGCATGCAAGCAGACTGTTGCTTTCTCATTCTCACAGAATGTTTTACATGTGGCCGCAGAAATACTTGGGCCAAAGTATGTACCACCGCCGTATGCGTATTCACCACTTACGTTAGAGAATGATGTAGCCGTAGTCGGTGTACATGTGCAGTTTTCTGCTGGGCAACTTGCCTTGCTGTATGACGATGTGCCAGATAGCGTACCGTTTGTACAGCTACGTGTTTGGTCAATTGCGGTACAAGCTTGGCCGCAAGCACGGCTTGTTTGGTAGAAGGCGCGGCTTGAACCATGGTTAACTGTCACACCATCAAGTGTACAGTTTGCACATGAGGCAACAGAACAGTTGGCGCGGTTGTATGAGGTTGAGCCACTCATCGCACCGTTTGAACATGTGCGTGTGCCACCACTACAGGTGCTGCCACAAGCAACACTTGTTGACGTGTAGAATGTGCGGCTTGAGCCGTGGTTAACCGTTACACCATCAAGTGTACAGTTGTTACAGCTTGATACTGAACAGTTTTGGTAAGCGTATGAACCGCTAAGCGAGCCGTTTGAACAGGTACGAGTTTGTGAGCTACAGCTGCTACCACACCCAACACTGTTTGCCGCGTAAGCAGTTACAGTATTACCGTGGGCAATGCTGCCACCCCAAGGTAGGCTACATGGGTTAGGTGAAGCTACGTTACAGTTTGCATTAGTGTATGACCCACTAAGTGAACCATCGGTACAAGTACGTGTTTGCGATACACAGCTGCTGCCGTAAGGTACATCTGAGTTTTGGTAAGCGGTTACGCTGCTGCCGTGTGCCAGTGAACCACCCCATGGCAGTGCACATGTTGAAGGCGCAGCTTCAGGTGTACAAGTTTCATACTGGTAGCCACCACTTAGGGCGCCGTTAAAACAGCTACGTGTTTGTGAGGTACAGCTTGCGCCATAAGCCACTGACGCTGCTTGGTAAGCAATAGTGCTGCCACCGTGTGGCACTAGGCCGCCCCAAGGGGTACCACAGTCTGCCGCAGGTAGGGTTGAACAGCTTTCTTTGGTGTAGCTGCCTGAGAGTGTGCCTGATGAACAGGTGCGTGTTTGTGAACTACAGCTGCTGCCGTAAGGGACTGATGATTGTTGGTAGGCCGTTACGCTTGAGCCGTTGGCAATAATACCACCCCAAGGCAAGGCACAGTCGCTTGAGCCACAGTCACCCATGCCACCAAGGTCAACCACACCCCAAGTGTTGTTGTTTTGGCAAATCAAGAATTCGTCAGTACTCGTGTTGTAACGCAAGGCACCGTGGTAGGTTGAGTTACAGGTTGATGAGTTACCAAGCTTAATAGAGCCACCTACATCCGCATTACCTGTAATACGTGTGTTACCCACAACATGTAACCAGTAAGTTGGTGTCGCGGTACCAATACCAACATAGTTGGCACTGTAGTAAATGTGCGAACCTGTTTGGGTCCAGATACTTGTACCAGGGTCACCCGCAGGGCCATCAGCACCAGCGGCACCTTGTGGGCCTACAAGGCCAGTGTTAATGGCACTATCAGTCAAGCAGCGCCACTGGCTACCGTTCCAAATAAGTTTGCCACCTGGGTTGCCCGCTGTACCATTACCAGCGGCACAAACAGGTGGTGTTAGACCAACAGCCGCATGAGGGCCGGCGTTAGGATCAGATTCATCAGTACATAGCCATGCGCCACTGCCTGAGTTAGCGTCGGTATCAAACGATAATACCTCGCCGCCACCACAAGTTGATGGGGTTTGGCGTGCATGTGGCTTCACAGTGCTAAGAATAGTTTCGGTATCGTCTACATCTTGCTCGGCAGCATCAAGGGTTGTTTGAGTTGCACTCACATCACTATTAAGTTGTGCCTTAGGGCCTGCACGGTAGGCTGCAATCTCCGCATCAAGTTGATCCATTGGCGGTTCTTGTGCTTGCGATACTTGGCGAACATTACTAATTTGCGCCTGCAGGCGGGCAAGGTTCAGTGATGAACCTTCCTTCATCACGCGTGATGTTACCGTGGCTGAGCTTTGTGCTTCAGCGACAGGGAGGCCGCCCATCAGAAAGCCGGCAACAAAGAAAACAGCCAACATCACCTTTAGCCAAGCCGCTGGCTTGGCAGGTGTTGGGCTAATATGTTTTTTCGTTTTCATCATTTATCGCTTTCCATCAATCTATTAACAGGGCATACCGCCACAGCATGGTTCGAAGTCACAAGTCTGATTGGTGTATCCAGTTGGACTGGCCGACCCATTAGTACAACAAACGCTTGTAGACAAACATTTTGGGTTACATGATCCAGAATACCCTAAGGCACGGTTCCATCTGGTGGCACAAGAACCGTTACTGATGGTTGATCCACCCACGTTACAGTTACACGAACCCACGCTACAGCTTTGGTTTGTGTATGAGCCACTCAGCGAGCCGTTGTTACATGAACGAGACTGTGAGGTGCAGCTGCTACCACAGGCAACGCTTGCTGCAGCATAAGCGGTCACGCTTGAGCCGTGGGCCACAGTGCCACCCCATGGGCGGGTACAGCTGGCACAACTTTGCCCAGGGCAGCTTGCCTTACTGTATGAGCCTGAGCCGTTAAGCGAGCCGTTGTTACAGGTACGCGATTGGCCAATGCTGGCACAGGTTGCCCCACATGAACGACTTGTAAGGTAGAACGTGCGGCTTGAACCGTGGTTAACGGTTGCGCCATCAAGTGAACAGTTAGAACACCCTGCAACCGAACAGTTTGCACGGTTGTAAGACGTTGAGCCACTTAGCGAGCCGTTGTTACAGCTACGGGTACCACCGCTACAGCTGTTGCCACATGGCACACTGGTAGATGTGTAGAAGGTACGGCTTGAGCCGTGGTTAACGGTAGCGCCATCAAGTGAACAGTTTGAGCATGAGCCTACTGAACAACTTGCGTTTGTGTATGAGCCACTAAGTGAACCGTTTGAACAGCTACGTGTTTGTGATGTACAGCTGCTCCCACAAGAAACTGAGCTTGTTTGGTATGCCGTTACACTTGCACCGTTTGAAATTGAACCACCCCAAGGTAGGTTACAGCCACAAGGTTGTGCCGCCGGGCAGCTTGCCTTGCTGTAGGCACCTGAACCTGAAAGTGAGCCGTTGGTGCATGAGCGTGATTGGCCAATGCTGCCACAGGTTGCACCACAAGCACGTGTGGTTTGGTAGAAGGTGCGGCTTGAGCCGTGGTTAACAGTTGCACCATCAAGTGAACAGTTTGAGCACGCTGCAACAGAACATGAACCGTATGAGTAGCTGCCACTTAGTACGCCATTGTTACAGGTACGAGACTGTGTTGAACAGCTGCTACCACAAGGCACGCTGTTTGCGTTGTATGCTGTTACGCTAGCGCCGTGAGCAATTGTACCCCAAGGCGAAACACTACAGTTTGATGGTGGGTTTACTGAACAAGTGCGGTTGGTGTAAGAGCCACTAAGCACACCGTTGTTACATGTACGGGTTTGGCCATTACATGAGCTACCGTAAGGTACGGTTGCTGAGGCGTAAGCCGTTGTTGACTGTGTATGGAAAATAATGCCGCCCCAAGGTAGTGAACATGGTGCAGCCGAACCCAAAAGAACGTTTGTCCAATCGCCGTTTTGGCAAATTGACATGGCGTCTGTTGAGGTGTTGAAGCGAATTGCACCTTCACGAGAAGCATCACAAAGGCTTGCGTTACCTGGAATTACCAATCCACCCACAAACAGTTGCGAGGTTACGCGCATATCGCCACCCACATGAAGCGGCGTTGCGGGAGAACTTGTCCCCGCACCTACACGACCTGAGTTGTAATAAATATTTGCACCTGACGACGTCCATAACGATGGGCCGTCTGCACCAGCAGGGCCATCTGCACCAGCTGGACCCTCAGGGCCTTGCGGGCCTTCACCCGGAACATCAGTTGCACAGGCCCAGTTTGAGCCGTTCCAAATTAGTTTTTGCGATGTAGCGTTACAGGTTGGTGGAACACGAGTTGACTTAGCGTGAATACCGATGCTTGGGTCAGTTTCTGTGTTACAGCTCCACGCAGCGCCGCTCCAGTAAAGTTTTTGTGAGCCAGTACAGCTTGTGCTAATAGGCTCGCGGGCGTGTTGACCAATTGTTGCTAGGTCAGTTTCTACTGCCTGAACGTCTGTATCAAGAACAGCAATATCTGCTTCAATTTGATCAATTTGTGCTGTGGTGGTGTTTAGGTCTGAACGTTCTGCCGCAAGCTGGGCTTCTTGGCTGTTGATGTTGGCTTCTTGCTGGTCTTCAAGGTTATTCAGGGTTTGAATTTCTGAAAGTGTACGTTGGGCGGCTGCTTGGCCTTTACCGATACCTGAGGTAATAAGTCGGTTAGAGGCAGCTTCTTGAGCCATGGCATTAGGGGCAACTGACATTAAAATGCAGAAGCAGGCCGCAATCTGCAGCCACCATGATGCTTTAGTTTTATTTTGTCTCATCCCCTAGGGTTCCTCCAACATACTTTGGTTGGCGGGAAAACTAATGTCAATTTGGGTTTACTTAAGGCAATGCGCCATAAGTAGACTCAGATTAACTATGGTTTTGACCCCCCATAGAAAGTTTCGTCAAACCTTCCGTTAGTATTATATGGTGTCTGATATTAACTTTTACATAAAATTTCTGACACAAAAGCTATAAAAAGCCTATTCAGGCATATTAATACGTCTCAATATGGTGCACAAAAATAAAATCCTGCGATTCCAATATTTTGCCATCCTTTACAATAGAGGCGTTGCCTTAAAGTCACTTGGTTCAAGGAAGCTAATCAACCGACCTGATGAATTTACAACCAGCACATAAGGGCTTTGGCTATCTAAAAGGCGGGTGGCAACTTCGCCAGCTGAGCACTTGGGTGTGCAGATACTTGTGACTTTTTCTAGGTGATTTTCAATAGGGTGCTGATGCTTGTCTGCTTCAAGGCCACTTAGGGTTTGAGTGGCAATAACCCCCAAATAACTCCCCGACATATTTTTGACGAGGGCATTGGCAAGGTTTGATTTTTTCAGAAGCTCAAGGGCGTCAAAACAGTTGGCCGTGTGGGGGAGGGAAAGTTTAGCTTCGGCTGGTAAAATATCTTCAATCAAGAGGTCATTCGACCACTGGGTTTTATTTTGAAATTTCATATGTTTAGGTATTCCTTAAATGTGAGCGTGGAACCAAATTACTTTACATAAAATATTTTGCAACAAATTAATGTATCACCGCTTAATACATCACCGCAGCGTGACTTGGTTTATTTAAAACACTCGCAATTGAAAAGGGCGGATGATATCTTTCAACGAAAGATTAAAAAGAAGGGCTATCCAATGATTACTCTGAATATGTACGTCGCAACAGTAAGCGGATTGATGATGCTGACATTCTGTAGCGATATGCTAGTCACAGGTGCAACACATATTGGCCGTTTGTTGCGTTTGTCAGCTGTATTTGTAGGGGTTGTGATTGTGGGTTTTGGTACGTCGCTGCCAGAGATTTTAACAACGCTTATCTCAGGCATGCGGGGTGAGGGGGCTCTGGGTGTTGGTAATATTGTAGGCTCTAATATTGCAAACATTGGTCTTATTCTGGGTACGGCCCTTATTTTGTTTGGTACCACCCGTATGAAAACGGCATACGCCCGTAATGACTATATTATGATGCTTATGGCCTCGAGCCTCTTGTGCATCATTGCTGTTATTTGGGGCTATGTTTCGGTTGTGCAGTCACTTATTTTACTAGCAGGGATGTCAGGCGTATTGCTTTACCTATTAAGTAAGGCACGCAGTGTTGATATTGATGATGGTGAAAAACCAACTTGGGGCGAAGCACTTTCAAAAACGTTTATTGGCCTTTTGGGGCTTTGGCTAGGGGCTGAACTTTTGGTAACAGGTGCCATCGGTATTGCCACTGACTGGGGCGTACCTTCTGAGATTGTAGGTCTAAGTATGGTGGCTTTGGGCACATCTCTGCCTGAGTTGGCTGCAACAATTGCAGCGGCTCGCCAGAAGAACTGCGGCATTATTTTGGGTAACGTGATGGGCAGTAACATGCTAAACATCTTTGCTGCTCTTGGTCTTGGCGGTCTGTTTGTGCCACTTACACTAGAAGGCATGGGCCGCGATTTGATAATCATGATGGCGTTCTCTGTGGCGTTGTTGCCACTGTTTATTTGGCATAATATGGTAAATCGTACCGTTGGGGTTCTGTTTGTGTTGTCATACGCTTTTTATATTGCTTACATATATTTAGCGGTCTAAACGCAGTTTTATTAAACCTCTTTAATAAGGTGTGCGTCTGGCCTTATGGTAATAATTAAAGGCGCATCTCTGTGGAACAGCAAAATCTATATAGTGTTGATTTAATCATCCCAACCCGACGTGGGGTTGAGGCCCTTAAAGTGTTGTTCAAAGAGGCTGCAAAGTCATCTGAGTGGTTAAAACACACCTTTTGCCTCGTTTTCGATTCTACCGCACAAGCCGAAGCAGAAGCTTTTCGTTCGTGGCTTTCTGAAAATGACCATCTGCCTTTCCCTAAAGTACGTGCAAGCTTTGCCCCACCGCAAGCCACCGGTAACCTGAATATGCTGCGCCAGTTTGGCTTAACACTTTCAAATAACCCATTTGTATATTTTCAAGATGATGATGATCCACTGCCTTCAGGGTTTGATACACGGATTCGCATTATGCGCCGCGAGCCTTACGATGTTATTTTTGGCGTGACAGAAACACGCACAGCTCGTGGCCAAATGATTGAGCGCTTCCCTACACTTGATGGCAATGGCCGCCCTTTGTATGACCTTGTTGAAGGTGTAAAACTCTTCCCAACTTATGTGCACCCATGTGCAGCGCTTTACCGCCGTGAAGCCCTGGGTAAGGTAAAGATTGATGATGGCCACAATTACAACCTATGTGGGATTGGTGCATTTTTAACTCGCTTTATCAATAATGGCGCAATGGTTCAGGCGTTGCCTGATGTGATGCGCATTGGTCAGCAAAACCGGGATAACATGAGTGAGCCGATTTTAGACCAAAAGCAGCGCTTACTATTGGCCGAGGATATTAGTTCGTGGCAAAAATACATCACAGACCCAGTTGTTCGTCAGTTTCAAGAGGATATCCGCCAAGATCTTATTAATGGCGAGATTATTACCTTCCGCGATATTACTGCCCGCGTTGAGAACCGCCTTGAGGAAGACGGGTTCTTCCTCGACGACCTATAGCAAACAAATCTTGGCACGAAATTTGAATCTATAACTGTGTTAGATTGCTTTTATGCAACAGGCATATGCTTGATTAACACAGTTTTGATTCTCTGTGCTTCCTGCTTTCATCAGACTTAGTTAGCATTGAGGGTGAGAATAACCCTTTAAAATAAGAGGCAACTAAGTAATGCGACCTTTTTCACGTAAGTCTATATGTGGTGTGAAGACCAAAATTTTGTTAGCAACCCTAGTTGCATGCAGTAGTGTTGGTTTTGCGCCAAGTGCGTCTGCTCAAATTGCGGTAAATGCCGTTACACGTACAATGTTGCCAAATCAACGCCCTATTGAAAACGTGGACGTGAGCAACTTCTCAGAAAATCGTATTCTCCAAACGAATATCATCGCAGAGCAGTCTCTTATTAATGACGACGGCACAGAACGTATTATCCCTACGACTGATTTCTTGGTGGCACCAACAAGCATGATTTTGCGCCCGGGCGAGATGAAGAAAGCGCGTCTGGTACTCCGTAAGCCACCATCAGATAAAGAAGAGCGCTACTACCGCGTTACCTTTAAGGCGGCCATCCCTGATCCGTTGCGCTTGCAGCAAATGGGCCTTGATCAGACTGAGGTTGATGCACAAAACGCCCTAAGCGCCAACATTTCTATGATTTCAGGCATGGGTATCTTTGTGACTGTTGCCCCGAAAGAAATTAACCCAAAACTAACTTGGACGCGCGATGCAAAGGCCATCCACTTTAAAAATGAAGGTAACACCAGTATTGAAATGCGCCTTCGTAAAGAATACTGCTTCGATGGTAATAAGAACGACTGCATTAGCCTGCCATACCAACGCATTTACCCAGGTCAAAGCTGGAGTTATGAAATCGGCGGCGATAAGCCCATTGTTTACTACTACAAAGTTTACGACCGCACCGAAAAAGCCATCATCGGCGCTGTAAAATAAACCCACTTATCGGAGATAACACTTGGCTAACCTTGCTGCCATACGACAATTTTGCTTAGCGCTGCTATTTGCTGTATTTGCATTAGCAGTGGCTACGCCGTATGCGTCAGCGCAAAGTGTTCCGACTGTTAATGCCGTAGGTGATGCTGATGACCTTGTGCTTGAGCTACCACCGACCACCATTGTATTTGACTTTTACGTTGCAGATGAACGCCGTGGTGAGGCCTTGGTGACGTACACCAACAACTGGGCCCGCTTCCATGACCCTGAGGGTGTGCTTGAAATGCTACCCGAAGTGAAAGATAAGAAGGCCGTTTATAACCTGTTGAACCACGGTAAAATTCTGGGTTTGCGACGCTTGCACGAAGGTGTTGGTAAAATTGTTATTAACCCTGACTCATTCCAGGCTTTCTTGGATCTTGAGCCTCAGGTTTTGGATGCACAACTTGTGAACCGTGCAAGCGATGATGTTGAGCCAGATGCGCGCCCAAGCTTATTAAACTCATTTTCTGTTGTGACAACAAACAACCTTGAGGGCGAGGGGTTTGATAGTACATTCTTCCACCGTAACTCGCTTGTGCGTGGTCGTGACCGTTTGCTTTGGGAAGGTGACTACTCAGATACAGATGATTATAACATCCGTAACTTGCTTTATGGCCACGAAGAAGATGACCGTATTTACCGAGCAGGTTTTGCACAAACACAAGGAACTCAATTTGCCCGCGGGCAAGAAGTTATGGGCGTAAGTGTTGGCTCGAACATCGACACGATTTACGATGACTTGCAAGATCGCGGTGATGTCGTGACAATTTTCGTGCCGAGCCGAGCGCGCGTTCGTGTGTTTGCAGAAGGGCGGATTATTTACACCGACATCCTCGACTTTGGCTTGCAGCAGCTGGATACAACTTCATTCCCATCTGGTAGTTACGATATTGTTATTGAGATTCGTGAGGATAGCTCTGGCCGTGTAACGACTGAAAATCAGTTTTTTACCAAAACAACACGCCTCGTACCATTTGGTAAGCCTGACTGGCGTGCTCAAATTGGTTTTGCCCGTGATGGTATTGACCCGAACACAGACGAGCCTATTTGGGAGGCATACTACCGTGGTCGTGTAGCCTCTAACCTTGAGTTAGGCGCAGCATTTTTAGGGGGCAAAGACTTAAATATCTTTGAACCTCAATTCAGAACATTCATGCGCGACGTAGAGCTACGAGGTAGCCTCTCCTTTACAGATCATGGTGATATTGGCGCGTTCCTTTCAACGCAGATTATTACGGATAACTTCGGTACGTTAACAGCACAAATGCGTAAAACGCTTGCTGGCCATAACCAGTCGCCAGCCGTTACGCGATCTGATGAATTTAATCCCTTAGTCGGTGAAACTGAGCAGTTCACTGCAGCGTGGGTAAAAGCATTTGGCCGACTACAGCTGACACTTCGTGGTACCTCTAATAGCAATGGTGGGGGCTCAGTTGTAAGTTATGGCGCAACAGCACGCTACCCCCTTATTTCAGGTCTAACGCACCGCCTAGATGTACAGGCCGACTATACTTCAAGCAACCAAGTGGGCGATAGCTACGGGGCGTTCCTAAACTACACCTATACACCACAAAACAGCTACCTAACTGTGGCCAACACCACAAGCCAACAGCACTCAGATACGGGTAACCAAAGCCGGACCACAACACAAGTTTCATACGATACGCGAGTAAGTTCACGTAGCCCGGGTGTTGAAGCTGTTCTAACAAACACCCTATCGCGCGATGCTGGCGAGAACTTTGTGGGGAATGATTTGCAGCTCACAAAAACAGGCCGCAATTTTGAAACCCGCTTTACCGGTATTCATAATGACCGCGATGGTGACGTGACAGGCTCTATTGGCTTAACCGCACGTACGACTTTTGCCCTAGATGGTGGTAGCAGTACTCTTGTTGGTGCCGCGTTAAGCGAGGCAACAGTAATTGTTGATATTACAGGTTCAGCTAAGGGTGAAGTTATGGTTATTAAGAGCGGCCACCAAATTTTAGGTCGCGGTCGAGTTGGTGAAAAAATTTCATTGGCTGTGCAACCGTTCCAAACTTACAACCTAACGCTTGAGCCCGAAAACGAAGAAGCTCTTGTGAGCTACGAAAATACACCGCGTACTTTTAAACTTATTAATGGTGATTTCAAAATTGTTCATTTTGATGTGACTAAAATTATTCTGGTGTTTGGTCGCCTGCTAGACGGTGAGGGCAACCCACTGGCGTGGCAGCGTATTAAAGGGGCTTCAACCTCAACCCTGACTGATCAGTTCGGGAATTTCCAAACCGAAATCGCAGCGCAAGATGTGATGCACGTGGAAAACCGCCAAAAAACATGCACGGCCGCTGTGCCGCAAATTGATGTTGAAGGTGTGTTTAGCTACGTGGGCGATATTCTCTGTCTATAAAAATAATCCAGTATTTCTGCTGAGTTTTCTCATTTTGGCACGGTCTGTGCAAAGTCTATTACCGTGGAAGACAATTAGCTTCTAAAGCGATGCCCCATAAGTCTATGTAGGCTACTGAGGCATTGTCTGAAGATGTAATGGTCCCAAGCTGTGTTGGATAATACTTGCTAACGACCGTTGCACTACGGGAACGCGAATGCGCTCTTGTAGCCGAAGGCCCAAGCCTGACCGTAGGTAATGGGGGCTTTGGCCTTAGAGATAGCATGGCTTATAAAAATGAGTTGTGTTTACTATTGCAATAATAATAAATGAGGATATATCCCATGAACAAAACAATCAAAAACACGCTTTTTGCAACGACGTTTTTGGCAGTAGGTGCTGCTGGTGTAGCAACATCAATGGCTGCTACTCAAGGTACAACAGGCCCAACTTCATCAGGTGACCTTGTAGTATCACTAATCGTGGACAACAAACTTAAAGTTTCAAACCTTGATGATACTGCTCTAGGTACATTTGCAGGTGCTGACCTTTCAGCAACTGAAACAATTTGTGTTTACTTTAACCAAACAGCACCATACCAGATCACGTTTGATTCAAACGATACCCCAGGTACATTTGAACTTTCAGACGGTGTGAACAACATTCCTTACTCATTCACATACGATGATGGTACGAACGGTGCAACTGCCGTTGTAGCTGGTACACCTCTAACAGGTCGTGATTCGGCTGGTAACGATGCAGCAACAGGTGCAGACGATGACTGTGCAACTATTGCTGCTGATAACGGTTCTATTGATTTCACCGCACTTGCGACTGACATCACTGGTAACCCGAACGGTACTTACTCAGAGACACTGAACATCACAGTTGCTCCAAGTATCTAATCTAAGTTACTACTTAGTAGAACAGGCGCCCTCAGGCGCCTGTTTTTTTGCATATACACATGACTGTCAGCAGATTTCGCCTTGTCAGGAAAACAAAAAAACACCGAAAAAATGGCGGATTTTAAGGGTTTTGTAAAATTTTTGTCAGGAAATTCAGGTGTTTACTGGTGTGCGCCCTTAAAAGAGAACGTGTGGCGAAAGCTGCATGTAAATGTAAATGCTCTAGAAAAAGTTTCTGGGAATTGCATCGTAGGTAACGGGCACCTAGGTGACTAAATAGGGCGGGGCTCAAAAGTTTTTGCTTTGTTCGCAAGAGGGTAAAGCAAAGGGGTTGAGTCACTATTGCAATAATAAGTGAGGATATATCCTATGAATAAAACAATCAAAAATACACTTTTTGCTTCAACGTTTTTGGCAATGGGTGCTGCTGGTGTGGCCACATCGATGGCTGCTAACCAAGGTGCGACCGGTCCTACCTCATCAGGTGATCTTATCGTATCTCTAATCGTAGATAACAAACTTAAAGTTTCAAACCTTGATGATACCTCTCTGGGTACATTTGCAGGTGCTGACCTTTCAGCAACTGAAACAATTTGTGTTTACTTTAACCAAACAGCTCCATACCAGATCACGTTTGACTCAAACGATACTCCAGGTACGTTTGAACTATCAGACGGTGTGAACAACATTCCATATTCATTCACATATGATGATGGTGTTAACGGTGCAACAGCTGTTGTTGCCGGTACTCCGCTGACTGCACGTAACTCACAAGGTAACGATGCAACAACTGGTGCTAACGATGACTGTGTAACTGTTGCCGCTGATAACGGTACTATTGATTTCACCGCACTTGCGACTGACATCACTGGTAACCCGAACGGTACTTACTCAGAGACACTGAACATCACAGTTGCTCCAAGTATCTAATCTAAGTTACTACTTAGTAGAACAGGCGCCTTCGGGCGCCTGTTTTTTTGCTCTAAAGCTCCCTATTTGTTGTAAATCTGACACCCTAGGTATCTTTTTTGCTTAAATGTCATATGTTTCAATATGATTCAGTTGAATGTTGGCCATGGGGGGCTTACACTGAAAAAATAAAACCAAGCTCAACATTAAAAGGCTCGAATTTTCGCTATGGAAACTCTAAATAAAATTATTCGTACAATCCGCATTCGTCTTCGTCTAGGCGTAAGCTTTGCGGGGATCAACTTTATGCAGGTTGCAATGGCCGCTGTAGGTATTTTGCTTGCCGCTAACCTTTACGGTAACTTTGCAGCACTGAACGAAGATACAGCGAAAATTGAAAAGCTAAACACACTTTCAAAAGACGTTTACCAAGTGGTTGACCAAGCAACTCTAGCTGCTTTTGCTGGTCCAACACCACAGCAAGCCCGCGAAATTAACGCTGAAATGAACAAGCTGTCAGCAGATTTTAAGAAATATAAGACTGACATTGATGCCGACTCAAGCTCGCAAACAGCCGATGCACTAAGCGGCATCGAAACTGCCATGAATGACCTTATGGTGAGCATTAACCGTACCCTTATTACCGCTGTAAACGGCGCAGATAACGCCTCGGTTGAGCGTGTGGTTTCAAATATGCTTGAAGAGAAAAAGGCGTTGGTAGACGCTAGCCAAAATTTCTTTGATGACTTAAGCACTCATGCCGAGCATGCGCTAGAATCTGCAGAAAAAGACTTTGAAATGATGTGGCAAGCCATGGTGGCTCTAACCGTATTTGGTTTTATTTTGGCTCAGATTACAGCCCAGCTTGTAACAAACTCAATTCTAAAGCCACTGCGTAAACTGATTGATCAAATGCGTGAACTTGCCGAAGGCGAAGCTGACCTTACCGTACGTGTTGAAGAGCGCGGCCGTGATGAAATCACTGACCTTGGCCGTTACTTTAACCGCTTTAGCGATAACATGAGCGACCTTCTGAAATCAGTGCAGCAAACAGCAAACCTTGTGGGCTCAAGCTCACAGCAGGTGGCCACAAGCTCACAGCAGATTGCCGCAACCATTAAGCACGAAGAAGCTGCGCTTAAACAAATTGTTGATGCTGTGAATGACTCTGCTGAAACAACGCTTGATATCAACCGTCTAACTAACGAAGCAACAAGCGAAATCCGCACAATTACACAAGAGTCTCAAGATGCTGATACCATCATGCAAGAGCTTATCGAGAACTCAAGCACCATTACAACCGTGGTAAAAGTTATTGATGAAATATCAGAGCAAACAAACCTTCTAGCACTAAACGCCGCTATTGAAGCTGCCCGTGCGGGTGATGCTGGTAAAGGTTTTGCGGTTGTGGCTGATGAAGTGCGTAAACTTGCCGCACACACCACAAAATCAACCACCGAAATTAACAACGTTCTCGCTGTATTGCAGGGCAACATTGAGCGCTCACAAAAAGCGCTGAACAAAATTTCAAACTCAATCCATGGGATTAACGAACAAATGGATAAAGTTGCCGGTTCAACCAACCAGCAATCAAGCACCATTGAGCAAATCTCATCAACTGTAAAAGAGTTCTCAGCGCAGATGGGTCAAACCACCAACGCTGTAACCGAAACCAGTGCTGCCACAAACTCAATGGCTGATGAGGCCGGGAATTTGGCACAACAAATCTCTCGCTTTAAGCTTTAGGGATTCTTTGGGCGATTAAGCTGATCTTCTTCAGGCTCGTGTATTGTTTATACACTTCGCCTTTTGAAGCTCAACTTTCTCATCCTAAAGCCTCTCCTAAAACGGTAGAGCATCCATACAAAAAGCCGCCCATTTGGGCGGCTTTTTAATTATGAGGTTTTGGCAATTACCATGAGGCCTCAGGGGGCAGTGACATCAAAATAGCTTCGGTATTGCCACCTGTCATCAAGCCAAAGCGGGTGCCTCGGTCGTGTAGCAAGTTAAACTCCACATAGCGGCCACGTTTAAGCTTCTGAGTGTGTTTATCGGCTTCGGTAAAGTCGATGTTCATGCGGCGCTTAACAATGGTTGTAAACGCTTTAATAAAGGCTTCACCCACAGCTTGTACAAAAGCAAAGGTTTCTTCTGGGCGGTCTTCTAGGTAATCGAAGAAAATACCCCCAATGCCACGGGCTTCGCCACGATGCGGCAAGAAGAAGTATTCATCACACCATTTTTTGTATTTATCGTAAGCATCTGGGCTGTAGCTATCGCAGGCTTCTTTAAAGCAGGCATGGAAGAATGTGGTGTCTTCAGCAAACTCTTCGCTTGGGGTAAGGTCAGCGCCGCCGCCAAACCATGCTTTTTCAGCCGTTACAATATGGCGTACGTTCATATGAACGGCAGGCACTTTAGGGTTTTTCATATGGGCCACAAGCGAAACGCCACACGCCCAAAAGCTTCGGTCATCTTTGGTTGTACCAGGGATTTCTTTTGCAAATTTGCCTGTAAACTCGCCGTATACCTTTGAAAAGTTAATACCAACTTTTTCAAAAGTTTCACCGCGCATAAGGCGCATTTCACCGCCGCCTTTAAGTTGTTCTTCCGGTGTTTTTGTCCAAGGCGTGCATTCAAATGTAGCGCCTTCAGTTTCAAGGTCTTCAAAGGCTGCGCAAATGCGCTCTTGCAGGTCTTTAAAGTAGGCTGCTGCTTTATCTTGTAATGGGGTCTGGCGGAATGATTTGGCGGCTTGAGTCATAGCTTATAGTCCTATTTATGGCATGTCTTTTATGCCTTTGAACCCTACGCCTATTAGGGGAGAGGGGCAAATAAAAAAAAGCCCCCAAGCGGGAGCTTCTTAATTTGGTGCTCGAAAGAGGACTCGGCATTCCTTGCTTTGAGCAAGTCATGCATACGTCGAAGCATAGCTTCTCTGCGCGCTCACTAAAAATAGTGCCCCGCACTATTTTCTTTACGTTCGCGCCTACGGTTCTCGTCGGGCTTGAATACCACACAAAAAAGCACCCAAATGGGTGCTTTTTGTATGGTGCTCGAAAGAGGACTCGAACCTCCACGGGCTTTCGCCCACTACCCCCTCAAGGTAGCGCGTCTACCAATTCCGCCATTCGAGCTTGAGAAATGGTCTTCAATCTATAATCTAGCTTGGTATATTCGTCAAGCAATCTTACTTGGTTGCTTTAGTGCTTTCGGCCGTTACTTGTGCGGCTTCTGGACCCATAAGCTTACGGCCGTAAACCCAAGCAATCAGCATAAAGACGATTGCACGACCTAATAGTGCATAACCCGCACCCATAAGGCCAAACATCTCATCATCAGCTAGCCATACCATAAACAATACATAAGCGACGGTTGAAACCAAACGTGCGGTAATAACTTCACGCACTTTACCCGCAGTCATCAATAAAGGCTCAAGGGCAAAGCTAATTGCCGTCACCGCTGAAGCAAGCACCAATACAAGCATAACGCCATAAGCATCATGGAACTCAACCCCCGCAATGGCATCAATCAAGTAGTGGCCAAATACTACCAAAATCAAAAAGATTGCTGTGGCAATACCACCTGCAATGAGGCCTGTGCGCATCACCATTTGGCGGCGCTGGCTTGCCCCACCTTTGGTGTTTAGCCAGGTCATATCTGTGTAAATGGCAGGTAATAGCATTTTGCTGATAGGGTGGCCAATAATATTCGAGAATTGCTGCGCCACACGGTACAAACCAGCAGGGCCAGCCCCCAAAACAATACCAATCAAAACAGGGCCAAGTTGGTTAATACCAAGGCTTAGGCCGTAGTCGAGGTTGGTGCCAAAAACGTATTTCCAAATCCCTTTTTGAGGGGCTTTAAACTTGCCTTTTTCAATGGGTGGAATCGCAAAGTTTTCAACGTCAGCATCTTGCTTAAATGTTTTGATGTGTGAGGCAAGGTTCCACAAAGCAATAACAATAAGGCCGGCACGGCTAATCATGCCTGCAATAAACCAAACCCAAATAAACTCAAGCAAAGTACCGCCGTTAAGGAAAAGATAACCAGCGCCAAAAAAGCGGATGATAGGCTCAATCGTGACCTGCCACGAAATAAGGTCATGGCGGTCGGTTAGGCGCAAAATGCCAAGGCCCACATCGCTCATCAGCAATACAATAAGCATCAGGGCGTAAATACGCACCATGGGGGCAAGTTCATCGTAAATATGCAACTGGTGCACAACTTCGCCTGCGTAAAGCCATAGGCCAATCACGCCAATCATGGCGGCTAAAAACTCAATGCTAAAGGCAAAGCTAATCAGTTTTTTAATATGAAGGGTGTTCTTTGTTTCGAGGGCGTTTGCGCCGTAACGCAAGATCATTTGCCACGATTGGAAGCCAAGCACGTGGCGTAAAAGCAACGTTGATGAGTGAATCAGGGTAAGAACACCAAAGTCAACCGCACCGAGGGTACGTGTGGCAAAAGCAAGGTATGCGATTGATAAAATACCCTGAACGCCGCGGCCTACAAGAAGTTTGCCCGCATTGACGAATGGTCTTTTCCAAGTTTTTTCAGCGCTAATATCAAGCATGGTGGGGGGATTACCCTAGTTTTCACAAGGGTCGGAGTGTATGCCTTTGCATACAGACTGTCAATGCCTATTAAGGCGCTGATTTTTAACATAAAGTTAAGGCTGAGGGGGTAGCCTCAGCCTTAAAATGAAGAGCGGTAAAACCCTAGTAAAGGTTTTCTTCTAGCATCACAAGCAAGTCGGCCTGTTCTACTTGGGCAATAAGGTCTTCGTCTTGTGTGGTTGTAGGGGTTGTATATAGGGCAAACATAACAACGGCAACAACAGCAAAAGCACCTGCTGGCGCATAGGCCCAGGCCCCGCGCTCTTGCGTGATAAAACGCTGCAGAAACATCAACGGTGATACACGCTGACGGTGCTGGGTTGCAACCTGCGCCATTTCATTCAGGCGCTCAGTGCTTAACGGCTGGAATGGTGTCTTAATGGGTTTCATTACGCTGTCTTTCTAATAGGTTCGTCGTCTTCGGTTTCAAGCATTTCACGCAGGGCCTTACGAGCACGGGTGAGGTGGCTTTCAACCGATTTAAGCGTTACACCTAAAACATCAGCAGTTTCAGCAACGCTTAGGCCTTCCCAACAGGTCAGCACAATGCTGAGCTTCTGTTTTTCAGGCAATTTTAATACGGCATCGGCAACGGCCATTTTGCTGGCTTTACTTAGGCCATCGTCTGGGGCGTAAGTTGGGTCGGTCAAAAGGGCAGTTTCTAGCTTTTGGCCACGTTGTTTCTTACGCAAAATATCATTACAAGTATTCATCATTACACGGTAGCTCCAGGTAAAGGCGGCAGCCTTTTTACTGTCCCACGAGGGGGCAAAGCGCCATACTTTAATCAAAGCTTCTTGCAGGGCATCTTCAGCAATACTGGGGTCACCCAGCATGCGGCAGCCAAGCGCATATAAGCGCCCGCCGTAGCGGGTAGCGAACAGGCTCATGGCCTGCTCGTCACCGTTAGCGATCCGTGTCATCAGAGGGTTTGCGGCCTCTGTCGGATGATTACTTGTCTGTGTCAGCACCTTTTTTGTCCTTATCGCACAGCTTTTGTCCAGTTTTCTTGAACTTTTTGCGGTACTTTTTGTGGGCTTCGCGCATTTCTTCTTTTGAGATTTTGCCATCTTTATTGGCGTCCATCTCATCAAAGCGCTCTTTCTTCATGTTAATAAATTCATCGTAGCTAAGCGCGCCATCACCGTCTTTATCGGCTTTCATGTGGTGGTCAGCTTTCATGTCTTTACCATGTTCCTTATGGTGGTCTGCAAAAGCAGCAGGGCTAGCTGTTGCAACCAACAAACCAAATAGAGCAGCTGTTAGTAGTTGTGTTTTCATCTTTAACCTCCGGTGTTGCTGGGTATGTTACCCAAGTTTAATTGTTGCTTGCGCACCCTGTATTAAGTACTACGCAATTGTGCGTTGATACCCCTCACGCACTCAAAAAATATTTATCAGTGTAACATTTAAGGTTGGGCGGCTTCTAGTGCTGTTTCAGCTTCAAGCCAGGCGGCTTCGGCTTGGTCAATTTCTTTTAGCAGTTGGCCATAGTCAAACTGTAGGTCTTTTACGGTGTCGTTATCATCGTAAATAGCGGGGTCGGCTAGTTGGGCTTCAATGCCTTTTTTCTTTTCGGTCAGCTTATCAACCAGCTTTGCCGCTTTTTCTACTTCCTTTTTCAAAGGGACAAGCTTTTTACGTGCTTCGGCGGCTTTTACACGCTGCTCTTTTGCAGTCAGGCCATCGTCGCCTGTTTTGCTGTTTCGTTCGTCACGCTTTTGGTCACGGCGGTTCTGAACCACCATCTCACGGTAGGTGCGGAGGTCGCCGTCAAAGTCGGTCACTTTGCCATCTTGAACCAGCCATAGGCGGTCGGCCACGCGTTCCACCATGTAAGGGTCGTGCGAAACGATCAATACAGCGCCATTATAGGTGTTTAGAGCCTGCATAAGAGCTTCGCGGGCACCAATGTCCAAGTGGTTGGTTGGTTCGTCTAAAATAAGCAAATGGGGCGCGTTATAGCTAATAAGCGCAAAAAGGAGGCGAGACTTTTCACCACCACTAAGGTTTTTAATAGGTGTGTCCTGCAAAGATTTATTAAAACCAAACTGACCAAGGCGACCACGTGCACCAGCTTCGCCACCTTTCATCAAAAGCTGCATTTCTTGGAACGGGGTTGAGTCTACATTCAGCTCATCGGTCTGATGCTGCGAGAAATACCCAATACGAAGCTTTTTACTTTGGTGCATGCCACCAGCTTTGGCTTTAAGGCGGCCTGCGATGAACTTAAGCAAGGTTGATTTACCATTACCATTGGCACCCAATAGGGCAATGCGGTCATCCATATCAATACGGTCATCCACGCCTTTAAGGACTGGCGGGTTATTGCCGTACCCAAGGGTCACTTCGTTCAATGCAATAAGCGGCGGTGGGATGTCTTCTGCCTCAGGGAAGCTGAATGATAACTGATGTTCATCAGCGACAGCCCCCACAAACTCCATGCGTTCAAGCATTTTAATACGGCTTTGCGCTTGCTTAGCCTTACTGGCCTTTGCGCGAAAGCGGTTAATAAAACTTTCCATATGGGCTTTTTGTGCCTGCTGCTTTTCGTGCATCTTTTGCTGCTGGGCACGGCGCTCGGCACGCTCACGCTCAAAGGTGTCATAGTTGCCTGTGTACATGGTCAGGGCTTTTTCTTCCACGTGCAGAATGTGGTCAGTACATTTGTTTAAAATTTCACGGTCGTGCGAAACAATAAGCAGCGTGTGCGGGTAATTGGCTAGGTAGTTCTCTAGCCACATGATGCCTTCAATATCCAAGTGGTTGGTCGGCTCATCAAGTAGCAAAACATCTGGCTGCTGGAACAAGGCCGCCGCTAGTGCCACACGCATACGCCAACCGCCTGAAAGGGATGATAGCGGGTCGCCTAGTTGTTCTGTGGTAAAGCCAAGGCCTGACAAAATGCTCGAGGCCCGAGCCGGGCCTGTGTAGGCATCAATGGCGTGCAGTTGCTCGTGGATATCAGCAAGTTTATAAGGGTCTTTTTCATTCTCAACTTGGTGCATAAGTGCGCTGCGGCGCTTGTCAGCTGAAAGCACAACGTCAAGCAAGCTCATGCTGTCGTCGGGCATGTCCTGTTTAATCATGCCTAGGTTCAGGCCACGCTGTAGGCTGATTTCGCCAGCGTCCATGTGTAGGTCGCCCGCAATAAGTTTAAGCAGGGTCGACTTACCCGAACCATTCGCCCCCACAACGCCTACGCGCCATTTGTTCATGGCGGTAAATCCTGTGTTTTCTAAAATCGGACGATTTTCAACACGGTATGTAAGGTTAGTAACTGTTAAAACCATGCCCGCACTTTACTTGAGTGTGCGCAAAAAACAATGCTAAAAACCTTCCAGAAAATAACTTGAGTACCCCTTAAAAACGCACCTTAAAGAAATGGCGGGCCAGGTGGGGCTGCATTTCGCTAGGTTGTTTTTTGATGAGTTCATAGGCGTAAAGCTTTGTGAGGCACCCCGTTCTTACAAGGGCAGTCTCGCTGCCGGCATAGCGTTGAGGGCCCGTATCAATACGGTAGGCTTTCTTTGCGCGGACCACATCGTCAATGGCTTTAAGGACTTCCATAGTCGGAGGCTGATTGTTACGCGGGTGGCTGGTAAGCACCATCGTTGCAAAAGTGGCGTATTAATAAGTTAGGTTTTGCATATCAACGACACTGCGCTCAATAAACTCTTGCGGGCTATCGTAATAAACGCAGGCAACCCATTCATTCTGGTTTGCAAGGTATTGAATTTGACCCATAAAGGCGTCTAGGTACAACATAATTTCAAGGTCGCCGGCTTCGTCGTAAATATCAGGGTAAAGCTGGTTCATCAGGTCACGCACAGCTCGGGTGCGGATTTCGGGGTTGTGCATTACCTGCTTTAGAGTCTCAAAGTACTTTTCCATAATGGGTTTACGCTTTTTACCAATGGCGCCAAACAACATGCCTAATGTCTTTTCTTCCGCTTTTAGAATCTGTTCCTTCGTCATCGGTGGTGCAGCTTGATTTTGGAGGGTCTGCGTGTTGGTTTGCGCAGCTCTTTGAGGTGCAGGGGGCGTACGTGCAATGCGCCCTTTGCTAACGGTAGTTTTTTTGTTTAGGGCACTTGCTGAGCGCAGTAGTTTACCGTCTTTCATGATGGCCGTAAGCGAGCCTGACTCTAACAGGCGAGGGGCCTCAACATAGTAAAATTTTGTGTCGGTTGAGCTGTATTTATGGGGCAATACATCTTGCGGCACATGACGTTTTTCAAGGTAAGCATCAGCCAAGCGTAGGTGCAGGTTATGCTTTTTAAGCTCGGCAGGGTCATCAGAACCTACAAGGTTTGAAGCACCATGGAAGCCAAGCTTAACGTCATGATCGGCCCAACGTTCTTGCGCTGAAAATAGAATAACAATACAACCACTGGCACACTGCTTTTTGGCATGTACGGCAATTTGTGGGCGTTGCTCAATAATCTGAGCGGCCTTTAGTGTTTCGCCTAAAAGGCCACCACCGCTTGTGACTTCAATAATCTTAATACTTGGGAATTTTTGTAAAATACCATCAAGGGTCTTAGCAAAGTCAGGGCCAATGTTACCCTCAATCATCAGTTTTTGAGGGTTTGTAGGGTCGTTTACTTTGAATGAGTATTCTTTAAGTTGATTCATCGCCATTTTGGTCGATGTAATTTGGTTCATGGTTTTAAGTTGCACCAAAAAGATGCCGCCCAAAATAACACTTAGCGCCATGGTGCCTGCCTTAAGGCCAAGCCCTGCGTTTTTATTTTTCTTAAGGGTTAAGCGCTTGGCTAAAATATAAAGCCGGCGCAGTAATACCGCAGTGGTGTAGCAAATGCCTGCAAATATCAAGAAGAATAGCGCCTTAACTACGGCATGCATCGGGAGTGATACCGTAAGCTGAATTGCCAGCAGCATAACAACCAGCAAAACAAGGCTAAGCCCGTGCTTCCAGAAAATCGGTTTCTTTTCTTGGTAGAGGGTAAAGTGCTCGTCAAAGTGTTTGCCTGCAGGCTCCCACTTTTTCATGCCTTTTTTCCAAATTAATTCGTAGCGTGTAATGCCGCTAGATTTAATAAGATCTGTTAACTGCTCAGTGCTGATAGGTGCCTGTGCTTCGCCACGCAGTGTGTAGTGCCAAAATGTCGTCATTATGAAGCAATCCCCCGGTTAATGGCTTTAAGCACACCCATAACGAAACCAATAAACACCATGCTGCCAATCACAATGGCAATAATAAGTAGCGTTTTAAGAATCGTCTTTTTAACGGGCTGATTGTTATGAACGACAACGGTGTTAAAGGTATTGTCCCACGGTGTGAGGCCACGGCGAATAATATAAAAGTACCAATACACAGGTAAAAGCCAGCCTAGGTAAATGGTGTAGCCACCAGCCCCTAAAGTGCTGACGTAAGCCTCACGGAAAAAGATTTTTAACGGCTGCGGTTTTTCAAAGGTATGGGTGGTGAGGCGGGTGCCTGTAATCCACTCGCCAAGGGTGGCTCCAAAATGAGAACGAACCAACGTAATAAACGCACTGACGGCAACCACAATAATTGCCGCAATAATAAACGTCCACATCATGGGGTTATTCTTAACCTCAAGTGCCCACACCATTAGGCGCATATTTGTAGCAGGCGATAGTGAAGGCGCAATCAAAACAACACCAAGCGAGAAGGCTTGAATCACAATATAAAAATCAACCAATTTAGCAAAGCCACGTAGGGCTGGTTTAGGGGGCGTCATCTGAAAGTCTGTTAACGGGTGTGGTAGGGGCTTTGTTAGGCTAAAGCCTGTATTAGGCGGGCGCTCAGGACTCGTCGCATCAGTGCCGGTTTGCGGGTATGGTGTAGCGTCGTCTGCTATAGGGCTTGGTTGTACAGGCGTTGTTAGCTCAGGGGTCGTTTTTTCAGGAACCTGTTGCTCGGGTGTGGGTGTGGGCGCTTCAGGCTTTTTAATTTCAGCTGGCTTTTGCGTGGGTTCGGCATCTTCAGGTAAGCCTAAAGCCACGCGCGCGGTCTGCTTTTCTGTGCCGTCTTCCCAGACTAAAGTCTCGGGTGTAATAACCTTGCTGCGAATAAAGGATTCAATCAGGCGCTTTTGGAAAGGGCCAATAGCTTCGCCATCTTTTTCATAGTACCAGGTGGCATCTGCCATATATGTAGCCTCGTGTGTGCGTTGTTGATGCGCTAAGTGTAGCCAAGAAAATGATTTTCAACAAATGGTGGTATGCAGTTCAAGGTGCTGTATGTGGCATTTGCGCCATTGTTGGCAAAATAGCAGGAACTTAAATTGCGGGGGTTCGTTGGGAGAAATAGTAGATACTAAATGGTGGGCGGTACTAGGATTGAACTAGTGACCCCTTGCGTGTCGAGCAAGTGCTCTACCACTGAGCTAACCACCCACATTCAGAGTAGATAAAACTTTTAGCAAACCTTTAGTTTGCCCGCAAGCCAATTTGTGTCGCATACTATAAGGAGGCAACAAGAAATAGGTAGTAAAATCATGGCTAAAGTTGCAGTAAAAACTTACCAACACAACGCTTTGCGTATGGGGCTACAAGCAAGTGTCTTGCTTTTGGCCGCTCTGTTTTATGCCATCTTCCTTGCGCCTTCGGTACTGGCTGAAGAGCCTGCTGACCCAACTTATAACGAATGCTTTAATATGGCGCAAAAAGCCATTCAGGGCGATATGGTCGCAATGCAACTCGAAGCAGATACTCTAAACGATGACCTGCCTGACGATGGTTGGACAACCCCCGCCACAATGGACCCTAACGCCAGCAATAACGTGACCCTCAACGCAGACCCACAAGATAACCGTGCTATTTTGCCGGGCCTTGACGGAACACAAGATTTTGAAAAAGCCCTGCGCGAGCAAGGCGCCCGCATTATTATTGACCCGAACGACCCTAATGGCGCGCCAAAGGTTGAGCTTGATAATGTGCGCCCCGTAGCCGCGCCTGAGCCAAAAGAAGAGGTGACTGAAGAAACTGTCGAAGAAACTGTCGAAGAAAAAACCGAAATGACCTCGGCCGAGTTATACGAATTTCAACGCACCGTGTGCCGTATTAAATTCGGCATTACATTCTAGAGGGCGCCCATGCGCACCAAGACACGCAAACTTTACAAACGCACCACTTTTGCAGCGGTCGCCACCGCTTTGCTGGCCATTGCCGTGGGTGTGGTTTCGTCGGCGTGCCAAGGGCCAGTACCCGACCGCCCCGTGCCGCAAATGACCACTGTTAACCCGCCTGAGGTTATGGTGGATTATAAAACAGGTGAGAAAACAGTTCGCCTGCGTGTTTTAACCTACAACGTAGCTGCACTGCCACCGCCCATTGGCTTTGGCCGTGAAGGTGCTCTTGAACAAATTGGCAAATACCTTGCGAGCATTCAGGATAGCAATATTGCCCCGCACATTATTTTGCTGCAAGAAGCCTTTGACCCTGATGCTGTGGCACCTCTTTTAAAATACAGCGGCTACCCAAACTATGTGCACGGCCCAAAACGGAAAGACCGTGCCCCAAAACTTGACCCTGAATACACTCAAAACTTTAAGCGTAAGCAATACATTTTTACAGGTGAAGGCTGGGGCAAGCTGAACCACAGCGGCCTTGCTGTTTTAAGTAATTTGCCAATTGTTGAAAAATACTCACGCCCGTTTAGATACTGCGCCGGATGGGATTGTTTAGCCAACAAAGGCGTACTTGCCGTTGAGGTTGAGATACCTGGCGTGCCTGATAATTTGCTCATTGCAAACACCCACCTTAATGCGCGTAAGGCCTCGAAGGTGCCAAAGGGGCGCTCGCTCTTTGCCCATAACTTGCAGGTGTACGAGCTTAAATACTTTGCCAAAACCACCTGGGATCGCCAAATGCCCCTTATATTTGGCGGCGACTTTAATATTCGAAATAAAGAAGACCGCATCCAGCACGCCTTGGCTGTGCTTGGTGAAGATGAGCCCTACATGTTGCCACGCTATTACTGCTTAGACCCGCGCAATAACTGCGATATCCAGCTTGACCTTGAGGGGGAGCGCCCATGGGCCCGCACACAGGATATTCAGGGTTTTGCAAACGGCAACCGTGTTTCAGTTGAGCCCGTTAAAATTATGGCCATGTTTGACGGCGGTGTTTTTGGGGAAGAACTTTCAGACCATGATGGTTATCTGGTAGAGTATCTACTCCGCTGGCGCTAGCCTTGAACGCTAAAATAAATAAAAATGAGGTAAACCATGACGCATCCTAAACATCCGGCAGCAAAACCCTATGTTGAAACTCTGCACCCATATGTGCCGGGCCGCCCTATTGCTGATGTGATGCGTGAGTATGGTTTGTCATCAGTGGCAAAGATTGCCTCAAACGAAAGCCCAATGGGGGCCCCAAAGGCAGCACTTGATGCTGTGGCGGAGACTTTGAAAGATACCCATATTTATCCTGATAATGACGGGCTAGAACTTACAAAGGCGCTTTCAGCTAAGCACGGCGTTGACGCTGAACAAATTGTGCTTTCAGCAGGGTCAAGCCACCTGCTTGAACTTGCCGCCCGTGCCTACGCTGGCGAAGGGGATGAGGTGATTTACTCAGAATACGGCTTTTTGTGCTACCCGATTTTTACAAAAGTTGTGGGCGCTACAGGTATTGCCGCAAAGGAAGAAAACTACACCGCAAACCCGCAGGCGATGCTTGAGCATATTACCGATAAAACAAAAATTATCTTCATCGCAAACCCAAATAACCCAACGGGTACGCTGCTTGATGAGCAAACAATCCGTAATTTTTTAGATAAAGTACCTGCGCATATTTTAGTGGTGCTTGACGAGGCTTATACCGAATACGCCCTTGCTGACGGCGGTTTTGACGGTGTTGAACTGGTAAAAGACTACGCAAACTTGCTGGTCTGCCGCACGTTCTCAAAAGTTTATGGCCTAGCTGCACTTCGTGCTGGTTACGGTATTGCTCAGCCGCATATTGCCCACGTTTTGCATAAGCTGCGCCCACCATTTAGCCTTTCAACGCCAGCGCTAGCTGGGGCCACAGCAGCTCTTGGTGCAGCAGAGCACATTCAAAAGTCGGTGGCTCATAACAAGGCTGAAAAAGACCGTCTGACCAAAGCCTACAGTGACCTTGGCTTGCTGGCGTGTGAGTCTGCTTGCAACTTTTTGCTGCTTGATATTTCAGCCACTAAAAAGACCCCTCAGGAAATCTTTATGTTTATGCAACAAAACGGTGTGATTGTGCGCCCAGTTGAGGTTTATGGCCTGTTGCATCACATCCGCATTAGCATTGGCACTGAAGCTGAAAACAACCAAGCGCTTGAGTTGTTTAAACACGCGGTGCAAAACGGCACTCATGCTTTAGTAGGCTAAGAGCCATACACAATAAAAAAAGCCCCCACAGTGATGTGGGGGCTTTTGCGTTAGGAGGTATGAGCCAACGCCTAGTCGTCCGACGGTGTCGGGCGCTTTTTGGTGGGGCGTTCCTTTTGCGGCTCGTCCCGCCAAAACATGCGGCTAATGCGGCCGGCGATGGTTTTGTCGTACTTCCGCAAAAACGGTTTTACGCCCGGTTCATAAATGGTTTCGGGCACGGCACGCACAAGGGCACGCACCATGCGCAGGCGTTTGCGCTGCACGTAGTACTGCATCACCGTGATACCGTTATGGTCGGGGATGGTCAGCACCTCGGGGTGTTTTTCGGCAAGGGCTGCAAGCTCAATGTCGTAGCGGTTACGGGCAAGCCAGTGGGCAGGCGTAAAGCCTTTGTCATCCCGCTGGGTAAGGACTTCGGGGTTAATGGCAGCAAGTGCCAAAACACCATTAATGTGTCCGCTGAACGCCAGCAAAATTGCAGGCGAATCACCGTGGGTAGTTTTTTGCAGCAGCACCTCAGGGTTGATTTTGGCCAGTGCCAAAATGCCATCAACCTTTTGGTTGGCATCGGCGGCAAGCCAAATGGTCGGCGTGTAGCCGGCCGAGTTTTGCTGTTTCAGCACGTCAGCGTCTTGCTGGGCAAGCTCGAGGACGGCAAAGTCATTTCCGTTCCATCCAAACAGGATGGCGGCGGTGGTTCCGTCTTGGTCAGCGGCCGAAAGATCAGCACCAAGTTCAAGCTGGGCTTGTGCTTTGGTCAGGTCGTTCGCTTTGGCTGCGGCCAGCAGCTGTTGGTTAAGCTGCGCCTTGGTCAGTTGTGTCATAGAGATTTATGCTCCGTCGAAAAGAAACAGGAGAAAATAAAAAGGTAAAAAAGAAAGGCCTATATAAGACCTTTCTTAACTAACGTATATGCGCATAGAAAACAATTAATTATTATTCTTGCGTAGGGATGCCCAACTTAAACGCATGTTTAATGGCTTTGTATTCACTTTCAAAAGCAAGCTGACCATTTTCGTGCATTTTATCAAGCTCGATTTCGTCAATCCATTTGAAGTCATGCATCTCGTTAGTTTCTTGAATGTTGGCAATCTCGCTATCAGGCAAATGGTAGTAGTAGCTGAGCGAAATGGTGTCAGAGTCATGCATTTCGGCAATGTTGCCAAAGCGCTCGCGGATGTAGAAAAGCGTATCAACGGTAAAGTGCTCGGCTGAAATTTTAAGGCGGGTTTCTTCCCAAATTTCACGCGAAAGGCCTTGGGCTGAGGTTTCACCCTTATTAATAAAACCAGCAGGCCAGCTGTATTTGCCATTGCCATCAAGCATGTTGCGGCGGCGGCCCATTAAAATTTTACCGTCGTTGCAAAGGAGTGCCCCTGCCGAACGGCCTGCACGTGGCCACCACGCCATGTAACCTAGTTTACGGCCCCACAGCAACACGCCCATGTATTGCATAAACTTGTAACGGAGTGACTTTGGCTTTAGGACACCAAAATCGCCAAGGGCTTTGTTTAAACGGGTTTGTGCAAATTCTACTTCATCAGTCATAGGTGCCATTCCTTTCGTGGATAATATGGAACTCAGGTGTCTCTAGGTGCCAGCCTTCAGCAAAAGCTTGTTTGGCAAGCTTGTAGTTGTGTTCAAAGGCAAGCTCGCCTTTTTTATACATGGCATCCAAATCTTCTTCGTCTACCCATTTGAACTCCGAAACCTCTTTGGTGGTGGCAAGGGTGCTGAGTTCTTCTTTTGTGGGGTGGTAAATGTAAATTGTAGAAACGCTTGGCATGTCATGTTGCTCGCTAATGCTAGAACGGCGCTGGTCCATGCAAAATAGATTACGTGTGTTGAACTTTACCGGCGGGATTGTAAGGCAAACTTCTTCACGGAGTTCGCGGCTTGTGGCTTGGGCGAAGGTTTCAAAATTATCAACAAAGCCGCCAAAGGTTGAAAACTTTTTGTTGCCATCAAAGCTGTTGTCACGGCGGCCAAGCAGCAGTTTACCGTCTTGAAAAAGCATAGCACCTGTGCTGCGCGCTGCATGCAACCACCAGCTGCCATAGGCAAGCTTGCGGCCAAATAAAACCAAGCTTAAAACCTGCAAGATTTTAAAGCGTGGGTCTTTGCGATTAAGGCAGGCATGTTTGCCGTAGAGGTGTTTTAGCTTCATCGGGAATCTCTTATTTATATTTGGCGGCATTCTAGCAATGTATGTGCCCAATGTGTAGATATAAAAAAGACCCTCCACCAAAATGGTGGAGGGTCAGTGGGTGGGCCTGGTAGCGGTGGCCCATGAGCCGGTTCAATAAAGAACACTGCGGCTCGAAGTTCGTTAAAAGGGGTTGTTTGACCTGTTATTTGGCAGGGCCACGACGAAAGAATTCCTTCGTGTGGTTATAGTGGTGGCTAAAAGCCATCTCACCAGCGTCGTTCAGGGTTTCGATGTTCTGTGGGTCAATCCACACAAACTCCGAAACTTCCTCGGTCAACTGTAAAGCTGCGACTTGTTCGTCGCTAAGCTCGTAGGTGTACCATACGACGACCTGCGCCATTTCGGTCATTTCGGCGATGTCGCCAAAGCCTTCGGTGTGCTTGAAAAGCGGCGAGTTGGTGAAGACACTAGCTGGAATTTCCAGACGCGTTTCTTCCCAAATTTCACGGCTCACAGCCTCGGCTGAGGTTTCTTGATCGTCGACGAAGCCGCCAATAAGGCTAAGCTTGCCGCTGGCGTCGAGGGTACCACGGCGACGGCCCATCAGGACCTTACCATTGTGATGAAAAATCACGCCAGCCGCACGGCTTGCATGATACCACCACGAAAGGTAACCGAGTTCACGACCCCACAAGATCTTGCTGATGCCTTGCATCAACTTATAGCGGAGCGAACCGCGCACAAGGCGCGCCTGCTTGCCCCACTTGGGTGCTTTTTTGTTGGACATAAAGATTCCTTATAGGAAAGAGGGCGGAAAGAAATAGAAGATAGATAAATTACACTCTAAAGGTAGTGCGTAAATGATTAAAGTCAACGCATTTTAAAAATAAAAAGCCGAAAATATTGGCCTGTTTCCGTTGTTTTTTTATTTAAAAGGCGTAAAGTAGAAGGGCATTTTTTAGAAGTACCTAAAGTGGTGCCAAAAAGAACAACAAAAAGTGCGACATATTTATAATTTTTGAAAGTGAGGATACCCCCATGGCTCGTAAAAAAATTGCTCTCGTAGGTGCAGGTCAAATTGGCGGCACATTAGCATTGCTCGCAAGCATGAAACATCTTGGTGATGTTGTGCTGCTTGATATCGCAGAGGGTGTTCCTCAAGGTAAAGGCCTAGACATGGGCCAGGCTTCATCAGTTGAGCACTTTGGTAACCAAATTATTGGTTCAAACGACTACGCTGATATTGCTGATTCAGACGTTGTTATCGTAACAGCAGGCTCACCACGTAAGCCAGGCATGAGCCGCGATGACCTTATCGATATCAACACTAAAGTTATGAAGCAAGTTGGCGCGAACATTAAAAAACACGCACCAAACGCTTTTGTTATCGTGATTACAAACCCGCTAGACGCGATGGTTTGGGTGATGCGCGAAGCGACTGGCTTTGCCCACAACAAAGTTGTTGGTATGGCTGGTGTGCTTGACAGCTCACGCTTCACACACTTCCTAGCGCAAGAGCTTAACGTTTCTGACGAAAGCATTTACGCATGTGTGCTTGGTGGCCACGGCGACGGCATGGTGCCTCTAACACGTTACTCAACAGTGGCAGGCCTACCATTGCCTAAGCTTGTTGAAATGGGCTGGCTTAAGCAAGACCGCCTAGACGCTATTGTTGACCGTACCCGTAAGGGCGGTGGCGAGATTGTGAACCTACTGGGGAACGGTTCAGCATTCTACGCACCAGCGTCATCAGCAATTCAGATGGCTGAAAGCTACCTAAACGACCTTAAACGTATTTTGCCATGTGCTGTTTACCTTAAGGGTGAATACGGCGTAGACGGCCTATACGTAGGTGTGCCTTGCATTATTGGCCAAGGCGGCGCCGAAACTGTTGTTGAGTACGACCTGAACACTGAAGAAAAGAGCATGTTCGATGCTTCAGTAGACAGCGTACGTAAACTTGTAGACGAAATTGCAGCGAAGAACGCAGCCGCTTAGTTTTAACTAGGCCTAGCGTTTTAAGCGGTAAGACTGAAAACTAAAATCCTCAAAAAGGAATAAGTAATCGTGAACATTCATGAGTATCAAGCCAAAGAAATTTTGAAAAAGTTTGGCGTAACCGTGCCCGCGGGCATTATTGCAAAATCTGGCGACGAAGCTGTTAAAGCTGCTGAAACTTTGGGCGGCGACCTTTGGGTTGTTAAAGCTCAGGTGCATGCGGGTGGCCGAGGTAAAGCTGGCGGCGTTAAGCTTGCTAAGTCAACCGACGAAGTGAAGTCACTCACCGAAGGCATGCTAGGCAAAAACCTAGTAACTTTCCAAACTGACGAACATGGCCAGCCTGTAAACGTTGTTTACATCACAGCCGGTGTTGATATCGCTAAAGAATACTACCTTTCAATCCTACTTGACCGCTCAACTTCAAAGCTAGTGCTTATGGCCTCAGCTGAAGGTGGTGTTGAGATTGAAGAAGTTGCTGAACACTCACCAGAGAAAATCTTCAAAGAGCAAATCGACCCAACAACAGGTCTAATGCCATACCAAGCACGTAACGTAGCGTTCAAGCTTGGTCTAGAAGGTAAGCAAGTTGGTAAAGCTGTTAAGTTCATGATGGCGCTTTACAAAGCGTACGAAAAAACTGACGCTGCAATCGTTGAAATTAACCCAATGGTTCTAACTGAAGACGACGATATTGTATGCCTAGATGCGAAGTTTAACTTCGACTCAAACGCAATGTACCGTCAGGCTGAAGTTGCTGACATGCGTGACCCTTCACAAGAAGACGAGCGTGAAGTTAAAGCTTCTGAGTTCGACCTTAACTACATTGCCCTAGATGGCAACATCGGCTGCATGGTTAACGGTGCTGGTCTTGCGATGGCAACCATGGACATTATTAAACACTGTGGTGGCTCACCAGCTAACTTCCTTGATGTTGGTGGTGGCGCAACTGAAGAAAAAGTAACCGAAGCGTTCAAGCTGATTTTGTCAGACAGCAACGTTAAGGGTCTGCTTGTAAACATCTTCGGTGGCATCATGAAGTGTGATGTTATCGCAAACGGTGTTGTTGCCGCAGCGAAACAAGTTGAATTGAACGTACCACTTGTTGTGCGCCTAGAAGGCACCAACGTTGAAGCTGGTAAAGAAATTCTGAAAAACAGCGGTCTACCAATCGTCCCAGCTGACGACTTGGCTGATGCAGCTGATAAAATCGTAGCTGCTGTAAAGCAAGCTAACGCAGCCTAAGTAAAGTTTAAGGAGATATAAAACAATGGCTATTTGGGTAAACAAAAAGACCAAAGTTATCTGCCAGGGCTTTACTGGTAGCAACGGTACATTCCACTCAGAACAAGCAATGGAATACGGCACCGACTTTGTTGGTGGTGTAACACCAGGCAAGGGCGGCACAACACACCTAGGCAAACCAGTGTTCAACACTGTTGCCGAAGCTGTTGAAGCCACTGGCGCCAACGCAACAATGATCTTCGTACCTCCTCCGTTCGCAGCGGACGCTATTTTGGAAGCTGCTGATGCAGGTATCGAGCTTGCTGTATGTATTACCGAAGGTATTCCGGTACTAGACATGGTTAAAGTGCAGCACGTTCTACGTGAAAAAGGCCAAAAAATGCGCCTTATCGGCCCTAACTGCCCAGGTGTTATTACCCCTGACGAGTGCAAAATGGGTATTATGCCAGGCTACATCCACCTACGTGGTAAAGTGGGCATCGTTTCACGCTCAGGTACACTAACTTACGAAGCAGTGAAGCAAACAACTGACCTAGGTCTAGGCCAATCAACATGTGTTGGTATTGGCGGTGACCCTGTGCCAGGGACTAACTTCATTGACGTTCTGCGTGACTTCCAAGACGATCCAGAAACCGAAGCCATCGTGATGATTGGTGAAATCGGTGGTACCGCTGAAGAAGAAGCTGCAGACTTCATCAAGAAAAACGTAACCAAGCCTGTTGTATCGTTCATCGCTGGTCAAACTGCGCCTAAAGGTAAGCGCATGGGCCACGCTGGTGCGATTATTTCAGGTGGTCAAGGTACAGCCGAAAGCAAGATTGCAGCCCTTAAAGCTGCAGGCGTGCACATGGCTGCTACCCCATCAGACATTGGTAAAACAGTAGCAGGCGTTTTTAAATAAACCTCTGCTGACTGACACTCTACGCTCACAACCATAAATGTCAGGTACTCCTTGCCCTCATCACTATAAGTAGATGAGGGCTCGGGTACTTCACCACGTTTTGTGGTGCCTTTTCGGACTTTTAGAAAGGAGTCGGGCTTATGAATATTGGTAACAAAAAAATTTACATCAACGGCATCGGCGTAACCCTTAACAGCCGCACAAAGGCTGAGATTGAGCGTGACACCGAAGCTGGTACGTTTTCTCGCTACGAAGCACGTTTGTATAACAAGAACGTACGTGCATTGCTTGAAAACGGCGAACGTAATGACACCCTTTGGGCAGACTCTTGGGCTGACCCTCACTACGAAACTGTAACGGCTGAAACGCCTGAGCAGGCTATCCAAATGATTTTCCAAAAATTCCCTGAAAAGGGCGGTTTTGTTATCACCGACATCATCGAATTGGAACCTCCTGAGAGATAAAATCCAGGCTTAGGGCGCTAAATACCATTTCTTGAGTTTGTGTATTATCCATACACGTCACTCTGCGAAATAGCATTTATCCCACCTAACCTTGTATTTTATGAGAGTTTTTAAAACCGCCCAGTTGGGCGGTTTTTTAATGCGGTTTTTTAATATAGTGCTTCGGTGAAATATAAACCATTAGGGTTAGCCGTTTTGCCGGCTTTCGTGCGGTCACGGGCTTCCAGTAACGCTTGAATATCTTCGGCGGTGCGTTTGCCGCTGCCAACTTCAATCAGTGTTCCTGTAATAATGCGCACCATATTGTGAAGGAAAGTAACACCTTCGAGGTAGATATTAATAATATCGTCGGCTGTTTTCTCTAACTCAATACTTTTAAGCGTCGTGACAGGCCCTTTGCCTTGGCACTCGGCACTGCGGAAGCTGCTAAAGTCATGTTCGCCTTCAAGCACTTTTGCTGCACGCTGCATTTCGGCAAGGTCAAGCGCATGTGGCACGTGTTCTGCGCGCGCGTGGTAAAGCGGGCTGCGGTTGCGGCGGTTTAAAATTTTATAGGTATATTTACGGCCCACACAGCTGTAACGGGCATGGAAGTTCTGATCAACTTCTTCAACCTCACGCACGGCAATAGTGTCGGGCAAAAAGCGGTTTAAACCTGTTTGAATTTTGTTCAGCGCAATCGGTGCAAAGGTATCAAGGTGGCAGGTCATGTGGGTTGCGTGCACGCCGCGGTCGGTGCGGCCAGCGGCAACAAGGTCTTCAGGTTTTGTGGCCGTAATTTGCTCAAATGCCTCAAGGATTGCGGCTTCAATAGTCGGTACGGGTGGGTCCGTCTGAATTTGCCAACCGTGGAAGGCGGCACCGTCATACTCAACCACCATTTTAATGCGGCGAAGGCCGTCAATAATTTGGCGGGGTTTGAAGCGCGTTTCTTGAGTGTTATCTTGAGTACTTTGGGGCATTATTTGTTCTCGAACGCTGCGCCTTCGGGCAGGTTGTTGCCACGCAAAAAGGTCATGTCGTCCATGGCGGCTTTGCCTTGTTTTTGCAAACGGCTTAAACGCACAGCACCCTTGCCACACGCAACCACAAGTCCTTCGGCAGGATTAGCCGCAATGATAGAACCTGCACCCATTGAGCCCTCAGCATTGCCGTGGGCATGCTCGGCCATCAAAAATTTATAATTCACACCGTCCATTTTACCTGTGGCACAAGGGAAGGGGCTGAGGCCACGAATATGGTTCAGCACGTCATCTGCTGGCTTTGTGAAGTCAGTCAGGCGGTCGTCTTTTTCAATCTTGCTGGCATAGGTTACACCGTTTTCGCTTTGAGTTTCAGCGGTGCCTTCAAACTCGGCCCAGTTGTTTACAACGTCAAGTATGCCTTCGGCGCCAATTTGGGCGGCTTTATTGTGCAAGGTTCCTGCGGTTTCGTTGTCTTCAAGCTCAAGGGGAATACGTTTGTAAACAGGCCCTGTATCAAGGGCTTCTTCCATATGCATGATGCAAATTTCAGTGTTTTTATCGCCTGCCAAAATGGTCCAGTTCAGTGGCGCCGCACCACGCCAGCGTGGCAACGCACTTGGGTGGATGTTTAGGCATGGGGCAAGGTCAAGCACACGCTTACGCAAAATAAGGCCGTAAGCGGCCACAACAATAAGGTCAGGCGCTAGGGCTTGCAGCTCTGCAAAGGCGCTATCGTTAATGCGCTTTGGGGTAAATACCGGAATGTCATAGGCTTCAGCCACGCGGTGAACAGGTGTTTTTTGTTCCTTCATGCCACGGCCCGCAGGGCGAGGGGGCTGGCTAAACACGCCCACAACGTCGTGATGGCTATCAATCAGTTTTTCGAGCGTTGGAACAGCGAAGTCTGGCGACCCCATGAAAACAATTTTCATTTAAAACACCTTACAGGTTGTGGTCGGTTGCAGCTTCTTTAAGCTTTTTCTCTTTGGTCAGCTTTTTCACAATCATGTTGCGCTTAAGGCGTGAAAGGTGATCAATAAATAGCGTGCCTTCTAGGTGGTCAATCTCATGCTGTAGGCATGTTGCAAGCAGGCCTTCGGCTTTGATTTCAACTTCTTTACCATCACGGTTTAGGCCTTTGATGGTGCAGGTTTCTGGGCGCTCAACTTCTTCGTAAAAGCCAGGGACTGAAAGGCAGCCTTCTTCGTAAATGCTTTGGTCGCTCGAGGCTTTAACAACTTCAGGGTTGGCCAGCATAATTGGGTTAGGCTCTTCACCGTTTTTGGTGTCAGCAACGTCAACCACAATCACACGCTTAAGCACACCCACTTGGGTGGCCGCAAGGCCAATACCTGGGGCGGCGTACATGGTTTCGAGCATGTTGTCCATCAGCTGGCGAATTTCATCGTCTACTTTCTCAACAGGGAGCGCACGCTCTTTCAGGCGTGGGTCAGGTGCGGTGAGAATCTTTAATAGGGCCATTTTGTATCAATCCTTTAATGTTCGTAGCATTTATATGGCTTTTTACGTTTAGTTTCAAGGCTACTATGGCTTTCGTCCTTTCATTTTAAACGGTTTCACCGTATTATATGGGCATAAAATAATAAGCTTAATCAATTATAAGCAGTAGGTATTCACATGAAGATTCTTGTTGGTTTTAAGCGGGTGATCGACTACCGCATTACCGCACGCCCTAACTCAGCGGGCACAGCGGTTGACCTTAACGGCGTTAAAATGGCGCCAAACCCATTCGATGAAATTGCTCTAGAAGAAGCGCTAAAGCTTAAAGAAGCTGGTAAAGCGACTGAAGTTATTGCCCTAGGTATCGGCGGCGACAAAACCCCTGAAACTTTGCGTACAGCTTTGGCCATGGGTGCCGATAAAGCCGTGCACGTTCCATTTGATGGCGAAACTGATGCCTTTGATGTGGCACAAGTTTTTGCAAAAGCTGCAAACGAACTAGGCGCTGGCCTTGTGCTGATGGGTAAGCAAGCGATTGACTCTGATAACGGTCAAACCCCGTCGATGACGGCTGAACTTCTAGGTTGGCCACAAGCCCTTAACGCCTACAGCATTGACTTAAGTGGTGATGACGCAAGCGTAACCTGCGAAATTGACGGCGGCCTTGAAACTTTTGGCTTTAAAATGCCAGCCGTAATTAGTGTTGACCTTCGTCTGAATACACCACGTTTTGTTAAAATGCCTGACATTATTAAAGCCCGTAGCAAACCAATTGATACGATGGAATTTGCCTTCTCTGAAAACCGTATTCAGATTGAAAGTGTTGTAACACCTAAGCAAGAGCGTAAGAACATCATCGTTGAAACTGCTGATGAACTTGCTCAAAAACTGGAGGGCCAACTATAATGAGTATTCTAGTTATTGCCGAACACGATGGTAAAAGCCTAAGCCTGTCATTCCCTAAAGTGATGGCAGCGGCCAAACAACTTGGCGAAGTAACAGTTTTGGTTGCCAGCGACAACGTGGCACCTATCGCTGAAGCTGCCGCTAAGGTTGAGGGCGTAAGCAAAGTGATTACCCTTGAAACACCTGAATTCAAACGCCCAACGGCTGAGCTTTGGGTTGAAAACCTTGAGCATCTTGCCGCCAACTGCACGCACATTATTGCCGCTGCCACCACATACTCACGTGGGGCATTGGCTCGTTTGGCTGCACGTTTGCAGGCGCCAATGGCCACTGACGTTATTGCCATTAAAGACGCTAACCACTTTACCCGCCCGATTTACGCAGGTGCTGTGAATGCTGATATTGCTGTAAATAACGGCGAAAAACCAATAATCATGAGTATTCGTTTCTCAGCGTTTGAGGCTGTGGGTACACAAGATGGTTGCGCTATTGAAGCAGGTAACCCTGTGCCAACAAAAGTGCTTAACGAAAGCACGAAGCTTGAAGCTACAGGCTCTGACCGCCCTGATCTGGGTGCGGCCCGTTTGGTTGTTTCAGGTGGCCGTGGCGTGGGCTCAAAAGAGCAGTTCGCCCTGATTGAAAAATTTGCTGACAGCCTAGGCGCTGCCGTTGGTGCGTCACGTGCTGCGGTTGATGCTGGCTACTGCCCTAACGATATGCAAGTAGGCCAAACCGGTAAGGTTGTAGCACCAGATGTTTACTTTGCCGTAGGTATTTCAGGTGCGGTACAGCACTTGGCTGGTATTAAAGGTGCAAAAACAATTGTTGCCATTAACAAAGACCCTAACGCCCCAATTTTTGGCGTAGCTGACTTTGGTATCGTGGGTGACTTATTTGCCATTGTGCCCGAACTAATTGAGAAGATTGGGAAAGAAAAAGCAGCCTAATTGGGGTTTGCCCCTTGCCACGTTGCGTTTTATCCCTATGATAAAGTTGTAATTTACTAAGAATAAAGAGGTCTATAACCTTATGTCATCGCCGACAGTCCAACACCACCAACACGATATTGTTATTATTGGCGCAGGCCTAGCTGGTCTACGTGCTGCTTTTGAAGGTATTACCGCAGGCTTGGATACTGCAGTTATTTCAAAAGTTCACCCACTTCGCTCACACTCATGTGCGGCGCAAGGTGGCGTAAACGCAGCCATTAACCCGAAAGACAACTGGGAAGACCACGCCTACGATACCGTTAAAGGCGCTGACTTTATTGGCGACCAAGACGCGATTGACCTTATGTGCCAAGAAGCCCCACAAGCGGTGCTTGACCTTGACACCATGGGCTGCCCATTCTCACGTGAAGATGATGGTACAATTGCCCAGCGTGCTTTTGGTGGCGCTAACTTCCCTCGTACAGCGTACGCTGCTGACCGTACTGGCCACGCCATGCTGCACACCCTATGGGAACAAGCCATTAAAAACGGCGTAAACGTATACGACGAATTTCATGTTCTAAAGATCCTAACCGATAAGCAACGCAAGCGTGCTTCAGGCGTTGTGGCTTACGAAATTGCAACAGGTACACTACACGTTATTAAAGGCCGTGCCGTACTTGTAGCAACAGGTGGTTACAGCCGCGTATTTGCCCACAACACCAACGCCATGATTAACACTGGCGACGGTATTGCCCTAGCTATGCGTGCAGGTGCGCCTGCTGCTGACCTTGAGTTTGTGCAGTTCCACCCAACAGGCCTAAAGAGCAGTGGTTTGCTAATCTCTGAAGGTGTGCGTGGTGAAGGTGCTTACCTTATTGGTAAAGACGGCAAACGCTTTATGAGCAAATACGCCCCGAACAAACTTGAGCTTGCCAGCCGTGACGTTGTATCACGTGCAGAAGTGATGGAAATTAAAGCCGGTAACGGCGTTGATGGTGCGGTCTTCCTTGATGTGCGCCACTTGGGTAAAGACCTTATCCTTGAGCGTCTACCACAAATCCGCCAATTGGCAATCGACTTTGAAGGCGTTGACCCTATTGATGCGCCAATCCCAGTTCGCCCAACCTGCCACTACACCATGGGCGGTATCCGTGCGAACAAATTTGGCCACTCATACCTAGAAGGTCTGTTTACTGCAGGTGAAGCCTCATGTGTGTCTATCCACGGTGGTAACCGCTTGGGTGCAAACTCACTGATTGAAGGTATCGTATTCGGTAAGATTACCGGTAAAGAAATGGTGCGCTACGCTAAAGAAGAGGGCGAAGCTGTACCACAGGTTGAGCCAGAAGATATTAGCGAAGTACAGCAAGAAATTTCAGCCATTAAAGCAACCCCTGCCAAGGGCGGTAAGCGCGTGGCGGACCTTCGTGACAAACTAACTGAATCTATGCAAGAGCATGTAGGTGTGTTCCGTACGGAAGACCACCTAAAAGAAGGCTTGAAGCAAGTGCGCAAAATTAAGAGCGACTTCAAGAAGGTCTACATCGACGATAAGTCAGACATGTTCAACACCGACCTACTTGGCGTGTACGAACTACGTAGCCTGATTGACCTTGCAGAAGGTACTGTGATGGCAGCGCTTGAGCGTAAGGAATCTCGTGGTGCACACAGCCGCGAAGACTACCCAAACCGCGACGATAAAAACTGGATGAAACACACCCTTGTGAGCTGGAACCACAACCGCCAAGGCGTTGAGATTGACTATGACGAAGTGCGTACCACAGGTAACGAGCGCTACGTCCCAGTTGAGCGTAAGTACTAAGTTTTTTAATAAGAGCTAAAATAAAGAGACTCTGAAATGACTGAAGATAAAAAGAAAAAAGTAGCTACTAAAAAGCCAGCAGCTAAAAAAGCCACTGCGAAAAAAACAGTAGTGAAAAAGCCTGCTGCTAAAAAAGCTGCCCCTAAAAAGGTTGCAGCCAAAAAGCCAACGGTTAAAAAGCCAGCACCGAAGGCTGCTAAAGTAGCCCCTAAAGCTGTAGAGGCGCCACAAACTCATGTGATTGAGCCTAAAACACCTACACAGTTCCTGATTGCAGCTGCTCTGAAAGACCGTGCCGCTAAAAAAGCAGGCAAAAAAGACGGCCCTAAAGAGAAGATTAAGATTACCGTTCAGCGTGCTGAAAAAGACGATAACGGCGGCCTTAAAACATGGGAAGAAAGCTTTAACGTTCCTTACGATGACAGCACAACAGTGCTGCAAGCGCTTGAGTGGATTAAAGGCCAAGAAGATGGCTCACTCACATTCCGTCGTTCATGCCGTGCAAGTATTTGCGGCTCATGCGGTATGGTGATTAACAACCGTTCTCGCTTGGCGTGTAAAACTAAGGTGATTGACCTTGTGAATGGCTCGCCTGAGCGTAACCGCCAGCCAGCGACTGAAATTCACATTGCACCTCAGAAAAACCAACCAGTTGCCAAAGACTTGGTAATTGAGCTTGAGCCTTTCTACAACAAAGTTAAAGGCATCACCCCATACGTACAAAAGGGTGAAGAGACAGCAAAAGAAGTTAACAAAAACTCATTCGAGCAAGTAAACCTTGTATCAAACTGCATCATGTGTGGCCTTTGCTACAGTGATTGTACAGCCATGGTTGAAAACCCGAACTTTATTGGCCCAGCTGCGCTTGCAAAAGCATTCCGTTTTGTGGCTGACCCTCGCGAAGGTAAGCGTACTGAGCGTCTTCGTGAATTGTCAGAAGAAAACGGCGTATGGGATTGCACCCGCTGCGGTATGTGCCTAGATGCCTGCCCTAAAGGTGTTGACCCAATGGAAGCCATCGTGAAGCTACGTACCCGTGCCATGAGCGCTGGTATTACCGATAACGCTGGTGCACGCCACGCCCTTGCCTTCAAAGGTGATATGGCGCGCTGGGGTGTGCTAAACGAGCCTTTGCTATTGGTGAAAACCCACGGCCTTGGCGTGATTAAAGAAATGGGCACCGCTTTGCACCTTGCGAAGAAGGGTAAAATCCCATCTCCAATCCCGCATAAGGTTGAAGGCTTGGACGAAATTAAAGCGATTTACAAAGAGCTTGAGAAAAACCCAATCGATGTTGAAACCAAAGCCGAAGACTCAGGTCCGGGTGCTGGTTAATAGACATTCATAGAGAAAGTTACGCCCATGTTTTTTGGTAAACGCGAAAAGCCACAAGGTATGTCAATGAAGACGAAGCTTTTGCTTATTCTATTCCTTGTTGCGTTGTTCTACGTCTTTAAAGGCGCAATTATGGCGCACTTTGGCTTTGAGCCTGCCGAACCTGTGCAACAAACTTCAAGTGAAGAAGTTCAAGCCCCAAGCATGTTGCCAGCAACAGCCATGGTTGTACAAAACGCCACTGTGTTCCAAGAGCCTAATGGCCGTAAGCCATACGCCTCAGTGGGCGCAGGTCAGCCAGTAAGCATCCTTGATGTGGAAGATCGTGGCCAACATTACATTAGCGTTCGCCACAATGGTATGGCCGGCTACATGCAGCGCCGCGACCTTAACCTTGGCAAGAAATAAAGAATAATAAATCCCTGAAGAGGACACATTACCATGAGTAAACAACTGAAATACGCCTACTACCCAGGTTGTGCAGCGAAGCAAATTCAGAAAGAAGCTGATTGGTCAGCCCGTGCAATTTGCCGCGAACTAGGCATCGAACTTCACGATATGCCTAAAGCCACATGCTGTGGTTCTGGTAACCTTCAGGAAACTGACCCAGCCGCTGCGCTTGCCATTAACGCACGTATCTTCAGTGAAGCTGAAGAAATGGGTATGGACATTGTGACCATCTGTAACACCTGCTTGCAAACATTCCGCTACGCTTACGAGCGCCTACAGGATGAAGAGATTCGCATCAAGATTAACAAAGTTCTGCGCAAAGCTGGCGTAAAGCCATTTGAAAACAAGTGTGAACCAAAGCACCTAACATGGGTACTGGTTGAAGAGCTGGGCGCTGATGAACTTAAGAAACACATTAAAAACCCGCTAAACGGCATGAAGGTTGCGCCATTCTATGGTTGCCATAGCCTACGCCCATCAAGCGTGTTTGATCACCGTGGTGGTGAGCGTCCTGGCTACCTTGACGTTCTGATTGAAGCTGCTGGCGGCGAAGTATTGAACTACAACGGCAAAGACAAATGCTGTGGTTTCCACTACATGCTTACAAAAGAAGACGACTTCTTGCGTATGTCAGGTGGTCATAGCTTTGAAGCAAAGTCTAAAGGTGCTGAGATTATTACCAGCCCTTGTACCCTTTGCGATATGGCCCTTGGTGCTTACCAAGCCATATCAGAAAAGAAAATGGGTAAGAAGATTGATCTCCCTGAAATGAGCATCCAACAGCTGATTGGTGTTTCTATGGGTATTCCATCGAAGAAACTTGGCCTACATAAGCTGCACCAAAACCCGGTGCCGGCGTTTGAAAAGAACGACGTTAAAACAGCTTAACAAGCCCATACGTAAAAAAGCCCCACCGTTAAGGTGGGGCTTTTTCGTTAAAAGGAATCGTTATTGGCGAACTTTCGCAATGGCAGCGTCAAGCTGCTCAGGGGTGAACCCATGAAAAGCCAGTAGGTCATCGATATTCAATGGCCGCTCAAAGCCAAGCACAAGCAGTTTTGCGACCATATCAAGCAGAGCCTCAGGCGGTACCAGTGCAAAGTGCAAAACTTGCAGTACAACCTGCATCTTGGCGATTTTGGGGTTAACACGCAATAGCAAGCGAATGCCATCCACATTACCCCATGAACCTAACAGCGACGCCGCAGACGTGCCCATGGCATTGGTGTGCAGCAGGCAGTCAGGGTCAAGCATGGCAACCATATGCAATGCATCAACACGCTGGCTACGGGCAAAATACATAGCGGCCGTAAACCCATCAGCACTGGCATAGCGCAAAATGCGCTTATCAATGCAGGCCATCAGCACAACAGCATTCCAGTTGTGGCGCTTGGCAAATTCAAGCACAGGGGTTTGTTTTGCATCATTGACGTCACGCACAATAGCGGGTGAATAGTCAATGAGGTGCAGCACAGCCTCAAGGTTATCGTGGTAGGCAAACCACATGGCAGCGGTGGTGCCATCAGGGTCAGCCGTATGGGGGTTAGCCCCATCACGTAGAGCTTGAAGGGCGGCCTTGCGGTCGTTGTTTTCAGCGGCATGAAGCAGCCGCTCGTTTGCTGGGGGCATCATAGATTGAATGTCCGTAAAGAAGATACAAAAGAGAGAAGATGAAATATGAGGCGATACTGCGATGAATACCCTCATAAGTCAATAAAAAGAGCCCCACCAGTTAGGTGGGGCTCAGTCATTGTCAGTCGTTATATATTAGAAGTCACCATCCATCCGCAGGCGGGAAATATCAGCCTCGTCGATGCCGATGGATTGCAGGGCTTCTGCAAAGTTATCGGGCTGTTCAAAGCCCATATTGATAAGCGCTGCAATGTACTTCGCCATGGATTCGGTGTTGAAGATATTGCTGTCGATGAAGTCAGCAATAAGGTTAAGCTTCAGCACCTCAGGGTGGCAGTGCACAACACGGGCAACATTCACCAGGCTGCAGTTGTTCAGCAGCTTGTGAAGGACTGTTTCGCCGTCATCATCAGCCATGGTCAGCAGGTCAGGGGCAATGGCAGCCACTGCCAGCACACTTTCAATGTTGTTGGTGCGGGCAAGGGCGATTGCGACGTTAACGCCGTTGGGCGCAACGTTATAGATGCTTTCGGGATGCAGGTCGCTGCAAGCAATCACGCCAGCGTAGTTATTTTGCCGAGCAAGTTCACCGACGACGGAACGCTAAATGCGGTTGCTTTGCAAAAGCACAGCAGGGTTCTTTTCAGCCATGGCCAAAACACCGGCAAGGTTGTTGTAAAACCCAAACCAGATGGCGGCATTGTTGCCGTCTTCATCGGTGGCGGTAACGTCAGCGCCAGAGGCAATGGCGTTGAGGGCGCATACGATGCTGTTGGTCTTTGCAGACATAATCAGCAGTTCATTCGGGGTAAGCATAAAATGCAAACTCTTGTTGGGAAAAAGGGAAGAAAGATAAGCAAATAATAGCCGTACTATGCGGGGTAATCAGGGGAATGTCAACATAGGGTACTTTAATGGAGCGGGTGACGGGTTGCCATATCTTTGCTTACGCAAACCTATCCCCCTGCGGGCACAGCCCTTGGGCCTATTTCTAAAAATGCCGCCCCACGGCATTTTCTTTACGTAATAGCCTGCGGTTCAATTCCCTATAAGTAAAAAACCTCCATGCGGAGGTTTTTGGAATTTGGAGCGGGTGACGGGAATTGAACCCGTGTCTCAAGCTTGGGAAGCTTGCATAATAGCCACTATACTACACCCGCATAAGTGATAGAGATTTATACAATAAATCTTAAACCCTTGCAAATTACCTAGATAATAAGCGAGGTTTTGGGATGAGAAAATTTGTTTTAGTAGGGGTAAGCAAGTGCCGTGTATGAACAAATACACAAGCGCAGCGAACCGCAAGAAAACAAATTTAATCGCCCAAAAGGGAAGCTTATTACCCGTTCCAAACGTCAAACGAACCTTTAAACGCCGGATCTTTGAAGTACATAATCTTTTCGGCGATTACAGGCTTTTGCCCTTGGAAGAAGATAAGCTGCGAATCAAATGGAATACGCATAATTTCATCAGGTGTCATCAACGCGCGTGACGTTTCAGAGAAGTTCTTGCTCTTACCGCCGCTGCTGTCACCTGTGCTGGTGACGCGGATAGTGGTGTTACCAAGCATGTCTGACAATACCTTTGCGGTATCAAAGTCGTTGGTGCCAAAGGCCACACGCACCGCACAGTTAGAGATGAAAGTCTCCCACTTCTTATACAATGCTTTAAGCTGTGATAAATCCTGGATAAATGTCCAAAGCGTCACGCCGTAACCCGCAAGGTAACCGATACCTGTTTCAATAATTTCCATGTAGCCAAGGGCTGGAAACTCATCAATCAAGAAGAGAACATTGTCTTTCGGCTTTTTCTGGCTACGGGTCATCGCCGCAATAGACAGACCCACCATAATACGCACCACAGGTTTGTAGGTTTCTAGGTATTCAGGCGGGATGATGATGTAAAGCGATGTTGGCTTTTCTTTAATGTCGGTCATCTGAAAGTCACTACGGCCCGTAATAGCGTTTAGACGAGGTGAGTCCCACACCGCAGTTTGCGATTTAGCAGTTGAAAGAACACTCGCCAAAACCTTAGGCTCAGTCGCTGAAAGTGACGCTGCCATACGGCGCACGTGCTCACTTTTTGACTTTAGCATTTCTTTAATCGTGAACTGGAAATCTTCACTTGATTGCATCAACAGGTAACGGACTTCACCAATGTTACGCAGCACTGGTGGGCGGGCCACCGCCACGTGCAGGGTAAGGGCTGTTACCAAGTTTTTTGCTTCTGTTGGCCAGAAAGGGTCGCTTGAATCTGGGTTAACGGTAATCATCATATCGGCCAGTAGGCGAACGTCATCAAGTTCGTCTTCGGTGCCGGTACGAATAAAGTCGATAGGGTTATAGCAGTTACTGCCCTTCATAAATGGGGCGAAGGTTACAATCTTTGAAAATTCGGCACGTTTACGGTGGGTTACGGCGTAGTTTTCGCCCTTAATATCGTTTACGACCACACTGCCGGGGTGCATCAACAGGTTTGGGATAACGTGACCCACACCCTTACCAGAACGTGTCGGGGCAAAGGTAATCATGTGGCCAGGCTGGTTAAAGCGGATAAATTTCTCGTCGAACTTACCAACAACGTAACCACGGTCACCCATGGCGTTTGCGGCTTTAAGATCGCGGATGCCCGCAAAGGCCGCCGTCCCGTGAGACTTTGCTTTGCCTTTCATAAAGCTAAACATGCCGCCGCCTTTTTGCAGCGCTTCTGACTGGCGAATCGCCTTGTGGTAGCTCTTGTTATGGGTCAGGCGGTAGGCAATCATCAACCAAACAATCAGCACGCCGCCCGTCAGCAAAATGTTATCGGTAAACTGGGCCAGCACAATTGAAACTGTGGCACCACAGCCGTACACAATAAGGTTATAGCTGCTCATAAACGGGCGCATCAGCGCCTTGAAAATACGTTTAGTAATTGAAAGGGCAGTAAGGGCTTTTTTCATTATTGGTTACGTACAAATTCTTTTAATAGGTTTTTACGGTCTTCTGCTGTTTTGGCTTCGCGGAAGGGCTTATCGTCGTACACGGTCAGCACACGCTTAAGCTTTTTAGGGTCAACATCAAGGTGGTCAGTGGTCACACCAATTTCGATAATAATCACGCCCCATTCGCCCATAAATAGGCGGAACTCACCTTTACGGAAGTGGCGGTTTTTCTCGTTCTTTTCTTTGGTTACAACGGTGTATTTAGCTTGTGGCTTTAGTTTGTCACCGTGGTTTTCTACAAGGTACTGCAGCAGGCGGTTACGCTCACGGATGATATCTTGAATATCTTCTTCACTGTAGCCTTTAGCTTCGGTGATGCCGAGCTCTTTTGCCTGGCGCTTAACTTCTCGGTCTTCAGCCAAAAACATGCATTGCTGGTCAATCACGTCCCATACGTCTTTAAGGGGGACAATCTCGCCATTGGGGTATTTTAGAGTTTTGCTCATTAGTGGTGTTTACCTTGTTAAACTGTAAAAACAATACTACCGCCTTGCGGCGGTAGTATCTAAGAAAAATTTATATTTAACAGTAAGATAAACTGGATATGGGCACTCAATGTTGCAACTATACCTCAGTTTAATCTTGTTAGCCTAGCTGCATTGACTCACTTACAGATTTAAGCCCAATTTTGCCTCTGTGGTTTGTAGCTATTGTGCGCTCAACAAACCTAACGGCGTCACGTGCGTCATCATTACGTGCGTCATCCTGACGAGCGTCCTGTTGACGTGCATCTTGTTGGCGTGTGTCTTCGTAGCGTGCATCTGACATATGTGTATCCCTTCAATAAAGTTATTTTTATTGAGAGAAAACTGAGACAAGCACTCAAGAAAGCTAGTGTTTCTTTGGCTTTTCAAGAAAATCCTTTTAAAAAGTGAGCTGCTTTTAAAAGGTTTTTCAAAAATTGAAGGTCTGTCTCAATCCTCAAACAACTTCCCTATGAATAAGGTATAAGAAGGGCCATGGGGGTTTTCTACCCCTTGAGGGTTGTTTTTTTGCTTTTTTATAAAAAAAGTGCCCTCTAAAGTTGAGAGGGCACTTAATTATGTGGGTTTTTAGCCGTTTTTACTTAGGCAGCAGTGCTGTTTTCTTCAGCTTCTAGGCCTTCAAAGTAACGCACAGCGTCAAGGGCGGCCATGCAGCCTAGGCCCGCAGCTGTTACAGCTTGACGGTATGTTTTGTCAATTACGTCACCTGCAGCAAATACGCCTGGGATGTCGGTGCTTACAGTGCCTTTTGGCACAGTAAGGTAACCGTATTCGTCCATTGGCAAGATGCCTTTAAAGATATCGGTGTTTGGTTTGTGACCAATTGCGATAAACACGCCTTCAGCTGGTACTTCAGTCATCTCGCCAGTGTTGCGGTTTTTAACGCGGGCTGCGCAAACAACGCCACCTTTTGACTCATCAGCCAAAATCTCATCTAGCTCGCTATCCCAAAGCACGTCAATTTTCTCGTTCTTGGCAACACGCTCACGTAGAACACGCTCACCACGGAACTCGTCACGGCGGTGGATCATGGTTACTTTGTTGCAAATTGTTGCAAGGAAGAGGGCTTCTTCCATGGCGCTGTTACCGCCGCCTACAACAACAACGTCAGCATTACGGAAGAATGGGCCGTCACATGTGGCACAAGCTGAAACGCCTTTACCTTGCAGTGATTGCTCAGAAGGAATACCCAACCATTTAGCTGAAGCACCTGTGCAAATAATCAGTGAGTCACATGTGTAAGTGCCACCATCGCCCTTAAGGGTAAATGGAGGTTTTGAAAGCTCAACTTCGTTAATTTGATCGTAGATAAATTTTGTGCCGCAGTTTTCAGCCTGCTTTTGCATTTGTTCCATCATCCATGGGCCTTGCACGGGATCGGCGTAGCCTGGGTAGTTTTCAACGTCAGTTGTAATGGTTAGCTGACCACCCGGTTGCATGCCTGATAGCAATGCTGGCTCAAGGCCTGCACGCGCGGCGTAAATAGCAGCTGTGCAACCAGCTGGGCCTGAACCTAGAATAAGTAGTTTGTGATGTTGGGCAGTCATTTTTCAATCTCCGTTTTTACGTCTTAGGGGTGGCACTTTACCCCGACTTTTGTTTTGGCGCAATAGGGCAAAATGGTGTAAGGTAATGGCCAAATTAAGCTAATAAAAAAGCTAAAACTTAAAGGAGTTTTTAATATGAGTTTTATGGTTGGTCATAAGTTCCCTACCACTACAACATCAGCTGTTATGGCTGACGGTTCAGTAAACGAGTCATTCTCAGCGCCTGAGTTTGGTAAAGGCGGCTACACAGTTGTTTTCTTTTACCCACTAGACTTCACATTCGTTTGCCCAACTGAAATTATTGCTTTCGACAAAGCTGTTAAAGAATTTGAAAAGCGCGGCTGTAAAGTTGTTGGTGCGTCAGTTGACTCACACTTCAGCCACATTGCATGGCGTAACACCGAACTTAACAAAGGCGGTATTGGCCAAGTTAACTTCCCACTAATTTCTGACATGGAGCGTAAGCTTTCATCAGAGCTAGGCATCCTAGCACCAGGTGGCGTAACTTTCCGTGCTTCATACCTAATCGACGCTGAAGGTACAGTACGTCACATGGTTGTGAACGACCTACCACTAGGCCGTAGCGTAGAAGAAATGCTGCGCATGGTTGACGCCCTTAAATTCCACGAAGAGCACGGCGAAGTTTGCCCAGCTAACTGGAAAGACGGCGAAGAAGCTATGAAGCCAACTTCAGAAAGCACAGGTGCTTACCTTGCTAAAAAACACGGTTCTGCAGCATAATTAACTGCGAATCCTGAATATAAGAAACCCCCGTTCATTCGGGGGTTTTTTAGTTATGCGTAATCTCTGTGTAGGTTTCGCCTAACGGAATATCTGCTAACACTTTTGTGGGTGAGAATTTTACCAAACGCACACCCATCAGCGTGCCATGCTTCGGGATAGGATGGTCAGCAATCGCTTGGAAGGCCCTCACAAATTGTTTGGTGTTCAGGTCAATCCCCAGGGTCACGTGTGGTTCCCATTGGTCGTGGCTGTAATGGCTAAAGTGGGGTAGGGGCACATCGCGTGAGACCGCATGCCATAGGCGGTGGATGTGCAAAAGTTCTTCATCAACGCGCGGGGCTAAAAACAAGGTGTTGTCACGCCCTTTAAAAACCCCAAGGCTACTAAAGGTTAATCCATAAGGCCCTTGTTGCGCCGCAAATTGACGGGCAAATTTAACAAGGACACCCTCAGCCGAATCATCATAAACCCCAAGGGTAATATGCGGTGCAGATTCAAAATCTGGGTGGTGATGGCTAAGGTGTTGCTTATCAATGAGGCGCCATAGTTTGCGAATATCATCAGCAGTTTTGCCATCAAAGGTGAGTTCTACGGCAATCGGCATTACGCAATCTCTTTATTCAAAATCAGCGTGACGGTGGTGCCGTTTTCAGCGTCGCTGGTAAGGGTGATTTCGCCGCCCATTTCTTGCATCAGTTTGCGGGTGGTCGGTAGGCCCAAGCCCGTGCCGCCTTTTTTAGTTGTAAAGAACGGCTCAAACAAACGGTGCTGCATCTCTTCTGAAATCGGCTCGCCTTTGTTGTTCACACTAATATGAATATGCTTAGGCTTGCTGCTAACAACGGCTGTTACTTCTGATTTATCTGGCGCATGTTCACAGGCGTTTTTAAGGATGTTCAGCAACGCTTGTTGCAGCTTATTACGGTCAGCAATAACTTCGGCTGATTGATCAAAGCCTAAAAATCTTAGGCTCAATTCTTTGTTTTTAGCGTAAGCCTGAATCATGTCTTCGGTCTGTTTCAGAAGTTCAGTAATCGGGAAGTTTTCAACCTGAGTAGGGCGGCTTGCTGCAAAGGTTAGAATACCACTCAGCATATCATCCAAGCGGTCAATTTGCTGCTGGGCAAGGCTTAAGCGGCGGTTGTTTTTCTCGTTCCCTTCTTCGCTAAGCTTTAGTTGGTCTACACCCATTTTAATGGCTGACAGCGGGTTACGCAGCTCATGAACAATGGCTGAGGCAAATTCACCAATCGCGGCAAGGCGTTCGTGTAGAACAAGTTTGTCTTGGGTTGTTACAAGCTCATCGGTGCGTTGTTTTACTTGTTCTTCGAGGGTTTCTGCGTAGTTTTTAAGGGTTTTATCACGGGCGTTAAGCTCGGCCAGCATAGTGTTAAATTGGCGGGCTAGGGTTTGGAGCTCGGCACTCCCCTTGGGCGGTACGCGCGTGCTAAAGCTTTCGGTCCTAATGCTTTCGCGCATGGCTTGGCCTAGTTTATCAAGTGGCAACAGCAGGCTAAGGCGTAGCACAATATAAATAAACATGGTGGCCATCAATGCCCCAATCGGGAAGGCGATCAGCATTTGCTCAATAATCTTATTGTATTGCGGCGTCGTGGTGAATGACTGTGGGGTGTAAGCCGCCACAAACAAGCTGCGGCTAGGGATGTGCATACCGACAATAATCTCGCCCTTACTGGTCACAAGGCTGTGTGCGGCACTATCGGCAAAGCGGTAAAAATAACTTAGGTGATTCTGAATTTCAGGGAAGTTCCCCACGCCTTTATTAAATAACAAACGGCTGTTGTTACTCATAACAAACAAGCCAACACCACTCGGGATACTCGCTTGGCTAAGGTTTTGTGCCATAGTGTTGGCAACTTCCTCAGTTTTATAATCTTCGGGGAGGTTGTTCACCAAAAGGTTACGTGAGGTTTGCAACGTGTTGGTTAGGGTTTCAGCCTGTAGGTTTTCATAAACCGACTTTGCCTGTAAGTAACTTAACCGCGCCATAAGGATGGTCACCAGCAATAGGATAATAACCACCGGAATCATCACACGGACAAAGGTACTACGTGTGCTGAAAAAACGAAGGTGAGCAAATGTGTTGGGCATACTGGTTTTTCTTGTTGGTTTCTTTTACAATAGCAAAGCATTAACACTGTTTAATTATGATGCCGCGAGTTAGAAAAAAATGTCAAAACTAAAAATTTATCAGGGTGTTCTGTGCCTCGAGGCCCCTTCGCCTAATGGGCACCGCTGGTGGTACCAGCCGGGTAAGCTTGCCTATACCCCTGTAAAGATTAAAGACATTCGCCGACTACAGTCAGGCACTATTGGCCTTAAAAAGGTACTGGTTGTGCCCGTTCAGATGGGCAGTCAGCAAACAATGGTGGCGGTAAACCTGCCCCGTTCTGACCTTTGGACTCTCCAAGCTTTAGGCATGCTGCCCTCGTGGATTAATCTCCCCGAAAACCCACCCGCATACGCCGAATGGCCTGAATATGCGCAGTTTGGCAAGTTCTAGTTTATAAGAAGGGCACTGACGTAAATGCAACAAAACCCAACATATTCTGACCAAACACACCCCGTGCTTGTTATTGGTGGGGGCGCAATTGGTGCGGCGCTTGCAAAGTCATTTGCTGATAAAGGGTATGAGGTGCATCTAGCTAGCCGTAAAACCCTGAGCCTTGAAGGTATTCAAATTCATCAAGTAACCGATTGGTCAAAAGAGTCTTTAACAAAGCTTGCGCAGCGTTTTGATAGCCTTTCGGGTGTGGTTGTGGCGTCAGGCCTATTGCATGACGATAGCCAAAACATCGCGCCTGAAAAATCACTAGACGATATTACGTCTGAGGCCATGACCCAAGTTTTGCACGTGAATACCGTATTCCCCGCATTGTGCGGCCAAGTGTTTTTGCCAAAGCTCGCTAAAGATGTGCAAAGTTTTATGGGGGTGCTTTCGGCCCGCGTGGGGAGTATTTCTGATAATCGCTTGGGTGGGTGGTATAGCTACCGTATGTCAAAAGCGGCGTTAAATATGTTTATTAAAACCGCAAGTATTGAGCTTGCCCGTAAAAATAAAACAGCAGTTATTGTTGGCCTGCACCCAGGCACGGTTGATAGCAACCTCTCGGCACCGTTCCAGCGTAATGTGCCTGAAGGTAAGCTATTTACGCCTGAGTTTAGTGCCGCAAAGTTGGCTGAGGTGCTTTTGTCTCGCACAGTAGAACATACAGGGAAGTGCTTTGATTATGCAGGTGAGGAGGTGCTGCCGTAATGCCATCAAACTGCGAAACCCTGCGCCTTATTCTGGGCGATCAACTTAGTTTACAGATGAGCAGCCTTGAAGGCTGCCTGAAGACAAAAGACGTTATCTTTATGTGTGAAGTTGGCGAAGAAGCCACCTACGTCAAACATCATAAAAAGAAAATCGCCTTTCTATTTTCAGCCATGCGTCACTTTGCAGAAGAACTTAAGGCCGATAACTACACCGTTCGCTATACCCATTTTAACGACCCTGATAACGCAGGCACTTTTACCAAAGAACTAAAGCGTGCTGTAGATGAGCTTAAACCCCAAAAGCTTGTGGTGACGGCCCCTGGCGAATACCGCGTCCAAAAGATGATGGAACAATGGGAGCATCAACTAGGCATCCCTGTTGAGATTTTTGAAGACACCCGCTTTTATACCGAGCTTGATTGGTTTGATGATTGGATTGCCGGCTACAAAGCCCCCCGTATGGAGAACTTTTACCAAGCCATGCGTAAAGAGCATAACATCCTGATGGATGGAGGTAAGCCTGTTGGCGGCCAGTGGAACTACGACCAAGAAAACCGTAAGCCACCAAAAGATGGCCTTAAAATACCATCGCCCACAACTTTTAAACCTGATGAAATCACCCAAGTGGTAATAGACCTCGTGGCGGATAATTTTGCCGATCACTTTGGCGACCTTGAGCCTTTTGGCTTTGCCGTCACCCGTGCCCAAGCGCTTGAGGTTTTAGAGGTCTTTATTGAAGAGCGCCTTAAGAACTTTGGCACCTATCAAGATGCGATGATTCAGGGCGAGCCTTGGATGTACCATAGCCATATTAGCTTTTACCTAAACTGCGGATTGCTGCTACCAAAAGAGTGTATTCAAGCCGCTGAAAAGGCTTATTACGACGGCGAAGCACCTTTAAATGCGGTTGAAGGGTTTATCCGACAAATCTTAGGCTGGCGTGAGTATGTGCGCGGCATTTACTGGCATAAAATGCCTGAATACGCCCACGAAAATTACCTTGATGCACAAAACAAACTGCCATGGTTTTTCTGGACGGGGGAAACTGACCTTAACTGCCTAAAACAATGCATCACCGAAACAAAGCAACATGCTTATGCTCACCACATTCAGCGGCTCATGGTTTTGGGTAACTTTTTACTACTGATTGGCGTGCACCCTGATGACGTAAATGAGTGGTATTTGATTGTTTACGCCGATGCTTACGAGTGGGTAGAAATGCCAAACGTAACAGGTATGATTCTGCATGCGGATGGTGGTCTATTGGGCAGTAAACCTTATGCTGCAGGTGGCAATTATATTCATAAAATGAGCGATTACTGCGCTGACTGTAAATACAGCGTGACACAAAAAACAGGTGAGGGGGCATGCCCATTTAACTACCTGTATTGGGACTTTATTGCCCGTAACGAGCCTAAGCTTAAAAACAACCACCGCATGGGTATGATGTTCCGTACTTACGGTAAAATGGATGACGAGAAAAAGCAGGCTATTCGCCAGTCAGCCAAAGTGTTTATCGAGAGTTTAGATATCGAGAAATAGTGGGGAATGGTAAGTCTATAACGACGAAACCGAAGGTTTCTGCCGAGTATAAAACTTTGTTTTACGAGAGTGTTTTAAGAAGTGTCAGAGATGACCCAGATTACGTTACCGCTGCTTCCTTTCGGACCTGACGGGGTTGGCGTAAGAGCCGTCCACCTCTGACGGTTCGAACTATAGAACTTTCTGTACCCAAAGGTCAACCTTTGGGTTCTTTTTTTTAGGGTGTTGTGCTACTATCAGGGCCACTTAATTAAGCACTAAAGCTAGGATACCCAAGTACGTGAGCGAACTTTTCGATCTGCCATCAGACGGCCAAGAATCAGAGAACACAGTCCCAGAGAATGAAGCCCCTGCAACAGCGGCTGATCCTGTACCTGAAAAAGCTGCGCAAGAGGCCCCTAAACCAGCCGCACCTGCGGAAAAATCTGACGCGCCTCAAGCCTCTGGGGAAACTTCAGATAAAGCCAAGCCCTACATGGTGCTTGCCCGTAAATACCGCCCTCTTACTTTTAAAGACCTTGTTGGCCAAGAGGCCTTGGTGCAAACCCTTACCAACGCCATTAAGGCTGACCGTATTCACCATGCCTACGTGCTGACAGGTATTCGCGGTATTGGTAAAACAACCACCGCCCGTATTTTAGCCAAAGCCCTTAACTGTGAAAATGGCCCCTCAACTACTTGGGATGATGACGATAAACAATGTAAAGCCATTGCTGAAGGCCGCCATGTTGACGTGCTTGAGTTTGACGCCGCCTCGCACACAGGTGTTGACGATGTGCGCAGCCTTTTTGAAGGTGTGGGCTACCAGCCTGTGCAAGGCCGCTATAAAATCTACATCATTGATGAGGTTCATATGCTTTCACGCCAGGCCTTTAACGCCTTGCTGAAAACACTCGAAGAGCCACCAGCGCACGTAAAATTTATCTTCGCGACGACCGAAGTTAACAAGATTCCTGTAACGGTACTAAGCCGTTGCCAACGTTTTGACCTTAAGCGCATTTCAGTGTCTGATCTTTCTGGCCATTTCACCAGCATTTGCGAGCAAGAAGGCATTAAGATTGAACCTGCAGCCGTTGCTGCCATTTCACGTGCGGCTGATGGTTCAGCCCGTGATGGTTTGTCACTGCTTGACCAAGCTATTGCCCTTTCAGGTGGTGCTGAAATTTCAGAAAAATTGGTTTCTGAAATGTTGGGCCAAGCGGGTGCGGTGCAAATCTTTAACCTGCTCGAAAAACTCCTCGCAGGGGATGGTGCAGGTACGCTTGAAGACCTCCAAAACCTTTACCACAACGGGCATGACCCTGTGTTGATTACGCAAGATGTTTTGCGTAACTTGCACCTGCTCACCCGTTTGAAGATTGTACCTGATCTTAAAAACTCAAATATCCTTACCGAGACTGAGCGCACCATGGGTGTGCCTCTGGCTGAAAAAGCCCCACTTGATGGCCTAGGCCGTGCGTACCAAATGCTGCTGACTGCATTGGACGAAGCCAAGCGTGCCCCACGCCCGATGGAAGCCATCGAAATGGCAATGATTCGCGTATCATACGTCGCACCGGTGCCTGCATTGCAAACGCTATTGCAAGGCCTTGGCGGTACACCTGATGTAAGCGCCGTGCCGCAACAGGCTGCTCCAAAAGCTGAAGCACCAAAGGTAGAAGCTGCACCAGTTGAAGAGGCTCCACAACAGAGCCCTCAACAGGCCGCACCAAAAGAGCCTGCACCGTGGGAAGATGACGAAGATGATGCAGCGCCTGCTGCCCCACAACAGGAAACCCAACAACAGGATGCAGCGCCCCCAAAGATGTAGCGCCCGCTCCTGAATCTGACCTCCCTCATCAGGTGGTTGATACGGAGAACCTCACTTGGGCGCAAATCCTTAAAACGCTGGAAAAGAAAAAGCCTTACTTAGCCTCGCAGCTAAAAACCAAGGCACGCCCTGCTGTGGTTGAAGCGGGTAACCTAGAAATTCAGCTTCCTGAAACAGGCCTTAAAACCCCTGACGAACTTGCAAAAGAGCTTAAAAGCGAGCTTGAGATTATCTACGGTATGCCGTGGGAAGTTAAAGCGATTGACGAGTTCAGCGCAGGGCGCCCCGTCTCAGAAACTTTTGTCGAAACTAAAAACCGCGAACAAAAAGAAGCCGTTGTCGCAGCGGCTGACCATCCTGCCGTGCGCAAAGCACTTGATGCTTTTCCCGGGGCAGAGGTTACAGCGGTCGAAGAAGACGAAGAATAATTTAAATCAATCAATCTAAAACAAGGAAACTTGAGCAATGAAAAACATGATGAACATGATGAAACAAGCCCAGCAAATGAAAAAGCGCATGGACGCTATGCAAGCTGAGCTTAAAACCATGGAAATGGACGGCACCGCTGGCGGCGACTTGGTAACCGTACGCGTAAACGGCGAAAACGAAGTGCTTCGCGTAAGCATTGACCCTAAAGCCGCTGACGACATTGAAACACTAGAAGACCTAGTGACTGTTGCTACAAACGATGCACTAAGCAAAATTAAAAACCACGTTTCTGAAGAGATGAAGAAAGTAACAGGCGGTATGAACCTACCATTTTAATTTGGGTCTTTTGGGCGATCTTTTCCATTGTTTGGGTTGGGGCCGCGGTTACGTAGTTTAACTACGCGCCCTTGCCCTGCACCTAGCAACAATGAAAAATCTCATCCCAAAATCCACCAAATTAATGAATTAACTAAGGGATAAGAAATATGTCTGCTTACACTATTTACCACAACGCACGTTGTTCAAAGTCACGCCTAACGCTGCGCATCTTGCGCCGTCAGGATATTGAGCTTGATATTGTGCGCTACCTCGAAACCCCACCAAGCCGTGAAGTGCTTGCCAAAGCCCTAAAAGAGCTTGGCCGCGAAACCATGCTGCGTAAGGGTGAAGATGTTTTCCGTGATCAAATCCGCTATCGTTTTAAAAACATCCAAGACGATGAGCTAATTGACCTGATGATTGAAAACCCTGAAATCATTGAGCGTCCGCTTGTGGTGGCACCTGATGGCCGTATGGCTATGGGCCGCCCACCTGAAAATGTTGAAAAACTCTTCGCTTAATTTTAGCGCCTAAATTAAAGGACAAACGCCATGTCGACACCGCAAGCTTCTGTGAAGTCACCTATGTTCCCAACTGCTGATAAGGGCGATTTGCCAAAGGCAGCAACGGCAGGTAACACGGTATCAGCGGCTTATGCGGTGGCGCAACAGCTGGTAAACCCAGTGCTTTACATCGCGCTGATTATTGTGGCGCTGCTTGCCTCGCTTGAGCAGTTTGACGCTGCAGGTGCCGTGCTGCTTTTGGTGTTCGGGCGTTTGTTTTTTCACATTGTACGTGCGGTAGGTGGCCAGCGCTGCTTTTACGCTGAAGAAGCCCGATACTCACTTTTTAACCGTACGCGCAAGCTTAACCTTTGGCTAAGCCTTGGCAGTTTTGCACTGGCCGCAGCCATTGCAGGGCTGTTTATTTTGCAAGGGGTTGAGGTTATTCCAGCGCTGGCAACATTAGGTGTTGTAGCGATTGTTTCTATTCCGCTTTCACTGCCATCAGCGATTGCAGCGGCGTACATGTCGCTGATGCGTCGTCTTAAAGCAGCTGGTGTTGAGGTACGTCACCCTCATGCGCTTGAGCGTATGGCCACCACCACAACCATCTTTACCGATAAAACAGGCTTTCTAACCCTAAACAACCAAACCGCTCAAGTGGTTTGGATTCCCGCAAGTAAAAGCCGTAAAACCAAAAATGCCGATGGCGAACACGTGCTGCTTAAAGGTGTCTCGTTTGATAGTTCAAAGCGCCGCCTGATGCGCCGCTTGGCAATGGTGGGTGTGCTTTGTAACGAAGCTAAAATTGTGAGCGGCCGCCCAACAGGCGAGGGGATTGATACCGCCCTTATGCGTTTTGGCACCCGCATGATGCTGAACCACGATCAACTGTTACGCCACTTTCCCCGTGTGGGGCAGCTGCCCTTTACGGCACTTAAGCAATACGCAGCAAGCTTCCATACCCATAAGGGTAAAACCCTTGCAGCCGTTAAAGGCGCGCCTGAAGCTGTGGCACACCTATGCGGCTACACCGATGAAAAACCAGCCCCGTGGCTGCAAGAAGTTAAAAACCTTGCCGATGGTGGCTACGAGGTTTTGGCCTTTGCCGGTGGCCCTGTAAAAGGCACCGACTACAGCGACCTTCAGAACCTAGAGTTTCAAGGCCTTGTGGCCTTTGTTGATCCACCACGTGGTGATGTGGCCAATGCCGTTGGCCAATGTCGTGTGGCTGGGGTTGATGTTAAAATGATTACGGGTGACCACCCTTACACAGCGCTTAATGTAGCAAAAGAACTAGGCATTGCCGCCCGTATGGATGAAGTTATCACAGGCCCGCAACTGCACGAACTTAACCCTAAGGGCGATAAGTTTGCCGCCTGCGTTGCACAAGCTAAAGTGTTTGCACGTATTTCACCAATGCAAAAACAACAGATTATCGAAGCTGCTGTCGCCATGGGTGACCGTGTGATTGCCACAGGTAGTAAACGTGATGATTTGCCAGCCCTCGCGCAAGCGCACATTGCCGTGGCCACGGGCCAAAAAGGGGTAGACCTTGCCCGTAACGCAGCAGACGTTGTGATTACCAACGATACATTCTCGTCACTGGCGGATGCCTTGCTTTCAGCCCGTGCAAGCCTTGCCAACAGCCGTAAAACTGCCACCTTTATGGTGGGTTTTGGCTTGAGCCTGATGGTGCTTTTTGCAGCCTGCGCCGCCCTAGGTTTGGCAATGCCCCTCACGGTTATGCAGCTTGTATGGCTACAGCTGCTTACTTTAGGTGCAGCATATAAACTTTATATGCACGAACACACTGAAAAAGCCCTTACACGTAAGCACCCGTACCAACCGCGTGAGTATGTGCTCAACCGCGCTACATTAATTCAAGCTGTGCTTAACGGTCTATTTGTAGGGGGTGCAACGGCATACTCATACATGTTCAGCATGAACCAACTGGCCTACACGCATACCCAAGCTTGCGCTGCAGCACTGCTTGTACTGGTGATTGCCCAAAGCATGTTTATGCTAAGTTGTCGCACACGTTTTAGCCTTGCATTCAGCAAGGGTTTATTTAAAAACGGCTGGCTGTGGCTAGTGGTTATCGGCAGCTTTGTGATTCATGTGGGCGCTATGTATATTGGCCCTGCACAAGAAGTACTGCAAATCCACGCCCCAACCTTGATGATTTGGCAGCACATGGCAGTTTACGCTGTGATTGCATTTTGTTTTATGGAAGCCGTAAAGATGGTTGTTCGGAAGGTTTAATTCCGTTATAACATCTGTATACAATCTTAAGAATTAGAGCATAGTTAGGTAGCAATATTATGATTCCACAACCGCTTGAAGACCTGATGAAAACCCTTAGCAAAGTGCCAGGCTTTGGCCGCCGCAGTGCGCAGCGTGCTGCTCTGCATTTGCTAACCCACAAAGATCATCTGCAAAAGCTTCAAGCTGACCTTGCAACCGTTATGCGTGATACCAAAACATGCACCACTTGCAACAGCATTGCCTTGCATGACCCTTGCCACATTTGCACCGACACCAAGCGCCACAACAATACCCTGTGTATTGTTGAAGAAGTGGCTGACCTTTGGGCGATTGAGCGCAGCGGCGCTTTTCGTGGTCAGTACTATGTTCTAGGTGGGTTGCTAAGCGCCATTGACGGCATTGGCCCTGATGAAATTGGCGTGCCTAAAATCCTAAGCCGATTGGTGAATAGCGAATTTTCTGAGGTTATTTTGGCTCTTTCAGCCAGTATGGATGGCCAAACAACAGCGCACCTGATTGCCTCTAAAATTAAGCCGCTGGGTATTGAAGTAACAACCCTTGCAAAAGGCCTACCTATGGGCGCTGAGATTGACTACATGGATGAGGGGACACTCTCATTCGCGTTGCAGGGTCGAAGAGGCGTATAACCATGGCTTTGATGGAAACACCCCTTGCCAACACCAGCTTTAAAGCACCAGATTTTTCGTTAAAAGGTGTCGACGGGAAAACCTATAGCCTCGCTGATGTTAAGGGCGAAAAGGGCACGTTGGTGATGTTCATCTGTAATCACTGCCCTTACGTTAAAGGCATTACCGACCGCCTAGCCTCAACCATGGAAGCGTTGCAGCAAAACGGCATTGGCGTGATTGCTATTATGGCCAATGACACTGAAAACTACCCTGCTGATAGCTTTGACAACATGAAGGTTTTTGCCCAAGAAAACGGCTTTACCTTCCCTTATGTTATTGATGAAACGCAAGCCGTTGCAAAGGCCTACGACGCTGTTTGCACGCCCGACTTTTTTGGCTTCGATGCCGACCTTAACCTGCAATACCGTGGCCGCCTAGACAGCAGCGGTAAAAACCCAGCCGCACAAGACACTGTGCCTGAACTTAAAAACGCCATGCTTGAAGTTGCAGCAGGTGAGGCTATCTCACACCCGCAAACCCCGAGTATGGGTTGCTCAATTAAGTGGAAGTAACCTCCCTTAAACACACATTTTAGGCACCCCCTTGCATTCGTGTAAGTGATGGGGTATTGTGCCTGTCCTGATTTTTTCAGCATCTTATTTCCTTTTTCTTCTGTCTCTCCACTTTAGAGGTACTCTCTATGGCGCAATTGCCTACAAAAATTGCTGCGTTCTTCGCAGCGTCTCAAAAACCTGTCGTGTATTTTGCACACCCCATGTCGACCTATGGCAGCAAGCTTGAAAAACGTATTATCAAGCGTTTGCAGGCCATGGGCTATGAGGTCTTTAACCCAGGCGCTGGCTGGGTGCAAAAAGAAGTTCGGGCCTACCGCAAGGCTAACCCTAAAAACTACATGCAGCTGTTTAAGCTGATTTGTGATGCCTGTCAGGTGTGTGCGGTTCTGCCGTTCCCTGCTGATTTGGACATGGGCGACGATACGCCTGAGCCCGTGGTTAACCCCACGCCGCTGCGTGATGAAGATGACATCGATGTTGAAGACATCGCTGATCTTGAAAGCCCACGGCCGCCGATGCAGCATCAACCGCAAGCACAGCCTGCCCCTTTACTGGGTGCTGGCGTCTGCTACGAGATGGACACCTTCTTCAACCGCCCAGCCCCTGTGATTGTGGTGAAGGTTGAAGCCGATGGCCGCTTGAGCATGCAACAGGTGACGGGCTTTAGCGGATTCCGCAAGCTAAGCATCGCCGAAACACGCTTTGCCCTCAAGCAGTACCGGCCTGAGTAATTTTACTTAGGCGTCACTTTTAACGTCATAAGCCCCCTCAATCTTGAGGGGGCTTTTTTTATTGCTTACAAATAAGCGCGCTATTTCATCAAACCAAAGTGTTTAAAGATTTCTTCATACACGGGCTTACGGAAAGGCACCACAGTTTCAAGAATATGCTCAGGTGTGGTCCACTGGTAGTTAGTAAACTCTTGGTCATGGGCTTCGGCAAGGTTAATGCTATCGCTTGGTTTTTTGAATTTTAGCAAAAACCATTTTTGCGCTTGGCCAATAAATTCGCCCTTAACAACGCGCTCTTGCTCATCCCCTTGGTGCGGGATGTTATAGGTTAGCCAGTGTGGGTGTTCGCCCAAAACTTCAACTTCGTCATACTCAATGGCTGTTTCTTCGTAAAGCTCACGGAGGGCAGCGGCTTGGGCTTGCTCGCCCATATCAATGCCACCTTGTGGCATTTGCCATGCGCCTGGAATGTCAGCACGCTCACAGTACAAAATTTCGTTGTTTTCGTTCAGGATAACGCAGCCAGCGTTAGGGCGGTATTTAGTAAAGTCCGGTTGTTCCATTTTGGTCCTCTGGGTTAATAACATGCATGGGTTCAGGTTGTTGAGGTTCTTCAATTGAAGTTGGGGCTTCAGCGTCAGAAGGATTCTCTTCTTGGCTGTTTTGAGGGGCAGCAATACCTTTTGGCAAAGCAGGGGCTGAGGGTTCAAACGCTGGGGTGTCATCGGCCAGCATATGGGTGATAGGCACCAAATCAATCCCTTTATAAGGCAGGGTTGGTAGCCAGTCTTGTAGCACGCTTAGGGTACGGCTGTGAGGGTGGCCAATGGCAATGGCTTTGCCTGTGGCTTGGGCTTCTTTTTCTAGGCGTTGTAGGGCCGCACGTAGGGCGTCTTCGGTGATGTAATGATCTAGGAACACATCACGCTTCAGTAGTGGCATGTTTGGTGTTACGGCTTTGGCAGCTTCTTCAACGGCTGAGTTTGGTGTTGTAAGACTATCCATGAAAAATAGGCCTGATTCTTCAATAATCGGTAGCACAACTTTCATACCTTCAAGGTCAGAGGTAAAGCGTGAGCCCATGTGGTTATTCACCCCGACTGACATATCTTTAAGGTCTTTCAAGTTAATCTGAGTGCGCTTACGCATTTCTTCTGGCGATAGCTCAACAAATAGGGCATTTGGGCCTGGGTCAATTGGTGGCTCATCAAGGCGTGGCATAGGCTCCATCGGGAGGTGAATCATCACTTCACGGCCCTCTTTGCGGGCTTTTTTAGCAAGCTCCATTGTGGCACTGCCGTATGGCAGGAATGAGAATGTGACCTCTGGCGGAAGGACTTTATCAGCCTTACGTGAAAGGGCCGAGTGCACGCCCACATCGTCAATCACAATAGCTACTTTAGGGCGTTTTTCAAAAGTGGTTACACCTGCCTCAGCGTTTGAGACGTACTTTGGCGTTTCAAGAACTTCAAGCGCCTTGCCAGCATCTTGGGTAGGTTGTGTCGAAGGCTGTTGAGGGCGGCGAGCGGCTTGTTTTTGCATTTCAGCCGTCGGGATGCCAAGCGCTGTGGCTTGATCGGTGGTAAGGGCTTTGCCTTGAACAACAGCCGCAACTTTAGTTGGTTTGGCAGTTGGTTTGGCAACAGCTGGGCTTGATTGGTAAAGCCATGCGGCTAAACCTGCCGAAGCTAGAATCACCAGCACCCCCATGGCAATCAAAATAAGGGTGTTGGTATCTAGCTTCTTAAAAGGCATAGGTTTAACTTTCGTTTAGGCTTTCGTGGGTCAGGCGATTACTTCTTCCAAAGATGAAGTGCCTTAACAACGCCCAGCGCACGGTCAAGCTGGTAGTCGTATGGGCGCTCTTCGGTTGATTTTTCATCACCGTCTTCATCAGTGCTTTCAGGCTTAATCACAACCTTATCGTCAGCGATTTTGTTGCCGTTGCTGTCAACTTCGATATGACCACGAAGTGAAGCTTCTGAAGGTAGGCCTGAGGCGCCTTCTAGGCGTTCAACCTTCATGAGTGGTACTGAGATATCAGGCTCGATACCTTTGGCCTGAATGCTGCGGCCTGATGGTGTGTAGTATAGGGCCGTTGTTAGGCGCATGCCTGCACCTTCAGGAAGTTCAATCACAGTTTGTACTGAACCTTTACCGAATGACTTTGTACCAAGTACAAGGGCACGCTTATGGTCTTGTAGGGCACCGGCCACAATCTCAGAGGCTGAGGCACTACCGCCGTTAATCAATACAACGATAGGCTTACCGGCCATAAGGTCACCTTTTTCGGCGTGTGTCACTTGGTTTTGGCTGCTAATACGGCCTTTAGTTGACACAATCTCACCTTGGTCAAGGAAGGCATCTGATACATAGATTGCCTGACGCAGCAAACCACCTGGGTTGTTACGTAGGTCAATCACAAGGCCATCAAGGTCTTTACCGTTGTTCTTTTCTTTAAGTTCTTTAAGGGCTGTTGGTAGTAGCTCTTCAACTTGCTCGTTGAAGGTTGTAATACGTACGTAGCCAATGCCGCCGTCTTCTAGGCGCCAGCGTACTGAACGGATTTTAATACGGTCACGCACGATGGTGACATCAAATGATTTCTTTTCTTCTTCACGGAAGATTTTAAGGGTGATTTTTTCGCCCACTTTACCGCGCATTTTATCAACAGCTTCGCTCAGGCTTAGGCCTTGAATGTCAGTACCGTCAATTTGAATAATCATGTCGCCGCTTTTAAGGCCAGCACGGTCAGCTGGGGTGTCTTCGATAGGGGCAACAACTTTAACAAGGCCCTTTTCCATTGTAACTTCGATACCCAAACCACCAAACTCGCCGCTTGTTTGTTCTTTCATCTGGTCAAATGATTTTGGAGGAAGGTACGCAGAGTGTGGGTCAAGGTCAGCAAGCATGCCTGAGATAGCCGCTTCAATAAGCTTAGCGTCTGGCACTTCTTCAACGTAGTTTGCACGCACACGCTCAAACACTTGGGCCATAAGGTCAAGTTGGCGGTAGAGGTCGTCTTCCGCATGGGCTTGTGGCGTTGGGGCCAAAGCCACTGAAATACAGGTAATTGCTAAAATAATGCGACCTAGAAACATAGAAAGACGTCCTTTTTATCTAAAACTGGAAGAGAACAACGTGCACGTTGCCTCATTTACAATGCTGCCTATTTTAACAGGTTTCACCTTAATGTGAATGCTTAAATGCCCTGTTTTATGGCCTAGTTTTGAATCGAAGCAACGGGTGTTGCGGGAAGCCAACTATCAGGGTTTGACGGCACACCATTGCGGCGCACTTCAAGGTAAAGGCTTAGATCTTCGCCATCTTTAGGCAAGGTGCCAAGCAGGCTGCCTGCTGTTAAGAATGTACCAGCTTCAAGGTTGCCCTTTGCCATGCCTGCATAAAGTGAGTGTACGCCTTTTTCGTGTTCCATAATCATAAGGTTGCCGTAGCCTTTAAACGGGCCTGTGTAAAGCACTCGGCCATCACGCACGGCATGAACTTCTTGGCCAATAACACCAGCAATGCGCATACCTTTGGCTTTAATACCTGTGAGGGGGTCTTGATCGCCAAAGTTTTGAATAACTACACCATCAAGCGGTAGGCGGCCATATTGTGTTGGGCGTACCTTCGGCATAATGCCCGAAAGGTTGGTTTCAACCTGTAGCAGGCTTTTAAGGTCACCGCTTTTACCCATGCTTGCCGTTGTGGCCGCTAGCGTGCGGCGGTCTTGTGGGGCAAGGGTTAGCAGTTTTGCTTGTTTTTGGCGCAGGCCTTTAAGCTCTTCTTTGCGTTCTGTTAGGTCAGCAAGGGCAAGGCGAAGGGCATGTTTTTGGGTTTCAGCTTCGTGGGTAATGACCAATAAATCGCGTAGTTTTTTGCGGCTGTCTTGAATGTTTTCATTCAGCACCTTTCGTGAAATATTCAGCATCGGCTGGCGTTGTGGCTGTACGGCCAAAATATCGTAAGCAAAGAGGGCACGTAGGGGCTGGCGCTCAATACGAGCAATGTTTGCAACCGCCAAGTGGTGGCGCTGCACATCAGCTGAAAGTACCTGCTTTACTTTAAATTCTTCCGTGCGTAGTTCGCGGATGTTGGCTTCAATAGCGTCAGTCTTGACGTTAATTTCGTCAACGGTGGCGTCAATATCGGCAAGCTTACTGTCGATATTTTTAATGGCAGATTGAATGTCAGTGCGCAGCTGAGCATCCTGCGCTGAACGGCTTTGTGCACCAGCCATAGCTGGTGTTAAAAGCACAAGTAGCGCAGTTGCTGTAAAGCTTAGCTGAAGTCGATTAAGCATTCGCCTGTCATTTCCTTAGGTTGGTTATGCCCCAATGTTTTAAGCATGGTGGGGGCAATGTCGCACAGGCGACCGTTTTTAAGTTTGGCCTTGCGACCCATGTAAAACAGCGGCACAGGCAAAGTGCTGTGTGAGGTTGCTGGGTTGCCAGCTTCATCAAGCATTTGCTCAACGTTGCCGTGGTCAGCTGTAATAAAAGCTTCACCTTCAACATCTTTTAAAGCCGCTTCAACTTTACCCAAAAATAGGTCAACAGCTTCCATAGCTTTGACAGCGGCATCAAAGTTACCGGTGTGGCCAACCATGTCGCCGTTAGCAACGTTACAAATAATAACGTCGTACTTATTGGCTTTAATAGCGCCGCACAGTTTGTCTGTTAGCTCAGGGAGTGACATTTCAGGCTGCAAATCATAAGTCCGCACTTTCGGTGACGGCACCATGATACGGTCTTCGCCGATAAATGGTTTTTCTTCACCGCCGTTGAAGAAAAATGTCACGTGGGCGTACTTTTCAGTCTCGGCAATGCGCAGCTGTGTACCGCCCGCATTGGCAATAACTTCACCCATGGTGTTTTGCAATTGGGTAGGCGGGTACAATACGTTTACGTGGTCGCCAAAAGTTTCGTCGTATTCGGTCATGGTTGTAATATCAACCTGACCAAAATCGATAAACGCTTTTACGATTTGGCGCATACGGTCAGCACGGAAGTTAAAGAACAACACCACATCACCATGCTCAATGGTGCCTTGGTCTGTGAGGGCTGTTGGGGTAATAAACTCGTCCATCTCATCGCGGGTGTAGGCTTCTTTCACGGCATCAATGGCTGAGGCTGCATGGTGCCCACCAGCTTTGGTGTAAAGGTTGAAGGCAGCTTCGGTGCGTTCTTCGCGGTTGTCACGGTCCATCGCGTAAAAGCGGCCGCAAACATCAGCAATGCGCACGTTTTTATATTTGTTTACGAAGCTTGAAAACTCGGCCATTTGAGTTTCAGCGGCGTCAGGGGCAGTATCGCGCCCGTCGGTAATAGCGTGGATGTAGGTTGGTTTGCCCACAGCATCCATAATTTGTACTAAACCTTCAAGGTGTTGCACGTGGCTGTGCACACCACCATCAGAAACCATACCCACTAGGTGAATTTTAGGGGCGTTCAGCGCTTTTTGTACAAACTGTTTAAAGCTGTCTTGCTCGATAAAGGCACCGCTTTCCATATCAAGCTTAATGCGCTCAAGCGGTTGGTGAATAATACGGCCTGCACCAAGGTTTGTGTGCCCAACTTCTGAGTTACCCATTTGGCCTTTTGGCAAACCTACAGCGTCACCATCGGTGCGTACAAGGCAACGTGGGTACTCTTGGTAAAAGCGGTCAAGGTTAGGGGTGTTGGCTGCCGCAATAGCATTACCGTGGGTGTTCTCACTTTCGCCTACGCCATCAAGGACGCAAAGCAAAAGGGGGCCGTTAAAAGGCTTGGTCAGTGGTTTTGGAAGGTCTGAATTTTTCATGCCCCTACTTTACGGCTTTCTGCCGTTTTCGGCAATGTTGTTTTTAGTGTTTTATATAGAGACACGTGAGACACCTGTTGTGCTGTTTTAGAACAGGGTGGGATATTGTGATGTTAATAAATATCAATAACTTACGTGTATTGTGCCAACTTGGAATAGGCATTGCACCATGTAGCTTATGAAGAGTGATGATTGATTAACAAAAGCGACGATATGACACTATAGCCAAATTAGGGGGCACTATCTCCACACACCCCATATGCAATGGGTGCCCTCTAACCATAAGCCCTGACAACCACGTAGGTTGCAGGGCTTACCTTGTTTTGTGGGGTTAATCTCGGTGGTAGGGGTGGCCATCTTTAATGGTGGCCGCACGGTAAATTTGTTCAAGGATAACCGGGCGCACCAGCATGTGCGGTAGGGTAAGCTTTGACAGACCAAGCAAAAGGTCAGCCTTTTGGCGTAGGGCTTCGGTGTGGCCATCAGCACCGCCAATAATAAACACCATGGTTTGGCAGCCAGTTTCTTCGAAGTTGGTTAGTTTTTGAGAAAAGTCGCGGCTTGAAAATTGCTTGCCACGTTCATCAAGGGCAACAATGCGCAGCCCTTCGGGTTTGTGCTTGGCGAGGTATTTTTCAATCTCCTGATGCTCGGCATCAGATGATGATGTTTTTGCCGTCACCTCGGCAACCTCGGTGGGCCAATAAGGCTTGAGGCGCTTGGTATACTCGTCGCAAAGGCTCAAAACGGCCTTATCGCGGCATTTGCCAACGGCAAGTAAAATAACCTTCATTGAGATACATCCCCTTTAGTTTAGAATGGGGCAGTATAGCAATCTATAGGTTGGCTGTCAGGTCTAACTGCTCGTCGTCTGTTGGTTCGTCAAAGTTAACGGCCCATAGACGATCAAGGCGGTATAGCTCACGTGCTTCTTCTTGGAAGATGTGCACAATGATATCGCCCGTATCAATCAAAACCCATTCACCGTTTTCAGTACCTTCAACACCGTGAATTTGCGCGCCAGCTTCTTTAAGGGCTTGCATGGTGTATTCGGCCAGTGACAACACATGCGTGCGTGATGTACCTGTTGCAATCAGCATAGCTTCAGCCATGCTTGACTTGCCAACAAGGTTAATCGCAACGATGTTTTCGGCTTTGCGGTCGTCAAGGGTGGTTTTAGCGAGTGCAGTTTGCTGCTCCGCCAAGATTGGTGGGTTTTTCATGTTTGCTGAATGACCTTCAGCGTGGTGTTTTGTTTTGTTACTAATGGCTCTTCCTCCTACTTATATTATGGGCTCTGAAATAGCATATTTCTAGGCTTGAAACCTCAAAAATCGCTATTTTGCCCCCATGTTCTCGTATAGTCCATTTTGCTGGATATACGACAGAACTTCGGTATGTAATGCAGTGTCAGTCTGCGTTACAGCGCCTTTGTGCATCTCGTTACGGATGTCTGTTGCGCTTAAATCAATAAGTTTATTTTCTAAAACACGCCAATTTGGGGCTTTTTCGGCCTTATTTTGGGTGTCAACCTGGTAGGGGGCAAGGTAGTCAACAGCAGGGCCTTTAATGTGGGTAATGTCGGTCCCTGGACGACGGAAAACCACAATCGGCACAGTCTTTACGATGCTTTCCCAATTTTTCCACTGATGGAACTGCGCCAAGTTATCGGCGCCCATCAGCCAGAAAAACGTTACATCAGGCATAGAGGTCGTTAGTTTTTCAACAGTATCAGCTGTAAAGCGAGTACCCGCCTTTGCTTCAAAGTCAGAAGCTTTAAGCCATGGCTTATCGGCCGCCATAAGGTTACACATGCGCATACGTGCTTCAAACGAAGCCATGCCAGCTGTTTCTTTGAGGGGGTTTTGCGGGCTAACAAGGAGCCACACTTCAGATAGGTTTAACGTCACTTTAGCCTGCTCGGCCATATACAGGTGGCCAAGGTGAGGTGGGTTAAATGACCCGCCTAAAATGCCGATGCGACGTTTATTCAAAGGATATTACCTTCCTTTAGTTCGTATAAAACCTATTCGATTATAAACTTTGTGCGGCTGATAATCGGATAGGCTTTTCTATCGCACTTTCTTAATTATACGGGGTGGCGTTACACCGTGTCACGCCAAAACCCTATTTGCCTATTTATTAAGCAGCAAGGACTGTGCCAAAATTGACACATAGGGGTAGCTTAGCCAGAGCGCTTGCGCTTAATGACAACTGCTTCTAGCCACCAGGTGAGGGCGAGGCCTAGTAAGATAAGTGCAAGCCCTAACCACGCAGGGATAAGTGGGCTGCGCTCTGAGCCTGTTTGTGTGGCACTATCACGCTTAGGTAGGCCAACCCAGCCAGGGCCACTTAGGTTGCTGCCTTCGGTTACGCGGCGCAGCTGAATGTTTTTACCTTCTTCAAGTTGGGTAAAGCTGCCGCCTGTGGCTGTTACTAGGTTTTGCAGGGCGCCCATATCGGCTTGGCTGCGCCACTCAAGGTCACGCACGTTGCCTTTAACGCCGTAGGCTAAAATACCATTTTCAGCACGTACGGTGTATAGGCCGTCATCACCTGCGGGGATGGTGGTGCTAAACTCATCGTCTGCGGTTAGGGTATGGTTTGTGCTTTCACCTTGTGGGGTAATCACTTCAATGGCCATGCTGTCAATGGCATCAACTTGGTTATAGGTCACGGTCATCTGGCCGTTGGCAATGCTTACATCAAGGCGTTTTTCTTCCAGCTCAGGCTGGCGCATCAGCCAGTGGGTCAAGCGGCGCAAAACTTCGGTTTGTGGGCCACCGCCATCAATGCCACGGTTCCAGAACCACCAATTACTTGAAAGCCAAATACCCATGCGTCCGTCACCGATTTCATCGGTAAGCATCAGCGGTAGGCCATTACTGCCTGTCATTAGGGTGCGGGCTTTATTGCTGCTTACGCGGGTTGGGTTAATGGCAGCCATGCGGCCCCAGTCTTTTGCAGTTTCAGCAAAGGGGGCGGTAATAGGGTGGCGTTTACCCACATTTGAAAGGGTTGGTCTAAACATGCCTTTACGCTCTTCACCAAATGGCGTTGCGGGTAGGATGTCTTTTAATGGCGTATTGGCCAAACCCCAGCGGGTGTTATAGTCAGGGCCTGCAAGCACCAAAAGGGCGTGGCCATCTTTAATGTGTTGTTTAATGTTCTCAAAGTGCTGATCCGCCAAAAAGTTACGACGGAAGTAACGGTCAAACACAATAAGGTCAAACTTCTCGAGGTCTTTTTCAAACAGGTCCTCCACGGGGAATGGAATCAACGACAGCTGGTCGTTTGGTGTGGGGTCGTGTTTGCCAACGGTACGTAGAATTGTAAAGTGCACAAGGTTGACCGAAGGGTCGCTCTTTAAAAGGTTACGAATCACTCGTGAGCCATTGTGCGGCAAGCCTGAAACCAGCAAAACGTTTAGGTTTTCACGCACACCGGTTACAAGCTGGGTGGCTTGGTTATTGCGGGCTGTAATTTCACCCTCAAGAACAGGCGTTTCAAGGCGCAGGGCATTGGTGCCTGCGTGGTCAAAAGTGACTTCAATCTCTTGCGGGCTATTGGTGGGGAGCAACATCTTGGTTTCATTTTCACCAAGGGTCACGGTAATTTCAGCCTCGTTATTGCGGGCATCTTCTACTTCAAGAATAATCGTTTGAGGTTTATCAAGCAGGGCAAAGGCGGGCGCTTGGTGAACAATCAAACGGCGGTCAAAACTATCGGCTGGTGTGGTGTTTAACATGTGCACAGGCGCTGGCAGGTCAGCGGCATTGGGTAGGTCAGTGACTTCGCCATCGGTAAGGGTAATGATGGCTGAAAGCCTATCCGTTGGGATGCTTTGCAGCTTTGACTGCATCTGACGGAAAATATTCGTCCCCTGTGCGGCTGAGCCTGTGGCGCTAATGTACAGCGGTTCTACATGGGGCATGTTTTCAAGCTGGGTTTTAATGCGCTCAAGAGCTTCATTCGTTAGGGCTTTACGCTGTGCCACTTGGTTAGATGGGCTAATATCGGTCACCACGGCAACAACGTCTTTTTCAGGCACAAGTGTTGTGCGCTCAGTTGTTGGGCCAGAAAGCACGGCCAGTAAAATAAGTGCCAACAGCACACGGCTTAACTTACGGTTTAAAAGGCCCGTAAGTAGAATAGGCGTCAGGCACAAAGCCAATACCCAAAACGGGAGCAAAGGCTCAAACACCAGTTGGCTGAGTGATGTCATGTTGATGGTTTCTAGCATGGGGGCTTCCATTAGCGTGGATCCTCCAATTTCTTCAGTAGGGTATCAACATGCAGTTGGTCGGCTTTATAATCCCCAAGCAGGGCATACATTACAAGGTTTACCCCAAAACGGAAAGCCAGCGCACGCTGTTGCTCGCCTCCAGGTGTTACCGCACGCATGGCGTTGCCATAATCATCATAAGCCCAAGCGCCAGCCCAGTCGTTATTGCCTACGAGTACACGTGGCAAGCGGTGGGCGGTGTCCATCCACAATAGGCCATCTTTACGGCCTGGGGTTTTGCCTTCAAGTAAGTAGTACGAACGGTTAAGAACATGATCACCATCAAGGGCACGTAGCGGGAAGGGCAGAACTTTATTCATCACCAGTGTCATCGCGGCTTGGTTTTGGCCAAGGTCAGTCAGGCCATCAACCAAAATAAGGCCCCCATTATCAACGTAAGCACGTAGCGCTTTAATGGCAGGCTCGGTTAGGTTTGAAAGGTTCGGCAATACTTGCCAGTACAAAACAGGGTAATAGCCAAGGTCATCTTTACCGGGCACAACTTTGGCAGGGGCTGCAGGTTCAATGGTGGTGCGCATTTCAAGAATACGGCTTAGGCCTTTAAGGCCATTTTCAGCAAGCTCGTTAAGGCGTGGAATGCCTGTATCCACATAAGCCAACTGAATTTCATAAGCCCCTTGCGGCATACCGTTTGGCAGTGTTTGAGTTGGTTGGGCATAGCTTGGCGTAGCAAATGTTAATGCAATAGCAAATACAGCGCTTAGTACACTGGCACGCTTCAGGAAGAACCTGTGAATAATGTTCAAACGCAGCAAGCTATCAATCATGGCGCAAATTAAACCTAAAAGTAAAAAGACGTGGGCCAGCGACTGGTGTTTCTCAGCATCGTCATAGTAGCGGGCAAGCAGACCGTCAACACGTGAAGGGGTAATGGCATTTTGCAGGCGTACGTCAGCATCCAACTGGTGAATAAATGGCGCCTTGCGGTTGCCATATAAACCCGGTGGGGTTGTGGGTGTAAGGCCGGTGTCTTCTTCAGTGAGTTGAATACCCCCCTGGGCAGGCACCAATGTGGCATCAGGCAGCAAAAGTTTGAACGGCGCCATAGGGTAAGTGGCCTCAGTTTCTTGTTGCTGGCTTTGCAACGTCTTCAGGTGGATAAGATTGTTTAGCAGCTCAACAAATACACCTGAGAGCGGCACGGTTGACCAACTCGCATCTGCAGGCACATGCACCAACACTTGCCAGCCGTTACCAACTTTTTTACCACTTACAAGCGGGGTGTTGTCACTCAGGCTAAGCCATGTAAGGTCAGCACTATTTGCTGCTGCGCGCGGGAGGAGTTGCTTGGTAACGTAAGTATCATCAGGGTTAAGGTTGTTGGTGTCCTCAACCTTTAAAAAGTCATTCATTGGGGCTAGTGGGCCATCGTTATTGGCTGATTTTACTTTCAATGCCCCCGTCCAAGACAGTGTGCCCGCAACTTCACGTGGGTAGTCGCGTAGTTCAACCGGCAAAAGGGTGTTCATGTTTTTGTTTTGGGCCAACCACTCACCGGCAAAGGTAACAAGCACACCACCGTTTTGAACCCAAGATTCAATATCTTCAGGGGTGCTAGGTTGTGTGGTTACAAATAAAACGTCAAAGCCATCGGGTGGCGTTGTGGGTTGCAAACGCTGCGGAATAAGCACGCCTTTAAGGGCTTGCTCAATATAAAAGGCACCGTCTAGAAGCGGAAAGTCATTCTTCACGGGGTTAATAATGCCCACTTTAGGTAGACCTGCAATGGTGCCCATGCCCCACCATGAGGCAAGGTTGTTTTGCCCATCAACCAAAACGTAGCCAGGCTCGTTAAGAGTTTTAGGCAGCGTCATTTCAAGTTTTGTACTGGCAGCGCCTTGGTCAAACTGGCCTGAGGCTCGGGTTACAAAGGTGCCATCCATCGTGTAAAGGGTTACAGACACAGGGCGCTCGGCCGTGCTTAGGCGCTCAAGCGTAATGCTGTATGACGCTTGCCCTGGCACAACGCTTACAACTGAAATAGGCAGGTCACTTAGCGGCGGCATAAAAATACGACTGCGGCCAATACCTTCAATAGCGGCAATGGTGGCACGGCGGTCATCAACACTGGCCATACCATCGCTGAGCCACAGCGGGGTTAGGGTTGCGTTGCTGTTGCTAAAGTGTGCAGCCAGTTGTTTAGCAACGTCAGCCGTTGGCGCAGGCCATGCACGTGGCGCAAGGTTTGGCAGTGTGCGCAAAGCTTCTGAAGCTGGTGTAAAAGTAAGTGTGTCGGGCAGTTTATCGGCGGTGCCTACAACCATAACCTCAGCCCCGTGCGACTGGGCTTGCTGTAGGGTGAGGGTTAGGCGTTCTTTCATGCCGGCCCAGTTTTGGGCGGATTGCCAGCCGTTATCTACCATAATTACAAGAGGGTTTGCGCCAAGTTCAACACTGTCACGGCGCAGCATCGGTTGGGCTAAACCTACAATAAAGAAGAACACCATCGCCAAACGCAGCAGCAATAACCACCATGGCGGGGTGCGTGGTGGCGGCAAGCGTGTGGGTAGGTCTTGCAGAAGTTTAATCGCAGGGAATGTCACCTGCTGGGGGCGGGGTGGCAATAGGCGAATCAGCAAGTAAAACGCAGGGAGGAGCGCCAGCGCCCACAAAACATGCGGGTATAAAAAACCAAGGGAAGCGAAGAGGCTGCTCATTTAAAATTGCCCTCCACGTACTTGGGTTTGCTTAAGGTTAAGCAGGTGGTAAAGCTTTTGTAGCGTGGCCTCGGGCGGTGTGCTTGTTAAATGCGTAAGGTAGGTGGCATTACAACGGGCCGCAGTTTCGAGCAGTAAATTACGGGCGTTTTCACGGCGCTCAAGGTAGGCGCTGCGCAAGCCCTTGGGGTTACCAATATTTTCAGTGCCTTCACCCTCTAGGCCTTCAAAGCGTGTAGGTTCTTGGTAGGGGAATGTTTCTTCCATCGGGTCAGACACATCAACCATCAAAACGGGGGTGCCGTGGTGGGTGGTTTCACGCAGCCACTGGCAAGTTTCTTCGGCTTGGAGCAAAAAGTCACCAATCGCAATAATGTGCGCTCGACGAGGCAGGTCCGCTTGCGGCGGTGTGCTGCTTGTGGCTTTTAACAAAGTTTCGTGCAGTTGAACAAGGCTACCCATATCGCGTGATGGTGGTAGTTGGCCGTCTAGGCTTGCGACCATCTCTTGCCCTTGCAGCAGCAATGCAGCCAAAGCCAGCGCCAGTGTTTGCGCACGGTCTGCTTTAGTCGGTACGCTGTTTGAGCTTTGCCAATCCATTGACGGTGAATGGTCAACCCAGAAGTAAATCTTTTGGGCAGCTTCCCACTCAGTTTCACGAATATAAGTGTGTTCACCTTTAGCAGAGGCACGCCAGTCAATACGGTGTGTACTTTCACCAGGCATGTAGTGGCGGTATTGGAAAAAACTATCACCTGGGCCACTTTTGTGGCGGCCGTGTGCCCCAAAGGTTAGGTTTTCAGCCGTGTGCAACGCAGCCACCACAAGGGGCGGCAGCTGATGGGCCAAAGCTTGGCCTTTTTGTAGCGCAATTGACTTTGCGTGCGACTGAACAGGCATAAGGGGTTTTATCTATTCCTATTTATTAAGCCTTAAAGGTCTTTAATTAGGTTTTCAATAAGCTCGTCCACGTGGTGGCCAGCGGCACGGGCTTTAAAGTTGGTCATCATACGGTGGCGCAGCACGGCAGGGGCAAGTGCCACAACATCATCAATTGATGGTGTAAGGCGGCCATCCATTGCAGCACGTACTTTGGCACAAGCAAGTAGGGTTTGGCCTGCACGTGGGCCTGCACCCCAAGCGATGTTTTCTTTAATCTCAAGGCTATCGGTTTGGTCAGGGCGGGCACGGCGGACAAGCGTTAGAATGCTATCAACAACTTTATCACCCACAGGGATGCGCTTAAGCAGGGCTTGAGCATCCATCAGTTCGTCACCTGTCATGATTGATTTTAGCTTTGGTGATTCGGCACCTGTGGTGGCTAGAATCATGGTGCGTTCGTCAGCCAAGTCAGGGTAGGTCACGTTAATTTGCATCATAAAACGGTCAAGCTGGGCTTCAGGCAGTGGGTATGTGCCTTCTTGCTCAAGCGGGTTTTGTGTCGCCAAAACGTGGAATGGCTTTGGTAGGAGGTGCGTATGACCTGCCACTGAAACTGTTTTCTCCTGCATGGCCTGCAAAAGCGCTGACTGCGAGCGTGGGCTTGCGCGGTTAATCTCATCCGCCATCAGTAGTTGGCTAAATACAGGGCCTTCAATAAAACGGAAGCTCTTCTTGCCGCTTTCAGATTCTTCAAGAACCTCAGCACCCAGAATGTCAGCAGGCATAAGGTCCGGCGTACACTGAATACGCTTAGCATTTAGGCCTAGAACTTCAGATAAAGTATTCACGAGTAGTGTTTTTGCCAAACCCGGTACACCTACCAAAAGGGCGTGGCCGCCTGCGAATAGGGTAATCAGAGTTTCGTCAATAACGTCTTGCTGACCGTAAATGGCTTTACCAACTTCGGTACGAATATCGCTAACTTTGCCATGCAAATCTGCAAGAGCATTTTCAAGGTTCGGCTGTTTTTTAGGTGCTGGCATATTTCTATCCGTTCGTTATTTAATTATCGTTCTCAAGCCAAGGGGCAACCCAATCGGCCGTTGCTTCACCCACCAGTTTTGTAAACAGGTCAATGCTGCTTTTGCCGTCGTTTAGGCATGGCACGGTTGAGTAGTTTTCGCCGCCGGCTTCCAAAAAGGTGTCTTTCGCTTCGATGGCAATTTCTTCTAACGTTTCCAAACAGTCCGCATGGAAGGCAGGGGTCAGAACTACCACGTTTTTCACGCCTTGGTTTGGCAGAGCCTCAAGAGTGGCATCGGTATATGGTTTTACCCATTCGGCTTTACCAAAACGGCTTTGGAATGTGGTTTTAAATTTATCAGGGCCAAGGTTTAGCTTTTCAGCCAACAGGCGTGATGTTTTAAAGCAGTGGCAAGGGTAAGGGTCGCCCTTATCCCACGCAAATTGCGGGATGCCGTGGTACGAGGCAATAATCATATCAGGCTCAAAATCAAGTGTAGCAAGGTGGTTTTTTACACTCTCGGCCAGTGCATCAATGTAATCAGGGTGGTCAAAGTACGGCTGGATGACGCGCGGTGTTGGCATAAAGCGCCAGTCTTTTAAGGCTTCAAAAAACTTATCGCAGGCGGTGCCTACTGTGGCAGCGGCATACTGCGGGTAGGTTGGTAGTAGTACAATCTTTTGGCAGTTTTGTTCTTTCAGTTCACGCACAGCGTCTTTCATGTTGGGGTTACCGTAGCGCATACCTGTGGTGACCACGTATTTGCCTTGGGCAAACCAGTTTAGCTGCTCTTGCAGTTTAGCGGCTTGGGCTTTGGTGGTCAGGCGTAGGGGGCTGTCGTTTTGCTCAGTATCCCAAATAGTGCGGTAAGCAGCGGCTGATTTTTTAGGGCGTGTACGCAGAATAATACCGTTCAAAATAACCCACCAAAGTGCTTTCGGGATTTCAACCACGCGCTGGTCAGACAAAAACTCTTTTAAGTAACGGCGCACGGCTGGTGTTGTAGGGGCATCGGGCGTGCCAAGGTTGGCAACAATCACGCCAATTTTATCAGCGGTGTTATGGCGGTAAACAGGTTCGGTGTTACGCATAAATAAAGCCTTAAATTTTTATTAATTTTTGTATGCTTTTAACCCTTGCGGGCGCCTATTTAAAAATGAACGGCCTTATCATGCCAGAAAATGCCCAAATCAACAATGCCCAAACAAATGCTAAAGGGTTTTAAAAGTGCCTTTTTTTGTTGCGAAAATAGGTGCCCCATGTTACTAAATCCCCGAAAGAATTCTTTATGGCGACGAAAAGCCGCCGATTTATGTACATAAACCTTCTAAAAGAGGATCAACAGCGACCATGGCCACCAAGAAAACCACGACCATGACCGAAGTGCCAATGACAGTAAAGCCAACTGGCGTTGCGGGCCGTTACGGTATCGCCCTTTATGAACTTGCAGTTGCTGATAAATCAGCCGACAAACTGATGAAGGAAATTGCCTCTTTCAAGTCATCTATCACAGATGAACTTACAACATTCCTAGGTTCACCAGCCTTTGAAACATCATCAAAGCGCCTGGTTATCGACGAAATTCTGACTAAAGCTAAAGCCTCAAAACTACTTTCAAACTTTGTGAAACTAGTTGTTGAGAAAGACCGTGGCGGCTACCTAGCCCAAATGCTTGCGGTTGTAGAATCTTTGCATGACGCTGCAAACGGCGTTGTGAACGCTGAAGTTACAAGCGCGACTAAACTGACCGCTGACCAACTTAAAAGCGTTGAAAAGTTTGTGAAAAGCACCGTACCTGCTGCTAAAAGCGTAGAGCTTAAAACAGCCGTGAACGAAAAGCTGATCGCAGGTATGAAAGTCCGCATTGGTGCTGTTGAGTACGACGCATCAATGGCTAACCAATTGTCACAACTTGGGCGCTCACTCCGTGAACAAGCCCAGATGGACGACTAATTAAAACCCGTAAACCCACAATATAGGTGATTAACTATGGAAATCCGTGCAGAAGAAATCAGCCGTATTATTAAAGACCAGATTAAAGGCTTTGATACAAAGGCAACCAAGACCGAAGTAGGCCAAGTGCTTAGCATTGGTGATGGTGTGGCCCGCGTATACGGCCTAGACAACGTACAAGCTGGTGAGCTTGTTGAATTTGCTAGCGGCGTAAGCGGCATGGCACTGAACTTGGACGACGACCACGTTGGTTGCGTAATTTTCGGTGATGACCGTTCAATCCGTGAAGGTGACGAAGTTAAACGTACTGGCCGTATTGTGGACGTACCAGTGGGCGACGCGCTACTAGGCCGCGTTGTTGACGCTTTGGGTAACCCAATCGATGGTAAAGGCGCTATTAAAACGAAAGACCGTAACTTGGTTGAAGTTGTAGCCCCAGGCATTATTCAACGTAAATCAGTGCACGAGCCACTACAAACAGGCCTAAAAGCGATTGACGCTCTTGTGCCGATTGGCCGTGGCCAGCGTGAGCTTATTATTGGTGACCGTCAAACAGGTAAAACAGCTGTTGCGATTGACGCGATCATCAACCAAAAAACAAACCAAAAAGGCGACAAACCAGTACGCTGCATCTACGTTGCTGTAGGTCAAAAGCGTTCAACTGTTGCTCAGATTGTTAAAACTCTTGAGAAGCACGGCGCAATGGAATACACAACTGTTGTTGCTGCAACAGCTTCTGACCCTGCACCAATGCAGTTCATGGCGCCTTACGCGGGTTGCGCTATGGCTGAGTACTTCCGTGACAACGGTCAACACTGCTTGGTTATTTACGATGACCTTTCTAAGCAAGCTGTTGCTTACCGTCAAATGTCACTACTACTTCGCCGCCCTCCAGGCCGTGAAGCGTACCCAGGTGACGTATTCTACCTTCACTCACGCCTACTAGAGCGTGCTGCTAAACTTTCAGACGATCAAGGCGCTGGCTCAATGACAGCTCTACCGATCATCGAAACACAAGCGGGTGACGTATCAGCATACATTCCAACCAACGTAATTTCGATTACTGACGGTCAGATTTTCCTTGAGAGCGATTTGTTCTACTCAGGTATCCGTCCTGCGATTTCAGTAGGTCTGTCAGTATCACGTGTGGGTGGTTCTGCTCAGATTAAAGCTATGAAGCAAGTGGCTGGTACACTTCGTCTTGAGCTAGCGCAGTACCGTGAAATGGCTGCATTTGCTCAGTTCGCTTCAGATCTTGATGCCTCAACACAAAAACTACTTAGCCGCGGTGAGCGCCTAACTGAACTTCTAAAACAGAAGCAGTTCGCACCACTTACAGCAGCCGAGCAAGTTGTTCAGCTATTTGCTGGTGTTAAAGGCCACCTTGACGATATTCGTCCAGTTGACGTGCCAGCCTTTGCTGAGCACCTAACCGAGCTAACACGTTCAGGTCACGCTAAGCTTCTTGAAGCTATCGAGACTAAAGGCAAGCTAGACGGTGACTTGGAAGAGAAAATCGTTGAAGTTATCTCAATCGCAAAAGAATCATTCGCTGGCTCAACAACTGCCAGCCAGGAGGAGCTAGATGCCGTCGCTTAAGGACCTTCGTGGCCGAATTAAATCGGTCAAGAGCACGCAGCAGATTACCAAAACCATGAAAATGGTTGCGGCTGCTAAGATGCGTCGTGCCGAAGATGCCTGCCAGCAGTCACGCCCATATGCAGCGTCATTGGGTCGTGTACTAAACGAACTGGCAGAGCGTGTTCCTGCGAAAGGCGCTCCGCTTATGTTGCGTGGTCATGATAACCCTCAGACTATCCGCCTAATCATGTTTGGCTCAAGCCGTGGCTTGTGTGGTGGCTTTAACGGGCAAATTTCTCGTACAGCTATCAAAGCAATCCGCCAGTGGGAAAAACAAGGCAAGCGTGTAGAAATCGTAACTGTAGGTACTAAAGCCTACGCCGAGATGAAGAGCCACTACGGTTCATTCATCGTTGACCGTAACGACGATACGGCCAACAACCCAACTTACGAAGGCGCACACGCCCTAGCTGAGAAAACAACCACAGACTTTATGAACGGCACCTGCCACGAAGTTCATATTCTGTTTAACGAATTTATTAACGTTATTACGCAAAAAGCCCAGCTTGTTCAGCTGTTGCCGTTTAAGGCTGCTGAAGTTGAGCACACTAAGGGCGCTCATGCGACAACAGAATACGAACCTGACGAAGAGACACTGCTTAAGCACTTGTTGCCTCTAAACGTAGCGACGCAAATTTTTGCAGCGCTTCTTGAGTCACAAGCCTCTGAGCAAGGCGCGCGTATGTCAGCTATGGACAGCGCAACCCGTAACGCAGGTGAGATGATTAAGGACCTTTCATTGACGTACAACCGTCAACGTCAGGCAAACATTACCCGAGAAATTACCGAGATTGTTTCAGGCGCCGAGGCAGTTTAGCCCTGACCGTTTAAGAATCAAACTCGTAAGTGAATAACTTTAAACCTTAAAGGAAGCACAACAAATGGCACAAGCAGCTAAAAAACTTGAGATTGCTAAGGGCGGTAAAATTACCCGTGTGGTAGGCCCAGTGGTTGACGTATCGTTTGAAAGCGGTATCCCAGCGATCTTGAACGCCCTACACACAACAAACGCAGGCAAACGCCTTGTACTAGAAGTAGCCCAACACCTGGGTGAAAACACAGTTCGTACCATCGCAATGGACGCAACTGAAGGTCTAGCACGTGGTCAGGAAGTAACTGACACAGGCGCTCCAATTACTGTACAAGTTGGCCCAGATAACCTAGGCCGTATCTTGAACGTTGTGGGTGAGCCAATCGACGAAATGGGTGAGCTTAAATCAAAGCACACACGCCCAATTCACGTTGATGCCCCAGAGTTTAAAGAGCAAGCAACTGAAACCCGCATTCTTGAAACTGGTATTAAAGTTGTAGACCTTCTAGCCCCTTACGTTAAAGGTGGTAAAATTGGTCTATTCGGTGGTGCTGGTGTTGGTAAAACAGTTTTGATTATGGAACTGATTAACAACATCGCTAAAGGCCACGGTGGTTACTCAGTATTCGCCGGTGTTGGTGAGCGTACTCGTGAAGGTAACGACCTTTACCACGAAATGATCGAATCAGGTGTTATCACCCAAGGCGACAGCAAAAAGTCAAAAGCTGTGCTTGTTTACGGTCAAATGAACGAACCTCCAGGGGCACGTGCTCGTGTTGCTCTAACAGGCCTAACACAAGCCGAATACTTCCGTGATGAAGAAGGCCAAGACGTATTGATGTTCATCGATAACATCTTCCGTTTCACACAGGCTGGTTCAGAAGTATCAGCGCTTCTAGGTCGTATTCCATCAGCGGTAGGTTACCAACCTACACTTGCTGGTGAAATGGGTGCCATGCAAGAGCGTATTACTTCAACAAACAAGGGTTCAATTACCTCAGTACAGGCCGTATACGTACCTGCTGATGACTTGACTGACCCTGCGCCTGCAACAACATTCTCTCACTTGGATGCAACAACAGTTCTAAACCGTTCAATCGCTGAAATGGGTATTTACCCAGCGGTTGACCCGCTAGACTCAAACTCACGCGTGCTTGACCCAGCCATTATTGGCCAGCAGCACTACCGTGTGGCAACTCAAGTGCAAGAAATCTTGCAGAAGTACAAGTCACTACAAGATATCATCGCGATTCTTGGTATGGACGAATTGAGCGAAGAAGATAAGCTAGTTGTGGCCCGTGCCCGTAAGATTCAGCGCTTCCTATCTCAGCCGTTCCACGTGGCCGAGCAGTTCACTGGCATGAAAGGTTGCTACGTGAAACTTGAAGACACTATCCGTAGCTTCCAAGAGATTATCGACGGTAAGCACGACGATATGCCAGAAGCAGCCTTCTACATGGTTGGCTCAATTGACGAAGCTATCGCTAAAGCTAAAGACCTGTAGGTCTTTAGCTTTAAGCTAAACCTTTAAAAGGGAACGCATTATGCAATTTGAACTTGTTACTCCAGCTAAAAAAATCGCTTCATTTGAAGTTGAACAGGCCATTATTCCGGGCAGCGAAGGTATGTTTGGTGTGCTTAAGGGCCACCAGCCAGTCCTAAGCATGCTTAAGCCTGGTCTGCTACGTGTGATTAAAGCCGACGGCACTGAAGAAGTTTTCTCAGTGGGCAATGGCTTTGTTGATGTAACAGGCAAAAGCGTAAGCGTTCTAGCCGAAACTGCTTCAAAGTACGAAGGCCCACAAGCTTAAGTACCCGTAGCGTTTAAAGTTTGAAAAACCCTGCTTCGGCAGGGTTTTTTTTATTGGTTTGCTCTCTTGTAAAATAAGTATTCATCACTACCTATGTTGCAGTATTTATAATCTTTTTCCCGTTTCCTTCCTCTATGCCTGAAAGGTATTTTTAATGCTCATGGTCAAAATGATTTTGGTACCCATCTTTCTTTTTGTGTTTGGGTCCCGTTTCATCCTTCAATCGCCCGAAATCGGTCTGCTGCTTGCCGCCTGCGGTTTTGCTTCGGCAATCATCTACAGGTTCACGCCTTACAGCACAAGCTACGGCTATAAGCCCTATGCTATGGTGACAGGCTGCATGACGGCACTGGCAGTATTTCTGCTGTGCTCCGGCTATACTGGCGGCTAACCTGCCCACTCAAATTTCACGAAAGCCCCACCCAAGTGTAAAAACTTAGGTGGGGCTTTTTTCTTGCTATCAACCATCATCAAGCGTATGAATTAACTTTATATTCATATCTTTCTTTATGTTTTCTCTCTTCGATTCTCCTCGTGAAAGGCCTTTGGTCATGTTTACGCTTCTTGTGATTCTTGGCGCTATGGCGCTTGCTTTTTTCTTTCCGTACATTGCCCTTGTGGCCGGCGTCTTGCTGATTGTGTTCTCTGATCGTCTTACCCGTGGTGGTGGCGATTATAACTTTGGCGTGATCATTCCCGTATTCGGGGGTGGTGCCATGATCGCCATGAGTTTGCTGGTGATTGCCGTCCGCTTTTTCGGGTAACCGCAAAAGGTACTGCTTATGTTCTTCCTTCTGATTGTGCCACTGCTGCTGGCGATTGTCGGCATTATTGGTATTGCAACCATGCCCGGCATAACGTTGATTGCCTGCGTGATTTTGATGGTTGTGCTCAATGGGTGGGCGAACTCTGAAGGGTCAGGCGCTTTAGCGCTTGTGCCATTGATGATTGTAACCTTCCTTATTGGCTTTTGTTCACTGGTGGTGTTCGTCATCGAGTTGTTCAAATAGCCCTTGAGCTTTTAGCGCATATAAAAAACCCCCAACCATTCGGTTGGGGGTTTTGTTCGTTAAAGGGGCTTCTGCGTCAAGGCCATAATGGCCAAGACAACCAGAGAGACCATCGTATGGACAATCGAAACGGTGAATACCAGACCAATAGTATTGGAGCTAGTTGCACCAGGAACGAAAACCACAACGAGAAGCATCACGGCAGTGATGGTCATCGAGGTTGCGATGGTCGCACGAGGTTTCCAAGCAAGAAAGGCAATGCCTACTGCGAGGAGAATCCAGAAGAGAGTCATAAAAAATTCCTTCGGAAAATCAGAAGCGGGTTTTGTAGGGGCGCGTTGCAAAACGCACAGCCGCCACCACGGTACCGGAAATCAGCGCAAGAATCGCCGAAAACGGAACCACAACGCCGGCGCCCATCAAAATGCTAATGGCAAAAAAGCCGAAGAAGCAAATCAGGATGGATGCAATCAGCATCGGGGTGGGATACTTGTACGAGAGTACAACGTAGATAGCGCCCAGAATCAGCATCGAAATGCTCATAAAAAACCTCCTAAAAGGTATCAAGTGTGGGGGAAAGGGAATGAAGTTTACGTAGTTAAACCTGTTATAATGACGAAAACCCAAGCTTTCAAGGGTTTTTAGAGCATGCGACCATAGAAAAAGCCCCCGCAAATGCGGGGGCTAAAAAGTCGATATTAGGTGTCGTTTTCGTCGTCATTGCTTTTGGCAGCACGACGCTGACGAAGATGCATGGTGATGGCCGCCACAAGCATGCCCAGCATCACAGCCGGCGCATAGATGAGGGGGATGTTCACAGCATTTTCGGACAGGGCCGTGCCAGCACCCGCAATCACCGCACAGATGATAACGGTGGTCAGCGGACGGCGAATGGCCAGCACCACAAGGGCGATGGCCAGTAGAATGGCAGCGATGGTCATAACAGACTTTCTGTAAAAGAAGACATAAAGAAAGACGTTTTGAAGGTGTTAAATCTTCTTGAGGTAAAGACCTCGAATGACAGCCATCATCACAACGGCCAGCACAAACGGGATGACCACCACAGGGGCAGCAGCAGGCGCAAGGGCCGCCATAAAGGCGCCCATGGCCATAATAGCACCACAGGCCATAATGCCTGCAATCGGTGCGCGCCATGAGATGACAGCCGCAATCAGCGTCATCAGAATGTAAGGGATGAGAATCAAAGTCATGGGGTGTGTCCCAGAGAGAGAACCAGAAAGAGAACTAAAAGGAGAAAAAGTAAAGAAGTTGCGACTTATGCTCCTAATATAAAGCCAAGCCACTGTTTTGCAATAAAAAAAGCCCCCCACCATAATGGCGGGGGGCTTAAGTCGTTATGTAGTTTTATCGTCGGGTATTCGGCTTAGGCGAGACCGCGACGCTTCAGAAGCGCATCGGCCGTCGGTGCCTTACCACGGTAGGCCTTGTAGGCTTCGGTGGGGTCAACGCTGTTACCCAGCGCAAGGATACCATCACGGTATGCCTTACCAGCTGCAGCCGTGAGGCCGCCCAGCTCCTGCGTGTACGCAAAAGCATCTGCCGCGAGAATCTCGCTCCAGATATAGGCATAGTAGCTGGCCGAATAGCCGCCGGCGAAGATGTGGCTGAAGTAGCCAGCACGATACCGGGGCAGGATGTAGTCGCTGTCGAGACCGTGCTTCTTCAGGGCCTTCCGCTCGAACTTATCCATGGTGGTGGAAATGTTCTTGGTGCGGTGCAGCTCCATGTCAACGACGGTCGCCGCCAGATATTCGAAGGTGTCGAAGGCCTGCGTGAAGTTCAGCGACTCCAGCAGCTTCTCGACCATCTCCGGCGACAGAACTTCACCAGTCTCATGATGGATGGCGTAGTTCTTCAGCACGTCAGGGTGTTGCGCCCAGTCTTCCTGATAGGTCGACGGGAACTCCACATAGTCGCGCGGTACTCGCGTACCCGAGTTGCTGGCGTAGCGCGTGCGCGAGAAGATCTCGTGCAGGGCATGGCCGAACTCGTGAAACAGCGTCTGGGCTTCACGAAGATCGATGAGCGTGGGCTCACCGTCATCCGCCTTGACGATATTGCAGACATTGACCACCACAGGCGTGTCCCAGTTTTCCAGGAACTGCTGTGCGTAGGTCGTCTTCCAAGCGCCACCGCGCTTGCCGGGCCGGGTGAAGAAGTCACCGTAGAAGATCGCAATGCTGCGACCGTCCGTATCGATGATTTCATAGGCGCGAACATCCGAGTGATACACCGGAATGTCGTCCCGTTCGACGATCTTGATCCCGTACAGGGTCTCCATCGTGTAGAACACACCTTTTTCGAGAACATTGTTGAACTCGAAATACGGCTTCAGGGCGTCACTGTCCATGCAACCGCGCTGCTGCTGCAGCTTGGCGGCGTAGAAGTGCCAATCCCAGGGCTTCAGCTTACCGCTGACGCCTTCGGCATTCATGATGGCCTGCATCTCAGCCGCAAGGGCGTCGGTTTTGGCCTTCAGGTCGGGTGCCATTTGTCCGATGAAGTCGAAGACCGTGTCAACCTTCCCCGCGGTCTGCGGTTCCAGTTGCTTGTCGGCCCAGGTGTCGAAGCCAAGCAGCTTTGCCTTCTTCTGGCGCAGCTTCAGGATCTTCTTGCCCATGGCGTTGGTCGTGGCTTCACCCCGATTGATCGAGATTTCGTAAAGGCGCTGACGCGTTTCACGATTTTCGAGCGTTTCGAGGAACGGATGGGTCGTCGAGTTCGACGGCTTGACGAGGTACTTGCCCTTGTGGCCAGCCTTTTCGGCAGCTTCGGAAAGCTGCTTGATGGTGCCGGCGTCGAGGCCTGCCAGTTCTTCGGCCGTATCGACGATGAGCGCGCTGGTGTCAAACTGCTTGAGCAGCTCTTGACCAAACTTGCTCGACAACGTCGCCAGTTCGGCGTCGATCTTGGCGATGGTCTTCATCTGACGCTTGGTCAGGCGAATACCTGCTTCGACGAAGCCCTTGACGTAGTCGTCGGCCAGACGCTTCTGCTCCACGTCGAGGGTCGGGTCGTTGGCGACCTTTTCCACACGAGCGAAAAGCTTGGCGTTCTGGTAAACGGCATTGTTGGCATCCTGCAGCATCGGCAGAACGTCATCCATAATCGCACGGCGAGCATCGGTCATATCCGAGCCGCTGAGCGCGAAAAACACCGACGACACCTTGTTCAGCAGAACTTCCGACAGCTCGAGAGCATAAATCGTATTGGTGAAATTCGGCGTGTGGGTGCTGTCAGCGACGGCGGTTGCCTTACCAACATAGTCGGCAATAGCAGCCTTGAAGGCCGGCAGGAAGTGCGCATCTTCGATGATATCGAAGTTCGGCGCATCATGCGGCAGTCCGCTGTTGACGAGCAGGGGGTTCTGTTTGCGATCAGTCATTGATCATCTCCAGTTTTAAGAAAGCCATACGTTTTACGGTAGGGCAGGTGAGAAAAGAGAAAAAGAAAAAACAAAGATAATTAAGAATCGTCTTTTCAATATAGGCATTCATGCAACATTTCGCAAGGGTAGACCTTAGATTAAATAGCCGTAAAATAACAAAAAACTGCAACAAAAAACCTGCCGCATCGCTGCGGCAGGTAAGTCGTAAATAAGGCTTAAATGTAGCCATGAAATCTAAAGAAATTTCGCAAACGGCGATACAGATCACCGATAGTGCCATCATTATCGATGCGCAAGTCGAAGAATTTATCTTCGAGCATGCCTTCAATATTTGCTATGTCGCCAATTTCAGCATCGACTTTGGGGCGGTAAATCCGCCAGATACTGCTGGTCGAAAAAAGGCGAATCATGGCGTAGTCTTCAGGTGTGCGCACATCGTCTACAATCACCACGTAGCCCTGCTGAATGGCGTCAAGAATCTTGCCAGCAGCGTGCTTTGAAAGCCAGTCGGGCCCGTCTTTTTCAGCGCCGCTTTTGTAGGCGTTGATCATGACTTGGCGTGGCGTAAGGCCACCCAGCTTGGGGTGGGGAACTTCTTTCAGCTTGCCCTCAACTTCTTCCTCAGACAAGCCAAGGTCGTAGAGGGGTTGCTTCAGTGGTGCCGAAATTTTGATGTTCACCATTGGCTGATTATTGGGCGCAAAAACTTGCGTTTCAATAAAGCGCACAATAGTCGACTTGCCCGATTGCTCGCGGGGTGAATACAAACCAATCACCCTCGGAAATGAGCGTGACATACGTTTTCTCCTGTAGGGAAAAGAGTAGAAAAAGAGTATGGCAAGAAATGGGAAAAAAGATAAAGATAAATAATCCAGCTATTTATACCTTAATTTATATCTTCTGAAAATAAAAAGTAGGTGCTTATACATAAGGCACTGCCGCTCGAATAGCGGTAGGACGCTGTCCCGTGGCAAGGCAACGCTTGGGGTATAACAAAAAAACACCCCCAGCATAATGCTGGGGGTGTAAGTCGTTAAATGAGCTTAGGCGTCGTTGCCGCCCTTGTCATCGGTGTTGCTGATCGCCTTGGCGAGACCGCCACTGCTGGCGAAGCCGGTGATCATGTCGACCAGCTTCTTGCCCTGGTCGCTCTGAGCGAGCGTTTCGAGCATGCCGTTCAGGTTCTGACCGGTCTTCGACGACAGGATGCCGGCAGCGCCGTTCATGCCTTCCGAAGCCGAACCGCCATTGGCGATGACCTTGATGTCGGCAGCTTCCAGAGCCTTGGCCTGGGCAACGCCCACCTGCAGCTGAGCCGCGATCGCTTCGATCGCAACCAGGTACTGCTGGTAGCCTTCGTTCTCGCCGATTTCCTGGGCGAGTTCGATCTGGGCGCGGATCGGCGCGAGTTCCATCAGCTTCTTGGCTTCGGCTTCTGCCTCACCCTTCACCTTGATACCCTCGGCGTTCTTGCGCTCAGCTTCCAGCTGGCCTTCGGCGACGATGATCGTGGTTTCACGCTCTTCGCCGGCCTTGACGACGGCCTTTTCCTTGTCGATCTCGGCCTGCCTCACTTCACGAACCTTGGCGATGCTCATCTCGCGTTCGGTCGTTTCGCGCTGCTGTTCCTTGATGTCCTGCTGGGCCTGCTCGTTGGCAATACCGACGGCCTTGTCTTTCTCGGCGGTCCGCTGACCGACGATCTGGGCGGCTTCCTGGTCGCGGACATCGGTAGCCTGGCGGGCTTCGATTTCGGCGATTTCGGCGTCACGACGGTTCTGCGCAACTTCGACGCGGCTTTCCATCTCGATCTTCGACTTCTTCTTGGCCATGATGTTCTCGATGACCTGCGAACCTTCGGCGTCACGGATGTCCATGAGCTCCATGTTCTTGACCGGCTTCACGCCCCAGTTCTTCAGCTCTTCGGTCACCTCTTCGGTGAACGCTTCGCCGAACTTGGAACGTTCGAGCATGATCGAGTCGATGTTGTCGGAGGCGAGGATCTTACGAACCGCACCCTGGACGATCGACTGAAGCTGCGCACGCAGCTCACCAAAGTTTTCGACGCGCTGGGCGGCGATGTTGGTGTCTTCGATCTGGAAGAAGGCCGTGATGTCGGCAGCGAACGGAACACGATCCTTGTCGTAGGCGGTGTAGCCCTTGAGTTCGAGATCGAAGTTGCTGACCGGCATCGTGCTGACGGTCACACCGAACATGGGAACCCAGGACGGCCACTGATAGTAGACGTTTCCGTTTTCCTTGCCGGTACCGTACGAGGTCGTCTTCTTCGACGACTGCACGATGTGCACCATGTTCGTCGGAACGACGCGGCGGAAGATCAGGGCCAGAATGACCACGAGGCCAACGAGGGAAGCGACGGCGATGCCGCCAATAAGAATGATGCTCATAGCATTTCCTTCTTGTGGTTTTACAGAAAATAAAAAGAGTTGTGACAACGGGGCGCACGGCAATGTCGGATGACGGTACCATGGCACGTATTTCAAAAGGTTAAAAAGGGAGTTACAAAGGCATGCCTAGGGCACGATTTTGCAGATGCGACGCGATGTCAGAAGGGGGTTATAGACGGCTTTGAGGGGGTTGGCAAGCTAAATATGTATACAATATGTAAAAAAGTGTACTTATGTATATACCGCCCGAATTTTTGGGCCTTTTAAGCGATATATTTTAGGATTTCGGCCGTAATATCGTCTTCTGATTTACCATCTACTTTAACAAGGTGATGGGTTTCAGTGTCGGCACATAGGGTGTTGTTGCGGTTTAGGGTGTCAAACAAGCTTAGGTACTCATCGTTGAGGGCATGCCATTTGGCGGCTTTTTCGTAAACATCTTGCTCATCCGCTTGGCGGAATGGGTTTTCAGCTGTGAACTGAACGTAATGCACATCGTAGCCATGTTTTTCAATCAGCGGGCGGTAGGTGTTCTGATGAATTTGCGCCAAAATACCCAACTGTTCTTGTGGCAGGCCTGTCATCTTGCCGTAAACAAGGGCTGAGGCGTAGCAACGGTCCATCACAATGGCAGTGTTATGAGGCCCAAAGTCTTCGTAGGCATCAACAATGTGGCTGCAGGTGTGCAGTAGTTGGCGGGCAAAGGGTTCAATGTTTTTATTGGTTTTTACAATCGGGCGCAAAAAGCCAAGGGTATTATCGCCTGAGGGCTGTACCACGAGTTTAGCTGACAAAGCTTCGCACAAGCGTTTGGCTTGCGTGCTTTTACCAACACCATCTGGGCCTTCAAGGATAATAAGTTTCATGTGATTCTCCCTTTGTTCACAAAAGTATATACCACGGACGCATTAAAAAAACACCCCCACAAAAAGTGGGGGTGTTTAGATGTTCGTTAAGCGCGCTTGATGGCAATGAGCTCAAGCCCCATGCGTTCAAGCATGCCAGCCTTTTCGGCATTCATGGCCGAAAGCAGCTCGGCGTTGTTCATGCTGTGCGGGTCGGTGTTTTCATCCGAAACGCGAGTATCGATCGTCTCGTTGAAGGTCCAGCGCAGCCAGCGCTGAAACGTCATATCGTAGACCATGCTGTTCTGGCGCAGGCGCTTGCGGTCAACCACGCGGAACGTGGCGTTGAAATTGGTTAGCTTCGAAAAGCCCATCATGCCAATGGCATCAAAGCTTTCGTGCTTGAAGGGGATGATGAATTCAGCATCTTGCGAGGGGATGGGACGAAGCATCCGACGGAGAGCAAGAAACATAGGTGTTTTCCTACAAAGAATAGCGCAAAAGAAAGAAGAAGATAAATGTGAATATATATGTATGTATACAATTAGAATGAAGCGCGAATTTTGTCAAGACATAGAAAAACCGCCCCCCTGTTAGGGGAGGCGGTTTCTCATTCGATATTAGCGTTCGCGGTAGAAGATGTGATCACCGATGGTGACCACACGATTCAGTGCTCGCTGGAACCAGTTAAGGTGCCGCTGCGAAACACCGCTCGTCGCATGATAATACATGATGCGACGATCGATCCGCTGGGTACCACTACGGGCGTTACGCTGGGCGTAAACTTCCGAAGCGATGCGCTGGGCATCATCCCACGAAGAACCACGCGGTTCCGCAGGGCCCTGAAGGGTCCACGAAAACTGCGCAATCCACGTACCACGACGATTCTGGGCCTTCTGATAGACGACCTCACACACCGTGTCCGGGAATGCACTGTTCTGCATACGGTTTACCGTAACCCACGCAACCGCATAGCGGCCACGGGTCGGTTCACCACGTGCTTCGTGGTAGATATTCAGAGCCAGACACTCGACCTCACGATCGTCAGCCGAAGGCGTGACAGTCGGAAGCTCGGTGGCAATGGCAGCGATATCAGCCGAGATGTCCAGAGGCTGAACAATCTCATTCGAAACCATCACGATCGGTGCGACCGGGGTGGCTTCTTCGATGCTAACCGGCGCCGGGGCAATCTGTTCGATTGCTTCGACTTCAGTGGCATCGGTGCTGGTACTCGCGGGAGGGTCTTCTTCAGTAGGGTCGACTTCCGAGGTGGAAGGCGTTTCTGCCGAAGCGGTGACCGTGTCGATGTTGGTGGTTTCGGGCTGGGCAGGCTGGGGCGTCATGGACGAACACAGCGCAGCCGCAACACATTCGAGTGCACCAGAAAGCATAAATAATTCCTTTCAAGGAAAAGAGATGGGAAACATTAAATGAAGATAACCAGTTGGTTGATAATTTTATTTAGTGATTTTTTCAGCCAAAGCAAGTGCTTAGGGGTTAAAAAATGCATCCAAAACGCAAAAAAATGCCCCCACCGAATGGTGGGAGCATCTTTTGTTCGATATTAGGCCGGAAGCGTATAGAAAATGTGCTGTCCAACTTGGTTCGTTTCACGGAGAGCCGTGCGGAACCAGCGGGTACCAGATTCCGACACATAGTCGGCATGGTAGAACATCACGTTTTCATCGTTCCAGGGGTTGTTGATGTTGGCTTCATGCTGGGCATAAACCTCACGCGCAATGCGCTTGGCTTCAGTCCAGTCGGCGCCGCGCGGGCCAGGCATACCTTGGGCAGTCCAGGAAAACTGGGCCACACCCTTGACTTCCTGATACACCACACCACAGATGGACGACGGGAACTCGCGACTATCGACGCGGTTCATCGTGACCCAAGCCACAGCGTAACGACCATCGGTCGGTTCGCCGCGGGCTTCGTGGTAGATGTTTTCAGCAAGACACTCGACCTGACGGGTCAGACGAGCGGGACGCACGGTAACCTGAGGCAGTTCGAAAACGGGCTCGGGTTCAGCGACGACGGTCATGTCGGGTTCGATGTAGGGGATCGGGTCGTTAAGTTCGACCGTCACCACAGGACGAAATTCCGAAGACTTGTCATTGGCGAATGCCATAACGGCAAAAACAGCCAGAAGAGCAACAACAACAGAAAGACCTCGAGCACTGAGGCGTTTCATGATGAATTCCTTTCAGAAAAAGCAAAAGAAGATAACGTTGGTTAATAAAAAAGTTATAAGAATGCATTTACAATAAAACAAGAGCAAAGCGGCAAAAAAATGCCGCTTTTTTCGTTTTATTTTAGAAGGTTAGAGTATTTATCCCTCTAGCCAACTGTTTGTAATTGGGAATCGGAAATCACGACCAAATGCAATTGACGTAATTTTTACACCAGGAGGGGCCTGGCGGCGCTTGTATTCACTACGGCGAAGGAGGCGAATAATACGGCGCACAGTTTCGGCATCGGCTTCGCTTTCGTTAATAATTTCCGCAATGCTTAGGCGTTCTTCAATGGCCTTATGCAAAATATCATCAAGCACGTCATAGTCAGGCAGGCTGTCGCTGTCAATCTGATCAGGGCGCAACTCAGCTGAAGGGGGTTTTGTGATAATGTTTGTCGGGATGATTTCTTTATCGTGGTTAATATGACGGCAAAGATCAAACACGGTGGTTTTGTATAGGTCTTTTAGCGGGTTGTAACCGCCGTTCATATCGCCGTAAAGTGTGGCGTAGCCTACGCTCATCTCAGACTTATTGCCTGTGGTTAAAACCATGTGGCCAAACTTGTTTGAGTAGGCCATCAAAATCATACCGCGCAAACGGGCCTGAATATTCTCTTCAGTCACGTTAGGTTCGGTGCCTTCAAAAAGGTCAGCCATCATGCCATCAAAGGCTTTCATGCCTTTTTCAATCTTGATGGTATGGGTTTTAATGCCAAGGTTCTTGGCCAGTTCTTCAGCATCTGAAATTGAGTGGTCTGACGAATAAGGTGACGGCATCAAAATGCCCACTACATTCTCAGGGCCCAGTGCATCAACGGCAATTTTAGCAGCAAGGGCAGAGTCTACCCCGCCTGAAAGGCCAAGCACCACACCGTTTGAGAATCCATTTTTACGCACATAGTCACCTGTGCCAGTCACAACGGCTTGGTAAATGTCTTCCATGTCTGAAAGTGGCTCATAGTGCACCTCAGGGGCGGTGAGTTTTTCACCATCGAATACGGCCATAAATTGGTCAGCCTTAAAGGCTTTACCCATAAAGCTTGGGCCGTCTTCGCCTGGGTTTTGGCCAAAGCTACGGCCATCAAAAATAAGCTCATCTTGGCCACCAAGTAGGTTTACGTAAAGTAGTGGTACTTGGGTTTCTTCTACACGGTGGCGAATAATCTCACAGCGGGTTTTGGTTTTAAGCATTTGGTAAGGCGAGGCGTTGATTGACAAAATAACCTCAGCGCCTTTGGCTTTAAGGTCTTTACAAACTTTCGGGAACCATACGTCTTCACACACGGCAATACCAACGGTGTAGCCACCAAGGGTGCAGGTTGTGACGCCCGGTGCAGGTTCAAAGTAGCGGCGTTCATCAAACACACCGTAGTTTGGCAGCTCCGTTTTGCAGGCAATCGTGTTTACAATGCCGTCTTTTAGTAAAATGGCAGCGTTAAACAAAAAGCCTTCAGCAGGCCATGGTGCGCCCACCAACATGGGGATGTTGTCTTTTGTTTCAGCCGCCAGTTGTTTAACGGCTTCAACGCAGGTTGTAATAAACATCTTCTTGAGCAAAAGGTCTTCAGGGGGGTAGCCACAAATGGCAAGCTCGGGGAAAATAACAACGTCAGCTTTGTTCTTAACCCCTTCAAAGTAAATAGCTTTCATGGCATCAATGTTCGCGGTAATGTCGCCCATTTTAGGGTCAAATTGGCCGCACCAGATGTTAAGTTTTTTCGCCATTTTGTGGTCTCCTTATGAATATACTCATTATGAGTATATATAAAATGTAAATAGAATCTAGCTTAAAATTTACAGGTAAATTTAGCGGGTAAATTCTTTCTTAAACTGGGCATGGATAGCCGTCGGCTGTAGCGGGAATGACGGCGCACGTGTTTCGCTCGCTTCAATCTTTGCATGCCACAACTGTGGGCCATCTTTAATGCCAAACTCAAGGGCTGAGTTTAGGTCAACTTTGTTGTAGTCAAAACTGGTAAAGCCAGCTGAAAGTTTTTCCCAATCTACGGCTTGTGAAGGTGATGATACACCGCCTGTAAGCTCGTACGTGCCGTTATCCATCACCGCAATAATCAAGTTACCGGGTGCTTGGTGAGCAATGGTTGTAAGGGCACCAAAGTTCATGGCCAATGAGCCGTCGCCACACAGGGCAACCACTGTTTTTTCAGGGTTGGCAAGGGCAACGCCTAAGGCCACCGAAGGGCCCATGCCCATAGGGCCTGAAAGGTATAGGTTTGATGGGTGGTCCGCCACGCTATGCAGCCACATGGTTTGTGACCCAATTTCAGAAACCACAACGGCACCAGCTTTGTGGGCGCTTGTTGCAATGTGTTTAATAATGTCGGCTTGTTTCATAATATTCTCCTTCGCTTAGCAGGCTGATTGCTCTGGTGGGTAGTCAAGCATCAGCAGGGTCGGCTCGCCTGCAGTTTCGGCAACGTTTTGTGCCAAGCGCACAAGGTTGTCTTCATCGCGGTATTGGTGGCAGCTGTAGCTCAGTAAGTTCATTGAGCGTACAAGGCCATCCATGTAACGGATTTTAGGAATATCGTAGTTGTTTTTGTCGTACAAGTTCCCGCGGTTGGCAATCAGCAAAACAAACGGTGTACGGTAGTTTTGGCAAAGGGTGGCAAAGCAGCCGATGCTGTTCAAAAAGCCTGAGTTTTGCATCAACACCATTGGCTTTTTACCTGCCATCGCAAGGCCCGAGGCAATAGCCAAAGCTTCTTCTTCACGGGCGGCGTGGGTCAGGTGCAGGCTATCGTCATTTTCAATTTTTTTAATCATCGGGGCAAGGTAGCCATCGGGCACGCTAATAATGTGCGTAATGCCTGCGTTATGGATTTGCTCGATGATGGTGTAATGAAGGTTGCTCATGCGTTACCTCGTTAGCTAGCCATTTTGTTTTGTTCACGCATTTCAGCAAAGAACTCGGTAAACAGGGCCAAGCCTTTTTCAAGTTGGTCAGTAGGGCAGGCGTATGAAATACGGGCGCCACGTGCTTCACCAAAGGCGCTGCCTGGTACAAGGGCTAGGCCCTTTTTCTCAAGCAGTTGGGTGCAGAGGGCAATGTCGTCGTTAATCACAACACCGTCGTGCGATTTGCCGTAATAGGCCGAAACATCAGGGAAGGCGTAAAACGCACCCTTAGGCATTGGGCACTCAAGGTTAGGGATGTTGGCTAGTGCCTTCATCACCATATCGCGCTTAGCGGTAAAGGTTTTAACCGCTTCGTCTGAGAATGTTTGATCCCCGCCAAAGGCCGCAGCTGCTGCTGCCATCGAAACGTTGTTAATGTTGGTAATGCTGGTGCTGTTTAAGGTCAGTAGTTTTTTAATCAGCGGTTCTTCAGCTGCAACCATACCGACACGCCAGCCCGGCATGCCATAGTTTTTTGAGATACTCTGCACGCAAATCATGCGGTCACGCAGGGCGGGGTTAGTGTGCAAAAAGTGGTGGAATGTCTCACCATCAAAAATCATACGATCGTAAATATCGTCTGAGATAATCCAAATGTCGTGTTTTTCAAGTTCATCACCAATGGCTTTGATTTCGTCTTTGGTGTAAACCATGCCCGTTGGGTTTGACGGGTTGTTAAACATAAACACCTTTGTTTTAGGTGTAATAGCTTTAGCAATTTGCTCAGGCTTTAGTTTGTAATCTTGTGTGCTTGGGCAGTTAAGGAAAACAGGTGTACCGCCATGGATGGTTACCATGTCAGGGTAGCTTGTCCAGTATGGGGCGGGGATAAGCACTTCGTCGCCCTCGTTCAAAACAGCCATCAAAATGTTAAACAATGCTTGCTTGCCGCCAACTGCTGCAGCAACTTCGTTGGCTTTGTAGTCTAGGCCTTTTTCGTGCATGCGCTTCACAAAGGCATCCACAAGTTCTTCGCTGCCACGGCCTGGGAGGTAGGCGCCACTGTCGCCATCAATGGCTTTGTGCGCTGCTTCGTAAACGTGGTTTGCAGGTAGGAAGTTTGGCACCCCAATCGAAAAGCTAATAATGTTGCGGCCTTGTTTTTTAAGCTCTTGTACTTTTTCAGAAACTTTAACAACGGCGCTTGGTTTAGCGTTAGCCATTTTGTCAGCAAATTGAGGCATGAGAACATCCTTCTGGGTTATTATTTTTTATGCTTAATAGATTACGTTTTATCGCAACGTCTGTCTACTGGTGTTGTGGGGTGTATCGGTTGTTGTGCGGGGGGCAATTCTTTTATATGATAGCGGGGTAATTACGCCCGAGCAAAAGCCAAGGGCCTTCAAGATGCCAAATAAGGAAAATACAATGAAACACAGCATTATTAAGTTTATTCAAAACCTACCACCCGTACACCCAGCAGGCCGCTGGTTTGTGGTGCTTTTCTTCTTCGGCGCCTTGCTGCTTGATCAGTTCTCAACCTTCTTTGGTTGGGTAGGTCTTATTCTAACCGCATGGTGTGCCTACTTCTTCCGTGACCCTGAGCGTGTAACAACTAAGCGTGCAGGCGCTGTAGTTAGCCCAGCTGACGGTAAAGTTACTGCCATCCGCGAAATGGTACCCCCAGCTGAGCTAAACCTAGGTAAAGAAAAACTGCTTAAGGTTTCAGTCTTCCTAAACGTATTTGATGTACACATTAACCGTGTGCCAGTTGAAGGTAAAATTACAGCCCGTCATTACATCCCGGGTAAATTTTTGAATGCTGAGCTTGATAAAGCTAGCGAGAAAAACGAGCGCATGCTACTTACCGTTAAACGCCCTGATGGTGTGCAAATTGGCTTTGTACAAATTGCTGGCCTTGTGGCACGCCGTATTGTGTGCTGGGCTCGTGAAGGCCAAACCTTTGAACGTGGTGAGCGTTTTGGTTTGATTCGTTTTGGTAGCCGTATGGATATTTACCTTCCTAAAACAGCCGATATTCGTGTTGAGCTTGGCCAAAAAGTTCTAGCGGGTGAAACTGTTTTGGCGGATGTTGCTGAAGCTAAAAAAGCCAAAAGCACTGCTAAAAAATAAGTAATCGATAAGGTAGAAGACAATGGCCAAGCCACATCCAAAGCCTCAACCGCTAAAAACTATTGAAAGCAGCAAAAGTAAGCCTAAAAAACAAGGCTTACCTGTTAACATTTTGCTGCCAAATATGGTGACGATTGCGGGGCTGTGTGCTGGGGTTTCGGTCATTCGTTTTGCCATTATGGGCAACTTTACAGCTGCTATTTTGGCCGTACTTGTAGCTGCGCTTTGCGATGGCCTTGATGGCCGCATTGCTCGCATGCTGCGTGGCACAAGCCAGTTCGGTGTTGAGTTGGACTCACTCTCAGACATGGTGTCATTCGGTGTGGCGCCAGCCATTATGCTGTACCTCTGGACGCTGCAAGACCTGCCACGCTTTGGCTGGACGATTAGCCTTGTGTTTGTTGCTTGTGCAGCCTTGCGCCTTGCCCGTTTTAACACTCGCTCAAGCGGGGAAGATGACCCCGATATGGTGGATATGGACAAGCGCTTTTTTGTGGGTGTGCCTATGCCTGCCGCTGCCTTTTTGGCACTAACACCACTGTTTTTAAGCAAATGCGTGGATGAGACCTTCTTTACCCAGCCACTAGTTGTTGCGGGCTTTTTGGTCTGTATTTCACTGCTTATGGTGTCACGCATCCCGACGTTTGCCTTTAAAGGTATGCACCTGCCATATATTGCGACCATCCCACTGCTTGTAGGTGTTGCCGCATGGGCCAGCTTTGTAATGAGCGACCCTTGGGTTGCCCTTGCAGGTCTAGGCTTTGTGTACCTACTTACCTTGCCCTTAAGTGTGTTTTTATACTGGCGCTCAACGAAGAGCTAAGCGAACTGTATTTGGAATAAAAAAGAACCCCTCGCCGACTGGCGAGGGGTTCAACTTCGTTAAGGGTTAGAAAAAATCGGAGTGTATTGCGTTAGGCAGCCTTCAAAAGACGGCTGGCAACTTCGAGTGCAGCATCCTTACCATTGACGCGGACCATGTGGCCGCCTCCGTGACAGAATACCATACCGTTGATGCCGCTGGCTTTTTCCAGAGCCTGACCTTCCTTGCCACACCAGTCTGCCGGGGCACCCGACAAAACCAGTCGACCGCGACGACGAACCACATGCAGGTTCCATTCGTCATGGTCACCGCCCAGGGGCGAGATGACAACTTTGATTTCGCCGAATCGATCCACCTGATTCAGGTGATCCGACCAACGAAGGTAGCGATCGAGGATAAGCACCTCAGGCACTTCACGCTTGCTACGGACAGCTTTTTCAAGCTGCGGCCGAGCTTCGGCGAAAGTCTTCGCGTCACGCAGAGCGTTGGCGAAAACAGCACGAGCGACGTTCAGCGCGGCAGTAAACTGCGCGTACTGAGCTTCGTGGTCGTGCGGGTTGCCCGAGTTGAACTGCCCGATCAGACGCGACAGATGCATGGGCGAGCCAGCAACGTCGGTGACCGAACCGTCTTCCTCGTTGATGCGGTAACCCGAAGGCATACCAACACCATTATCGGAAGCATCGATGCCCCGAACCAGCTCACGATCGATTTTATCGAACGCCAGCGTCGCCGGAATATCGTCGCCCAGTTTGGCATGAACCGCTTGGTTCTCTTCACCGGTGAGCACAAGGCCCATGGTGTACCAGATCAGGCCACAGGAAGAGAAGGGAATGTCCTTGTCTCCGTTGCGGCTGATGCGGCGGCCAGCACCACCAACTTGGTGGTGATCGAATCGACCGCGGGCCGGGTCCAGCTCACGACCAACATCCACAAGGATGTCCATCGAGTCGAGCATTTCCTGGTCTTTACGGTTGATGCGATGGATTTCGCACGTAGCGCCGAGCTTGTCAGCGAGTGCTTCAACCATGGCGATTGCCATAACTTCATCGCAGTGGAACGACTCATTATGAGTGCCAACTTTGATGGTTTTACGGACGTTGGTGATAGGAATCAGGCATTCCGTGAGGAAGGCCATGTGGTTTGCGTATCGGGCGTTCATGAGGCCACGGTACGTATCTACATTGATTGCCATAAGGCAACTCCTTAAGTCGAGAGTGAGAAAGAATGAAAAGAAGATGAATGAATAGACCCATCTTAGATAAGGACTTTTTTAAGCGCTTTCAACCTTTTTGGGCACTTTTTGGCAACTTTTTTAGAGAGGAGGTTTTTACATAAAAATAACCCCTTTGCCAAGGAGTAAATTAAAAAAGATTAACTACGTAGGGCGAATGGTTGAAAATTAGGCACTACGAGCCGAAAGCGAGTAGGACGGCATCCCGATATAGCGCAGCTATGAGGTTGCCGACAGGTCTGGCGGAACGCCAGTTCAAAAGCTCAAGCTTTGCTTGGGTTTTGAATTAATTTAAATCTTCTGCTGAGTTGAGTAGTCTTTGTTAGACAACACATGCTGACGGCCCACGCGCTGTGCACTATCAATCAGGATAGGGGCACGCATATTGGCGGTAAGGTAACCAGCTTCACCATCTTGGTAAAGGGTTAGGATAACCAGCATTTGGGTGTCTTTCGGGTTAAAGCCAACTTCTTTAATGGCTTTTTTGCGGTCTTCATCGCTGTAGCGAAGGCCTAGTACTGAAGGGTCAGCACTTAGGAAGGTAATTGAAGGGTCGTTTACTGATTGTAGCAGTAGAAGAGGGCTTTCGTCTGACTGTGGCATGCGGCTTAGGCCGAATACAGTACAAATAGGAAGGCCCAGCAAACCTGATGGGAAGCTAAGAAGGCGGTCGTCACGGAGGGCAACTTCACCAAACCCTGTGTTGTAGCGCAGGGTGTTGCGCTCAGAGGTGGTTACAAGTTCTTTCGTGTCAAAAGCTGTCATTATTCTTTCGTCTCGGCAGTCAGGGTTGTTGTTAGTGTTTCTGTTTTAGAATCACTTTTGTTACCAGATTTTTCGTCTGTTTTTGATTCTGATTTACTTTGGCCAACGCCAAATTTTTTCAGAACATCGCCAAGTTTTTCAGGATCCACTTTCATGGCCTCACGGTTTTCTTCCTGAATTTTCTTGAAAATCTCTTCACGGTATACGGTATTCCCACTTGGGTATTCGAACCCAAGCTTGACGCGACTTCCTTTAATTTCAATAACTTTTACCTCGATAGAGCCATTAATAATGACTGACTCTGACTCTCGGCGTGCAATAAGTAGCATTGGTTATACGTTTTCCGTTTATCTGGTTTACCCAGTTACTTTAACGTTATTCGGCTACTGTTGCCAATATAAAAGCCTGATTAAAGCGGCATTGTGTGCGCGTTAAGCAACGTGTTGTTGCATTCATACCTCAAGTGCGGGTGTTCCTATTAACGTAGGAAGTTCAGCAATGAGAGGTTTAGAATACGGCTTGTCACTGAAAGCGAGGCGTTAAGCGCGGCTTCTTCCTGTGCAAAAAGTGTACTTGCTTCGGCCAAGTCAACCTCGCGAAGTTCAGCAATACGCTGGTCCATGAAGTTGTTGGTGTTTTCAAAACGGTCTTTTAGCTGCTGGAAGCCTGCCATATCACCACCAATGTCACCAAGCATGTTTGAAACATCTTCTTGGGCACCGTTCAGGAGGTCAATCGCACCATCAAGGTCGGTTAGGCTGTTGTTCTCTAGGCCAAAGATAAGGCTTTCAAGACCAGCTACAATACGGGCAAAACCTACGTTATCGCCGGCAACACCGTAAGGGGTATCAACGCCTGGGCTGGTGATAACACGCTGTAGCTCAGAGTCACCGTTGTAGTATGTTGTTGGCGGAGGATCACCCGGGAATGGGTTGCCTGTTAACGCCGCCGATAGAGGCTCAACGTTACTTGCCTGACCACTAAAGAGGTAGCGGCCTTCAAACTGGGTGTTCAAAAGCTGTACGAATGTATCGGCCAAACCTTGTGCTTTAGGGGCAATGGTGGCACGCACTTCTGGTGAAAGTTCGTTACGGCCAAGGGTGTAAACGTTGGCAGCTTCGGTTAATAGGTCAACCATACTGTTAAGGGCATCTTCCATCGCAACTAGGCGAGAGTCTGCTTGCTCTAGGCCGCTAATAAACATGTCGTTGTTATTGCGGACCTCTTGCAGGTTGAAAAGCTGGGTAGCTTCTTGGGCCATATCTTCGTAGCGCTCGGCCTTAAAGCCTGAGGTTACTTGATACGAAATGGTCGACAAGCTACTAGTCGTATTTTGAATACGGGCTAGGTTTTGCTGTTGCTGGTAAAAAGTTGCGACGCGCATAGGTTTAGCCTCCTTTAAATAATGTTAAGTAGTACATCGAACATCTCATCAACGGTGGTAATCACACGTGATGACGCCTGGAATGCGTTTTGGAACACAATCAGGTTTGCAAGTTCTTCGTCGGTGTTTACGCCTGAAACTGATGCGTTACGTGTTGCAATGTCAGTCTCTAGGCTTTGTGCAAATTCTAGTCGGCGCGAGTTATCTTGCAGGTTTACGGCAAGGTTCGCTTTTACGGTTGAAAAGTAACCACTTAGGCTATCGGTCTGCGGGGTAATACCGCCTGCAGCTGCAAAGCTGTAGTTGGTGGTACTAATCTTCGCAAGTTCAATGGCGTTGGCGTTGTTGTTCAACGATAGGCCACCGTCTGCCACACGCATACGGGCTGTTGCCAAAAGACCTGGCTCGGCCACAATGTCAGGGCGAACCTGAATCGTTGAGGCATCAGTTCCTTCAAACAGTGGGTTCATAATGATGCGACCCAAAAAGTCGTCCGAGTCGTTACCCATAACTACGCCTGAGTTACCAGTTGTATCCTGTACAGTTAGTGAGCCTGCTGCCCATGTGGCGTTAAATGTTGCCGGGAAACCTGCACCTGTTAGCGCTGCGTTAATGGTCGCTGCAAGGCCAACACCTGAAAGGGGTGGGGCTGCTGGCAGCGTAACTGTTGTGGTGTTCAAAACGTTACCTGTGGCTTGGTCAACCTGAGAAATATCGAAGGTTGAGCCTGGTACAAGGCCAATTTCAGCAAAGAGGTCAACACCCGCAGTTGTCAGGGCTTGGCTGGTCAGGCTTGATGGAGGTGGAACACCCACACCACGGCTGTGCACAGCGTTAAACTCTTGGATAACGACGCTTGAGAATTCATCAATCTGATCAAGAATCGCAACAGTGTCGGTATCGCGTACGTCAATCAACGCCTTCATACTACCGCCAGTCATGTTGGTGGTATCAAGTGGCAATACAAAGCTAGCAGGGGTGCCGCCTGAGTTAATTGAACGAATACCAATGCCAGCGTAAAGTCCAGGACCAGGGGCCACTGTACGCTCAAGCTGAGTGTAACCACCGTTGGTCACAAGTTGCTGACCGCTTTCGGTGTTTACAATGGCGCGGTTATCTTCGTCGTAGATCACGTTCACTTTTACAGACTCGGCAAGGATGTTGATCTGTGCCATGCGCTCGTCTTCAAGGTCGTTGGTGTTTTGACCACCAAGCGACACGTTACGTGTAATCGCAATCTGAATGTTAAGTTCTTCAATACGTTTAATAGCGTTGTTCGCGATTGAAATTTGGTTATCAATTTCGTTGTCAATATCGCGCTGAAGGTCAATAAGGTCAGTGTACATGCCGTTTAGCTGGTCTGACATGAACTGTAGTTGGTTCACAGCGTTAAGGCGCTGCGCGCTTGACTCTGGCAAGTTGGCAACGTTGTTTAGCTGTGTGAATGCGTTGGTAAGGGTGGCGCTAATATCGGTTGTGCTGTTTGGCGTACCGAAGATAATCTCGATGTTTTCGTTAAAACGTTTGTAGTTTTCAGCGTAGCTACGCACAGCTTTTTGGCCTGTAAGCTCAGCTTGAAGCTGCTCGTCAACACGGCGGCTAATGGCGCCAATGCTTACGCCTGAACCAAAACCAGCAATGTTTTGTGATTCACCACGTACAATCTGGCGGGCAAAGTCTGGGTTGTTCACGTTCGCAAGGTTATGCGAAATGGTGCTAGTAGCTGTTTGGTTAAACATCAAAGAAGAAACTGAGATGTTCAAAGCGCTTGATAAGCCTGTCATGGTGTCTTTCCCTTTGAGTTTTAGTTTACAAATTAAATCTAGTTAGTAGTTATCTTGCAGGTTCCGTGCCAATTTAAAAAATATCTCTCCGTTTTTTGGCACTGCCGCCTGTTGGGCGGTAGGACGAGGTCCCAAGCGAAGCGACGGTCATCGACGATGAAACTGAAAGTTTCCACCAAGCCTCAAGCTTTGCTTGGGCTTAGGTGTTTTAAATTAAACGGACTTGGTCACCAAACTCACATTTTCGTCTTCAGTTGTTTTACCAGTGCTGCCGTAAGTGGCGGCTTTTGGCTTACTGATTGACTTACGGACAATATCCAAGAAGTTGGTGGTCGCCACATACTTAGACTCAAGAAGTACAAAGTTGCGCTCGGCCAGTTTGTTCATGGCGGCCAGGCGGCCCTTTAGGGCTTCAGCCAATGTTTTGGCTGTTGTCTTGTCATCATCAGAAGCGGTGCTTGACCATGTTTTGATGGTCGAAAGCAGCATTTCGAGTTTGTTTGAAAGGCTTGCCTTTTCACGGCCAATATCTTCAATGCGGGCCATTTCTTTTTTCTCAAGGCAGGCATTTTCTTCTTCAAGCAGCGAGATAAGCTCTTCGCAAATGCGGGCTGCTTCTTGAATAAGTTGCTGTGGGCTATGTTTGGCAAGCACAGCACTTTGGTCGGTGTGTGTGTTTAGTGTGCTCATCGGTTTAGCGCCTCCTCGTAGCGTTTAACTTGGTTTTCGATAGCCTCGGCTACACCTAGGCCACCACCGCGAGATACTTCAGCAGCAATTTTCTCGTTCATCATTGAGCGGTAAATGCCCTCTGCTGAACCGCCACCCATAACCTCGGGGGTTTTAACGCCTTGGCTCATAAGCTCAAGCATTTGGTGAATGAACATTGATTCAAACTCTTTACCAATTTGCTTAGCGTTACGGCCTTGGGTGCTTGGCATTTGCTGGTTAAGCTGCTGCACTGGCAAAGCGTTTGCTGTTGTGTTGATATCCATGGGTATAACCTTTCCTTAGCTTATTTCTGCTTACATTACCTTTAGGCGTGCTTGCATAGCGCCAGCGGCCTTTATGTTTTGCAGAATACTAATAATGTCGCGTGGGTTAACACCTAGTGAGTTTAGGCCTTTTACAAGGTCAGCCAATGTGGCTTCTTTCTTCAACATGTTGAAGTGACCTTGGCCTTCTTGAATGTCAATGTTAGTACGCTGTACTTCAACAGACTCACCACCTTCGGCAAAAGCACCTGGCTGTGAAACCTGCGGCAACTCAGTCACGCGAATGGTTAGGTTTGCGTGTGAAATTGCAACGGTTGATAGGCGTACATCTTCACCCATAACAATGGTACCCGTTTTCTCGTCAATCACGACGACAGCTTCGGCATCAGGGCGTAGGGTTACAGCTTCAATGCGCTCTAGCGCAGGCAGGCGGTATTCGGCGTAGCGCTCAGGCAGGTTAATCTGCACGGTGCTGTTGTCTAGCGCGCGTGAGATTTCTTCACCAAATTTTGTGTTAATGGCCTCACTCACGCGCATCGCGGTTGTAAGGTCTGGGTTTTTAAGAATAAGACGTAGGTCTTGCAATTGGTCCATTTCAAAGCCAGTTTCGCGCTCTACAATGGCGCCTTCAGCAATGCGGCCAGATGTGGTGTGGTTTTTCGTTACAACACCAGCACGGCCTTGTGCGGTGAAACCACCTAGAATAATGCCACCTTGGGCAATCGCGTAGGTGTTACCGTCGGCACCCACAAGTGGGGTTGCCAATAGCTGACCACCTTCTAGAGACTGAGCATCACCCAATGATGATACTGTCACATCTATACGTGAGCCTTGGCGCGCAAACGGGGGTAGTTCAGCGGTAATCATCACCGCTGCAACGTTGGCGTTTTTAATTTTGGCAATTTGGTCACGAGCGTTCAGGCCCATGCGTTCCAAAATGTTGGCAAGGGTTTGGCGGGTAAGGGGGCTTTTGGTATCACCAGTCCCTGCCAAACCAACCATAAGGCCGTAACCAATCAAAATGTTTGATCGCACGCCCTGAATGTCTGAAATATCTTTAACACGTACAGTAGGGCCGTTGGCGGCTAGCGCATCAACGGGGGCTATCATGCTGCAAACTAGGCCAACAGTGGCCAGCATCATCATCGCTTTTTTTGTAATATTTTGTGTAAGGCTGCCGCTAAGGCTCTTCATTGACCCTGACATACAGTCGGTCAATGAGCCTGATAGCGATTTAAGTGAACCTGAAATTGTTAACGAGTTCAGCATGGGTTTCTCTCCTTTTCCCCTGGTTTTCTGCCTTATCCGCTGGCCTCTCCCTTGTGTTGTGTGGTTCAGCGGTTGGGCAGTTTTACTCTCTCACCAGTTATAAATGCATCAACCGTGCCAAAATGCATCGCGCTTCCTATTTAAGGCCTCTTTTACATCTCATTTGTTTTCAGGAATATCTTGGTGTATTGTTTTTGAGTATTTACAAAGGCGCCACCTACGCCCAGCTAGCCTTATACTTAGTTTGTAAGGGCTCTGCTAAAAAACGGTGAACAACAATAAACCGCCGCCATACCACATGCGCGACGTTATAATAAGGAGTTCACCTCGTGACACATCAACTACACCCAGAAACTATGGCCATTCATGCTGGCCAAAAGTGCGACCCATCAACAGGCAGTATCATTATGCCTATTCACCAAACAGCGGCATTCCAGTTTGACGATGCAGCCCACGCTGAAGGTGTCTTCTTGCTAAAAGAACTTAAAGACGGCCAACACGAAAACATTTACACACGCGTAGGTAACCCAACTGTAACGCAGTTTGAAAAACGTATTACGGCTCTTGAAGGCGGTAAAGGGGCGGTGGCATTTGCTTCAGGTATGGCTGCAATTGCAGCAGCTGTGCTTAACGTTTGCCGCGTGGGCGATAACTTTGTTGCCTCACGTAACCTATACGGCGGCGTAAGCAACCTGTTCCAAAACATCTTTGCTGACTTTGGTATTGAGTGCCGCATGGTTGACCATGACGACCCAGAAAACTTCCGTAAAGCGGCGGACGATAAAACACGCCTGTTCTGGGGCGAAACTCTGCCAAACCCACGTCTAAACGTATTCCCAATCGGTGAAGTGGCTAAAATCGCTGATGAAATGGGCCTACCTTTGATGATTGATAACACTTGCGCTACAACAGCCCTGTGCCGCCCGTTTGAACACGGTGCCCACGTTGTTGTGCACTCAGCCACTAAGTACATTTGCGGCCACGGCAGCACTATTGGTGGTGTTGTTGTTGATAGCGGTAAGTACGACTGGGCAAACAAAAACGTGCCAATGATGACCCGTAAAGACCCAAGCATGCACGGCATCAGCTGGGCTGAGAAATTTGGCGACCTTGGTTACCTTATTAAAATGCGCGTAACGCAACTGCGCGACATGGGTGCTTCACTTGCACCAATGAACGCCTTCTTGCTAACTCAAGGCCTAGAAACCTTGCACATGCGTATGGATAAACACTGCGAAAACGCCCACAAGGTGGCCACATTCTTGGCCAACCACCCGAAAGTAAACAACGTGTTTTACCCGGGCCTTGATAACGGCGACAGCAAAAAATGGGCCGATGCCTACATGGGCGGCCGTTACGGCGGCATGGTTGGTGTTGACGTTAAAGGCGGCGTTGAAGGCGGTAAGACCGTTTCAAGCAACCTGCAACTGTTCTACCACGTGGCAAACATTGGTGATGTGCGCTCAATGGCGATTCACCCTGCCAGCACAACCCACTCGCAAGTCCCGCAAGACATGCGCGAAAAAGCTGGTATTACCGATGGCTTTGTACGCCTATGCGTCGGTACCGAAAACGCTGACGATTTGATTGCTGACCTAGATCAAGCGCTAAACAAAATTAAAGCGTAAGTTTTGGCGTAAGCTTTAAATCACAAAAAAGGCCGAGGAATAATCCTCGGCCTTTTTCTTTTCGTTATGTGTTTAACCCTATGCCTTAACCAGCAATGGGGTCGGTGACCACAATCTGGCGGCCTGTACCCGTGTGCCGCAAAAGGGCATTGTCGGGGTGCAGGTCAAGGCGGCAATCGTCGCCTGCCACAAGGGCGTGAATATCACGCACAAGTTCTTGCCTGTTGGGGCAAGGGCTGCCAGTTTTGCCAAGGCGGCTATCTTCTCGAAGTATCTCAACTTCATCGTATTCGGGGTCATCCAAATCAATGAGGGTCAGATATTCCATCAGCACCACTTGGCGGTTTTCGTGCTGCAGTAGGGCATACACCTTTGGGTAAAAGGGGTTGTGCTGGCGCTGCAGGGCAATGGTCAAAAAATCTTGGTAGGCACTATCGGCACAATCGCGTGAAACACGAATGGCAAACCGCTTGCACGGCGAGGTGTAAACCTCGGCATAGCCGCCTGCATCAAAATGGTCAAACCCCAGCATTTCGGGGTTAAAGTCTTGGCGCAGGGTAAAGGCCTCGCGGGATTCTTCAATCCAACTGACCAACTGCTGACGCAGTTCGACAAAGGGCTGAAAGAAAACCTCGGCACGGTTGATGTGCTTTTTCTGGGGAAAGTTGTCTTGGACCCATCTAAGATTTTGGGCAAGACTTTTAGCCAGTTTCGGCATGAAACCAGTCATTGGCTTGCTCCTGAAATAAAAAGGGAAAGAATGTGAAATGATTTACAAAGCTATAGGTAGGCATAAAGCGCTGTATTTCAAGGGATAAAAAAGCCGAGGTCCATATAGAACCTCGGCTTAATATCGTTATTCAGTTTGCTGATAGCTAGCACACGGGGTCGGTGACCACGTATTGCACTTTGCCGCCGGGCAAAGGGCGGACCATCACGTTGTGTGAGCGAATGTCGCACTTATACCTGAAGGTATGCACCAGCATGGTCAGGTCATCGACCAGTTCGGCATAGCCTTCGGGGTAGCGCTTGCACTCGGGCGAAATGGGAATACGCGCCCGCACACGTTCTTTTGTGGACTTCACAAAGGCATTGGCTGCAGGATCCATCGGCAGTTCATCGAGGCATTCCATCAGCACCACGTTGCGGTTGCCACTTTTAAGATGGGCATAAATCTTCGGGAAGAAGGGGTTATGCTGCCGCTGCATGGAAATATTGACGTAGGTGCCATAGGCAACATCGTCGTTGTGGATGGACACCTTCAGAACAAACCGCTCGCACGGCGAAAGGTATACATGCCCAAAGCAGCCAAAGGCTTCTTCGGTAAAGCCCAAAAGTTCGGGCGTAATGTCGCCGTAGCGCTCAAAGTATTGGCGATGACCTTCTAAAAGAGCAACCAACTGTGCACGGGCTTCGTCGGCGGGTGCAGCGTAAATGGCTGAAAGGTCAAGGGGGTGATACAGTGGGCTATTGGTTTTTGAAATGATGCCCAAGGCTTCCGCAATACGGAAGAAAGTTTTGCGCATAAAGTCTCCTGTAAGGACGCAAAAAGGAAAGAAGATAAATCAATATCAGGGAAGCGTATAATAAGGATTAAACGGCCCTTTGCAAGCCCTTAGCCCATAAAAAGACATAATAAAAGACACAAAAAAGCCGAGAGAAATGAATCTCTCGGCTTAATTTCGTGATGATGCGTGATGATGTTAGGGCCTTACGACACTGGATCAGTAATCACCACCTGATACCCCGTAGGGCTATCAGGGCATTTACGCCGCATGATGTTACCGCCGTAAATGTCGTTCTTGTGACCATCCTTGATGAGTTGGCAAATGCCTTCAAGGACGATGTTCAGATCGGCATCATCGGTTTCGGTGTTTTGAGACCTGACAAGGTTACTCAACGTGTTTGACCAATAAGACTGGCTTTCACCAAGCTTATGCAGGCGCTCCATTAGGACTACTTGTTTATCACCTTCTTGGAGGAAAGCGTAAACTTTGGGTACATAGGGGTTACCTTGGTTGGCCATCACAAACTTAAGGTAGGCACCGTAAGCTTTGTCACAGGCACAGCCATAGGACTTCTTGAGCACAAACCGACGACACGGCGAGATGTAAACCTCACCAAAGGCGCCAGAGTCGTGGTACAGGAAGCCCGAGCCAATCACACTGAACTTTTGTTTGGCCTTGAACTTGGGACGACTGTTTTCAACCCACTGGGTAAAAAACTGCCGCGCATAGTCAGGCTTAAAAAAGCGGTATGCGAAAAACGCAACCACATGCCATAAAATTTTGAGCAGAAGCATAGGACGCTCCATAAAAAGGGGGAAAGGAATAAAAGATGAGTGAATTTGCTTATCAAGTAAGAGTGGGGAGCCCTTTTTGCAAGGGTTAGGGATGTATTAAAAACAAAAAAGAAAACAAAAAAAGCCGGGGGAAAATCCCCCGGCTTCTATTCGTTAAATGATGTGTTGATTACTCGCTCCAGGATGAACCAGGGCAAGCAGGGTCAACAACGACCAAAACGGGTGAACCATTGTGGTTGCGCATCATAATGTTGCGACCAGCCAAATCTTCACGAATGCCATCCTGATCAAACAGGGCGTACATATCGTAAATCAGTCGGGTAAAGTCATCGCTGCCTTCAACGTTGCTAGGGTACATACCCATAGCGGCTTTCAGCTGCAAATAGTTTGACTGTTTGGCAAGTTCTTCGTTGTCTTCATTCAGGGGTTCAAGAACCTCCATCACAACAACTTGGAACATGCGGTCGTGGTGTGCGAAGAAAATCTTCGGGTAGTGCGGGTTGTCTTGCCGCGTTTTGGCAAGGTCCACAAAACGATGATACGCACGGTCGTAGCCAAAATTGGCCTTTACAACAAACCGTTCGCAAGGCGAAAGGAACGTTGCAGCGTGGGCGCCCTTATCAAGAAACTGGAAACCCAGCTCGTTTTTAAGGTCGTCTTCAAAGCTATCGCTTCGGTTCTGGAGTTGACTATCGCGGGCCTTTTCGACCCAATCAACCAGAAACGTGCGTGCAGCATCAAAGCTCAACGCCACCATATCGGTGATGAGTCGCATAAAAGCTCCTGTGGAGAAAGGTAAAAAAGATAACGTGTTTGAGTAACTTATGTGGCCCTTAAAAGGGCGCATTTCAAGCATTTATTGCTTCGGAGCTATAGAAAATCTATGAAATATGCTTTTTCACCAAATCGGCCAGCTTTTGGGCGGTGCCGTGGGCAAGGGTCCAGCCGTACATGCCGTGGCCAGTGTTGATAAACACATTGGTTTTACGCACACGGCGCACAATAGGCAGGCCATTTGGCGTTACAGGGCGGAAGGCCATATATTCCCCCACCACTTTTAGCTTCTGATTCGGGAAGAGGTTTTGCACTTTTTTAAGGAGCGCTTCCTTACGGGTGGCATCATCTGAGGTATCAAGCCCGACAAAGTCAGCAAAGCCGGCAACACGGGTGGTTTCGCCCATGTCGCTCATCACAAAGCCGTAGGGCTTGTGGGTCAGGTAAACTTGCTGCGGGGTAATACGCTCAAAGTCGTAGCTATAGCCCTTAACGGGGTAAAGCGGGACGTATGTTTTAAATCCCTTAAGCACTGATTTTGCGCTAAACCCACAGGCCACAACAACCGCATCGGCATGTTGTGCATAGTGGCTTAAAGGGGCGTGGGGTGCGTTAAAGGTAAAGGTAACGTCGTATTTATCAGCCAGCAGTTTCACAAGCTCTTGGCAAAATGCAGCGCAATTACCAGCATGGTTATTTTTTGAAAAAACACCACCTGCAATATCGTGCGGGGCCTGTTCTAAAAAGGGTAGGGCTTCAAGGCATTTTTTGCGGCCAAACTTTTCAGAAGGCCAGCCCGTTTCGGCGGTTATGTATTGGGCTTTTAGCCAGTCGTCGAACAGGTGTTTTTTACTGTCTTCAACAATCAGCTTACCTTGCATTGAGTAATCAAACTTAAAGTCTTTCCCGTCGCCGCTCATGAAGGCTTGCAGGTTAAATTGGCTCAGTTGGCCAAGTTTCAAAACTTCACGGAAGTTTTTACGGTAGTTAAAAGGCATTGTGTGCCAAAGGGCACGGGCAAACCAATGCCAGTGCTTTATAAGTTCACGGCGTTTAACGTGGGCAATGGTGGTGTGGGGGGTCGTGCCACACAGCATGCTTTTAAAGCGGCGGGCAACCTCCCAAAAGGTAAAGGGTGGGGCAAGGTATCCGTATGACAACTGAAAGCCATTGCTTTGGCTGGCACCTGTTGCGGGGGCATCGGCCGTTTCGATAACGTGCACTTTATAGCCTGCTTCAGCCAGAGCATGCGCACTGGTCAGGCCCACAATACCTGCACCGAGAATAGTGACGCTTTTTGCTGTCATGTGTTTTTAGCTTTTCAAAATAGCTTGGGCAAAGTCGCTTGCTTCAAACGGGGCAAGATCTTCAACTTTTTCACCAATGCCAATAAAGTGAATAGGCAGTTTAAAACGGTCAGCAAGGGCAATAATTACGCCACCTTTTGCTGTGGTATCAAGCTTGGTCATCACAAGGCCTGAAACTTGCGCCACTTCTTTAAAGGCTTCAACCTGTTGGTGGGCGTTTTGACCTACGGTGGCATCGAGTACCAATAGTGATGCATGTGGGGCTGTTTCGTCTTGCTTGCGCAATACACGAATCATCTTTTCAAGCTGGGCCATAAGGTCTTGGCGGTTTTGCAGGCGGCCTGCGGTATCGCAAATCAACACGTCAACGCCTTGCTCTTTGGCTTGGTCGTAGGCTTTAAAAATAAGTGAGGCTGGGTCGGCGCCTTCTTTTTCTGGTTTTACGATAGGGGTGTTTGTGCGCTGGGCCCAAACGTCAAGCTGTTCAACAGCCGCTGCACGGTAGGTGTCAGCCGCAGCGAGCAGTACTGATTTACCTTGGACTTGTAGCATTTTTGAAAGTTTGCCAATGGTCGTGGTTTTGCCTGAGCCATTAACACCTACCATAAACAATACGTATGGTTTGTGCTCGGCCGTAATGTTTAGGGGCTGGGCAATGCCGTCTAGCTTTGCCGAAAGGGTTTGGGCAAGGTGGTTTTTAACCTCGTCTTCGGTAATGTCTTGGTCAAATTTTTCACGGCGAAGGTCGTCAACAAATTCGGCAGCAAGTGGGGCACCAAGGTCAGCCATAATGAGGGCTTCTTCAAGAGCGTCGCAGGTTTCAGCGTCTAGTTTTTTATGGAGCAGCGCTTTTTTAACGCCGTCGGTCAGCCCCTTGGCTGACTTTTCTAAACCTTTTGAAAGTGATTTTAGGCCGAGTTTTTGGAAGAATCCCATATCGTTTAATGAACCTTGGTCTTGTTATTTTCAAATCTATGGGTATCATGCCACGGTAGTGAAATAAATCAATAGAAACAGGTATACGCATGTTTGACCAACTTTCAGGTAAATTAAAAAACGTATTCGATAAACTCGCCTCACGTGGTCGCTTGACCGAAGGCGATGTGGATGACGCCCTTCGCGGCGTGCGCCTTGCCCTACTTGAGGCTGATGTTGCCCTACCTGTTATCAAGAAATTTATGGCCGAAGTGCGCGAGCAAGCCGTGGGCGAGCAAGTGCTTAAAGCCGTTAAACCAAGCGAACAAATTGTTAAAGTTGTGCACGATGGCCTTGTCAGCGTACTGGGTGAAGGGGAAGAACTTAATCTACGTGCCCAGCCGCCTGTTGTTGTGTTGATGGCGGGTTTGCAAGGCTCTGGTAAAACAACGACGACCGCTAAACTTGCCAAACGCCTAAAGGAAAAAGAGAACAAAAAAGTTCTGATTGCTTCACTTGATATTTACCGCCCTGCCGCGCAAAAGCAGCTTGGTATTGTGGGTGAGCGTGTTGGCGTTGATAGCCTTGAGATTATTGAAGGCCAAAAACCAGTTGATATTACAAAGCGTGCGCTGACCGAAGCCAAGAAAAACGGCTACGACGTTTTGATGCTCGATACTGCTGGCCGTGGTGACCTTGACGAAGAATTGATGAACGAGCTTATTGCCGTCAAGAAAACTGCAAACCCAACCGAAACCCTATTGGTAGCGGATGGTCTAACAGGTCAGGTTGCGGTTGATATTGCTAAAGCCTTTAACGAAAAAGTTGGCGTTACAGGTATCGTACTAACCCGTATGGATGGTGACGGCCGTGGTGGTGCAGCGCTTAGCATGCGTGAAGTGACTGGCCAACCGATTAAGTACCTTGGTATGGGTGAAGGGCTAGACGCCCTTAGCCCTTTTGACCCTGAACGTTTGGCAGGCCGTATTCTAGGTATGGGCGACATTGTTGAAATGGTTGAAAAGGCACAAGCCGCCATTTCAGAAGATGATGCCATGGCCATGCAAGAGAAAATGATGAGCGGTAAGTTCAGCCTTGCTGACCTTAAAAAGCAAATTACTACCATGCAAAAGATGGGCTCGATGAGTGACCTACTTGGCATGATGCCCGGCATGAGCGGCATGAAAGACAAAATTGACCCAAGCAAACTTGACGATAAGCAGCTTGTGCGCCAAGTGGCGATTATTGACTCAATGACTCCGATTGAACGCTACAACCCGCATATTCTAAACGCTAAGCGTAAGCGCCGTATTGCTGAAGGTTCAGGCGTTACGGTGAATGACGTTAACAAACTTCTAAAGTCACACGCGCAAATGCAAACCGCCATGAAGAAGCTTAAGAAAATGGGCGGCCTTGGTGCTCTTGCTGGCATGATGGGCGGCAAAATGGGTAAGAAGTTCCCCGGTATGTAAGCCTTATTTATACGTAAAACCCGCCTGCGAGGCGGGTTTTTTTATGGGGTAGGGGTTGCAAAGCCTAAGTAAATGCCATATATCCACTGTTGGTATTTCGATACCTTCCGTCCCTTTTGTAAAATCCCGCATATTTGTGGAGAGAATATATGAAGTTGAAGTCCGTTCTTGTCGCCGGCGTTCTGGGTCTTTCGAGTCTTTCGCTCGCTGCCTGCTCGGGCGCATCCCCTTCGGCCGATGCCGAAGCTGCTGCCCCCGCCGAACCCACTGCCAGTGAGATCGCTTTCAACACCGCACTCGAAGCCTGCCACGTGGCCGTTGCCGAAACCGACGGCTGGCGCGAGCTGGACCGCGGCGAGATGTACGAGCTTGCGAAGGATGTCGTCCGCGACAATACCGAAGCCGGCACCGCGTCGAACAACACGCGCTATCTGGTCGCACACTGTGCCCGCAATATGGCCAACTACGCCGGCGGTGGCGAAGCCCCCGCGGGCATCACCGCCGAATAACATAACGAATAACGAAAACCCCCACCTTAGCTGGTGGGGGTTTTTGCATGTATAGTTAGAGGGGGTTGATTCAGCAGAGAATAACGCTATATAAGCTTTGATAATATAATGTCGCATCTCGTTTTCCTTTTTGTTTTTCTGTATTGGAGACGTTTCGTGTTTATTTTCACCGTTTTACTTATCATTGCAGGCGCTGCCCTCATCGGTATCAAGGTTGCTGACCTTCTGGAGAGTTTTGGCCTCGGTCTTTCATTGGCAATAGTCTTGTCGGCATTGGGCTTCATGGGTCTTTCCAGCTACTCGGAAGAAATGTCGCAATCTGGCCGTGTCGACCTTGCCGCCGAGCGCTGCATCGCCGATATCAAGGCTGACCCCGACTGGGTGGCGATGTCGAATCCGGCACTCCGCCGTGTTGCCACCGAAGCGGTGGGAACTGTCGGCCTGACCGAACGTCAGCAGATTGTGGCACGTGATACGTGCTTCGTGACGCTGCAGGTGGAAGCCTCGGCCACGATGCCGGCTGCCATGAACTAATATCGAATTTAGAAAACCCCTGCCATTTTGGCAGGGGTTTTTGCTTGGGGGCTTATGGTGATTTTGTTTTGTGCGTCGCAATATTTAACCAATAAAAAGGTTGAAACCTAAACCAAAGGCGCTTAAATATGTGCCCTGTTTTGATTTTCCTTTCCTTTTTCTTACTTACTTCCCTTCGGAGGGTTTTGCCTATGTACGCATATGAAGCTGCGTTTATGTTGAGTATTGGCTGTTTAGCCAGCGGTATCTTTTTCTATATGGCAGGTGTGCAAAAGCGCCCCAGCCTGAATGCCTTAGGCGCTCTGTTTTTGAGCGGCTGTTTGATTGGCCTTGGCCACGCTTACGTAAAAGGTACCAAGATGGAAACCGCAAAAGATGTTTGCCTTGGAATTATCCAAGCAGATGAAAACTGGGCCGAACGCCCTCTGGCTGAACTGCGCACAGCGGTTGACGCCATTACACCAAACTACGGCATTGCCGAGCCGCACCATAAAGCGGTGCAAAAAGCTTGTTATGACCGTTTGGTTTATTTGTCTGAACATCCTTCTGCAATAAAAGTTGAATCTTTGCCCGAGCCTACACAGGTACAGGACGAAGACGAACACTCTTATAAAGAAAATTAACGAGCCATAAAGCCCCCGCATAGGGGGCTTTTGCTGTTTTGAGGGGTGAAGTGTCGTAGGGTTGAAGTTCAACAGAGGACTTACCATAATAAATTGTACATTAGTATATCTTCGTTTCTTGTTTCCCCTCTTTCTTTGAAGGATTTTTCGATATGGATATCGTTCTTTCGGCTCTCGCTGTTCTCCTCATGCTTGGCTTTGTTGTCAGCATTCCGGTTTCGCTCTTTTTCCTTGGGAAGTTCCTTGTGAACATTTTTACGGACAAAGACGAGCTTGCCGTTTACAAGGCAGGTTGCATCGGCTTCGGGGTCATGGTCTTCGGCTCTGGTCTGCTTGAACTTGCGGGCCTGCTTGTTGACATTGTCGCGTAAGCGCACTTCACGATTGAAAGCTCCCACCTTTTTGGTGGGGGCTTTTTTGTTTATATGCAGGTGAGGGGTTGTTATTTGATGGATGCGACCTTATTACAGTGATGTTTAATGCCATCTTTTTTTGTTTTTCTATTCACCCTGAGGCTCTTTATGCTCGAAATTCTGTATCTGGTCGTTTTGGCCGTCACGTGGTTTCTCGGCGTTTGTTACTTTGCACGTAAGTGCTGGGACGTTGAAAATACCTTTGGGGCACTGCTGTGCTTCTTGATGGTGTATGTCTACGGTATTGGCCAGCCTTTGCTGGGCTTGTACGTGGGCGATCTCATCTTCCATTAAGCGAAAGTTAAAAACCCCTGCCAATTTAGGCAGGGGTTTTTTGCGTTTGAATGTGCTTATTTTCCATAAACCCCTTGCATTACTGCATAAATAGGGTTAAATACACTCCACAACGGCGTAAGTGGCTCCTCACCGCGATGCGTCATAAACTTAAATATTTTTGTTAAAATAGAGGTGTAATACACATGTCTACTGTTATTCGTTTGGCCCGCCACGGCCGTAAAAAACTTCCTTTCTACCATGTTGTAGCTGCTGACAAGCGTCAAGCACGTAACGGCCGTTACATCGAGCAATTGGGTCACTTCGATCCTCTAGCTGAAGGTAAAGGCAAATGGGTTGTAAGCAACGACCGTCTTTCACACTGGCTATCTGTAGGTGCTGAGCCTTCAGACCGCGTAATCACATTCCTAATGGCTGAAGGCCTAGGTTCTGACCGTCAGCGTAAAAAATGGCAAGCTGCTATTGACCGTCGTAAAGCGCTATACGCTTCACGCAAAGCTGAAGCAGACGCTAAAAAAGCTGCTGAAGCTAAAGCTGCTGCTGACGAAGCTGCCGCTGCTGAAGCCGAAGCCGCTGCTGAAGCACCAGCTGAAGAAGCTGCTGCTGAAGAAGCTAAAGCTGAGTAGTTTTAGCTCTCCGCTATGCGTAACCGTATCCCTACAAAACAAGGCTTTGTTTGCGTAGGCACCATTTTGGGGGCGCATGGTATCAAGGGTGAAGTTAAGTTTAAGCTTGCTCTTGAAAATGAGGATATTGTTAAGAATTATGGCGTGCCCGTCGATGAAGACGGCACGCCATTTTCTATTACCTCATGGCGCCAAGGCCCTAAAGGCCCATTGGTGAAATTTAAGAACATCCCCACCCGTGAAGACGCTGAGGAATTTCGTGGTACAGCATTGTTTGTCCCTCGTGAGGAATTTCCTGAGCTTGAAGAAGACGAGCTTTACTACTCTGACCTTGAAGGCATGACTGTGCTGAACCACAAAGGCGATAAGATTGGTAAAGTCGGGAGCGTATTCTCAAACGGGGCGCAGGATGTTTTTACCGTATTCGGTAAAGGGAACGAAGTTTTGTTGCCTTATACTGACGACACTATTGCGACCTCTGACCTTGAGGCCAAAACCATTACACTGACCGAATTTGCTGATGAGTTCTTCAATCTTTAAAGCACACATCTTGACGCTGTTCCCTGAATTATTCCCGGGGCCGATGGGCCACTCTATTACGGGCCGTGCACTTAGCGAGGGCAAATGGTCATGTACCGCCACTGATATTCGCGACTTTGCAACCGACAAACGCAAAACCGTTGATGACACTCCGTACGGCGGTGGTGCCGGTATGGTTATGCGTGCTGATGTTGTGGCAGAGGCTATTGAACACGCCAAAAAAGAAACCCCAAACGCCCCCGTTGTGTTTATGACGCCAACAGGCACACCTTTTAACCAAGGTATGGCCAACCGCTGGGCGGCAGGCGAGGGTGTTATTTTGCTGTGCGGCCACTACGAAGGTATTGACCAACGCGTGCTTGATGCGCTGGTAGATGAAGAAGTTTCAATTGGTGATTATGTGCTGACTGGCGGCGAAATTGCCGTTTACCCTGTGCTTGATGCCACAATTCGCCAGCTGCCTGGTGTGTTGGGGAATGATGAGACCCTTGCCGAAGAGTCATTCTCGCCGGCGCTTGAAGGGCTTTTAGAGTACCCGCATTACACCCGCCCTGAAGAATGGCGCGGCCAAACTGTGCCTGAGGTTTTAAAGTCAGGCCACCATGCAAAGATTGATGCGTGGCGTAAAGAGCAGTCAATTGCTAAAACTCAGAAGGTTCGCCCTGAACTTTTGAAGAAAAAATAAAGCCCCAGACCTTCACAAGGCTTGATTTTTACGTATTCATCATTAGGTTATGTACTGTTGTACCGTAAGGGGCATCAAAAAAAGAGCCGAAAAGGCTCGTTTTTTCCGTCATAGGCAAAAAATGTTGAAAAAAACCCCTTTGTGGCTTATTTAACACTTTGCAAAACGGATTTTGTCGGTTATAAACACCGAACACGCCCAAAAGGGGCTGGCTTTTTAATAGTGTTTAATGAGCCAAAAGAGATTTAGAAATTCATACCAAACAAGTAGGTGGCCACGATGAACATCATCGATCAACTGAACAAAGAACAAATTGAAAAGCTGGGCAAAGACATTCCTGAGTTTGGCGCTGGTGATACTCTTCGCGTTCACGTTAAAGTGACAGAAGGTACCCGTGAGCGTATCCAGGTGTTCGAAGGCATTTGCATCGCCCGCAAAAACAACGGCCTACAATCATCATTCACCGTACGTAAGATTTCTTTCGGTGAAGGCGTAGAGCGTATTTTCCCACTATACTCACCAACACTTAGCCGTATTGAGCTAGTGCGTCGCGGTGATGTACGTCGTGCGAAACTATACTACCTACGTGGTCGTACTGGTAAATCAGCTCGTATCGCTGAGAAGAAAACCGACCGTACTGCTAAAGGTACAGTTGAAAAACTTCCAGAAGCTAAGACTGAAGCACCAGCTGCAACAACCGAGACCAAAAAGGTTGCTGCTGAAGCGTAAGTTTCATCATTTTAAAAAGGTCGGTGCAAGCCGGCCTTTTTTGTTTTTGTAAGGTGTGGTAATGTGCTGCTATACTGCTAAGGCTCGTATAAACACGGGCTTACCAAGAAAGGTTTAAAGCTCTAAATGTCATCAAAAGCTACGACGAAATCGTCTCCAAAAATTCCGGTTCTTCCTGCTGAGTTGGTGTTGCTACCTGGCACCCAAATTATGCTGCGCATGAAGGACGAACAATACAAGAAAATGGTTGATGACTGCATCCGTGACGAAATGCCATTCGGTGTGATGTTCTGTAGCGATGCTGACCATCCGTTGGCTACTATTTCTATGGTTGGCTGCCTTGCAAACATCCTTGATTTTGAAGCTGAAGACGACGGCACCTACGTGACCCGCGTTGAAGGCGGCGAACGCTTTATGGCAAAAGCCATTAGCAAAGCGGACGAAGGCTACTTTTTAGCTGAATACACGCACCTGCCTGAAGATGTTGATATTGCACTGGACGAAAACCTATTCGATAGCATTCTAAACCTGCTTGAAATCTACTTTGAGCTTCTTGAAATGATTGACCCTGAGCTTGTTGAAGAGCTGCCAAACGATCTTTCTCGTTACGACCTTACCTTCCTTGCACTAGACCACATGGCCGTGGGCGATAGTGTGCGCCAAGAAGGCCTAGAAATGCCATCAGTTAAAGAGCGTGGCCGTTTTTGTATCAAGATTTTGCGCCAAGAGATTGAGCGTCTTAAATTCCTTCTTTCTGCCTCAGATGACGAGGATGAAGACGAATTTGAAATGCCACAGCGAATGAACTAATTATAGCTTTTTCATGGACTTAGCTTTCTTAAATACTCTTACAGATGCCCAGCGCGCCGCGCTTGCAATTCTTGCTGAGGATTTGCAAAACTTTGGCGTATCTGACAGCCTGACCGATACACCTATCGGCCTGAATAATATGGTGAAAGCGCCAAAGGCCGAGGCGTCACCACAAGCCTCAACACAAGCTTCAACACAAGCGACCCAAGCACCTGCGCAAACCGCAGCGCCAGCAGCTAAGCCAACCCAATCATCATCGCAACCAGCAGCCCAGCAGCGCACCGTTAAGCCTGCGGCTTCAATGCCGACCCCTGCGCCTAAGCACTCAGCAAAGCCATTTGTGCTTGATGATTACCTTAAAGTTATTAAAGGCACCTTGCCGTTTACCGTTGTAATGAATGCCACCGATGGCACGAATATATGGTCAGGCGCCGAACAAACCCTATGGACCAACATGATGCGTGCCATGGGCTACGAGGCTGAAGTACAGCCTACATTTATGCTTTTAACAGGCGATGCGGCTGATGATGTGCCGCTGGCCTCAAACCATGAAGCCAGCTTGCTAAGCGGTGTGCTTCAAAAACTTAAAGACCAGCCCATTTTGGTTATGGGGCATCGTGGCTTGCAGCTGTTGTCAGAAGGCAAGGGAAATGCAGCGTCAGTGCGCCGTGGAGACTGGGAATTAGAAAAAATCAATAATAAGGGTTGTTTTTTCACGTTAGTGGCCACATATCATGCCAACACGTTATTACGACAGCCATTCCTAAAAAGACAAACATGGGCTGACTTATTAAGCTTGAAACAAGCATTGAAAGAAGGCACGAAATGATGTTTTTAACAAAGAAGGTAAGTAGTTTTGCGCTGCTCATCTGCTGCATGGCAGTGGTGACGCTTTCAGCCAGTTACGCTGATGCAAGCCTTCCGAAGAAAAGCAAAGCCGAAGTTGCAAAGAATGTTCCTAAAATTCTAAGCGATAACGACGTTAACATTTACCGCAAAATGTTTGCCCTACAACGTAAACTCGACCGTGACGGTGTTGTGGCGCTTATCCCGAAACTTGACGATAAAGAAATTTTGATGGGCCACTTGGTTGCCGAGCGTATTTTGCACCCACGCACCAAAACCCCATACGCTGATATGCAGGACTGGTTGAGCAAATACAATGACCACCCGCAATCACGTACCATTTACCGCCTAGCAAACCGCCGTGCTGCGGACGGTGCTACCCACGACCGCCCAGCTATTGGTCGTGTGAGCAGTATTGCTAAATACTCTGACCCTGACGAAGAGCTAAACTCAATGAAAAGCTCGGGCCGCAGTGCTAAAGCAAGCCGTGCCCGCACACAAAAGCTCCGTCAGCTGGGTTCATACCGTAAGCAGCGTTACTACAACGCCGCAATCGCCGAATACATGAAGCCTGCAACTCGTAAGCTTTTGGGTGAAGATACCTACAACAACGTAACGCTACGTTTGGCGCAGCAGTTGCTAAACGAAGGGTTTTTCCCACGTGCAACAAAGCTCGCCCAGCACGTATTTGATACCAGTGAGCGCAAGCAACCTGACGCCCTTTGGATTATTGGCTTTGCTGCCTACCAAGACGGCGACCTTGAGCGTGCTGCTGCCACATTCCGCCAAATGGCATACACTGTGCCGCAGCAAAGTACACAGTATGCCCGTGCTGCTTTTTGGGCTGCCTACAGCTACGACCAGCTAAAGCGTGCTTCGATGGCGCGTGTGTTCTACAACATGGCCGCACAGCAGCCATTGTCATACTACGGTATGCTGGCGCACCAACGCATGAACGAAAGCCTGCCATTTACTTGGGATAAACCAAACACTGACCCTAACCACATGGTTGAGCTGTTAAAGGACGAAGGCGTGCGCCGTACTATTGCTCTTGTGCAAATTGGCGAACATGACCTTGCTCAAGACGAGCTAAAGTCATCATATAGCCGTATTCCGTATGGTATGGATGAAAGCCTGCTTGCCTTTGCGCTTGAGCTGCAATTGCCAGCCGTTTCTCTAACGCTTGCCCGTAACCTGCACGAGCGTAACCAAACATACCTGGTAGGTTTGTTCCCTGAACCTCATTGGATGCCACAAGAAGGCTATAAGGTTGATAAAGCTTTGCTATTCTCAATCATCCGCCAAGAAAGTGCATTCTCGCCTGATGTGAAGTCATACGCGGGGGCACGTGGTTTGATGCAAATTATGCCGAACACTGCACGCCACATCCGTGATATGCAGCGTAAGCAACGCTTTGCCACAAACGACCTTTACAAGCCATCAATCAACATGTCGCTTGGTCAAGACTACGTTGAACACTTGGCCGAGGTTTTTGACGGTAACCTTATTAAGATGATTGCGGCCTACAACGCTGGCCCAGGTAACGTGAATAAATGGAAAGAAAAAGGCCTTCACCAAGAAGAACCTTTGATTTTTGTTGAGCGTATTCCGTTTGAAGAAACCCGTAAATACGTGATGGCTGTACTTTCAAACCTATGGATTTACCGTACGCATGAGTATGGTGTATCGCCAAGCTTAGCCTCAATGGCGAAGGGTGTATGGCCGACAGGCGATAAAACCTACGTGATGGCTGGCGCTGCAGGCGAAGCGCACTAGTCTGAGTGGGGTTTTAAATGCCAAAAGTTAATTCAACCAATGCTGATGCCTTCTCGCTGCTCGACTTTAGCTATGAGCAAAGCCTTTTAGGGCAATACAAAGCCATTGTTGGTATTGACGAGGTTGGCCGAGGCCCATTGGCAGGCCCAGTTACCGCTGCCGCCGTGGTCATTAAAAACCCTGAGCCTTTGCTGATGGTGAATGATTCTAAAACCCTTAGTGCTAAGAAACGCGATACCCTCTACGATCTTATTTGGCAAAATGCGCACGTTGCTGTAGCACACGCTAGCGTGGCTGAAATTGATAGCCTCAACATTCTACAAGCGACCTTTGTTGCCATGTGCCGTGCGGTTGAAAAACTGCAGGTTAAACTAGCTGAAGAAGGCGCAAGCCTTGGTGACTACGCTATTATTGATGGCAATAAAATCCCCCAAGAGATGCCTCTACCTGCCGAATGCGTGGTGAAGGGGGATGCTAAAGTCCTTTCAGTGGCGGCGGCTTCAATTATCGCTAAAGTTACCCGTGACCGTATTATGGCTAAACTTGCACAAGAGCACCCGCACTTTGGGTGGGAGAGTAACGCAGGTTATGGCTCAAAAATCCATATGGACGCATTAAAAGAACATGGCCCAACCCCGTGGCATCGCCACAGTTTTGCGCCAGTGGCGAGTGCCGCAGAGCTACACAATTCATAGAAATTAAAAACAAAACCCCCGCACCAAAAGTGCGGGGGTTTTTTCGTTATTTATTCGTCTGGTAGCTTACTTACCTTTTTTCCGAGCACGCTCGGTCAGGTAAAAGGTTACCAGCAGCGGTACCGAAAGCCCCACCATAGGGGGGATAAACAGTGCCGCCGGAATGGTGCCCATCATCAGCGGGATAAGAACACCCACTACCGATGCAATCACCACACTGGGGTACAAAACGCGGTTGCGCTTGATGCCCAGTTTGGGCCGTTCGTTGATGAAGGCTTTTTCCCACATGACCGAAAAGAACACCGTGAACAGGGTGTTCAAAAGCAGTCCGCAGGCTAAAGCCCCGATGAAGTATCCCGTCATACTAGTCCTTCATAAAGACAGAGGCGAAAAGCGAAAGCAGGCTAAACACCGCATAAGCGATGAGCATGGCCCACATGGGGTACAAAAACAGTGCCCAACCCGTTGCCGATGAAAACATACCGACCACAAGGCCAATAAGTTCAAAAGGCACGGCAATGAAGCACCAAAGCAGTGCACCAGAGCCGCCAACGGGGCAGGTGCTGCCAATGGTTTCGGCGACGGCCTCAAAGATTGCAGAAATGATGAAGCTGGCCACAATGGCGGCCGCAACACCCACGAGGAGTATCAGGAAAGAAAGCATAATTTAGCCTTTCTTTTTACCGCGCAGCTTCTCAAGAAACCCAAGGGCCGTGAGAATACCAAGAACAGTCAGCACGCCCAAAAGGGGGCTAAAGAACAGGGCAAAGCCTGTATCTCCGCTGGTGTAAGACATAAAGGTTGAAACCGCACCGCCAACCATGGCAATGGGCGCCAGAAAGAAGAAGCCGAAGCCACCCCAAACGGCGTGAAGTTCACCAATCGAGAGCAGCATTTCAGCCGCGATTGACAACACAACACTACAAACTGCAGCCAGGATTAAACCTGCCACAATAGTGAGAACGATAGACATATAAAGTCCTTAATCTGAAAGGGAGAGAGGAAGATAAATAAAAGTATTCAGAATGTATACATCAGCAGGCTTATGCCGTCAACACGCCTGCTTGTTGCAAAACTTTTTTCATCAGCGTTGGTAGCGGCTTTGTATGAAGGTCAGCCACGTTTACCCATTCACCCTGTTCGGGGTTAAGGCCATTGGGGGCGGTGATGGTGTGCACCTCAAGGGTTAACTTAAAGTGGGTAAACACATGCACAATAGGGCCGTGGTTTTGTTGGTCCAAGCCTTTAATATCAATGGGTAGGTCGTCATGCTCCCACCCCGTGTGCGGCACTTCCCAAAGGTGGGCAAGCAGGCCCTTGTTAGGGCGGCGACGGAGTAGGATTTGCTGCTTTTCATTAATAATACAGTAAGCAGCGCCATGTTTTTCTGGGCGCTTGGCTTTTGGTTTTTTACGAGGAAGCTCAGCCTCTAAGCCTTTATCACGTGCGGTACAAAGGTCGTGCAGCGGGCACAGCAAACACTTGGGCGACTTTGGCGTACAAATGGTGGCGCCAAGATCCATCATCGACTCAGCGTAATCACCAGCACGTTCATTGGGCGTAAGTTTTTCAGCATAGTTGCGGATTTCGGGGCGGCTATCAGGGAGCGGTGTTTCGATGGCAAAAAGGCGGCTAATAACACGCTCAACGTTGCCGTCTACAACGGTGGCGGCTTCGTTAAAGGCAATCGATGCAATAGCGGCTGACGTATAAGGCCCAATGCCGGGGAGTTTTTGCAATTCAGCAGCGGTTTTCGGGAAATTTCCGCCGTGGTCTTGAACAACCGCTTGGGCGCACTTATGTAGGTTGCGGGCACGGCTGTAATAGCCTAAGCCTTGCCATAAATGCAGCACATCTTCGAGTGGGGCATTGGCAAGAGCTTCAACAGAGGGGAACTGAGCCAAAAAGCGCTTATAGTAATCCTTCACGGTGGCGACAGTTGTTTGCTGAAGCATAATTTCAGCCAGCCAAACAGAGTAGGGTGAACGCCCACGGCGCCATGGTAGGTCACGCTTATGGGTATCAAACCACGCCAATAACTGCGCTGAATAATCAGCGGCATTTTTCACCTTAATAGGCGCTTTTTTAGCAGTTTTAGGGCGTTTTAAAGTGGTCACAGTTGGTTAGGTAATCTCGTGGTTGTATACGTTTTTGCCCTTTACTTTTAACTTAAAAATGCTATGGTTTAAACACAAATTCTCAAGAGGTGTCGCACACATGAAAACCCTAAGCCGCAGTTTGCATAAGCTTTTGAAGCCTTTGGCTTCAGCGCAAGGGTTTGCTGATGCCCGTATTCTAAGTAGCTGGCGCCAAATCGTAGGCGATGAGTTTTACCAGCACGCCCAACCCCAACAGCTTAAAAATGGTGTTCTGACAGTTTCAGTATGTCATGGGGCGGTTGCTATGCAGCTGCAACATATGGCACCTATGATTATTGAGCGTATTAACCGTTACTTTGGTTTTGCCGCCGTTAAGGGGATTCGCCCTCAGCAAACGTATTTTGATATGGAGCCTCCAAAAACACGCACAAATATTGTGCCTGATGCAGGGGCTGAAACCCGTGCCGAAGCGCAAGTACAAGGCGTTAAAGATGATAGCCTGCGCGAAGCTTTGAAAAAATTAGGGGCCCAAGTGGAAACGCGCCACTCGAACCCAACCACATAAGTATATAGAACCGAGAATAAGGAAAACTAAGAATGAAAAACCTTGGCCTAAAAATTTCAACATTCATGATGCTGGCTGCACTTGTGGCTTCACCTGCGTTTGCGGGTATTTCACAAGCTGATGACGCTGCCAAAAGCCCACTAGACATTCAAGAAAACGAGCTTGTACTTGGTGACGCTGATGCCCCTGTAACAATTATTGAGTATGCCTCGATGACATGTGGCCACTGCGCACACTTCCACAACGACACTTTTGGCCAAATTAAAGAAAACTACATCGAGACTGGCAAAGTTAAGTTTGTTCTACGTAGCTTGCCATGGGATGGCCTAGCTGCTGCCGTAACTAAAATTATGCACTGCGCCCCTGATGACGGTTACTACAACTTTGCAGACGCTTACTTTAGCACTCAGCAAACTTGGACTCGCTCAGATGATCCAGTAGCTGAACTGAAGAAAATTGCCCGCCTTGGCGGTATGGACGGTGAAGCTGTAGACGCTTGCATAATGAACCAAGAAGTTCAAAAACGCGTGCTAGACGATAAAGCCACTGCACTTGAGACATTGAACATCCGTTCAACACCTACATTCTACATCAACAAAAAGATTGTAGTTGCAGGTGCTCAGCCTTACGAAGTAATGAAAGAAAAAATCGAGCAGGCCCTAAAAGATGCCAAGTAAGAAAAAAGACACTAAAAAAGAACCTAAATCAATGGGTCAGCGTAGCTTTAACAGTGGTTACAGTGTAGGCCTTAACCTGATGTCATGCGTGATTGTGGGTATGGCGATTGGTTACGGTATTGATGTTTACTTTGATACCAAGCCAGCGTTTTTCCTACTCTTTATGTTTTTGGGGATTGCCGCAGGCTTCCGTAGCATTTGGTATTTCATGAATGCACAGGCCCCAGCTAAGCCATCATCTAAGGTGGGTGAGGCCGATGGCCATGACCCGGGCGAGGGTGATGCAACGGCTGATGACGAGAACCAGCAAAGCAATTAAGGGTTCACTTTTTTAGCAAACATTTTAAAGGGGCGTGAAAACGCCCTTTTTTTGTATTTAAACGCTTGACGAAAATGCCCTTTTAAGGGTAAAAGTGCCCTGCAAAGACCTTAAAAAAGAAAGGGCCGTAACCGTGGCATTGGATCCGCTTCATCAGTTTGAAATTCGCCAGATTGGCACACTTGCGCTTGGTCAGTTTGAACTTGCTGTTACAAACCAAGCTGTTTGGATTATGAGCTCAACCGCATTTTTGTGCGCGTTGCTAGTGCTTGCTGCTCGCCCTAAAGCTTTGGTGCCAGGCCGCCTACAAGGCATGCTTGAAGTCACCTACGGCTTTGTTGAAGAAATGGTAACCTCAGCCTCAGGTAAGGCTGGCATGCGTTTCTTTCCATTTGTATTTACGCTTTTCACATTTATCGCCATTTCAAACCTTTCAGGTATGATTCCTGGTTCATACACAACAACTTCACAGCTTACTGTGACAGCCACTTTCGCGCTGATTGTTTTTGGTATGGTTTGGGTTGTTGGCTTTTTGACCCACGGTCTTAAGTTCCTAAAACTTTTTGCACCATCAGGTGTACCGCTACCACTGCTATTCTTGTTGGTACCGCTAGAGATTATTTCATTCTTTGCACGCCCGCTTACACTATCAGTGCGTTTGATGGCGAACATGTTGGCAGGTCACATTCTGCTTAAAGTGTTTGCTGGCTTCGCTGTGATGATGGTGGGTGCTATGGGCTTCACTGGCCTAGCAACTGGCCTTGTACCAGGTGTTTTCTTGGTGGCACTATCTGCACTTGAGCTATTTGTGGCTTTGATTCAGGCTTACATTTTTGCGCTACTGACTTGCGTATATCTGAATGACGCCCTGCACATGCACCACTAATAGACGGAAAAGTTTAAGAAATTAGCCTCAATCGGGTAGACATATTGACCGAGATAGGCTATAAGTTTGGGCAAATGGGGTTGATAACAAATTTGCCTTATAAATAAAACAACATGAAAATAAGGATACTCTGATAATGGAAGGTACAGATCTTACTATGCTTAAAGCAATCGGCGCTGGCTTGGCAGCCATGGGTATGATTGGCTCAGGTCTAGGTTTGGGTAACGTATTCGGCAAATACTTTGAAGCCGTAGCTCGTCAGCCAGAAGTTGAAGGCTCACTAAAAACTATGCTTTTCCTAGGCATGGCTCTAGTTGAAGCGATTGCTCTATTTGCATTCGTTATCGCTGCAATCATTCTGTTTGTTATCTAATAACCAAACGTAATTCGAGGGAATAAACATGGCGTCATCAGCACACACAGCCGCAAGCTCAGCTCAAGAGCAACTATTCAACCTATCAATGGCTGAATCTACACTGTTCTGGACAGGGCTTTCATTTTTCGTACTGCTTGTTGTTGTATGGCGCTATGTTGCCCCGGTTGTAAGCGACATCTTGGACCAGCGTTCTGCACGCATTCAAGAAGACATGGATAAAGCGGCCTCACTACGTGAGCAAGCGCAACAAGCTTTGGCTGAGTACGAAACTCGCCTTAAGCTTGCTAAAAAAGAAGCACAAGAAATTGTGGCCCATGCAAAAACTGAAGCAGAAAGCATGATTGCTACTAAAACAGCTGAACTTGAGCGCGACATTGCACGCCGCTCAGAAGAAGCTAAAGTTGCAATCGAGCAAGCTAAGTCAAAAGCAATGCGCGACGTTCGTGCTGAGCTTGTTGACCTAGCTGTTGTAGCAGCAGAAAAAATCATCACTTCAGAAGTTGATAAGAAAAAAGCTTCTAAACTGACTGATGATTTGTTGAAGGAAATGCACTAACACTTAAATAAAGTGTTGCATTGATTGATTTTCGGCGTTATCTTGCGCATTGGTTTGAAGCACAAAGCACTAAAACCACGAGATTTTAAAAGAGGTACATACCAATGAAACAAGGCATTCACCCAGACTACCACGATATTAAAGTGGTAATGACCGACGGTACAGAGTACACCACCCGTTCTACATGGGGCAAAGAAGGTGAAGAGATGAAGCTGTTGATCGACTCTAAGTCACACCCAGCTTACACCGGCAAACGCCGTAACATCGACTCTCTTGGTCGTATTGAGAAGTTCAACAAGCGTTACGGCCGTAAATCATAGGCTCTGCTTGCAGAATTTAAAAAACCCAGCCAACGGCTGGGTTTTTTGTGTTTGCTTAAGCGCTGGTGTATTAAAAATTACTCACCAACGTGGTCGAGAGTTTCCATCTCTTCTGAATTAAACACCTTGTGCAGATCAATCAGAATAATCATACGCTCGTTATAGTAGGCAATGCCTTTAATATATTCGGCACCAATACCGCCCGAGATCAGCGCAGGGGCTGGCTTTACAAAATCGGTTGGAATACGCAGCACTTCAGAGTCACCATCTACAATAAGGCCAAGTACACTGTTGGCAACTTCAACCACAACAATACGGTTTTTGTCAGAGTCTGATTTACTTTCAAGCTTAAAGCGCTTACGCAAATCTACAATCGGGATAATCTGACCACGAAGGTTAATCACACCTTCAACAAACTCAGGTGCGTTTGGCACTGGCGTTACGTCAGACATTAGAATAATTTCGCGGACGTCCAAAATCGGCACACCGAACTCTTCGCCCATTAGGTCAAAGGTTACAAGGTGGAGGAGGACATCAGATGCACGTGCACCAACCTCAGAGCCTGAGTGTTGTGCGGCAACGTTTTTGTTTTCAGTAGATGGAACAAGCTCATTCATAATCTGGCAAAGCCTTTTTTGTTATTTGTGTAAGTACCCATATTCTAATGGTAGACACCACGAAAATAAAATGACACTTACCCTGACAGGCGTTTATAGGTCGAATTTTGCTAAACCCTTGTGTATACTATACATCATTAATCTAATTTAACGTTGAGGCCGCACCAATGGTTGACCCTTTTAAAACCGCAACTGAACACCTTGAAGATGTTGCCCTAAGCCGCACTTTTGGCAAGGTTGTGGGGGTTTCTGGGTTGGTGATTCAGTGTGAAGGCCTTGACGATACAGCCATTGGCAGCCGCTGCCTTGTTCAAACCCGCCAGAATGATGAATTTACAGCCGAAGTGGTTGGCTACAAAGATGGCCAAGTACTGCTGATGCCATTTGCACCCATCGAAGGCGTGGGTCCAGGTTGCCGTGTGTACACCCTTTCTGACCAGCCTGTTATTAAAGTGAATAACAGCTTCATTGGCCGTGTGATCGATGGCCTTGGTAACCCTATTGATGGCAAAGGCCCTATTGCTTTGGGTGGCGAAAGTCGCCAACTAAAAGCTGCGCCACCAGCCCCAGGCATGCGTAAGCCTATTGGTAAAAAGCTTGATGTGGGCGTACGTGCCCTTAATACATTTATTCCGCTTTGCCGTGGCCAGCGTATGGGTATCTTCTCAGGCTCTGGTGTTGGTAAATCAACCCTGCTGGGGATGATTGCCAAATTTGCTGATGCAGAAGTGAACGTGATTGCCCTAACCGGTGAGCGTGGCCGTGAGGTGATGGAGTTTATCCATAACAGCCTAGGTGAAGAAGGCTTGCGTAAGTCAGTTGTGGTTGTAGCAACAGGTGATGAGCCACCACTGATGCGCCGTCAGGCCGCATTTACAGCCATGGCTGTTGCCGAATACTTTCGTGATTGCGGATTCCAATGTTTGATGATGATGGACTCAGTGACTCGTTTTGCAATGGCTCAGCGTGAAATTGGCCTATCAGCAGGCGAACCACCAACCACCCGTGGTTACACACCATCAGTATTCTCAGAGCTTCCACGCCTTCTTGAGCGTGCAGGCACCTGTGAAGGTAAGGGGACAATTACAGGACTGTTTACCGTGCTTGTAGAAGGTGGAGACCTTGATGAACCTGTGGCGGATGCTGTACGTGGTATTTTGGATGGTCACATCGTGCTCGACCGTGCGCTGGCTGAACAAGGGCACTTTCCCTCAATTAATATTCTAAAGTCAGTTTCACGTGCGATGCCGCAGTGTAATACCGCTGAAGAAAATAAATTGGTAACCATGGCTCGCCGTCATTACGCGACTTTTGACAACATGGCTGAGCTTATTCGCTTGGGTGCCTACAAGAAGGGCAGCGATAGCGATGTTGATACCGCTATTTTCTATCATGATTCCCTCGAGAAGTTTTTAACCCAAGAGCCTGAAGAGTCAGCCTCAATGGATGGGGGCTATAACGCCCTTGCTGAAATTTTGGGTGAGGAAGCACCAGCAACACCAGCTGATGGGCAAGATGATACTCAACCTAATGATAAAGCGCCTCAGGAAGCCTAACCTCTATGGCGGACACAATCAAAACACTTGATAACCTTGTGCGTTTAGCCAAAAAAAACGTTGAGGATATTCAAAAGCAAATCGCTGAAGTGCAAACCGCTATTGAAGGCCACGTGCTGAAAATCCGCAGTCTACAAAAGAAGATTGAAGACGAGGGCGAGGCCGCTGGCACTGACCCTATGCTTTTAACAGCCCTTTCACGCTTTACCGAAAAGACCGAAAAAGACATTAAAGAGCGTCAAGGCAAAGTGCAGGCGCTGCGTCAACACGAAGCACAGCTGCGCGACCAGTTGACTGAAGAGTTTGCCACTCAAAAACGCTATGAAATTTTGTATGAACGCAAGCTACTAGAAGAAAAGCAGCGTATTCAAAAAGCCCAGCAAGACCAACTGGACGAAGTTGCTGCAACTAGCCAGCGTAATAAAATTTCATAATATAACAACCGCCTACTTGAATATACCATGTGCGCCCCCTATAAAAAGGGGGTGTGTTATGGTAACCTATTCAAAAATAAGAGAAAATAATGCCTAAAGTTGTTATTGTATCAGGAACTCGTCCAGAGGTTGTAAAGCTTGCGCCAGTGTTGCAGGCCTTGCGTAATATTCCAACGTTAACTGCCGAATGGCATAGTACTGGCCAACACCGCGAAATGCTTGACCAGGCCGAGGCTGTTTTTGGGATTACACCAGATGCTGACTTTGACGTTATGCAGCCAAACCAAACACCGCTTGATGTTGTGACCCGTATTTCAAAAGAGCTTGAGCAACATTGGAGTAAAGATAAGCCCGACTTTGTTGTGGTCCAGGGTGATACTGCCACAACGTTTGCTGCAGCATTAACAGCGTTTTACATGCGCATTCCGGTCGGCCACGTTGAGGCTGGCTTGCGGAGTTACAACCCGCAAGAGCCATTCCCCGAAGAAGCGCACCGCCGCATGATTGGGCCTCTAACAACATTGCACTTCCCGCCGACGGCTATGTCGCAGCGCAATTTGGTGATGGAACACTTTGCCCCTGAAGATATTCATACTGTAGGCAATACCGTGGTAGATGCCTTGCTCAGCATTCCTGATGATCCTGAATTTGTGGTTGGCGATAATGTTGACCCCAATAAACGCCTTATTTTGGTAACGGCACACCGCCGTGAGAACCACCAACAGCTAACTGATATTTGCAAAGCACTGAAGCAAATTCGTGATGCAAACGATGATGTGGAAATTGTCTTCCCTGTTCACCTAAACCCTAATGTACGGAAGGTGACTGACGCTGAACTTAAGGATGAAGAGCGTATTCACCTGCTTGACCCTATGGGATACTTTGATTTTGTGCAGCTGATGCGCCGTGCTCAGCTTATTCTGACAGACAGTGGTGGCATTCAAGAAGAAGCCCCAACTTACAAGATCCCGACCCTTGTTTTACGCCGCCAAACCGAGCGCCCTGAAGCGGTAAACGCAGGCATGGCACGCCTTGTGGGGACGGACACTAAAACAATTGTAGATAATGCAAACGAATTGCTGCAAAATGCAGATTCATACGACGCAATGCGTAAGGGTGAGAACCCCTTTGGGGATGGCCTAAGCGGCCAACGAATTGCCGAGATTATTAATGATTTTCTAGCTAAAGGCTAACGCATTGCTACTCATCGACTTTGTTGCATTTTATATGTTCTTCCTTAAAGGCCTGTTGGTCTTTACGGCGACGGTTATTATTATCTCAAGCCTTGATGACTTGTTTTTTGACCTTGTATATTGGGTACGTGTGACCCACCGCTGGTTTGTGTTCCGTCATAAGTATAAGCCGCTTGAGGCTGAGGCCTTGTTTGTGCCAGCACAAAAGCCTTTTGCTGTTATGGTGCCTGCCTGGCAAGAGAGTGACGTTATTGCCCATATGGTCAACAACACGCTGCGTACGTTTGACTATGACAACTACCAGATTTTTATCGGGTGCTACAAAAACGACCCCGCCACCCAAGCCGAAGCCGATAAACTGGCAGAACAATACCCACAAGTACATAAAGTGGTGGTGCCACACGATGGCCCAACCTGTAAGGCTGACTGCCTAAACTGGCTGATTCAGGGTGTGAAACTTCAAGAGAAAAAGCAAGGCGAAGAGTTTGCTGGCATCGTGATGCACGATGCTGAAGATGTTGTGCACCGCCTAGAGCTACGCCTTTTTAACCACCTTGTTGATCGTAAAGACCTTATGCAGCTGCCTGTATTTTCGCTTGAGCGTAAATGGTACGAGTTTACTGCCGGCCACTACATTGACGAATTTGCTGAAGCCCATACAAAAGATATGCTCGTCCGTGAAGAGCTTATTGGCGAAGTGCCAAGCGCTGGTGTGGCAACGTGTTTTTCACGCCGTGCAATTGAAGCTCTGGCTGCTGAGAATAACAACATCGTCTTTAACACCGATAGCCTGACTGAAGACTATGACATTAGCTTCCGTCTAAAGTCATTGGGGATGAGTCAAATTTTCTTACGTTATGGGGTGATGGCCACCATACGTAAAACCTCGCCATTTACGGGCAAGGTGCGTACGGTGCGCCAACGCGATTACGTTGCCACGCGTGAGTACTTCCCGAACAGCATTACAACAGCTAAGCGCCAAAAGTCTCGCTGGATTTTGGGGATTGTGTTTCAAGGGTGGCGCACCATGGGCTGGCACGGCAATATTGTGATGCGCTATGTGCTGTTCCGTGACCGTAAGGCGCTGATTACATCGCTTGCCACATTCTGCGCCTACTTTATTTTTGCGAACATTTTAACGCTACGTACGCTTGATTACCTGTTTGGTGATGCCTACCAATTCCCAAGTATTGTTGAGATTGGTACATTCCCTTGGTGGTTGATTCTGTTTAACATCTTCTTTTTAGCAAACCGTATCTTCCACCGTATGTTGTTTACCACACGCATCTACGGGTGGGAGCAGGGCTTGTTGTCATTCCCACGCATGATTGTGGGGAACTACGTTAACTTTTTGGCAACGTCACGTGCGCTACGCTTGTTTATTATGCATGTGTTCTTTGGCCAAAAATTGGTGTGGGATAAAACCGACCACGCATATCCTTCGGCTGATGAGCTGGCCCACATGAAGCAACGCTTGGGTGAGCTGCTTATTGAGCGTCGCCTGATTACACAGCATGCGCTGGCACAAGCTTTGAAAAAGCAAAAAGATGCGAAACGCCCACTGGGTGAAATTTTGCTTGATATGGAAGCGATTACAATTGACGATTTGGCCAATGCCCTTGCCCAAAACCTTGGCATTTCTGTAGGTGAGGCACGCCAAAAACTTACTGCAAAGGAAGCGACAGCATAATGCGCACATTTGTTCTAACAGCTTTAACTTTAAGTGTTTTTGCAACAGGGCTTCATGCCCTGCCTGAGGTTGCTCATGCTGAAAGCTCACTTGCGAACTTTCGCTCATACCCCCTAGCAAGCCGTGGCTATAACCTAATTGAGCAGCGCCGTTATGAAGATGCTCGTAAAATGTTTGAGCGTGCCGTACAAATTATGCCCTCAAACATCGACTACCGCTTGCAGCTGGCAAACTTGCTGGTGACTGAAAAGCGCTTTGCTAAAGCGCACCAAGTGGTGCTTGAAGGCCTAAAGCTTACACCAAACCACCGTGGTTTGATTGTGCTTGAAGATAATCTACGCAAAGAACTTGCCGCCCTTGAGGTGAACTTACCTCCATTGCCTGAAGACCCTAACGCCAAGGCACGTTTTATTACGTCGCCGTATACCGAGCGTCAACGTGCTGTTGTTGAAAGTACAGTGGATGGTCAGCTTGCAGGCTCAAGTTCTGAAAGCTACTGCGAAACATTGCTTACCGATAGCTATAACGACCTCGCCGATAGCGCTGCCTTAAATGCGGGCTACTGCGCACTAGATGCAAAAGAAAACGCTAAGGCTATTAAACTTTTTGAAAATGCAAGCTACAGCAAAGATAGTGCTATTGCGGTGCAGGCGTTAAACCAGTTGGGCTTTATTTACACCGATAAAAACCAACACGCTAAAGCCGCCCAATACTGGCGCAAGTCAGTGGCGATGGAGCCGAACACCGGGATTGAGATTAACATTGCCCGTGCGTACCGCCTATCAGGCGAGCTAGAAAAGGCCCATAAGGCCCTTACACCTATTGCTGAGGGTACTGACACTACCGCCGAGAATAAAGTGGCTGCAATGCGCGAATTGGCCCTTATGTTTGATGACCAAGACAATACCCCCGAAGCCTATGAAGCAGGCGAAGACATTATTGCCCTCAAACCTATTGCCTCAGATTATTACTACCAAGCTTTGCGCGCCCAACGTATGGGTGATTATGACCAAGCGCTAGACTACCTAGAGCAGGCCAACCAAATGCAGCCCGATACATTTATTTACATGTACAGCCTTGCTTATGCCTACCGAGCCGATGGCCAGTTTGAGAATGCAGCCAACATGTTTGAAAAAGCATTGGGTAAAGAAGACTCAACCGACCTGCGCCTTGACTATGCCTACAGCCTTAAAGAAATTGGCGAGCGTAAAAAGGCTGCCGAGCAGTTTGTGATTGTGCAAAACCAAATTGATGATGTTGAAAAAGAAGACCCTATGCGCCGCGAAGTGCGTGATCTGAACCGTGAATGGACGACTTTCGGCAGCATTAGTTACCGTGATGGTGTTTACAGCGGTATCGATTCAACAGGTTCGCAGCTTTATGACGATAGCTTCCAGTACGGTATCGAAACTGTATATAGCCCTGAAAAATGGCAGCGTAATGGCCGCCGTGTTCAGCTTTACGGTCAAATTTTTGCGTCATCTGATAGCAGCACGTTTAACTGGAACCAAGACTCAACCCAAGGGGCTATTGGTGCCCGCGTTACACCACTGCGAGATACCGAGTGGTACCTTTACATCGCACGTCTTGTGGCACTGGGTGATGATGCTCTAAACGATACGCAACTACGTACGACATTTAGCAACACCGATGGCTTTGAGTACGAGGCCACCGAAAACGATTGGGAATATAAGTTCTTTAACGTTGATTTGTCATACCTGATTGAAGAAGACCAAATCTTTGCAACATCTGAAGCCCGCTATGGTCGCTCATACAAACGAGGGACTGACCTTGTGTTGACGCCGCACGTGGTGCTTGCAGGCTCAGTAATTGAAAATGACATCCGTGACAGCCAAAACCTTGAGGCAGGCTTAGGTGTGAGTGCTAAGCTTTGGAAAGGGGAAACGGAAACCCAATACCCCGATAAAAGCCTTGAGCTTATTGTGCAGTGGCGCCAACCCATTAGCAGTGACGATAATAAATCAGGCCCATTTATCCGCCTTGTGGGCCAGTTTTAATAAAAAAGCTTAAAAAAAGCAGAGGGTTGTATACAGTTTTTGTTGCAACCCTTTGTTTTTTGCGTATCATGCAGTCAAACACTCTATCTTTCTTTCCCTTTTCTTAAGACATCCCACAGGAGAACTACTTATGTTCGACTTCCGTTCGCTTGCCGTGTTTTTCGGCGCTTTCATTGTTTCGATGTTCACTGGTCCCATGCTCGGCGCCATGATCGGCCTCGCCGGCGTTATCGCCGCTGTTGCCGCCCCCAAGGTGCTGAATGTCATTTCGGCAACGCCGTATGCCCAGTACCTGACCTTCACGTTCTTCGCCGTACTGTTCGCACTGACCGGCTCGACCGTGCTGGCCGTTCTCGCCTTCGTCGCGATGGGCCTGGCGCCTGCAGGCATGGGTCTGATCATCGTCGACTTCGCGCTGTTCTTCGGCTTCTACATCGGCCTGATCAGCTACGTCTTCCCGAAGATGATTCAGCCGAAGCTGTAATCAGCCTTTAACGAATAAAAACACCCCAGCTTTTTGCTGGGGTGTTTTTTGTTTTTCTAATAGCTTTAGTTTTCGATAGCGGGGGGGCCAGGTTGGTTATGGCGCACTTCAAAACTTTCAACCATGCCATCATGCTCAATATCAAGATGCAGCGTCAGGGCGTAGGGTAGGCCGTGGTCATAAAGGTCACCCGCTACATCGTGGGCAAAAGCACTGGCTGAAGGCCAGCTTTGGCTAATCACATGCTCAAGGTAGGCATTCATGCTTTTGGCCGAGAATGTGTTTTTCTCGGGCTGGTAAATCACATATAAAATTGCGGGGCACTGTGCGCCATCAATATGGAGTGTACATTCTTTTTCAACGCCAATATCGGTCACAGCACCTTGGCCATGATGCTCTAGCAGGTCGAGCATTTTTTGGCGGTGCTGGCGTTGTTCCGCTGGGCTAAGTTCTTGTAGGTTAGACATGTAATTTCTCCGTCCCAGCTGGGGCCTTATGGTAGGCAAAGGCACTGGCCAGTTTGTTATCGGCTTTAAAAATGTGCTTATAGGCGTATAGGTTTTCTGAGTGGCCAACAATCAAAAGGCTGTCATCGTCCATGGTATCGTAGATATTCCAAAGTACTTGCTCTTTTGACTTATCATCAAAGTAAATCAGCACGTTGCGGCAAATCACTACATCAAACTTACCAAGGCGGCGAATCTCAGAAGGTTCTTTTAAGTTTGCAGGCTTAAAGGTGGCAAACTTTTTGATTTCATCACTGATTTTTGAGGTTTGCTCATCCACTTGCGTAAAGTATTTACTCATCATATCAGCGGGGATGTTACGAATAGCATATTTACTATAAACACCGGCTTGTGCATCACGGATAGACTGCTGCGAGATGTCAGTCCCCACAAATTCCCAGTTAATGTCGGTCCAGTTGTTTTTAAGCACCTGCAAAATGGTGGTGTAAACCTCGTCTCCGGTTGAGCAAGCTGCACTCCAAATACGGATGCGTTTATTCCCTGAAAGGCGCTTGGCGTTTACAAGCGGCGTTAAAATATCACGCTCAAAGGCGTTCAGCTGCGGCTCATTACGGAAGAAGAAGGTTTCATGGATGGTAATGGCATCTACAAAATGGGGCAGTTCACCGTGGCGCTGGGGGCCTGAGGTAATGTAGTTGAAATAATCTTGTGCTGAGCTTAACCCTAAAGCTTCACAGCGGCGGCCAACTTTTGAAGCAATAAAGTAGTTTTTATTATCTTCAAAGCGAATGCCCGTATGGTCGTAGATAAAATCTACGTACTTTTTAAACAGTTCGGGTTCAACCGAAGGGCGGGCTGTGGCGTCCATTATTATATCTTAGGCCTCAACGTTTAATTGGTGTTCTGGAGCATCGTCAGTTATTGGGGCCAACATGTCGTGCAGTGGGTCGGTTTCAAAAAAGCTGACTGTTTCAATTTGTAGGGTGCCGCGCAAGCCAACGGCTGAAAGGCTGTTTTGAACAAGCTCTTCTAGGCCTTTATGCTCAGCTTCGCTGATACCCTGCGTCATGCGGATTTTAATATGCATCACGTCTTTGCCCTGCATTAAGCCATCAAGCTGGATGGGACCAAGCTCACTCATTTTAACATTCAAAACAAAGCGGAGTGAATCACCATCGTCTGGGTTTTGCTTTTTGTGCTTACGCCAAAAAAAGCTGCCTTGCTGTAATGTTTGGTTTTGGTCATCAAGGTAGGGGAACATCAGCGCACGCCAACCGTCAGGTGCATCTGGCTTTTGATGAAGGTTATTGAGCTGGGCAGCGTCTGACTGCAGCATACCATCAAGGCCAAGGGCACGTAGCATGTTCAGAACGTCATCACCAAAGAATGAGCGCATGTTTTGCGTTGTAATGCTATGGCTCAGCTGTAAAAGCTTCGGCAATAGTTTTTCATTGGCCTCGGGAAGCACGCTTTTTAGTTTTTCAGCCCCTTCAGGGTTGCTGTCTTCAAGGTTGCTCATGGCTTGGGCGAGGGTGTCCCATGACAGTGAAAAACGAAGCAGCGCGTTACTGCGGTCACTGCCCTTAGGCATCACAATATCTAGAATTTCAGCATGGCCATCAGGCATAATATGTACGCTGATATGACTACCCACAGGTAGCATGCGCTGTGCAATAACAGGCGTACGTACATCTTTACCAAATTGCAAAATAACTTCACCGCCTGGGCGTTGTTCAACAACGGTACCCGTGGCAATTTGACCCACGCTAAGCTCAGGTGTTTTGGCAGCAATTGACCCTTGTTGGCTTGACTGTTGTGCCCCTGTTTGCTGGGTTTGGCGGGCAGCAGCATCTTGCTGTGATTGATGCTCAGGGTTACGGCCTGCAACTGACTGTGGCGCACGAGCGCTTACGGTACTTAGTACCTCAAGCACGCCTGAGTCTGTAAAGCGAATAGCCATTTGTTGTACACCTTGTGAGTTTGAATTTTGGCCCGAACCTAACGTGCTTTGAAAGCCAAGCTGTTGCAGCGTTTGTTCAGGAATATCAAAGGTTAATAATACCCCATTTTGCAACCCGATAGTAACGCTATTTGGTTGGAACTGCTGCACCGTCACAAGCTGTGGGCTTGTGTTACGTAGCAATGCCGTTGGAATAGGGCTTTGCGATTTAAGCTTTATAGGGGTGGGCAATAGCACGCGCCCTTCGGTGGTAAGTTTACCTGTGCCCTCAATAACCACCTGACGGGGGAATGACCCACGAGTTTCGTTGGTTAGCTCAGGCGCATCCGAAAGTGTGGCTTGCGGCAGTTGCGGTACGGGCAAGCGCAGCTTATCAATAACGGCTGTTTGGTTTTGGCCAATTTTTAAAACAACTTCTGAGTTAACTTCAAACACAGGCGGCAGCAGCAACGTAAGTTGATGCCCGTTGGTAAGGTTCAAGGTTTGGCCACCACTTTGAGGGGGTGTGAGGGTACGGCCCATCACGCTCATACCGGGGCTTGGCATAAAGATTGAGTTTTGTGGCCCGCTCATGTTTACACGAGGTGCCGTAAACTGAATGGTTTGTCCTTCTTTTGCCATAGCGTTTTTCGCAATATCGAGCAGCACTGAGGGCGTGCTTGAAGGGCGGATTTGCGCAGGCTGTTCAGGGGTTTTTGGTAGTAAAACACGCAAAATCTCTGGTGGTTGGTCGCCTTTCATTTGCAATAAAAGCTGACTGCCCGGAGGAATATTCTCAGGCACGTCAGCGGTAATGATTTGCCCTGATGGTAACTGTAGCTGGGCTTGGCCATTGGCTGCTCGTTGTGCCAGAACCTCAACCTTCAATAAGCCTTGGCGGTGCTTAGGCGGGACGTCTTTCGCATTCTGCAATTGCTCGTTCTGCTTTTCACCACGGTCACGTGGCTCAAGCAAAATCAGCGTGTTCTGTGAGAGCAGTTGCATAATCAGTTAATACCTTACAGGCCGTACTTTTGGCCTTTAGTTTGTTCAATAATTTCAGTGTAACGCGGGCAGGTGGTTAGATGGTCATTCACCATGCCACTGGCCTGCATGTGGGCATACATAACCGTAGGGCCTAAAAACTTAAAACCACGTTTTTTAAGGTCCTTACTAATAGCTAATGCAAGATCCGTGACAGCTGGGACATCTGCCATAGTTTTTGGCGCATTATTTAGAGGTTTATGATCCATAAACTGCCAAAGGTAGGTACTAAAGCGGCCAAATTCTTTCTGCACTTCTAAAAAACGCTGGGCGTTGTTTATGGTTGCATCAATTTTAAGGCGGTTCCGCACAATGCCAGCATCGGCCAGTAGGCGCTGTTTATCAGCGTCCGTAAACTGGGCAACTTTTACAGGGTCAAATTGGGCAAAGGCTTTACGAAAGTTTTCACGCTTTTTAAGGATGGTTAACCAGCTTAAACCAGCTTGAAAAGCCTCAAGGCTTAGAAACTCAAAAAAGCGCTGGTCGTCATCAACGGGTACGCCCCATTCTTGATGGTGGTATTGCTCATAAATATCATGGCCTACGCACCAAGGGCATACCGCTTTCGTCATTTAAACAGCCTTAGTGGGTTGTTTCGTCAGTAAGGTCCCATGGTAGGGTTGGGGCCATCAGTAGGCGGCGGCTCATGGTTTTGGCATCAAGCTGCAGCAAGTCTTGTGGTACACGCTGGCCATCGGTTGCAAAGCAAAGCGGTAGGCCGCTTTCGATGGCGGTATTTACCATGCCACCTAGGAATGATGTTTCATCCATTTTACTAAACAACAGGTGCTTTGGCTTCAAGGCGCCAAAGGCCTTTGGTAGGGCTGTCATTTCAGCGGCGTTAAGGTTGCTTGGCAGCATGAGGGCTACGGTGGCATCAACCGCGTCTAGCTGTTTTGCAATATCAGCCATACGTGTGCGCTCGTAAGGGTTTACGCCAGCACTATCAACCAAAATCAGATCGTAGCCTTTAATTTTCTCTAGGGTTTGGCCAAGGGTTTGGCCGCTCTTTACAACGTGTAGGCTTTCTTTAAGAGCGTCAGCGTAAATATCAAGCTGTTCAACGCCACCAATTTTGTAGGTATCCATAGTTACCAATGCCACTTTGCGGCCGTGCATACGCTCGGTTACGGCAATTTTAGCAAGGGTTGTGGTTTTGCCTGCACCTGTTGACCCTACAAGTACAAAAGGTTTGCCTGCTTCAAGCAGTTCACCCGGTGTACGGAAGTTAATCAGTTTGCTAAGCACCATCTCAAGGCCATCTTCTTCCGAGAAGCCAGTTTCCATAAGCGCCTTAACTGCTTTTTGCAGTTTTTGTGCAATGGCTGAGGTTACGCCGTGGGCCATAAGCTGGTCGGCCAGGGTACCTTCTCCATTGTTAGCAGGCTCAAGGTCAAAGTCGGCCGTTGTGGTGCCTGTGGCGGTGCGTACTTCTTCAGTGCGTGGGCCTGAAGTGCGGCGGTCTTCTTTAGGGGCATCCGCTTTAGCAGGGGCAATTTGCTCAATGGCAGCTGTTACTTCAAGCGTAGGCTTGCCGTCGTTCCCCTTAATTTTGCGGGTCGACAGAATTACAGCATCGTCACCCAGCTCGGCTTTAACCGCTTTAAGGGCTGCACTCATGTTTGGGGCTGTAAAACGCTTCAGTTTCATAATTTACCAACTTTCTCGTTTAGTCTTTTAAACAGTGCCAACTGTTTTGATTTTAATTTTGGGGTGTAGCTCTTGCTGACTTAATACAGGGATTGTCGGCATGCTACGTTCTAGCACTGAGCGCACATAAGGGCGGCTGCTTGGTGCTGTAAGTAGGATAGGCTGGCCACCGGCCGCCATTGTTTTTTCAAACGTGTCTTTTACCGTGCGCAAGAAGTTTTGAACCTTGCTTGGCTCCATTGCTAGGTGACGGTCTTCACCATCGGCCACCAAAGCGTTTGAGAATTCTTTTTCCCAGCCAGTTGAGAGTGAAATAATCTGCACGTGACCATCATGGCCCAAGTGTGCCGCTGTAATCTGACGGCTTAGGCGTGCACGCACAAGCTCGGTAATGTGCTGTAGGTTTTTCGTCACCGTAATGGCATCAGCCGATGCTTCAATAATTGTAAGCAGGTCACGGATAGACACACGCTCGGCCAGTAGGTTTTGCAATACCTTTTGCAGCAAACCAATGCTGACTTGGTCTGGCACAAGCTCTTGCGCCACGGCTTTTTGATCTTGCGGTAGTTCTGACAACAGCTTCTGCACTTCTTGGCGTGTCAGTAGCTCTGACAAGTTGTCTTTAATCACTTCTGTTAGGTGCGTCACAATAACGGTTGAGTTATCAACCACGGTGTAACCGTTGAATGAGGCTTCCTCACGTAGGCGTTCCTGAATCCAGCGGGCAGGTAGGCCAAAGGTAGGCTCAATTGTTTCTTCACCTTCAATTGGTGGGGCTTGGCCTGTGGCGTCCATCGCTAGCAGCATGCCTGGGCGCAGGTTGCCTTTTGCAACTTCAACATCTTTAATGGCAACGCTGTAGCCGCCTGATTCAAGCTGCATGTTATCTTGAATACGGATGCTAGGCACAACAAAGCCAATTTCTTTCGCCAGCTGACGGCGCATGGCTTTAATTTGTTCAGTCAGGCGACCGCCCTTAGATTCATCAATCAAGCCCAGTAGGCCGTAACCTAGTTGCAAACGAAGGGTATCAATTTGCAAGATGCTTGATAGAGGCTCTTCGGATGGTTTTTCCTCTTCTTCAGCTTGCTGTTGCTCGGCAATAATTTCGGCCTGTTCTTGCTCAGCCATAACGCTAATAAGGTAACCGCTACCACCTGCTGCCATGGCCAATAGCCAAAATGGAATCAAAGGAATACCTGGTAGCAAACCGAGTAGAGCCATCATACCTGCAAGCACGTAAAGCGCTTTAGGGTACTTCGCAAACTGTTTGAATAGCAACGTGCCTGAGGCTTGCGCATGACGTGCTTTTGAAACAAGGAAACCAGCTGAAAGTGAGATAATCAGCGCTGGTACCATCGCAACCAGACCATCACCCACTGTCAAAATAATGTAGCGGTCAGCAGCTTCGGCAAAGCCCATATCGTGGATGGTCATACCTGCGGCAACACCTGCCACAATGTTAATGGCGGTAATAATTAGGCCGGCAATGGCATCACCACGCACAAACTTACTAGCACCATCCATCGCCCCGTAGAAGCTTGTTTCGTACTCAAGGTCGGTACGGCGGTCACGGGCTTGTTCTTCGTTAATTAGGCCAGCGTTAAGGTCGGCATCGATGGCCATCTGCTTACCCGGGAGTGAGTCCAAGCTAAAGCGGGCTGCAACTTCAGCAATACGGGTGGCACCCTTTGTGATAACCACAAAGTTAAACACAAGGTAAATGATGAAAATCATGATACCGACGAGAAACTCGCCGCTCATGATGATTTGACCAAACGCCTCAATAATCTGACCCGCAGCATCGGTGCTGGCGTGACCGTTGGTCAAAATCAAACGGGTTGAGGCCACGTTTAGCGCCAAGCGCATCAAGGTGGTCACAAGCAAAATGGTTGGGAATGAGCTAAAGTCCATGGCCTTTTCGGTCATCAAAACGTTAAGCATTACCAAAATCGCAATGGCGATACTGATGCTGAACATGATGTCGAGGATGGCCGCAGGCAGCGGAATGAACAACAGCGCCACAATAAACATAACACCAAGCGGTAGTGCAAGTTCACTACGCTTGAGCATGCTGATAATGCGGTCAAACTGGTTCATTGTTTAGGGTTTCTCTGCTCTTTAGCTGTTTTAAAATCTTCTGTGGCGGGTAAAACGATACACGCCTCCAACTTCAGTATAGATTCTTGCAGAGGTGGGGGCGAGCAGAAGCCCCACAAAGTGTGGTATTCAGGGCTATGGGTGTGGCTTAATTACACGCTTTTTGCGTGGTAATCTTTTGGTCGGGGAGAGGGGGTATTGCTAAGTTATTTAGCAGCTTGCTGTTTTGGCGAATCATCAAACGCCTGAAGCTTATCACGCAGCACTTTAATTGAAATACCAAGCATGTTAGCTGCTTGGTTACGGTTACCACCGCAGTAGTCCAGCGTACCCAGAATAAGCTCTTTTTCAACTTCGTGCATTTGGCGGCCAATCATGCCCCCAGTATTTGTAATGCCGCCTTGTTGGTAGCCGCCTTGTGCCGCCGCATAAGCGCCTGTGGCACCCATGTTTGGGTTAGGGGCTTGCTGTTGTGGGGTTTGTTGTGCAGCTTCTGCCGGTGCTTCAACTTCAGCAGGTGCATTCGCCTCGGCCGCTTCACGGCTCATGGCTGAAATTTCAATGTTTTCGGCTTTAAGTTCTTCACCTGTCATCAGCAAAATAGCACGGTGGAGGGTGTTCTCAAGCTCGCGCACGTTACCTTTCCAGTAGGCTGAGGTCAGCTTTTCTTTGGCATCATCAGCAATGGTAATGCGAGGTAGCTCGTATTGCTCAGCAAATTTTTGGGCAAAGTGTTCACTTAGGGCCAAAATATCGGCAGGGCGTTCACGTAGGGCTGGTAGCTCGATAGCGGCTACGTTCAGACGGAAGTATAAATCCTCACGGAAGTTCCCTTCACGGACGTGATCTTCAAGGTTACGGTTGGTGGTGGCCACCAAACGAATATCAACAGGCACGGGCTTTGTTGCACCCACAGGGTCAATCACACGTTCCTGAATAGCACGGAGTAGTTTTGCCTGTAGTGACAAATCCATCTCTGAAATCTCATCAAGCAATAGCGTGCCGCCATCAGCTTGCTGGAACTTACCTAGGCGTTTGTTTACAGCACCTGAAAAAGCACCTTTTTCGTGGCCAAAAAGCTCACTCTCAAGAAGGTTTTCAGGGATAGCTGCACAGTTAACGCTAATAAACGGGGCATTTTTACGTGGGCTGTTATCGTGAATAAAGCGGCTTAGCACCTCTTTACCCGTACCAGACTCACCACGCAGCAGAACAGTTGCGTTTGACGCTGCAAACTTTTTAGCAAGGGCTAGCATAGCAGTGGTTTTGTCATCACGTGCAATTGGGCCGCCTTGGTTTGGGTTATCTGCAAGTTCGTCAAGAAGTTCGCCAAGTTGTTTTTCATCGATAGGGGTGGTGAGGTATTCAATTGCGCCTAGACGGATTGACATCACGGCGTTTTGCACGCTATCAGCGCCACCAACACTTACGACAGGTGTATTAAGGCGTGCTTCGTTGTAAGCCCCAAAGAAGTCTGTTTGTTCAAGGTCGGCGCTTAAAAAGGCCATGTCTACACGTTGTTGGCACAGAACTTCAACAGCAGAGGTAATGTCCTTTGCCGTCAGCACGTCCATCTTCAGCTTTTTGGCATACTTCGCCACAGCGCCTGAAGCGCCAGCAAGATCACCAATAAGAAGAATTTGTGCAGTCATTAATCGTCCCTTAGTTAAATACGTTTACGCGGCCTGCTGGTGGCAAAATAGCATTCAGCATAACTTCAAGCTGGCGTGGGTTTTCTTGCTTAGCAACCGATTGTACAGTGGTTGCGTAAATACGGCGTAGCTCAACTTCAGCGCGGCTGTTTTTTTCCATTTTCGAGGCTAGTGGTGTAAACACCATGTTTGCCAAAATCGCACCGTAAAGGGTGGTCAAAAGGGCAACCGCCATCGCAGGGCCAATAGCTGATGGGTCAGACAGATTCCCCAACATTTGTACCAGACCAATCAACGTACCAATCAGACCCATAGCAGGGGCAAGCTCAGCACTGCGGCGCAGGATTGAAATTGTGCGTTCGTGGCGTTCCATCATGCTTTCGGTGTCGTCTTCCATAATGGTGGCAACAGCTTCTGGGTTAACGCCGTCAATGGCCAGCATTAGGCCTTGCTGAACGTAAGTATCGTTCAAGGCGTCAATATCGGCTTGGATGTTCAAAATACCGTTCACACGGGCTTTTTGTGCAAGCTCAACCATGCTTTTTGCTTCTTCTGAGGCATTAGGTAGTTTGAAAACCAACATACGGGCCACAATACCTTGGGCGCGCATAATTTCAGGGATTGTAAAGCTTACAGTCGTGATGGCAAATGTACCGCCGATAACAATCAAGATTGATGGCGGGTTAATAAAGCCAGCAACGTCGCCGCCCAATGCAATTGCAATGGCAACGAAAACAAAGCCAATCAGCAGGCCAAAGATGGTTGCTAGGTCTAAGTTCAAAGCTCTACCCTTTTATTCTTTTTATATGTGGGGTGGGTTACTTAACTGATTTAACAATCTCGGTCATGGTTACGCCGAGTTTGTCTTCGTCAGTAATAACAACTTCACCACGGGCAACCAAACGGTCGTTTACGTAGATGTCGATGGCTTCACCAATTTTACGGTCAAGTTGAACCACAGCACCACGGCCTAGTTTTAGAAGTTTGTTAATTTCCATTTGGGTTTCACCCAATACAGCGCTTACACGCACTGGAATATCGTAAACGGCTTCAAGGCCAGCATCGCTTGAGGCTTCTGCTGCCGGAGTGCTTTTGGCAACGTCGGCTACGTCAAGTTCGTCAAGGCTAAGACCCTTCTTCTCAGGGGCTTCAGTGGCTTCTGTTTTTGGCGTATCTGTCATGTTTTTGGCCTTTTTCTTTGTTAAGTCTTTTTATTATACGTTTTCTTAGCGGTAACGCAAAATCTATTGGCAAAACCTATTCTTTTGGTTCTGGCTGTTTAATTTCTTCAGAGGGTTGAGCTTCGTCGGTTTCAGGTGTTTCTGATACGTCAGGCGCAGCTGGCTCTAAATCTTCTTGAGCTGGGCCTACCTGTTGTTCAATCTGTTGCTCTGCCTGTTGCTCGGCTTGTTGTTCAGTGGCCTGTTGAGGTTCTTGCTCTGCCTCTTCTTTAATAAGGTCTTGTGCTTTTACGGCTTCTTTTTGCTTCTTTTTGTAAGAAGGTGAGGCCGCAAGCAGAATATCAGTCAGTTGTTGCAAAATGTCGGCCTGGCTTAGGGTAAGGCCGCCATTTTCCCATTCAATAATGCAGTCGCCAATCTCTAGCTCAGGGCTTTCTTTAAAGTGCTCGGGCTTAAGGTTGGTTTTTAGGCCTTCAGCTTCTGCAATGTGGTTTAGCAAAAACTCTTTAGTGTCAGGGGCTGTTTTAACCGCCAATACTTTTTCTTCACGCAGGGTATCTAGTAGTTTATCTGCTGTGCGCTTAAGGATGGTCTCAGGGTAGTTTTCCTGAGCATCAGCCATAAGGCTTGGCAGTAGGCCAGCTAGTAGGCGCACGGCCTTTTGGCTCATCTCGGCACTGAGCTCTTCCTTTAATAGGTCAATTTGTTTCAGCGATTCAGCAAAGGCACCAACGTGGGTGTTGATTTGCTGCTTAAAATCTTCCGAAGCTTGGGCCTTACCATCGGCAAGGCCTGCGGCGTAACCAGCAGATTCTGCTTGTGCAAGGTCTTCTTTAGTAATGGCAGGGGGTTGGGCAGGTTCAAGCTGGTCGTTGCTTGCTTCCATACCTTCAGCAGTTTGGTTGCCATCTGGGTTGGCTTCATTGCTTGCTTCGGCAATGGCTTGGTCAATCAAGGCTTTTTCTTCGGCTGCGGCCACATCAATCTCGAAAAAGTCGGTATCAAAAAGGTACCGATCAAAAGATCGGGACTCTTCTCGAGAAATCACTTTATCGTTATTTGCCATGGGGCATACCTTTAATTAATAGTTCTATTTATTAGTAGAGAAGCTTAGTAAACAAAGTCGTCTTCGCCGCCTTCTTCACTAATAATAATTTCACCAGCGTCAGCTAGGTCTTTCGCAACCACAACAATCGCTTGTTGGGCTTCATCAACATCTTTCACGCGAACAGGGCCCATAACATCCATGTCTTCTTGCAGGATTTTCGCTGCACGCTCCGACATGTTTGAAAGGAACTTCTCTTTAAGTTCGTCGCCGGCACCTTTAAGGGCAACAGCAAGTTGGTCTTTGTCCAAATCGCGAAGTAGAGTCTGGATGCCTTTGTCGTCGGTTTTCATTAGATCTTCGAATGTGAACATCAATGAACGAATGCGTGTGGCATCTTCTGCACGGCGTGCTTCAAGCATTTCCATAAACTTGCCTTCGGTACCACGGTCAAAGCTGTTAAAGATTTCAGCCATCATCTCGTGGGTGTCGCGCTTGTTACGGGCAGCTAGGTTCTTCATAAATTCAGAACGTAGCGTTTCTTCAACAGTATCAACAACCTCACGCGGGACGTTATCAATAAGGAGAATACGCTCAATAACCTCGTAGGCAAATTCACTTGGCAGCATAGCTAAAACTTTAGCGGCGTGCGTTGGGCGAATCTTCGACATAATCACCGCGACAGTTTGCGGGTATTCGTTCTTAAGGTAGTTGGCCAAAATGTCTTCACTTACGTTTGACAGTTTTTCCCACATGGTACGACCAGCAGGGCCACGCATTTCTTCAAGAATATCGCCAACCTGTTCTTCGGTCATGAATGACTTAAGAATACGTTCGGTCGCCTGAAGTGAACCCACCAAATCGCCGCCTGAGGCCACGTCGTCTGTGAACTCAGCCATCACGCGCTCAACATCGTCGCTTGAAACACGGCCCAAAAGCGCCATTTCACGAGAAATGTCGCGGATTTCGTGTTCTTCGAGCATGCTGAACATCTGCGCTGCTTTCTCTTCACCGATCGAAAGCATAAAAATCGCTGCGTTGCGTGCGCCTTGTTTTACTACACGAGCCATTGGCTTATAGGTTCCTTATTAATAATTAATACTCTGTTCCCCTTATGGGGTTGACTCTGGTGCCAACCAGCTACGAATAACTGACACACTCTGGTCTGGGTTGTTATCAATGATTTCGGTCACTTTCTTAATGGTTGACTGTCGTACGCGACCCTCAACCTTCGCAAGGTCAATCATAGTTTCTTCATCTGAGCCTGCGGCTACGCTATCGCCGCCTGCAGGTTCAAGGGCGTTTTGTAGCTGCTGAGCTGATTTAGCTGCAGCTTCACGCTGGGCTTGGCTTGCTTTTTGTGAGGCCTTCAAGATTGGGCGTACTACAAATAGCAAGATCATCGCTAGGCCAGCAAACAGTAGGCCGTATTCTGTTAGGCGCAAAATGTCGTCACGGCTAAGGAGAGGCGGCTCGTAGAACTCGGCACTATCCATAGCTTGGAATGGCATATCAATAAGTTCAATTTGGTCGCCACGCTCTTGGTCAAAGCCAATGGCGCGCATTACAAGCGCTTGTAGTTTTTCACGTGTGGCATCGGCCATCGGCACGTATTGCTCTTCACCGTCAATGGTGGTGTAGTCGCCTTCAACCAAAACAGCCACGCTTAGGTTTTCAATCTCGCCACCTTCACGAACAAAGGTACGTACGGTACGTGAAATTTCGTAGTTAATGGTCTCTTCAGTACGGCCATCGCTTTCAGTACGTGAAACCTGGAAGCCTTGTGGGTCTTGCCCCGGTACGTTGGCGGCAAGGCCAGCTGGTGGGCCTGGTTCTGTGTTTTCAGCGTTGCGTTGTTCTTCTACACGCTGCTCAGAGCGCACAACTTGTTGCTCTGGGTTAAAAATCTCTGCGTTTTCTTCAACACGGTCAAAGTTAACGTCGGCGTTTACTTGGGCAATCACGTTACCTTGGCCTACAACACGCTCAAGCAAGCGGACGATGCTTGCTTCGTATTCTTCTTCCAAGCGGTCACGGAATTTAGCAGCGGCACTGTTGGCGGCGGTGCCGTCTTCTTTTGCCGTATCAGATGAAAGTAGGTTACCGCGGTTATCAACCACCGTTACGCTTTTAGGGCTAAGGTCTGGCACGGCAGCGGCAACAAGGTGAACAATGCTGTTCACTTGCTCGTTTTCAAGCATGCGGTTGCCAAGGTCTAGCGTTACAGATGCTGTAGCCTTTACTTGGTTGCGTGAGAAGAGTTGGCGCTTAGGCAGTACAATATGTACACGGGCACCCTTAACCATCGGGATAGAAACAATCGTACGGGCAAGCTCACCCTCAAGGGCACGGCGGGCGTTAATATCTTGGACGAGGGCGGTGGTACCAAAGCTTGAGGTGTTATCAAAAATCTCGTAGCCAGTGGTGTTGTTACCCACAAGGCCTTCACCTGCCATTTGTAGACGAAGCATACCAACCTGAGAACGCGGTACGAAAATTTGGCTATCACCGCGAAGTTCAAAATTAACATCCATTGCAGCAAGGCGGTTTACAACCTCGCTCGCTTCAGAAGCTTCAAGGCCGCCGTAAAGAAGTGCTAAGTTTTGCTGGCTCAAGCGTGAAGACACAGCCAGCATAAAGCCAATCAACATCACGGTAACAAGGCCCATGGCAATGAGGCGCGCTGCGCCGATGTTCTTGATGAAGTTGTTTAATCCGTCCATACCCAACCTGAAGCATAAAATTATTGTTATAGTGAATGCTAGCACAAACCGTGCCAACCCACCAAGAGCGGGGCACTTAAAGTGTGGTATTTAGGGTGCAAGGGGTGTGGTATGATTACCTCAATTGATATTCCTGAAGAAGGCACTATAATAAACATATGCCCTATGCAGGGGTGGCATTTTTCAGAGATGTCAGAAAATGTCAGAAAAAATATGGAATTTATTTCGTATTAAATACAATGACTTACAGGTATAAATTTAATTTTGTCAGATTTTTTACAGGCAAAAATTTGTAAGGCAGTGTATAAAAGAAACGTGACGGCAAGGCTATAAGAATGAATCTTAACGACCAGCCCCGACACAATGTGAGCATGTAGGCTCCACTAAAACATTAAATCCATGTAGGAGAATAAATATCATGACTCTGTCTATTAACACAAACGTAAGTGCACTAACCGCGCAACGTAACCTTTCTACTTCAAGCAACCGTTCAGCAACATCTATTGCTAAGCTATCATCAGGCTCTCGTATTACGACTGCTAAAGATGACGCTGCTGCTTTGGCTATTGCTTCAGGTCTAAAGCTTGACTTGGCTTCATTGCGTGCTGCACAGTCAAACGTATCACAGGCAACTGCTATTCTACAGATTGCTGATGGTGGTTACTCACAGCTTGGTGAAGTATTCAACCGTCTACAAACTCTAGCAACATCTGCTCAGTCTGACCAGATTTCTGCTACAGAGCGTGGCTTCTTGAACACTGAATACCAACAGCTTCTAAGCGAGATTGACCGTATTGCCGACTCAACCGAATTTAACGGTATTGAGCTACTTGGTGGTGCTGCTAGTCTTGACATTGACCCTGGTACTCTAGGTACAGACATGGTTCCTGCTAACGGTTTCGTTGGTTTCGAATTCAACGCTTCTGTACGTACAGCTGGTGAATCACTTGAAGTAACCTACGATGAAGTAACACAAGTATTCAGCGTAAGCGTATACGATGCTGCTGGTGGTTCAGGTGCAGGTAACCTTGTTGCAAGTCAGTCAGTTGATCTGAACGACTTGGCAGGTGACCCATTTAACCTAGGTGGTACAGGTACACTTGATGCTGGTAACACATTCGAAATCAACTTCGGCTCAATCGGTCTTAACATGACTGTGAACAGCGACTTTGATACAGCTGCTGCTGGTGGTTTCGGTGGTGACTTCGCAACTGGTGGTGTTGACATCCTAGCGGGTGCCGGTACTACAGCTACCAACCTTAACTTCCTAGTAGGTGTAGCCACAACCGACGTAGTAAGCATTACGCTTCAAGTTGGTAACGCTGCGGCCCTAGGTGTAGGTGGTACTTCAGTTGACAACATTGCCAACGCTCAAGGTGCTGCTACAGCGATTGATACTGCTGTACAGAACTTGAACACCGCTCGTGCGACTTTGGGTGCAACCCTAAGCCGTCTAGAGTTCGCTGGCTCAAACGTAGCCATTCAGGTTGAAAACTCAGAAGCTGCTCGTTCTACTCTAGAAGACGTGAACGTAGCTGAAGAGTTCACTAACTTCACAAGCTCTCAGGTTCTTGTGCAGGCTGGTGTATCAATCTTGGCTCAGGCTAACCAGCAGCCTTCACTATTGCTACAGCTTCTACAGTAGTAACTGGACGAAGCTTCTCAATAGAGGAAGCATACTAAAGGGAAGGGGCGCATCAGCGCCCCTTCTTCTTTTTGCATTTTGTTTGGGCGACTAAGCTCCTCTGCTTGTGTTCGTGTATTGATATACACTTCACACGGCGCAAAGAAACTTATTCATCCCAAACAAAGATGCAAAAAACATCTTTCCCTCCTGACTTCAGATTTTGGCATGGTTCATGCAACTACTCCTATATAAGTGCGGCGAAGGTATGCAGCACAAACCAATTAAAAAGGGGAAAGAACCATGGTTCTATCAATCTTATCAAACTCAGCAGCGACAGTAGCTCAGCGTAACATGCAGCTTACTGAACGCAGTGTAGAGCGTACATTTACTCGAATTAGTTCAGGTCAACGCGTATTTAGTGCACGTGAAGATGCGGCATCTCTTGCTATCGGTACAGGTCTTCGTATCGATGTTGCGGCCCTTCGTTCAGCACAGATTAACGCAGCAACCGGTATTTCAACTCTTCAAGTTGCCGATGGTGGCCTAGGTGAAATTGCAAGCTTGCTTTCACGTATGGGTGCATTGGCATCACAAGCGCAGAACGAGGCAATCTCAGATACTGAGCGTGGCTTCCTTGATAACGAGTACCAACTTCTAAAAGAAGAAGTAACACGTATCACAGCGCAAACACAGTTTAACGGCCAGCCCCTACTAGGTGGCGCAAGTGGCGTAGGTATTAACACACAAGGTGCCAACGTTGATGCAGCTGCTGGTTTTGCAGCCTTCGAACTTGACCCTGATAAAGTAGCGGGTGGTGATCAGTTTACCGTTGAGTACGATGCTTCAATCGGCATCATGCGTCTAAACAACGTAACGCAAGGCCGCTTCCAGGATGTATTGATTCCAGCGGGCCCAGCGCCAGGTTTCACAAGCTCTTACAACTTCGGTGACCTTGGTGTGCAAATTACCTTCTCAAGTGCCTTTAACGCGGCAGCTTCAATTGGTAACCCACCAATTGGCGTAGCCCCAGGGCCAGGTGCCACTGAAACTTTTGACACTGTTGCAACCGCAACAGCCGTACCAGCAACGCTTGAGTTCCAAATTGGCCCAGGTACCGCTGCTGCTGACCGTATTCAGGTAACATTGCCGCTGGTAACACTATCTGGCCTAGGTTTGGCAACAACAGACATTACCTCACGCTCAAACGCTGAGTTTGCTTTCCAGCAGCTTGAATTGGCTGTGGATTCAGTAAGTGCCTCACGTGCACAACTGGGTGCTAACCTTTCACGTATGGAAGCGGCAATCTCATCAATTGATGTTGCGGTAGAAAACACTGAAGCTGCCCGCTCACGCATGCTAGACGCTAACGTAGCGGAAGAAGCCAGCAACCTAGCCTCACAACAGGTGTTGCTACAGGCTGGTGCAGCCATTCTAGCGCAGGCTAACCAGCGCCCAGAAGTGTTGCTACGCCTACTAGAAGCATAAGCGACTACTTTGATAAAGAGTACGATACAGAGTACAAAGCAGACTGACGGCCAAGGGTATTAAACCACTTGGCCATCGTCTGAAAAAATTAGAGACCATAACCAAAAGAAGGAAGAACGGATATGCAATTGCCATCTCTTTTGCAAGGGCTGACGACTGCCACACCAAACGGTGGGGTGGACGGGCTTGAGCAACAAGGTGTTGGCCAAAGCAAACAGCAGCAACAGGCGCAAAGTTTAAGTAAAAGTGCCCAAATTTTAAATAATCCTGCTGATCCTAAACCTAATGGCAAGGATATTGACTACAGGTTTAGGCTAAACCCCGTTTTGTTCGAGGCGTTGGATAAGGCTGTCAGTTATATGAACCGCGTTCTAGAGCCCGATGGTTTGCAGATGGAAGTCCAGAGAAATGAGGACGATACCCACATTGCAGCTATTGTTAAGGACTTGAAAAACGAAGGGAATATTTTAAAGGAATACAGTCCCCATGATGTGCTAAGATTCTATGCAGATAGTGGTTATGGCACAGGCGTTGTTGTTGACGGTAAAATTTAACAACAACTGACAGTTATTTTAGTTAAAATTAATGCCTGCCCCTATAAGGTATTAGGAAGCAAGGTAGGCTTTTAATAAATGAGGCAAGATGCCGGAGGACACAAATGGTTGATAGTACCAATTTCTTTACACAGCTTAATGGCGGTTCAAGCCAGATTTTAGGCTTGTCATCAGGGCTTAATACACAGGAAATCGTGCAAGCGCTGGTCGCGGCACGTCGTCAGCCTGCCGTGCAGCTTGAAAGCAAGGTAACCGCAAACGAAGCGCGCCTTGAAGCATACTCAGAGCTGACCGGACTTATTACAGATTTTAAAGCCTCGCTAGACGGTCTACGCGGTGAGGTAGGCTTTTTCGCCGATTCAATTTTCGATAACAAAGTAGCGTTTACGCAGTCACGCCCAACAACAACTGCTCCGGGTGGCCATGTGGCCTCTCAGGCTGACAGTATTTTAGGTGTATCAGTAACCGATAAGGCCGAGCCTGGTGTACACACTGTAGAAGTTGTATCACTTGCCCGCTCGCACCAAATCCGTACGGATGCTGTGGCTGACCGTTCAGCGTCACTTGCGAGCCAAGGTATTGCCATTGGTACATTTGATGTGAACGGCCAAACCATTAACGTTGATGGTGACGATAGCCTGCTTGACCTGCGTGACAAGATTAACGCTTCAGGTTCAGGTGTGCGTGCAACTGTTGTATCAGCTTCACCAACCCAGAATTTCTTGGTACTTAACGCCGAAGAAACTGGTGTGATTAACACCATTGATCTTGCGGGTGGCACAGGCACAAGTGATAGCCTAGGCCTAACCGATACAGGTGCGATTAAAAACGAACTTCAAGCCGCAACAGATGCGACGATCCGAGTGAACAACTTGGGTGTAGACGTAACACGTTCATCAAACACATTTGACGATGTGATTGAGGGTGTAACGATTGACTTGTTCCGTGCTGAGCCGAACACCGAGATTGAAATCGAGATTGAAAACGACCTTGGTACCGTTAAAGAAAGTATCATCAGCTTTGTAGATGCCTACAACGCCTTGAAAGACTTTGTTGACGACCAACGTAAAGAAATTGTGCGTACCGAAGGTGGCGAAGCTGAATACGGCCCGCTTGCATTCGATACAACGCTACGTTCAATGATGACTCAGGTTGACCAATTGGTTGGTCGTATTATTCCGGGTCAGCCAACAGGTGCCCAAACAATTGGCCAGATTGGTATTGAGTTGAACGACAACTACCGTCTTGAAATTGACGATGACACACTTGATAACCAGCTATTGACCAACTTCCAGAACATTCGTGGTCTATTCGAATTTAACTTCGAAAGTAACGACTCACGCGTGACCTTGGCAGGCTTTAACGGTCAGGTTGCGGGTCAGGTTGATGCGTCAGGTAACCCAATTCCATACTACTTGAACGTTGGCCCGACTGATGCTTCAGGTAATTTGACCTCAGCAAACATTCAAACTACGGCTGGTGCCGGTGCGGGTGGTGGTGCTGACGGCACAACCACAGTAAATGGCCAACAGGTGACTGCGCTTGATACAACTGGCGCTAACGGCTTGCGCGTATTCTACGATGGGGGTGCATCAATGCCAGGTGTTGATAACATCGAGGTTACTGTAACCCGTGGTTTTGCTGACCAACTGTTCTACGTGCTTGACCGTTACGTTAACGAACAAGGCGGCGGTACAATTTCAGAAAACACGCAAAACATTGTGCGCCAAAACGACAACTACAACCGTCGTATTGGTGATATTGAGTCACGTGTTGAGTTGTTCCGTGCTCGTACTGTGGCCCGCTTTGCCGCAATGGAGCAAGCTGTACTAACAGCGAACAACTTGAGTGAAAGCCTATCAAGTGCGTTTGAAAGCGCAAACAGCGACTAGTCTTAATAACTAGTTTAGAAATTTAATTTAAAACAATACAACCGAAGGGAGCTTCAGGCCCATGAATGAGCCAAAGAATGCAGCCAAAGAATATCTTGAGCGTCAGGTACAAAGTGCCTCTCCTGTCGAGCGTGTTGTTTTAGCATACGATGGGGCAATCCGCTTTTTGCTAGCGGCACGCCGTGCTATTGACGAAGGAAACATTGAGGTTCGCTTTAAGAATAATAAAAAAGCGGCGGACATTATCTCATACCTAATGGAAACACTAGACATGGAGCAGGGCGGTGAAGTTGCTGAACGCCTACAGCGTTTGTACTTCTACATGCTTCGTAAACTTGTTGAGGTTGATGTTAAAAACTCAACCGAAGCCATTGATGATGTGATTGGTCACCTTAAAAAGCTACGTGCCTCGTGGGAACAGCTTTCACGCGGTGGCGGAGCATCAGCGCAGCCGGCCCCAAAAGGTGAGGCTGGCAGCGCTGACACAGATGAGCGTGCGCCAGTTAGAATCTCCGCAACGGCTTAAGTGCTCTTCGTAAAGGTGTTATATCTGACTTAAAAGACACAGCGCCTTTATTAAAAGCGATTAATATAAAAAACACCCTTCAATTGAGGGGTGTTTTTATTGTTATAGTGCTTAAGTACTCGTATCGAGTTTAAAAGAATTTATAAAACGGATTATTGACGCATGGCTGAAGAAAAAGATCAAGTTACCGAAGCAGGAACCGAAGGCGAAGGCCAAGAAGGCGGCGGTAAAAAGAAACTCGTCATTATTCTAGTTGTAGGCCTGTTGGTTGTTTGTATTGCAGCAGCTGCTGGTTTTTACTTCCTTAAAGGTGGCGATGATCATGCCGCTGAAGAAGCGCATGTTGCTGAAGATGTGGCCCCAATGCCAACCGAAAGCCACTACTTCGAATTGCCTGACCTTACCGTTAACCTTGCCTCAGCCGGTGGTAACCGCTTCCTTCGTTTGAAGGTTGTTCTTGAAGTTGGTAGCGCTGAAGACCTTGCACGCCTAGAACAAGTGCGCCCACGTATTGTGGATGACTTCCAAGTTTACCTGCGTGAGTTGCGCCCTGAAGATTTGCGCGGTTCTGCTGGCTCTTACCGTTTGCGCCACGACTTGTTGCTACGTGCAAACCAAGCGGCACAGCCTGCCCGTGTGGTGAATGTACTGTTCAAAGAGTTTTTGGTTCAGTAGGTTTAAACCCTCATTTAAAAAGCCGCCCAAGTTTGGGCGGCTTTTTGTTTGTGTGATGTTTGACCAAAAGCGTTGCGTAAAAGCCACAAGCAAAAGCAAACTCCCATATACATCAGGGGGGTATGTGTTGCTGTGCATGCCCATAAGGGGTAAGATGATAAGACCAGTAATATTACTTGAAAGCGCACTTTAATGGCTGATGATGTAAAAACACCGACAGAAGCAGAAAACGCCCAAGCTAAGGGTGAAGATGAACTGCTGGATGAGTGGATGAACATGGCATCTGGCGAAGGGGACGACGCTGACGCTGCCCCGATGGATGATAAAATCCTCGACCAGAACGAAATTGATTCTCTGCTTGGTGTCGACAACGGTAACGACGACGGCCAGACCGGCGGCGTACGTGTTTTGCTGAACAACAGCATTATTAGCTACGAGCGCTTGCCACTTCTTGAAATTGTTTTTGACCGCTTTGAGCGCTTGATGTCAACCAGCTTGCGTCAGTTCACGGCTGATAACGTAGATATCAGCATTGAGAACATGACCTCAGTTCGCTACGGCGAATACATGGATTCTATCCCGCTACCTGCTGGTTTGGTGGTTGTGAACGCCCGCGGTTTGGATGACTACATCCTGCTGACCTACGAAAGCCGCCTTATTTACGCAATTGTTGATATTTTGCTTGGGGGCCGTAAGGCACGCCCGGCACGTATTGAAGGCCGTAACTTCACAACGATTGAGCGTAAGATTGTTGAAAAACTTTCACAGGTTGTACTAGAAGGCCTTGCTGAAGCCTTTGCACCTGTTGCCCCAATTAACTTCGATTTTGAGCGTATGGAATCAAACCCACGCTTTGCCACGGTAACCCGTGAAGGTAACGCCTGTATTTTGGTAACTGTGCGTGTAAACCTTGAAGAACGTGATGGTATTATGCAGTTCTGCCTACCATACGCCACGCTTGAGCCAATCCGTGATCAGCTATTGCAGCAGTTTATGGGTGAAAAATTTGGCCACGATAACATCTGGGAAAACCACTTGGCGAAAGAACTATACGCCACAAACACCAAAATTAAGGCTGTGCTTGACGAGCAAACACACATGCTAAGCGAGGTTCTTGAATGGCGCTTGGGCGATACCATTGTGTTTAATGCAAAACAAGGCGCACCGGTACGTATTAAAATGGGCCCAGAAACCAAGATGGTTGGCATGATGGGCCGCGCCGATGACCGATTGGCCGTTAAAATTACAAAGAATATCGCTGACGTAAACGACAGCAAAAACGAAGGGGACTAATCAATGACAGGATTTATGATTGATCTTGTACTTATGCTAACAATGGCTGGCCTATTGGGCGTGGTGCTTGTTTTGCATTTTAAACTAAAAGAATTTGGCCGCGATGCCATGCGTGTTCCTGCACTTGCTGATGACCTTACAACAGCCATTACAACCAGCCGCACTGCAATGCAAGAGCTTGCAAAGTCAGCCCGTACTGATGGTGCACTGCTTGAAGAATACACAAGTAAAGCCGCACGTAATATTCAGGAGCTTACTTTCCTAATCGACCGTGCTGAAAAAGTACTTGAGCGTTTTGATAACCACATTAGCAACGGTGCAATGCGCTTGAGTGAAGCACAGGTAACGCCTGCACAAGCTGCTCATACTCAAACGACACCTCAGCCTGAACTTTCAGCCCCAACGGCAACACCAACTTCTGCCCAGCGACCAATGAACCGTCCTGCACAAAATACAAGCGCTTCAAGTCAGGCGGCGATTATGCCTGGCCGCTATAAGAAAGAGATGGCAACACCACAAAACAGCGAGCCTTCAGCACAAAAACCATTTAAGCCAACAAGCTTTGGTGCCTCTGCTGCGGCCTACGGTTCAGCAAGTACTGTGATGAACAACACAACTGTTGATGACACACCTGCTGTTGCAAGCGAAGCCGAGCGAGAACTACGCCGTGCGCTTGGTGGCGTATAAAAATTAAAAGGGATACCTTGTCTGTGAAAAAGTTTGGCCTAACCACAATGCTACTGCCTCTGCTATGCGGGGGCTTTGTGTTGCTTTGTGGGGCAAATGCATATGCCGCTGAAGATCGTGGTATTAGCCAGCTAGATGCAGCACCACAAGCCCGTGGCGATCTTTTGCCAACCCCTGAAAACGTAAGCCTAGAGAGCAGCCGTCGCTTATTTTCTGAAGCTGAAATCAAGCTTTTACAAGAACTAGACATCCGCCGTATTGAGCTTGAGCGCCGTGAACAAGCCCTACGTGTGCGTGAAAAACTAGCCGACCTTGCCGAAGCTGAGCTTAAAGACCGAGTGGAAAAAATGAACGAGCTGCAAAAACAGCTAACTGTTCTGCTGAAAAATCTTTCAAACAAAGAAGAAGCTGAGCTTGTTCAACTCGCTAAGATTTACGAAGAAATGCGCCCGAACAATGCTGCTATCGTTTTGAACAAACTTGACGATAACATCGTGTTTGATTTGTTTAAGCGCATGAACCGTAAAGACACTGCCAAGATTATGGAGAAAATGGATCCAATCAAGGCACGACGAATTTCGAAGATGCTCGCAGAAAAAAGTGATCTTCCCCAGTTTTAATACAAATAACAAACTTTAATAAATCTAAATAAGGGACACTTAAAAATGGCCGTAAATAAGAACATGCGCATCCTAGTTGTGGACGACTTTTTGACCATGCGCCGCATTATCATCAACTTGCTACGTCAGCTTGGTTTTAACAATGTTGTTGAAGCTGCAGACGGTAAGCAAGCCCTTGATAAAGTTCATGAAGAAGAGATTGATCTGATTGTTTCTGACTGGAACATGCCGAACATGACAGGTATTGAGTTTTTGAAGCACGTCCGTGCAGATGAAAAAACAAAAGCGATTCCATTCATCATGGTGACAGCCGAAGGTAAAAAAGAAAACGTGATTGCTGCTGTGCACGCAGGTGTGAGTAACTACATCGTGAAGCCATTTAACGCGGCGACCTTGAAAGAGAAAATGTCGAAAGTAATTGGTGAGTTTTAATCCCACTAGTTTGTAAGTAAGGAGCATCCTCATGAGTGAAAACGGCATGAAGCTACTACAAGATCAACTTAACGCCCTAGAAGACAACATTAAAGGCGATACCGTACCAGCAGAAGACGTACGTGCATTCGTTGCCTTGGTAAAGCAGTTCTTTGGTGGCCATTTTGAGCAAACAGCTAAAGATGGCGAAGCCTTTGACCCACGCCTATACGGCGAATTGGGCGAGCTTGCTAAGTTTATTAATGCCGCACGCCACGAGTTTGCTGACGTAAGCCCAGGCATGCTGCAAGAAGAGCAGCTTCCTGAAGCTTCAGACCAGTTGGACGAAATTGTAAAAACAACTGAAGCTGCAACACACAAAATTATGGACTCATGCGAACAGCTACAAGGTGTGAACCAACGTATTCGTGACCGTATGATGACTATTGATCCACCGCTTGACCCTGATGTTGCTATGAGCATTGAAGATGCCCTCAACGAAGGTGATACTCACGTTACAAACATTTACGAAGCCTGTAACTTCCAAGATATTACTGGTCAGCGTATTCAGAAGATTATTAAGGTTCTACGTGAGATTGAGCGTCAGGTTTTCCGTATGGTTATTGTATTTGGTCTACGCAACAAGGGTGAGGCTCTTGAAGAAAAAGACCGCACGGCACTTGCCGAAACTGAGGCCGCGCTTCTTAATGGCCCGCAAAAGACTGGCGAAGGTCTAGACCAAGACGATGTTGACGATATTCTAGCTAAATTGCTGTAAAGATGACGAGTGGGGTGGCTATGACAAACAGTAATGTACTACGCGTCCTTGTGGTCGATGATTCGGCCTTTATGCGCAGTACGTTAACGCGTTTTTTCAATAGCGACGAACGTTTTGAAGTTATTGGTAGTGCTGCTAACGGCGACGAAGCAGTTAAAATGGCAGCCGACCTTAAGCCCGATGTTATGACCCTTGATATTGAGATGCCTGTTAAAAACGGTATCGAGGCGTTGGAAGAAATTATGCAAAAGTCACCAACCCGTGTGGTGATGGTTTCTAGCTTAACAGAGGCGGGTGCTACAGCGACTATGAAAGCACTAGAACTTGGCGCTGTTGATTTTATTCCAAAAGCAATGGAAGACAGCTCGCGCAACATTTTTAGCCAGTCAAAACAGTTGTGCGACAAGGTTTTTGCGGCCGCACAAGCTGAAATTGTTAAGCAGCCAACTCAAAGTGCATCGCAACCATCAGAAAGCAGCGAGCCGCAAAAGCCACAACCTGGCAGCCATTTGCGTTTCAGACATGCCGAAGCTGTGCTTATTGGTATTAGCACGGGTGGGCCAAAGGCGCTGCAACAAATTATTGCTGATTTCCCGCGTACGACAAATGTGCCAATTATTATTGTGCAGCATATGCCGCCTAACTTCACAAAAGCGATGGCTGAACGCCTTGACCAAAGCTGCCCCCTAAAGGTGGTTGAGGGTACAGACGGCCAAAAGCTAGAAGCTAATCATATTTACATTGCGCCCGGCGGCATGCAGTGCCGCGTTAAAAAGGCATCTTCAGGGCTTGTATTCAGTGTGTCAGAAGATGAGGGTGAATCATTGTACAAACCATCGGTAGAAGTGATGGGAGAGTCACTCTTAGAGGCTGTTGGCGGTAAGGTGCTTGCCATGATGATGACCGGTATGGGCAATGATGGTGTTAAAGTTTACGAAAAACTGAAGGTCGCAGGTGCATACGTTATTGCGCAAGATGAAGCCACATCAGTTGTTTACGGGATGCCACGTGCCGTGGTCGAAAAGGGGATTGCCAACGAGGTACTACCGCTTGACCGCTTGGCCCCAACCATTGAACGCTTACTAGGTTAAAGGGGACACCCATGGAAATTGATCAGGAAATTTTAGATGAGTTTCATACAGAGGCTGAGGAAAGCCTTGATGCCCTTGAAGCTGACCTGATTACCCTTGAAGGCGTTGCCGAAGCGGGTGACTCTGACCCTGACCTTATTGACCGTCTATTCCGTGTATTGCACACCCTAAAAGGTGGTGCGGGCTTTCTAGGCCTTGAGAAAATGAACAAGCTTGCCCACGCAGGTGAAAACTTGCTGGATGAAGTGCGTGCGGGCAATGTGCCTATTACTACCGAGGTAATGGATGCCTTGCTTGAAACTAATGACACGCTAAAAGACCTTTTGGATTGTTCAAAAACAGGTGAAAGCCCTGATAATATTGACTTTAAGCCCCTTGCAGATCGTCTTGATAAGCTTTCAGCCCCTGGTGGCGTAGCTGCACCTGAGGCACCAAAAGCTGAGGAGCCACAAACTGAAGAAACTGCAGCCCCAGCAGTTGAAACACCTGAGCCTACAGGCATTGAAATTAACGAAGACCTTCTTGCTGAGATTCAAGCTGATGACCGCCTATCTGGCCCTGCTGGTGATGATGACGCTGTGCCAACACCAGAAGCCCCAGCTATTGAAATTAATGAAGACCTTCTTGCTGAGATTCAGGCTGATGACCGCCTAACAGGCCCCGCTGGTGAAGACGATGCTGTGCCAACACCAGAAGCCCCAGCTATTGAGATTAACGAAGAGCTTCTTGCTGAAATTCAAGCCGATGACCGCCTGACGGGCCCTGCAAGCAGCGATGATGACATTGAAACTGTTGAAGCTGAACCTGTTACCCCTAAACAGGACGCTAAAACAGAAGAGCCAACAAAAAAAGCAGAACAACCTAAGGCCGAAGCCTTTGACCGTCGTGGCGCTGACCGCCGTGACCGTGTGGGCGACCGCCGCAAAAAACCAGGCCGCCGCGACCATGACCCTAAAGAGGTAACAATCCGTGTGGATACTGCACGTCTAGATGCAGTAATGAACCTAGTGGGTGAGCTTGTGCTTGCACGTAACACACTTGTGCGCCAGATGGAGCGTGAGGATACCATTGAGCGCCTACAGGGCAGCGAATATCAAGGGATTATTGAGTCAACGCTAGAGTCGCTAACACGTGTTTCAAAAGACTTGCAAATGTCAGTACTGCGCACACGTATGCAACCGATTAAGCGTGTATTTGATAAAATTCCACGTCAGGTACGTGAGCTTAAAAACAAACTTGGTAAAGAAATTAACCTTGTGATTGAAGGCGAGGGCACCGAGGTTGACCGTAGCTTGGTTGAAGAGCTTGCCGATCCAATGGTCCACCTTATCCGTAATGCTCTAGACCATGGCCTTGAAGGCCCCGAAGAACGTACCGAAGTTGGTAAAAAGTCAGAAGGCACCTTGGCTATCCGTGCGTTTTACGAAGGGAACAACGTTGTGATTCAGGTGCAGGATGATGGCCGTGGGATTGACCCTATGCGCATCCGTGCCAAAGCCGTTGAAAAAGGCCTACTGACTGAAGAGGCTGCACATGCCCTACCAGATAGCGAAGCTATTAAGCTGATTATGGCAGCGGGTTTCTCGACAGCTGAAACCATTAGTGATGTTTCAGGCCGTGGTGTGGGTATGGACGTTGTGAACGACAAAATTAACAAGATTAAAGGCACCATTGAGCTTGAGTCTCAGTTTGGTGCGGGCACAACAGTTTCAATTTACCTGCCCCTTACACTTGCTATTGTGCAGGCCCTTATTGTTGAGGCGAATGACGAAGGCTTTGCTGTACCAATTGGCACAGTGTCTGAGGTTATTCAGTTCCGCCCGCTTATGTGCCACAAGGTAAACAACGAAGACGCCATTGAACTGCGTGAAGAAATTGTGCCAATCAAATACCTTTCTGAGCTTACATCAAAAGGTAAGAAAGACTATACCGAAGGCTTGAAGGATAAAAACGAGCAAAACGGTTACGTGATGATTGTGCGTGACGGCAGCCTTACAGTTGGTCTTGTGATTGATGAGCTTCTGGGCCAAGAAGAAGCCGTTGTAAAATCAATTACCAGCGCGTTTGACTATAACCCTGCAATCTCAGGTGCAACAATCTCCGGCGATGGTAAAGTGCATATGATTTTGGATGTGCCATACTTCATGCGTGATATTGTGCAAAAGCAAAAGTCACTCACCGCCGAAGCCCGTAAAGCTGCCATGAAACTTGTGGCATCAGAATAGGCTTAACCATGGCAAAGCAACTTAAAGATAAAGCAAAAGGTGGGGACAGTAGCGGTACTATTGTACTGATGTTGGGTCTGTACCTTATTTTGCTGGCTTTCTTTATTTTGCTGAATGCAATTTCAGAAGTGGCGATTGATAAGTTTGAGCGTGCGAGCCAAAGTATTGCCTCAGGGTTTGGTTTTCGTGCCGCACAAACTGTTATTAAAGACGACCCCGACGAAGCCCTTGTGAACGAGTTTTACGAGAAAATTGCCGATGACATTCAAGAGGTATTCTCGGCGTATATTTCAAACAGTCAGTTTGAAGTTGAAAGCACCCGCGACACCATGATTGTGCGCCTTCGTGCCCCCGCCTTTTTTGATGAAGGCGAGTGGAAGATTATCTCAAGCCAAGCCTCATTCTTTACCGACCTTGCTGATTTGATGAATGAAAAACGCCCCGGTGCGCGCATTATTTTGGATATTCGTGTGCCTAGCAGCATTGAAGAGGCACCTGACCCGGTTGAACTTAATGGCCTGCGCGCAAGCCAATTTGCCCGTGCCCTTGATGAGCGTGGCGTAAACTCAAACTTTATTACCTCGGCCGTAACAGAACAAGAAGGTGACCGTATTGTGTTGCTCTTCACCACACAAATTATTGACCGTGTTGCCGTTGTGGCTCAAGCCCGAATTGACAGTAAGGGAGGGAAGTAACTATGCCTCTCCGTAAAAAAAGTGGCCCACCGTCAGATGCTTGGCTTGTGACTTTTGCCGACCTTGTGAGCTTGCTTATTACATTTTTCGTGTTGTTATTCTCAATGAAAAACATCAACACCCAACGCTGGCAGGATATTCGTGGTGCGCTTTCGGGTGCTCTTGCCTTTGAAGAAATTAACCAGCAAAACGTTGATACCGACAACATTGAAACCATTAACATTACCCAAGCAGATGACCTAACTTACCTCAAGGCTATTTTGGGGCAGCGCTTTAAAAGCGATGATGTTTTAAAAGAAGCCACCATGGTGATCCGTGACCGTGGTGATGAGCTTCGCATTACGGTGCCTAGCCGTTTGCTGTTCAAAACAGGCTCAGCAAGCCTAATGCCGCAAGGGGATGATGCCATTGGCCGCCTTGGCGATATGCTACGTAATATTGATAACAGTATTATTATTGCAGGCCACACTGACCCTGTGCCGATTCAAGGTGGGGTATACGAAAGCAACTGGGAACTTTCAATGTTGCGTGCCGTAGGTGTGCTTAAAAAGTTACGGGCCACAGGTGTTGTTTCACCTATGCAGGCGCTAGGTTATGCAGATAGCCGGTTTGATATGATACAATCAGACTTACCGGTTACAATGCGTTACCTCAAAGCGCGACGTGTTGAAATTATTATCGGTAAGGCAACAACCAACCAAAGGTTACCGTAAGTGCTACCGAAGCTTTTGCTTTTATCAACAATCATTCTGGGGCTTTCGCCCCTTGCCGCGTCTGTGGCGGATGCTGCTGATATTCAGTATGTTGATGCACCAGCCCCGCACTTTACTGTACCTGCCGATACACCGCTTGCCGTATTTCAGCGCCTTGAAGATATTTGGATTGTAACGACCGAAGATAGCCTTAATCTTCCGTCACTCCCTGAAAGCCTAGCTGTTATTGAAACTGAAAACCTGTACGTGCCTGATGGTGCGGGTGTGCGGGTGTCACTTTCAGTGCTTAAAGGCCTACGTGTTGAGCGTGATAGTGAAAACTGGCGTATTTACATTAACCAACTAGGCGCCCCGCAAACACTTGCGCTACCGCTTGATATTTCGGGCGATATTGTGACGCTTAATAGCGGTGCTTACAGCCCACGCCGTGCCACAAGTTTTGATACCCGTGAAACGTATACCGCTGTGCCATCACTGGCAGCTCGTGGTTTTTCATCACCTGAAAATATTGGTATTTTGCGCCGCCTTGAAACTGCAGCTGGTGCTGCATTTGTAAGTAGCAATGGTGCGCCACTTGGCATGACCACCGAAGACGGCAAAACAACTTTTAGAACCCTAAATAACGCTATTTCAGCGGCCGTAGCCCGCCGTGAAGGGCCTATTAACCTTTCAGTGGTTGATAGCCTGCTGCAAGCCGCACGCGATGCTGACGGTAACATTATTCGTACTGTGCCGGCAGGCCAAACCGCCTACCATGGTGGTATGAACATCCCATCGATTGACCCTGAAAATGAATCAACCGTTGATGATGCCGTAACACAGATGAACCGTGCCCTTGATCAAGTAGGGCGTTTGTCATACCCACTTCCAACCGACCCTCGTGAGCAAGAGCAAGTGCCTGACCTACCATCAATACAAACACCTGAGCTTGATGACGCCATTATTGCAGCGCTTGCCGCCCGTGATGAAGCCACCGTGCCAATGACGAAACAAGAGGTTGAGCAAGCCCTCCCAGAAAACCGCATTCTGCCTGATTTTGGTGACCGTACACGCCGTGAGCTTGATGCCCTTGAGCGTCGCCTTGGCCAGCGCTGGTACTTTACCGAGAAAAACACCGATAAAATTAGCGCCGCTAACCGCTTTGCAGGTCTGAAAATCTTTATGCAGCAATACCCTGAAGCCCTTGGTATTTTGCAAACCGTTATTCATAACAACGAGAACACTGACCCAGCACTTGTTGAAGATACAAAGCTACTTGAAGCCATTAGCCTAGCTTTGATGGAACGCTACCCAGAAGCCCAAGAGAAGATGGAAAAAATCACCACACCATCAGTCGATAAAGCCATTTGGTCTGGCTACATCCAAGAAGGTTTGGGCGAGCACAAAAAAGCAGCTGATATGCTAGAAGATAGCATTGAAAAGTCAGCTTCGTACCCGCCACTAATTACGCAAAAGGTACGCTACGCCTACGCAAAAGCACTGTTTGAAGAAGGCCGCATGAACGAAGCCTTGAACCAAATTGACCGCCTTGCTCTACTAGGTGGTCGTGGCCGCGTGCTGCCAAAAGCACAGCTTTTGATGGGCCGTATTTACAAAGAACAAGGCCAAAAAGACCTTGCAGAACAAGTATTTATTACGCTGGCCTCTAACAGCGATATGGAAGTTTCAAGCCATGCGCTATACCACTTCCTTGACCTGTTGGTTGAGCGTGGTGACCTAACCCCTGAAGCCGCTGCCATTCGTTTTGAGAACCTACGCTTCTTGTGGCGTGGGGACGAGGTTGAAGAAAACACCTTGTTTAAATTGGCGAACCTTTACATCCAAAGCAAGCAGTACAAAAACGCCCTTGAACGCTTGAAGTACCTAACGGTAAACTTCCCTGAAAGTGAGTATGTGCCGCAAGCAGCTGCGATGATGACTAAGATTTTTGGTGACCTGTTTATGGACCGCCGTACGGATGCAGAGCTTGACCCTATCGGTATGCTTGGCCTGTACTACGACTTCCGTGAGTTGACACCAGCTAACGAAGAAGGCGACCGTGTTGTGATGAACGTGGCCAACCGTTTGGCGACCCTTGGCCTTTACGACCGTGCCGTTGAAACGCTAGAGCGTCAACTTAAGTTCCGTGCAAATAACCCTGCAGCTGTAGGCTTGCTAGGGCTAGAGCTTGCAAAGCTACACTTCCAAAACTACTCAGTGGGTGAGGGGCTAGAGGCACTTAACCGTACAGCTTCAAAAGACCTAGCACCGTCACTACAAAATGACCGTAAGATTATGCGTGCCAAACTATTGGGCCTTGCCATGAAGTATGAAGGTGCCCTTGAAGTGGCAAAAGAGGCAACAGGCACTGAAGCTCAAGACCTTCAAGCCGAGTTTGCTTGGGAACTTGGCGAATTTAAAGCCGTTGTTGACGCGATGAAGCCAATGTTTGATGCAGCTGGTGGTAGCGAGTGGACAGGCACTGACGTAACACGTTTCTTACGCCTAGCAACAGCACAGGCGGCGCTAGGCCAAGCTGATGACTTGCAGGACCTTGCCATCCGTTACGAACAAGGTATTGCCCTACACGAGCTTACTGAACAAGTAGACTTTTTGATTCAATCTGCCCGCTCAGAATCGCCAGCAGAATCACGTGTTGAAGATGAACTACGTACGAACCCGAACGAAGTACCCGCAGGTTCGTCAGTATGGCTACGTGGTGAAAAGGGCCTTGAAGAGCAAAACGACTTTAACCGTGACTACCGCCGTACTCGCCAACGCTGGCGCCTTGAAAATGAAGAGGCTGACCGAAGTGAAATGCGTGGGTTGCAGCAGGAAATTCAGAACCGTCAAAACCGCTTCCGCTAAATTTTGCACTTTCAGGCGGTTAAAGCCTTTAGCTTGTACTCGTGTATTATTCATACACATCGTACTGCACTAAAGACTTTACGCATCCCAAATATCATAAAGTGAGCTGCCTGCAATAAGCTGCAAGCTTTGCTCGGCGAAGGGTTTAGTTATTGCACTACGTTGAATGACTGTACAAGCGAGCCTGTAAGCAGCGACCAGCCGTCAATCAGCACGAAGAATACAATCTTGAAGGGGAGTGAGATAATCACCGGTGGTAGCATCATCATACCCATACTCATCAGGATAGAGGCTACGGCAAGGTCAATCACCAAGAACGGCAAGAATAGCAAGAAGCCAATCTCAAACGCACGGCGAAGCTCGGTAATCATAAACGCAGGGATAAGCGCCTGCAGGGGCACATCACGTGCGCTTTCAACAGTTTCTGGTGGTTCACGTAGCATGCCCACAAAAAGGTCAAGCTCACGCTCGCCCACTTGGGTACCCATAAAATCACGGAATGGATCAATGGTACGGTCTATGGCTGTTTGCTCGTCAATACGTTCTTCAATGTAAGGGCCAATGCCTTCTTCGTAGGCTTTTTCAAAAGTAGGGGCCATTACGAACATAGTTAGGAACATGGCAAGCGCAATAAGCACTGGGTTCGGCGGCGTGTTTTGCAGACCCATTGCCGTACGCAAGAATGAAAGCACAATCACAATACGGGTGAATGAGGTCACCATCATCACAATTGATGGCGCAAGCGAAAGGACTGTTACCAACATAAATAGTTGGAAAAGACGACGAGATGACAGAATGTCATCATCCACGTTGATGTTCAGTAGGTTTGTGCTGTCTTGCGCAAAGGCCATATCGGCACCCACAAGTAAGCCGCCTACAACAGTAAGGGCAAACATAAATAGGGCAATGGTCTTTGTGTGGAACATCTAGCTAGCTTTTTTCGCTTTAGGTTTGGTTGTCTTTTTAGCAGGTGTTGTTTTAGGGCTTGCGGCCTTTTGACCTACTGGACGAGAACTTACCAGAAGTTCTTGGGTTGTGCCTAGTAAAATGACGTGTTCTTCGGTGCCATCTTCCACGATAATAAGTTTACGGCGGCTATCAACTTGTAAGGTTTCAGTCACTTGAAGGCGGCCTTGCGGGCGCAAACCTTTAAATGTGCCTGTGAACTGGCCGTTTTCTTGAAGGCGGCGCAGCACCAAAATAAGGCCACCAAACATCAGGATGAGCGAAAGAACGCCCAACATCCAGCGGACCATATTTACATCATCAAACATTATTTTTTGTCCTCTTCCATTGCGGCAGGGGCAATGGTTTCGTTTTCAGCATTAGGGTCTTGCTGGTTTTCAGGTTGGTCATAAGCCGCATAAAGCTTTTGCGCTTTGCTGCGGTTTGAAAGTTGGCTGAGCTCATCTCGCGATTTTTCATACTCACGGGTGAGGGCTGTTTGCATGCTATCAAGGTTAGCCGAAAGGCCTAGAATATCGTTACGGGCTTGCTGCCATTCAGCGTCTGGGTGTTCACGCATTTCGGCAATCTTGGCTTCAAGGTTGTTCATACGGCTGGTGAGGCCTTCGGCAGTGGTGTCGGGGTTAGAGGCCATCTTGGTAATTTCGTCAATTAAGCCATTAACCTCGTGAATGAGTTTGTTGAGCGTGTCGGCCATTAGAAGTCAGCTTTCTTCTTTTTGTTCATTCTGTAAATATACGCAAAAACTTCAGCAACGACAGTATAAACTTCAAGCGGGATTTCTTGATCCAATTCTACGGCGTTCAAAACTTCAACCAGGTCAGCGTCCTGATGTACCGGAATGCCATACTCAGCGGCCACTTCAAGAATACGCTCAGCTACTTGTTGTTGGCCTTTTGCCACCACTCTAGGTACCGCTTCGCGGGAGGTGTCGTAGCGCAGTGCGACTGCGGTTCTGTTTGATTTTTCAGTTTTTTCAGCCATGGGCCCTCAAATTGGCAGATTTCTTGCAACGTACCTTTTGTACACAAGTTTCCCCAACTTATGCGCAACCGGTTAATCCATTTGGAATTGTAACAGAAAATTAAAAAAAAGGGCCCTATAAATGATGATACCTGATCTTTCGCAACTTCTTTCATTCTCACCATCAGCCACAGGTTTTGGTGGTCTTTTTGGTGCTCAAACAGCTAGCCAAGGCGGCGGTTTGTTTGGTGGACTTATGGGTGAGGGTGTCTCAGGCGAAGGGAGTTTGTTTGGTAACGTCCTCAGCAGTATGCTGGGTGAAAGCGGTCTTGTAGAAACCCTTTCGGCTGCGGAAGAGCTTAACCTAGAAGAGCTCGAAAACTCAGAAGAAGCTGAACTTGCTATTATTCAGGTGACACAAGTTGTGACCGTCGTTTACGAAGAATTTACAATGCTATCGTCATCAGGGGTAAACTTTGATGACCTTAATAGCGTTGATTCGTTGTCAGCTGCGTACCAACAACTTGGTATGTCACAAGAAGAAGCTGATAGCCGTGCCACACGCCTAACCGTTATGTTTATGCTGCTTGATAACCGTATTTCAACGGCTGATCTTGTAGCGGGTCTAAGCACCGATCAAATCGCTGTAAAACAACAGCGTACATTTATTCAAATTGAACAATCAATCCAAGCGTTTTCAGTGGCGAGCGTAGGCTCATCTGGACAGTTGTCATCACTATTGGCGGAAGGCCAAAGCCTGATGAATGGTGGCCTTTCAGATGCTGAGCTTCAAGCGGCCCTTGCTGGTGCAGGCGAAGTACAGTCAGACGCTGACCTAGCCTTGGCATCAACCGATGGCGAAAACCCACTCGAAGGCAACTTGTTTGGCCGTGTAAGTGAGATTTTTAATAAACTAGCCGACCGTGCAAGCCAGCACCCAGAAGGTAAACAACTTGCAGCTCAATTGCAGGAGATTGCCCAAGCGACGCAAAATATTTCAGACAAAGTGGTGAAAGATGGCGGTTTGCAAAATGTGCAAAAAGCCCTTGAAACACCAACTTTGCAAAGTAATTCGCAGCAAGCGGTACAGGCGCAAATCGCCGAAGATCGCCCACTGCCATCAGCAAAAGCTGAACGTGAAATTCAAGCCAATGCCCGTGCGCAAGAGGTTGCTGCAGATGAAGCAAACCTTGGTAAAGGTGCCGGCGATAAACCAGCTGATGCTGCACGTAATAATACAGCTATGGTTGGTAACGGTCGCCCACAAGCACTGCCTGAACCACCTGTGCCAACATTTGTTATGCGCCCAACGGCCGATGGTGGCGTTGAAGTGGTTGACCCTGCAACAGGTGAAGTTATTCAAAGTAGTCAAGGTAACCTAGCAAACGCATCAAATACGCAAGCGGCTGATGGCCCAATGGCGCAAAGCCGTGGTCTAGAAACTGCACAACAAGTACGCCTTGCCCAGCAAGTGCGTGTGCATGTGCGTACCCTTGCGGCACACAACGGCGGCCAGATTGTCGTGAACCTTAACCCTAAAGAACTTGGCCGCGTGCAAGTGCGCCTTGAGATTGAAGAGGGTGTTGTGAAAGGGGCTATTACAGTTCAGCGCCCTGACGTTGCAGAATCTATCGCAAAAGACATGCGTGCCCTTGAGCAAGCCCTTGCCGATGTTGGCCTAGAGTTGGCCCAAGATGGTATTGCGATTCAGCTTGAGAACCACTCAGCTGGTGACAGTAATAGCCAGGATTCTGAAGGGAAACGACAAACTGGCACAGGTTTTGCAAATACATCTAGTGAGGCTCTATCAGGGGCTGTGGACGGCGAAGAGAGTGCCGGCCGCTGGATGAACCCTGACCGTCTTCTAGACGTTGAAGCCTAATTTAAAGAGAGAGATTTTATAATGGTAGATACAATTGCCCCAAGCTTAGCATCAGCCCAAGAAAGCGTGACAAAGTCACAAAGTGCGCAGGCGTCAGCCTCAGCTAACTTTGACACCTTCTTGCAGCTACTTGCCGCACAGCTTCAAAACCAGGACCCGCTAGATCCGCTAGATGGTACCCAGTTTACCGAGCAGATTGCGTCATTCTCGGCAGTGGAACAGCAAATTGCTACAAACTCTAACCTTGAAAAGCTATTGCAGAACGAAAGTTACGCACAGCAGTCAATGGCGATTGGTTTTGTTGGTAAGGAAGTTCTTTCAGCTGGTGATGTAGCCCCACTTAAGGGCGGCCAAATGGAGCTGACATATGTTCTACCAGAAGACGCTGTTTCAAACGTGATTGAAATTTACGATGGCGACGGCGTGAAGATTAAAACCATTGAAGGTGAAGTTAACCAAGGTCAGTACGCTTACCTATGGGACGGCACCAACGACGCGGGCGAAGCCATGCCAGAAGGTAACTACTTTATTGATATTAGTGCCTTTGATTCTGAAGGTGTGAGCGTAAACCCACGTACATTTGTTTACCAAAAAGTTACTGGTGTTCGCAGTGACGGCGAGGGCGGTATTTTCCTCGGTCTAGCGAATGGCCAAGAAGTTTCATTGTCAGAAGCGTTTACTCTACGCGAAGCCTACGAAGATGCTGTTGCATCAGGCGATAGCGCAGAAGACGACAGCAATGACGATGTTTAATCAGCAGTAAATATACTTAACTGCGAAAAATAAAAAGGAGAGAGTACCATGAGTCTATACGGTGCATTAGGAGCAGGTGTTACTGGTCTAGGTGTTCAGGGCGAAGCATTGAGCGTAGTTTCTGATAACTTGGCGAACGTAAACACTGTAGGTTACAAACGAAACCGCGTTTTGTTTGAACAACTAGTAACAAGTTCGGGCCTTTCGGGCACAACCTTTAACGCTGGTGGTGTGGGTAACGACGTTATTCGCTCACAGGGTGTTCAGGGTAGCTTGAACTCAACCGATCGTACAACTGACCTGGCGCTATCGGGTAACGGTTTCTTCGTTACAGTAAGCGATAGTAACATTACAGGTAACACACAACAATTTTACACACGTGCAGGTGCCTTTGGTGAAGATAACCTAGGTTTCTTGCGTCATACGTCAAACACCTACCTACTAGGTTGGCGTACTGACTCTGACGGTACAATTCAGGACCTTCAGAACCCAGAAGCTGTTGAACTACAATCAGTAGGTTCATCAGCCCGTGCCACAACACGTTTGGACCTTGGTGCAAACTTGAATGCGGCCACAGCTAACTTTAACTTTGACACTGGTCTTGCCCCATACGCGCCACTAGGCCCGGGTGTTGGCCCTGACCAAGGTCTTATCCTTGCAAACTTGGACGCAGTTGTTGCGGACCCAACGCAGGCTGACTTTATTACCTCGTCTCGATTCTTCGATTCACAGGGTGAGTCACACGATATCTCAGTTGCTTACGTAAAACGTGGTGACAACATGTGGGATTACGTAGCCTTTGCTGACGGTGGCGACATTGTTAACCAAGCCGCTGGTACAAACGTACGTATTGGTTCAGGTACTGTTGAGTTTAATGCCGACGGTAGCATTAAAGCCCAAACAGTACGCGCCATCGACGGTACAATTTCAGCCACTAACGAGCTGCAAGTTGAATGGTCAGGCGGTGTAGACCAAGGGACTATTAACCTTAACTTTGGTGACCTTACTGGTGGTCTAAGCTTTGCTGAGTCTGACCTTGATGCCGCTGGCCTATACGCTTCGGAAGGCTACATGAGCATTATCGTTGATGACCAAGCAGCCGCTGATGCTGGTATTGACCCAACATTGCCATTCCAGGTGCACTCAGATGGTGCTGGTGGTCTGTTCGTAGTGAACGACCCTGCTGGTGTGAACGGTGGTCCTTACACATCATCAACCATTAACATCCCAACGCCATTGCTAGAGGCGCAGACTTTTGAGTTTGATAACGGTATGTCAATTACCCTAGACGATGGTTACGCTGTTCCTGCAGCTGCTGGCCAAATTGGTGCCAACATCACTGCTGTGAACAACGATCCTATTGGTACAGGTGTGGGTACAGATGGTGTTGTACAGTTCTCATCACCAAACAACACACGCTTTGTAAACCAGAACGGTTTTGGTTCAGGCACCTTGGCTAACGTAACAGTCGACGAAGAAGGTTTCGTGGTCGGTGCGTTTACCAACGGTGAAACCCAGAAACTGTTCAAGCTGGTTATTGCGGTATTCCAAGACCCTGTGGGCCTAGACCCAGTAAGTGGTAACTTGTACCGTCAAACTGACCAGTCAGGTGAACCATTGTTCAAAGAAGCGGGTATCGGTAACACTGCTACAGTAGTATCAGGTGCTCTAGAACAATCAACAGTCGATATTGCGAACGAGTTCAGTAATATGATTGTGACCCAGCGAGCATTCTCAGCCAGTTCGAAAATTATTTCGACAGTTGACCAGATGCTGGCGGAACTTCTAAACCTTCGTTAATCGATAGTTTAGAAAACTAAATACTCTCTCCCTCTTGAAAGGGGCAGCGCAAGCTGCCCCTTTCTGCTTTTAAAATGTACACTCAAAAAAACTTACACCCTAGGGGCCTGAATTTATAGGGCTTTTGTGGTGTGCTTGCTAAACGGGCTTGTGCGGGTTAACATATTATAAAAGCAATAAAAAATGGGTACTCTATGCAGCACGAAGCAGACTTGGTTATTGTTGGCGGCGGCCTGGTAGGCATGCTTACCGCCCTTGAAGCGCAGCGCGCTGGGCTTGATGTTTGCTTGGTGGATAAAAACTTTTCTAAATCGGGCGACCATGCCCCATCGGTTTTGGTAAGTATGGGTATCCCCGGTGTTGTGAATCCTATTTTCAATTACAGCTTAAAACAATGGGCCGCTCTTGCTGAGTCAGTAGATGAGCCTATTGGCCTTAACCGCAATGGCGTGGGCTTTGTAAGTTTAAGCGAAGTACAAACCAATCAGTTTGAAGGCGTTGCAAATACTAAGGCTGAATTTACCCTTTTAAAAACACCAGAAGACATGGCAAAGGCCTTGAACGTTCCTCAGGTGGGGAATATCCATAGCTTACTGATGGAGTCGGATGGGTTTCATATTTACTCAAGCATGACGCACGATGCCCTGCGCCGCGACCTTGTTAAAGGTGGCGCCCGTGTATTTGGTAGTGATGCCGTGGCTGAGCTTTTAATCGATAATGAAAAAGTTGTGGGTATTAAAACTAAGGACGATGAAATTCGTGCAAAGCACGTGGCACTGTGTGCCGGTGCATGGACGGGTAAGCTATTAAAGCAGTTTGGCCTAAACCTGCCAATGCGCCCAGCACGTAGCCACCGTATTGAACTTTCAGTTACCGGTGAAATGCCAAAACAACCACTCATGTATTTACTGCGTGAGGGGAATATTCTTATCCGCCCGATGCGCAATGGCCGCGTACTTGTGGTTTACACGGGCCTTTCGGATGACAACCAAGCCACGTGGAGCACCCATGTTGACCACCCAACCGTTAAAGGCGTGGTAAGTGCCGTTGCCCGTATTTTGCCAGCCCTTGCCAATGCCAAAGTGCAAGAGGTTGAGGCGAGCACCCTTGCCGTAACGCCCGACATGCTGCCTTACCTTGGCCGTGTGGCGAGTATGGAGGGTTTGTATGTGGCGGCAGGCATGAACAGCCAAACGTTTATGTATGCGCCAGCGGTGGCAAAGTCAGTCGCGCTTTTGGTTAAAGGTGAAGCCCCTGAAATAGACCTTACGCCCTTTAGCCCTGACCGCTATATCCTAAAAGACTTAACAGCCCAAGCGGCCGCAGCTGCCGCAAACGGCGATGACCAAGAGTCTGAAGTTGAAGCCGCCCTACGTGCTGAGCTTGAAGGCCTAGACCCTGCCGAAATTGAGCGCCAAATTGCAGCGTCTATCGCTGAGCGTAAGGCACGTTACGAAGCGGGTAACCTGAAAGACCAAGGCCAAAAACTGGTTGATAAGGATGGCCACGTGGAATATGCCAAGGTTAAGGACGATACGACAGCCGGCGAATAAAACTATCGACTGACAAAATTCTCTCCTCACGCTATAGTGCTTTTAAGGAGAAATTCAAATGGCTGACGCACAAGTAACACCCCAAGACCTACCTCAAAATGCTTCAGATGCTCTATCTGTGACGGGCAAGCGTTGGCAATGGCGCCACAATAAAATGGCCCACGGTATTGGTCTAGCCCAGCGCCTTCAGGTGCCTGAAATTGTTGGCCAAATTTTGGCCTCACGCATCGAAACACCCGAAGAAGGCCGCATCTTCCTTGAGCCTAACCTACGTAACCTACCTGACCCGCTTGAACTAAAAGACATGGATAAAGCGGTTGAGCGTTTGGTCAAAGCCGTAACCGATAAAGAACAAATCACCATTTTTGGCGATTACGACGTTGACGGCAGCTGCGGTAGCGCCCTGCTGATGAAATACTTCGGTTGGCTTGGGTGTGGCCCGCATCTTTACATCCCCGACCGTATGAGTGAAGGCTACGGCCCAAACCCTGGCGCGATGGAAAAAATCCACGAAGCGGGTGGCAAGGTGATTGTTACTGTTGATACGGGTAGCCTTGCTTTTGATGCCTTTAACCGTGCAAAAGAACTTGGCCTTGATGTTGTGATTACCGATCACCACCAAACCCAAAGCGATTTTCCGCCGTGTGTAGCCTTGGTCAACCCTAACCGTATGGATGAAACCTCAGACCTTACAAACCTAGCAGGCGCAGGCGTAGCCTTTATGCTTGTGATGGCCGTAAACCGTGGCCTACGTGAAGCAAACTATTTTGAAGGTAAGCAAGAGCCTGACCTACGCCAACTGCTTGACCTTGTGGCTGTTGCCAGTGTGTGCGACATGGTGCCTCTAACTGGTATTAACCGTATTCTGGTTGATCGTGGCCTTAAGGTTATGGGCCAGCGCAGTAATATGGGCTTAACCGCATTGGCTGATGTTTCAGGCCTTGATACCAAGCCTGGGACATACCACGCAGGCTTTATGGTGGGTCCCCGTATTAACGCAGGCGGCCGTATTGGCGCGTGCGACCTTGGCGCAAACTTGCTACTAACCCAAGTGCCAGAAGAAGCCCGCTCGATGGCGGCGCACCTGAATGCCCTTAACGAAGAACGTAAAGAAATTGAGCAACAAGTACTAACCCAAGCGCTTGATAAAGCCGATGAAATTATGAAGCAAAACCCAGCCTCACTTGTGGTGGCAGGCGAGGGGTGGCACCCCGGTGTGATTGGTATTGTGGCCGCTCGCATCAAAGAAGTACACCACCGCCCGATTTTTGTAGTCAGCTTTGATGAAGACGGTGTGGGCAAAGGCTCAGGCCGCTCAATTACTGGTATTGATTTAGGTAAGGCTGTGATTTCAGCCAAAGAAGCTGGCTTGCTAGAGTCTGGCGGCGGGCACAAAATGGCCGCTGGCCTTACCGTGTTGAAAGACAAATTTAACCACTTTGTAAAACACCTAGAAGAGCACATCCAAGCCCAAGTTGATAAAGTTGGCGCCGATGTGTTTACCCCATGCCTTAAGGTTGATGGTACGCTAAGCCCTAAAGGTGCAACCCTTGCCCTACTTGATGATGTTGAAAAACTAGAGCCTTACGGCGCAGGCAACCCTGAACCACGCTTTGTACTGCCAAGCGTACGTGCCGACGGTATGCGTGTTGTGGGTGAGAATCACCTGAAGTTTCGTCTGACTGATGGCGCAGGCTCTATTGATGTAATTGCCTTCCGTGCCATGGCAACGCCCCTTGGCCCATGGCTGATGAACCTGCAAGGCCGCACCGCCACTTTCTGCGGTAAGCTACGCCGCAACGTATGGCAAAACCGCGAAAGCATCCAGCTTCAACTTGATGACGCTTATGATGGCAGCTGGGGCTCTTAATTGTTCTTAGGGCGATAAAACTCCCTTTCTTGAGTTTATGTATTATTCATACACGTCACTCTGCGAAAGGGAATTTTCTCATCCCTAATCCCTGCTTAAGAAAAGTCTCCACACATATTGTGCATAATTATGACTTTAGCTCTAACTCCGTGCGGCGGAGGAGTTCAGCCATAATGGTTTTATAAAGGTCAAGGCCGTAAATTTCGTCCTCGGCGCCTTTATAGCCAGTGTCCACGTTGGGGTTATCGTTAATTTCAATCACAAAAACACCACGGTCGTTTTGCTTAAGGTCAACGCCGTAAAGGCCATTGCCAATAAGATTTGCGGCTTTAAGTGCAGTTTCGAGCACGTCTTTAGGTGTGTCTTCAATACGCACGGCACGGGCATCACCTTCGGCGGCCTTACCCTTTTTCTCGTTATTCACAATTTGCCAGTGGCCTTTGGCCATGAAGTATTGGCATACAAAAATCACCTTGCCGTTTAAAACGCCCACGCGCCAATCATAGTCAGAGGGCATAAACTCCTGCGCCAAAATAATGTCACTTTCAGCCAGCAGTTTGTTCGCTTTAGTCATAAAGTCAGCTGGGTCCGTGGCTTTAAATACACCGCGACTAAACGAGCCTTCAGGGAGTTTAAGCACCACAGGGTAATCAGTTTTTTCTGCAAAAACTTTGCAGCCCTTGCGGTCAAGAACCGTAGTTTTTGGGGTGGCCACTTTGTGAGCATTTAAAAGCTCAAACATATACACCTTATTGCAGCAACGCATGATAGACGCTGGGTCGTCAATCACGGGGATACCTTCACCCTCGGCCTTTTTAGCAAAGCGGTAGGTATGGTGGGCAATGGCTGTGTTTTCACGAATAAACAAAGCGTCATACTCCATCAAACGGGGCAGGTCAGCGCGGGTAATAAGCTCAGCTTCGGCGCCCAATTGGTTTGCAGCTTGTACAAACTTTTTAAGGGCTGCTGGGTTTGACGGGCTCATTTTTTCGTGGGGGTCATGCAAAATAGCAATCCACTTTGGGGCACGTTTTTTTGATTTTTTATCAACCCAAGCCGAGCCTGTAAAAACATCAAGCGCCGCATTAAAGGCGGTAAGTTGTTCTGTGTTTAAGCTGCCTACTGTTAAAGGCTCAACCGAGATGATTTCCCACTTGTTTTTGTACTTAATTTCAACTTCCAGAATAGGGCAGCGGAAGGTATCAAAAATACGTTTTGAAACATCCTCAAGGGCGGCAACTTCAGTACGGCCAAAGTAAATATGGAAGGTGTGTGATGAAAAACCACCAGCTGGCTCTTTAAAGCTTTTTTCCAAACGCTCGTTCAGGTCAGCCATGTTGGTTTGGTAAAGGCGCTTCCAGTTCAACTCAAGCGCAATTTCAGCCGTCGGAATACAGCGCTGGCCACGGGCTTCGGCCATGAGTGAAACATAGTAGCCTTTGGCTAGGTATTCATACGGGGCACATAGGTTAATCACACGGGTATGGCGCATGCGTTTTTCGGTGCTATTGGCACGGCTAATAAACTCGGTCGAGGTCAGCAGCTCGCGGTCGGGCGAGGGGTTAAGTTGAATCTTGTCGTTATCAAGGATGATGTAGTGCTTCATGGGTTTAACCTTTGATGATGTTATTTAAGGTGCATACGCATCTTAAGCGCCGTCATACCATCGGCGTAATAGTTAGGGGCAGTCGCAAAGGTGGTAAACCCTTTGTGGGTATAAAACTGGATAGCATGGGTATTGTCTTCACGAACTTCGAGGCGAAACTCAGTGATATTTAAAGCTTTAAGGTGCTGGCTTGCGGCTTCAAGCAGTTTGGCCGCAAGGCCCTTGCCTTGAAAATGCGGCGAAACAGCAATTGAATAAATACGCCCCATGTGCGGGCGGCCTTTATGTAGTAGCACCCAAATATAGCCTGCGGGTTGGCCTTCAAACTCAGCCATCAGTATGATGTTGCGGCCTTTTGTAAGCGCAGCACGAAATTGGCTTAGGTGAAAGCCATCGGTGGTAAAGCTTTGTTGTTCAATAGAGTTTATAGCCGAGAGGTCAGCTAAAGTTGCGGTGCGTATAACGACAGTTTGGGCCGTAGCCTCAACTGTACCAAATGTTACGGTTGGCAAACGCGGTTGCGGCCTCCACGCTTAGCTGCGTAAAGTTGCTCATCGGTTGAAACGATAAGTGCTTCGGCTGTTGTAGGCTCATCTTGGTGGGCCGTGCGCACACCAACTGAGATTGTAATCGGGAAGGGTTGTTCTTCTGCTTTAAAGAAGTTTTCAACGTTCTGGCGCAGACGCTCAGCAAAAATGAAGGCGGCTTGTTGCTCAACTTCAGGCAAAATAATGGCAAACTCTTCACCACCGTAACGGGCGGCGGTATCCATCAAACGGACTTGTTGGCGCAGTACGTCCGCCACTTGGCGAAGTACGCGGTCACCCTCGGCGTGGCCGTAGGTGTCGTTCACTTTTTTAAAGTGGTCAATGTCAAACATCACAAGGCTAATAGGGCTACCGTAACGCATTTGGCGCTCAAGCTCTTCTTTGAGGCGGTGCTTAAAGCTTGTTTGGTCAAACAAACCAGTGAGGCCATCACGTGTGGCCACGTTGGCAAGCGAGGCCATTTTAGTTTCTTCAATAATGGTTACGCCCTTCATCAAGCCTGAGGCGTTTGTCAGGTAGTCGTGGGCGGCAACACCAATACCAATATCACGCCCAAGTTTGGCGTTTACGTTTTTGCGGTGCTGTGTAATTTCATCCCAAATGTGGCGAGCCTGCTTAATCGGGAAGGCGCGATGAGTCAGTGTGTAAAGCATATCGGCGTACAAACCATCACCACGTTCCGCCAAAAGGCGGTTAAGTGTGTCCTGCTCGCGGGCGTTAAGTGGACGGTCGCCGCAAAGGGCGGTAACCATGCGCACGTCAAGCTCAGCCCGGTTCATAATGTTGGCGAGCTCTTCCTCACGGTTCGGTTTTGTAGTGGTTGGTGATATAGTAGCCATGTTCTTATTTTACTCGGGATTGTATCCATTGACAATGGGCAAAAGTAAAGGTGTGCGTACAGAATGTAAATACAATGCACAATAAAAAAACACCGCAGATAAAATCTACGGTGTTTTGATATTCGTTAATAGACCTTTGTGAGCCCTAACACGAGGGCAATAGCCCCCAAAATGGCGCCGGCAAGCAAAAAGCCTGTTATCCAGAACATGCCAAAGATGACGGCGGCAATAAAGTACGGGTAACGCGACATGGCACGGATGCCATGGCCCGTCAACACGCAGATATATATCCACGCTGTCGAAACCCCCGCAAGCCCGAAAAGATACGAGCTATTGCCAAAAGCCATAGCCACGGCAACCAGAAGGGCGCCGATGGGCAAATTCCCTGCAAGCAAGAACAGGGCGGCGGCGATCAAAAAGATCATAAAGTCTCCTTAAATAAGGCCGAAGGCCATAAATGCGCCAAGCATCACGAAGATGATAAGCGCAATAAGCGGTTGGCCGCAAAATAGTAGCCCGTAGGCCAGTAGAATGCTGCCAATTTTGAGGATGCTGTTGGTGCGGTCACTCATTATCGAACGCCTTTAAAAGGGTGCCTGCAATCAGCATCGCAAGACCAATGAACATGGTCACCAGCGGGCCGAAGGCTGTCATGAGTGAAAGGCCGATGCCTGCACCGTACAAATACCCATGGTATTCTTCGTAGACGATGCGGGTCAGCAGGATGGTGGCGCAGCAAATCATCAAGATAAGCGGCAAACCAGCAAACAGGCCAATAAAGCCCCCAATCAGCAAGCCCCATTCAACGCTGTCCTTAGCGTTTTGTTGCATGGGTTAGTCCTTAAGCAGAATATGCAAAAACAGCCAGAAAACAGCCCAGTAGGGTGCCTGCACGCAAAGGGCGATGATAGCGAAAAGAATCAACATATCGCACCCTCCTTAGCGTCGACGGCTGCTGCTAAAAAGCCAGAAAATCAAGAACAAGAAGCCAAAGAATGGCAGCTTGAGCACGAACATAAGAAGTGCTAGCCAAAACCACATAAGCGGTCTCCTATGGAGTGAAGTTAGTTGCGCTTTTTGTTGGCGTAAATGCCAAGGCCAAGCGAAACAATCAGAGAAGCGAGGGCCCAATAAGGCTGCCCGCACATAAGAAGAATGATTGCAAGAATCAGAAACATAAAAGGTTTCCAATACGTAAAGAAAAGGGAGAGAAAATAGAGTTATATACTGAATGTATACAGTTCAGCCTTTGGCAGTGCAACTTTAAAGTAGGTGGGGGCTTCTAAAATTTGGTACAATGCGGGCCATAAAAACAGAAATTGCCTATTTAAAAATAAGAAAAGTCATTCAGAACAGACGGAGGCCCATATGACACAAAGCACATCAAACATTGACCTATCACATAACCCACTTGGCACAAAAGGCTTTGCCTTTATTGAGTTTGCTGCCGAGGACACCAGCATTCTTGTAAAGCTATTTGAAGGCTTTGGGTTTAAAAAGCGCGGCCAGCACAAAACTAAAAATGTGCAGCTGTTCTCACAGGGTAAAGTTGATTTGCTGATTAACGCTGAGCCAAAGTCATACGCTGATGAATTTCAAAAGCTACATGGCCCATCAGTACCAGCTATGGGCTGGTTGATGGAAGACGCCGCTAAAGCCCATAAGGGTGCGCTTGAAAGCGGTGCAGAAGATGCCAGCGACAGCGTGCGTAAAAGCATTGATGCCCCAGCTATTGTTGGTATTGGCGGCAGCTTGATTTACTTCACAGACTCACGCGATTGGGAAACTGAGTTTGAGATGGACGCTGACTACGTAAACGAAAATACAGCTGGCCTTGAGTTTATTGACCACCTAACCCACAACGTGCGTTTTGGTAACATGGATAAATGGTACGGCTTCTACCACGATTTGTTTAACTTTAACGAAATCCGCTACTTTGATATTGAGGGCGAGCAAACAGGCCTTGTGTCACGTGCGATTACATCACCATGCGGCAACATTACAATTCCGTTGAACGAGAGTGACGACGAAAAGTCACAGATTAACGAATACATCGAGCGCTACAACGGCGAAGGTATTCAGCATATTGCATTCCATACCTCTGACATTTGCCACACCATTGACTACCTAGGCCGCCATGGTCAAAAGTTCTTGGGTGTTCCTGATACATATTACGAAATGCTAGACGACCGCGTACCAAACTATGACGAACAACTAGAAGACCTCCGCCAGCGCGGCATTTTGGTTGATGGCGAACGCCAAGGTAAAGAATACCTATTGCAGTTGTTTACCACCGATGCGATTGGTCCTGTATTCTTTGAAATTATCTCACGCAAGGGCCACAAAGGCTTTGGCGAAGGTAACTTTAAAGCATTGTTTGAAGCTATCGAACGCGACCAAATTAAACGTGGTTACCTTAATGCCCCCGAAGGCAGCAAAGGTAACGGCGCAAGCTCAGGTAAATAGAACTCTAATAACTAACTCTGTCAAAAAACTCTGTAAGGGGGAGTGTTGATGATTAAGCAACTAGTTTCAGTAAGTGCAGCTATCTTGCTAGCGGCTTGTGGCACGACGCTACAAACCCAGCAAGTGACACCCGAAGAAATGACATCTGAAGCCATGAAGCAGCGCCAATTTGCGCTGATGGAATTGCGTGAGGTTGATGCCCACGTGCAAGAGGTTGGTTTTCGTGTGCTTGAGGCTGCGGTACCTATGTGTGAAGAACAAACGGGCTACAGCTGGGGTGTAACTTTCTGGAACGAGTATGACTTTACCCCCGAGTGGCGCCCAGCCGCACAAGCTGAGCTTGGTGTTGATAAAACCGTTAAAGTAAAATTGGTTATCCCTGGGAGTGCTGCTGCAAAGGCTGGCCTTAAAGCGGGCGACCAAATTATTAAGATTAACGACCGCCAAGTGGGCCAAGGCTCAAAAGCTGTTACAGAAGCTGATGAATATGCAGAAGGCTTGAAACGTGCTAGCCCCACAGCGCCGGTATCAATTGTATATGGTCGTGGTGACACCGTTAAAACAGCAACGCTGAACCCTATTAAAACGTGTAACTACCCAGTTATTATGCAGAACAGCTTTGAAATTAACGCCTACGCTGACGGTGATAACATCATCATTACCCGAGGTATTGTTGAGTTTACCCGTAACGATGAAGAGCTTGCCATGATTATTGGCCACGAGCTTGCGCACAACGTGTTGCGCCACATCGAGAAAAAGCAAAGCCAGATGACAGCTGGTATGTTGGGTGGCTTGCTGCTTGATGTGCTGATTGGTTCGGGTGGCGAGATGAGTAATATGGGCGCACAAGTTGGCGCCAGTGCCTACTCGCCTGAGTATGAATCTGAGGCCGACTACATGGGCCTATATGCAACTGCCCTTGCGGGTTACGATATTGCCAAAGCGCCTTACCTATGGCGCCGCATGGGCTCACGCAATACAGGGTCTATTACCATGACAAGCACCCACCCGCCAACCGCAGGCCGATTTGTTGCGCTTGAAAAAACAGTGGAAGAGATTAGCAAAAAGGTTGAAAACAACCAGCCGCTTGTCCCAGAGCGTAAGATTGAAAAATAAGCAGTAGCCCATAAAAAACGCCCCAGCAATGGGGCGTTTTTTTATTTGGCGTTTTTTTATTTGGTGTTGGCAACCGAAAACCTTGGCTCGGCGTGGCCTGTGGCACATAGCCATTCAAAGTCGCCATGTTTTTGCTTCATGTACGAGCCTACCTCAATATCGTTAAGGTTAATGTCGTAACCGAGGTCTGTTTGCACAATCTCAAGTTTGCCAGTGGTGTGTTGCTTAAACCAGTTAAAGGCCGTCTTGATGGTTTTTTGCAGCTGGTCATCTGTTGGGGTGAGGCTGTCAAAAAGTTCAACCTTCATAAAGTAGGCGCGGTGCGTTGCTGAAATTGCAGGTTCTTGCCTAAAGCAGGGGGTTAGCGCAACGTAGCGGCCTTTTGGTAGGTCACCATCTAGGGCAAGTTGAATAAATGATTGTTCGGCCGAGCCCACAAGGTCGTTATCTAAACCATTGTCATGGCCCATAGCTTCATAGGCTTGGGGGAAGGTCACTTCAGTCGTTTCGCGGCGGACAGTCCAAGGGGCTTCAACGTACGTATACCCTTGGTTTTGGTAATAGGCGAGGGCTTGGCTTAAAAACTGCCAGTTAATGTGAGGCGCGTCATTCATGGGGTATTACTCAGTTGGTGCGTTATCTCGAGGGGCTCGTGTGCCATCTTCAAACGCACCGCGCGTGGTGCGGGCCATGGTCACAAGGTCTTCAAGTTTGATGCTTGGGTGGTATTTTTCAAGGTACATTTCAACCGCGCCTACAAGGTCTGACAATTCAACCAAGGCCATAACGGGGTTATCTTGCTCAAGCGATTCGTAGAACTCGTCCAGTTCTTCGTAGATCTTTGTCTTTTCGCCAACAACGCCTTTTTTAATCTCACGTTTGTGGTAGCCCATGTGTGCGTCCTCCCAGATTGTTGAGCACATGTTGTAGCACAGAATTGGGTTTTAACAAAAAAAGAATCCCCCACCAAACGGTGGGGGATTCAAGTCGTTATATTAGTCCATCAGCTTCTGCATCAGGTACACATACTGCAGGGCAGACATGTACGCCGCTTGCTTCAGGTTAGCACGTGCCGAGTGGCCCCCTTCGGGGTTCTCGTAATACATCGTGGCATGACCAAGGCTTTGCAGCTTGGCGGCCATTTTACGCGCATGGCCCGGGTGAACCCGGTCATCACGCGTCGACGTATAAAAGAGCGCTTCCGGATAGGTCGCGTCCTTCTTCACGTTCTGGTAGGGCGAGTAGGTCTCGATGACCTTACGATCCTCCGGAATATCCGGATTGCCGTATTCACCCATCCAGCTGGCGCCAGCCAGCAGCTTGTGGTAACGCAGCATGTCAAGCAGCGGCACCGCACAGATAACAGCGTTGAACAAGTCAGGACGCTGCATCATCACGGCACCCACCAGCAGACCACCGTTACTGCCACCGTAGATCCCAAGCCTGCGAGGCGAGGTCACACCGGTGTCAATCAGCGCTTCTGCGACGGCAATGAAGTCGTCGTAGCAACGCTGGCGGTTGTGCTTGAGGGCAGCCTGGTGCCAACGAGGCCCGAACTCGCCACCGCCACGAATGTTGGCGATAACGTAAACCCCACCGTTTTCAAGCCAAAGCTTGCCGTTGGTGGAGTTGTAGTCCGGCTCGACCGAAATTTCGAACCCGCCGTAGCCATACAGCATGGTCGGGTTGCTTCCGTTGAGCTTGAGGCCCTTCTTGTGCATGATGAAGTACGGAATCTGCTCACCGTCGGCACTGGTGGCAAACCGCTGATGCAGCTCCATGCCAGAGGCATCGAACCGCTGCGGCGTGCTTTGCAGTTTCGTCTGCCGGCCCGACGCAAGGTCGTACCAGTAGAGCGATGCCGGCGTCAGCGCATTGCTGAACGTGAACATGAAGGTGTCACGCTTCGCATCCGTATTGAACACACCGATGATACCCTTGGTCGGCAGCGGCAACGTCTTGCGACGCCACGTGCTTCCGTCGTGCGAGAACAGCAGCACCTTGTTGACCACGTTGTCACGCAGGCCAACAATGAAGCCGCTTTTCACGCGGGTCACATAGTCAAGCGCCGTGGTATCGGTCGGCTTCCAGAGAAGACGCGTCCGACCCGTGGTACGGTTGACCACCACCAAGCTCCCTTGCGGGTAGGTGGTACGAGCGGTGACCATGTCCGAGCGAAGCTCGATCAGGACACTGTCGCCCATATAGGCCTGCACCGTTGCACCCTCGGGGATGTCCAGCTTGTTGAAGGTCTCTGCAATGCAGAGGCCATCGTCGCCAGTCACTGGGGTTTTGAGGTACGTGCTCGACGTGTAGAAGGTGTGCATGATGGTATAACCCACCACTTTGCCTTCTGGCGTGTTGCTCACGAACGGAGCAATCATCATGTCTTCAGTCGTGGATTCGCCGATGGTTTCGGCTTCATCCAGCGACTGACCACGCTTGACGCGCTTCAGAACACGGGGATAACCCGAATCCGTGAGCGAGCCTTCGCCGAAGTCCGTTGCCACGAGGATGGTGTCCTCGTTTTCCCAGCAGTAGCGGCTTTTTGCCTCGGGGAGGTAAAAACCACCCTTCTTGGGGGCGATGAACTTCTTCTTGCCGAAGTCATACTCACGAATGACAACGGTATCACCGCCGCCCTTCGACATCGACACCAGCGCACGGTTGTGCTTCAGGAGGAACGTAGAACCGGAATAAACCCAGTTTTCGTTTTCCTTCTTGGCGAGTTTGTCCATGTCGAGCATGGTTTCCCACTTGAAGTTGGACTTCTTGTAGTCGGCCAGCTTGCAGCGACGCAGAATACCGCGTACGTGCTTTTTGCCGTCCTGATGGAAATTCCAGACGTAACCGTCCGACATCAGCGAGCCCGTCAGCAGACGGTCGGTCGCGGTAACGATCTTCTCTGCGTCGGCCTGAAGGCCAGCGAAGCGGGGATCATTTTCGATACGACCAGTGGTCAGCTTCGACTGGGCTTCTGCCCATGCCAAAGCATCCTTGCCGAGGACTTCCTCGAGCCAAAGAAATTTATCAGTCATGTAGAGTCTCCGAGAGAGAGAAAAGAGAAAAAGAAAAGAAGAAAAATTAGAACACTTTTAGTGTAAGTGGAAAGTATACAATATCAACCCCTTATGCAAGGGTATTTACATATTAATACGGGCTATTTCATTGATTTATATACGGGAACCAAATGTCAGTTGGTGCGTTAGTTGCATTAACGGTAACTGACATAAGTAAATAGAGAAACTAAACTGTTAACACATAGCTATAAAACAGGCATTTAAAGCCACACCAATAAGCCGCTTTTGTGTAAGAATAAAAATAATAAAAACACCCTAACTAACTAAGGTTTAAAACGGTGACATTATGCAGCGAGATCTGTTTGACGATGATTCGCGTGACACTATAAGTTCTGATAAGGCTGATACCCGTGAGGCACAGCCTCAAAAGCATGCCTCAAAAGATGCTCAGGGTGACGCCCGCCAGCGTGCCGAGCAGCAACGTGCGCAACAGCAACGAGCAGAGCAGCAAGCCCGTACTGCGCATGCTGACCAAAGCCGTGTTCAAGGCCACTCAGAACCTAAGCATATGGGCCAAGCAACAACCGATCGCCCGCAACATGCGGCAGCTCAAGAAACAACTAAGCCTGATGTTATTGAAGCCGAAGTCGTAGAAGAAGTCGCCGCCGCGCGCCCGCACCAGGGTGATGCCTACGGTGGTGCGGCCACAGGCCGTGAAAAGCTATTACTTGTCGCCTTTGTTTCGGTGCTTATTGGCGGTATTCTACTTATTCAAGGTCAAACCAAAGCTTTGCAATCAGCTAATTTTGAAGAAACCCCAAACATGAATGTGCCCGTTGTTGTGCGCTATGCACCTATTGAACAACGACGCCTTTCGCAAGATGAAGAAATTCAGGTTTCCTTCGCCGAGATTAAAGATAACGCTGCCAAGCTTCAGCAGTCTGTAAAAGCCCTTTCACGTCCGAAAGAAGTGCCGCACAGCAAGGTGCTGAACCAGCAAGACTATCAAGCCATGCGTACGTACTTAGCCCGCAAAGAGAACATTACGAACGAATCTGACGTGCGCGATATTCTACTGCAAGCTGGCTACACTCTGCCCGCTCGCCTACCAGAAGAAGAGGCCGCCAAAAAGCGTAGTAATAAAGACCACGTTGCTTTTGCCCGTGACGTTATTAACCGCATCTTAAAAGATGAAGTGGAAGACTTTTTGGAGAAGGTGCAGATTGCATCGGAAGTTGGCGTCTACGTCGCCGACACCGCACAAGAGCAATAATTTGAGCGTGGAAAATGTCCCGCCTTGAGTTTGTGTATTGATAATACACGTCACTCTGCGGCAAACCATTTTCCACGCTCAAATTCTGGCTCTTCATAGAGATAGTAAAGATATAAAAAGCCCTCCAGTTGGAGGGCTTTTGGTTTGGGTGTAATCTCTTACAACTCGTAGTCTTTAAAGTGGAAGGCCGTGGTGATTTTATAAACACCATAGACCACTTCGCCGCGGGCGCGGGCTTCGGCCATATCTTCTTGGCTGCGCTCAAGGTCACCCGGTGGTAGGCCAATCACGGCATATCCTGTACGAGACTCTAGCGGCACGCCGTCTTCCATAATGGCACGGTGCTCGGGGCTATCTACTTCAGCACGAATAAGGTCTTTTTCGTCCGCCATGCGCACAAACTCAAGGCGGCGGCCATTAATTAGTAGCGGAATATCATACTCAACCTTTTTATAAAGGTCGGGCAGGGCAAAACGGTCATCTTTTTCAGCGTCACGCTTTTTAAAGGCATGTAGCTGACCATTCATGGTCATTTTTTGGCTCATGTCAAAACGCTCATCCAAAACTTTATCAGCAATGGCGGCGGCAGCTGCTTGAGTCATGACCTCTGGTTTTAGGTCATCACGCAGTTGGCGCTCGGGGTCTTTATCGATACTAATGGCCTCATCCGCGACTTGGCGCAGCTCAAGCGACTGTTCGAGGGCAGACTCGGCACGTCGTTCATCATCAGTACGGGTGCGGTCTGGTGCAATGTCACGGTCTAGCATAGTGAGCATCCTTTATATAAAGGCGTTAAATTAGTCCTGAACAATTTCGTAAACAGCGCAGCCATCAAATGGGCCAGCTTCCCGCTTTGCTTTGTACTCTTGTGATGAAACTTGCAAATCACCTGGGGCCGGGCCAATCACCAAGCGTGGGTCTTGCTGGTGCTGCAACGGGATATCATTTTTCAAAACTTCGTGGTGCTGTGGCTGGCTTAGGCCTGAGCGGGCCATATCTTCAACCGAGGCAATGCGCTTAAACTTAAGGCGTTCTGTGCCCATAAAGGTTGGAATGTCCATTTCAACACCTTGGGCTTTGTAGTGTTCTTTCATGCCTTCAGCAAACGAGCGGCCACCTTCAGGTGCGCTGTAGGCGCGTAGGGCATTGCCATGTAGGCCTTGTTCAAAGCTTTTACGTTCGGTCATGATGCGCTCGGCAATGGCGGCTGCGCCAACGTTTGTAAGGCGGTCGTTACGGCCTTGTTTTTCAACAGCGAGTTTAAGAAGGTCTTGGCGAACGTAATCGTTCGGGTTTTCGTGGGTCAAAAGGGCGTCGGTTGCAAGCTGGCGTAGCTCAGCATCTTGTTCAAGTTTCATCGTGGCTTCGCGTTGCTCAGGTGTGAGCTCGCGTTTTTGTGCGTCTTCGCGTGCATCGTGGTGTGCTGTCATGTCCGTATCCCCATTGTTTTTTATTCTATATATAAAGAGTAGGTGGGCTTTACGTATTTTCAATGGGTTAAGACCAGTTTTTCTGTGAAAGGCGCTTTTTATAAAAGTTAGGAGCCTCTTTTCCTCAAAACCCCACAAAAACCCATGGGACAGAAAATGTAAAAATATCGCATGGGATAAAATGGGAAAAATATGGGTTAAACCTGTTTTGTACCTTCATTTTTAATTTTCTCCCCAAAGTTATCCACAGCTACTCCCCGCAAAAAAAGTGGGTTTTTTCCATTTTTTGGGTTGTTTTATCCCATGGAATCCCATACTATACCAATGTAACCCACTGGTACCCATAAGACACACTTTTGCAACAGTTGGGCGTAACAAAATAACAACAACTTCACGGGGGGCGGAGAGTGACTACATTCCTCTCAACCTATCAAAACAAGGTAGACCGCAAAGGACGAGTATCTGTCCCTGCGGATTTCCGTGGTGAATTGTCGGGCCAGTCGCGCCCCACAATTGTTGTATTTACGTCACCAACTGAAGGTTTTATGTACGCCTGGGGGTACGATGATTTCCTAAAATTTGCTGAACGAATCAAACGTTTGCCTGCCATGAGCAAAGAGCGCCAACGTTTGAGTCGCAGCATTTTGGCGGCTGCACGTCCACTGTCGTATGACTCCGAGGGTCGCATTCTTTTGCCGGAGCCGTTCATCAAGGCCGCCAACATATCTGACCAAGCGGTGTTCGCCGGTATGGGGGATTACTTCCTTATTTGGAACCCTGACGATCACGAACGCCGCCTGGCAGATGACGTGACCCACTTTGAGAATGACCTTGAAGCGCTTGTCTTCGATGAGGAGGTCGTCCTGTAATGTCAGAAAATTCTCAAGGACACATTCCCGTAATGATGCAAGAAGTGCTTGCTGCGCTACCGGAAGAGACTGAGAAAACCCCTGGCATCGCAAACGGACAAAAAGTAGTAGTGGACATGACATTCGGGGGTGGTGGCTACAGCCGGGCATTCCTCGAACAAACCGATTTTACGGTGCTGGGTCTGGATAGGGATCCCGCAGCGATTGCAAGGGGGGAGGCGTTGCAAAGCGCCTTTCCAAACCGCTTAAAGCTTGTTGAAACTTGCTTTAGCGGTATCGACTCAGCTTTGGTTAAAGCAGACATTTGCTCAGAAGAACAAATGAACGCTGGCAAAGTGGTAGATGCAGTAGTGATGGACCTTGGGGTTTCAAGCTTTCAACTTGACGAAGCTGACCGTGGTTTTTCATTTATGCATAACGGGCCGCTCGATATGCGAATGAGCCGCTCGGGGCCATCAGCCGCTGACCTTGTTGCTGAGGCAAGCGAAGAGGAACTGGCACGAATCTTCTGGACCTACGGTGAAGAAAAAGCCTCACGCAAGATTGCGCGCGCTTTAGTTACCGCCCGAAAAGACATGCCGTTTACCGAAACTAAACAACTGGCCGACGCGGTTGAATCTGTGAAACCCCGTCGCCCTAAAGACCGTATTCACCCGGCAACGCAAGTGTTCCAAGCATTGCGCATTGCGGTGAATAACGAGCTTGGCGAGATTGAAATGGCGATTGCAACCGCCGCAAAACTCCTTAAGCCCGGCGGCGCACTTATTATCGTGAGCTTTCATTCACTGGAAGACCGTATCGTGAAACAAATGTTTGCCGATATGGCCGATAAGAAAAGCCACGTAAACAAATACCGCCCAGAACAAGAAGATTTTAAAGATGGGTATGTTCTTCCGTTCAAAGGCGTTAAAGCACCAACTTCAGCTGAAAGCAGCTCAAACCCACGAGCACGCTCGGCAAAAATGCGCGTACTAAAAAGAAAAAAAGAAAGGGTGGCCGCATGAAAACTTCTTTGAGTGTTATCTTTATTATTTTGATTGCCACCTCTTTCGTTGTGATGATGCAGGTGAAGAGTGGGGTTCAAGATCTACAAGCCGAAGCAAACATGCTGATGGCTAAAAAATCATCTAAAGCCGAAGATATTCGCGTGCTACGTGCTGAAAAAGCGTACCTAGCTCGCCCAGAGCAACTGCAAATGTTTGCTGAAGCTACAAACCTTCAGCCAATTAACCCACAGCAAGTTGTGCTGCTGCCTCGTGAAATGCAAATCGCTTACGGAAGAGGCCACTAATTGAAACTGCCACGCCAACGCCGTAAAGATAATCGGCGCAAACAGTTTGGGCCTGCAAAGTCGGTAAACGGATTCCGTTTCCGTGCATGGGCGGCTTGTGCGTTTTTGGTGTTTGGTTTTGGCGTTATTGGTGTGCGCCTTTTAAGTTTAGGTTTTATCCCGTATGGCGAGCCTGAAACCACACCACGTTTAACCACCTACACACCGTTTGAACAACGTGGGAATATTCTTGACCGTAACGGCGAACTTATGGCCACGACCCTTTCGGTGTACTCGCTGTTTGCTGACCCTGCAAACGTTCTGGATTCTGAGCAAGTTGCCCGCCAATTACCAACAGTACTGACCGACCTTACCACCCAAGATGTTCGTAACAAGCTTTCTCGTAATAGCCGTTTTGTATGGCTTAAACGTGCCCTGACACCACATGAGGTTTACCAAGTAAACGCCCTTGGCTTGCCGGGTTTGGGTTTCCGTAAAGAAGACCGCCGCATGTACCCGCAGCAAAATGTAGCCGCTCACGTTATTGGCGCAACAAACTACCAAGGCCAAGGTATTAGCGGTATTGAAGGTGGCGCAGAAGAGAAACTGGCCAGCGGTGAAGATGTTGCCCTGACCATTGATATGCGGTTGCAGCGTGCTTTGCACGATGCCCTTGAACGCACAATGGAAGCCCACGGCGCTAAAGGCGCATGGGGTATTACGCTAGATGCTAATACAGCTGAAGTTGTTGCGATGGTAAGCTTGCCTGACTACGACGCGAACGCCTACGGTAAAGCACCGCGTTCATCATGGTTAAACCGTAACCTTGGTGGCGTTTACGAGATGGGCTCAACATTCAAAACATTTACCCTCGCCATGGCTAAGCAAGAGCTAGGCCTGAGCCTAGAAGAAGAAATTGATTGCACAAAGCCACTACGTATTGGCCGCTTTACCATTCGTGATTCACACGCAAAGCGCAAATGGCTTAAAGCCCGCGAAGTGTTTGCGTATTCATCAAACATTGGTGCGGCTCAAATCGCGGACCGCATGGGCCCAGAAGTACAACAAAACTACTTCCAAAAGCTTGGTCTATTAGACTCAGTTGATATTGGTATGGTGACTAGCGTTACCCCGCTTTACCCTGAGCATCACCGCTGGAAGCGCATTGCGACCATGAGTATGTCGTACGGTCACGGTATTGCTGTAACGCCAATTCAGATGGTTTCAGCCGTACGTGCTGCGGCTGTTGATGGTGTGCTTAAGCAGCCTTACACCATGATTGGCCAAGAACGTTTACCAGACCAGCCAGTTTTCAAACCTACGACCGTTGCCGCCGTGCGTGACCTTTTGGGTGACGTAACAGAATACGGTACAGGTAGCCACGCCCGTGTGCACGGCTACAAGGTGGGGGGTAAAACAGGTACCTCAGAAAAAAGTGTGGCTGGTGGCTATGATGATAAAAAGCACGTTGCGTCATTCGTAGGGGTTATGCCACTTGATAACCCACGTTTTGTAACACTTATTATGGTCGATGAAGCAGACGAAGGTGCCGCAGGTGGTGGTGTTGCGGCGGCTCCAGCCTTTGCTGATTTTGCAAAACAAGCGGTTGCTATTTTAGGTATCGCTCCGACTGAAAAAACTGTTGAACTTCTGAAGCCAGAGGCGCAGAATGGCGTCCTTCAAGCAGCGGCTAAAGCAAAAGCCCGTGCTAAAATACAAGCACAAGCTGCCCCTAAAAAAGCGACCCGGAAGGCCCAGAAGTATGACAAGCATGAAATTATCACAGCTTATTACCACCCAACCTACCAGTAACATCCCGCAAGACCTTGTCGACCTTGACGTGCAGAACGTGTGCGCCGATACCCGTAAGCTAAAAGCGGGTGATGTTTTTGTGTACGATAGCCGTATTGCAGGCCGTATTGAAGAGTTTGTGGGTCAAGCTATTAAGGCCAAGGCTGCCGCTATCGTGGTTGATATGGAAGGCTTTCAAAAGCTACCAGCTGCAATGCAACTTAAGGCTATTCCCCATACGCACCCAATGTCAATCCAAGCCAAGTGGATGCGTGCGCAGTACCCTAAGCAGCCTAAGTTTATGGCAGGTGTTACAGGCACAAACGGAAAAACATCAGTAGCGTGGTTTGCCCGTACGTTAATGGAAAAAATTCATGGTAAAGCCGCCTCAATCGGGACGCTTGGCACCTACGAAGGTGAAGAAAAGCTTGGCTACGCTGGCTACACCACGCCTTCAGCCGAAACACTATATTCAACCCTAGAAGATCTTGCTGACCGCAAGGTTGAGCACTGTTGTATGGAAGTTTCAAGCCATGCGTTGGCGCTGAGCCGTGCTGACGGTGTTGAGTTTGCAGCCGCTGGTTTTACCAACCTTAGCCCTGACCACCGTGATTTTCATGGTTCAATGGAAGCCTATTTTGAAGCAAAACTACGTTTGTTTACTGAACTCCTAAGTGAAAACGGTACTGCTGTTATTAACGTAAGCCGCCTGGGCAACTTGCCCGCACCAGCTGCCGCAGCTTTGATGACCCTACCTAAAGGCCGAGGCTGTAAAGTTTTGACTGTAGGCTCAGGCCAGGCCGAGCTTGTGGTTCGCTGTGTGGAAAGCCTGCAAACAGGCCTTAAACTACAAGTGAAATACAACGCTTTTGATAAGCTGATTGATGTACCAGTTGTCGGTAGTTTTCAGGCTGAAAACTTGGCCGTTGCTATGGGGCTTTGCTTGGCAGAAAAAGGTGTAACCATCGAACAGATTTGCAAACACCTGCCCGAGCTTACAAGCGTGCCGGGCCGCATGGAAATGCTAAAAGTTGAAGAAGGCACCCCAGCCGTTGTGGTTGACTATGCCCATACGCCTGACGCCCTTGAAGTTGCCATTAAAGCCCTGCGCCCGCAGGTTAAAGGTAAGCTTTGGGTTGTGTTTGGTTGCGGTGGTAACCGTGATAAAGCCAAGCGCCCGCTGATGGGTGGTATTGCTGCAAAACATGCCGACGTTGTTGTTGTGACCGATGATAACCCACGTATGGAAGATGCTAAAATCATCCGTGATGAAGTGATGGTGGCTTGCCCAGAAGCCCATAATATTGGCGACCGTGCCGAGGCTATTTTGTACGCCGTTGAAAATGCCGCACCAGAAGACACCATTTTGGTAGCAGGTAAGGGCCATGAGGATGGGCAAATTGTCGGTGAAAAAGTGTTGCCTTTTAGTGACCATGAGGCGGCCTTAAAAGCGCTTGATAAACGCGCCAGTTAAAAAACATTTTTTGGCGTGCTAATTTAAAGTTAAGCACCTATGTGCCTAGGGTATTAAAACCTAGCGCATTTAAGAATGAGGTGCGCTTTTAATAACCCCAATTGGTGCCCCAAAGATGTTCTATAACCTGTTGTATCCGCTTGCTGAACAATTCCCGATTTTTAATTTGTTCCAATACATTACCGTACGTGCCGGCGGCGCTATGGTCACCACACTTTTGCTGACCCTGTTCTTTGGGCCAAAGATTATTCGTAAATTCCGTGAGATGCAGCGCCACTACAAAACTGTGCGTGAAGACCTGCCCGAACGCCACGCCAAAACCAAAGTGGGTACCCCAAGCATGGGCGGTGTGATGATTTACGGCAGCATGCTGATTTCAACCCTGCTATGGGCCGACCTTACAAACATGTACATTTGGTTAGCGCTAGGTACCGTTACAGCCTACGCCACCATTGGCTTTATTGATGACTTTTTGAAGATGAGCCAAATCCGCAAAGGCGGTGTGCCGGGTAAAATTCGTTTACTTGCAGGTATCTTGGTTTCATTGGGTGTTATTTACGTATTTGGCCAAGTGCTTGAAGCACCAAAGGCCTACGATGTGTTTATTCCGTTTGTTAAAAACTATGCCGTACCACTGGGCATGATGGGCTTTATGGTGTTTGGTACCCTTGTTATTGTGGGCACAGCCAACGCCGTTAACCTGACTGATGGCCTTGATGGTTTGGCAACTGTACCAGCGCTGATTGCCGCAGGGTCATTCGCAGCGATTGCTTACGTTGTAGGTCGTGCTGACTTTACTGAATACCTTTACATTCATTACATCCCCGGTGCGGCAGAGCTTACAATTTTCTGTGCTGCTATTGTGGGGGCATGCCTTGGCTTTTTGTGGTTCAACGCACCACCTGCCAGCATCTTTATGGGCGATACAGGCTCATTAACTCTTGGGAGTTCACTGGGTGTGGTTGCTGTATTGACGAAGCACGAGCTTGTGCTTGCCATTATTGGCGGTGTGTTTGTTTTAGAAACACTATCTGTGATGATTCAGGTGTTCTCGTTCAAAGTATTTGGCCGCCGTGTGTTTTTGATGGCGCCGCTTCATCACCACTTTGAACAAAAGGGGTGGGCCGAATCACAGATTGTTATCCGTTTTTGGATTATTGCCATTTTGTTTGCACTAGTGGGGCTTGCAACCCTGAAATTGAGGTAGCACCATGCCGTTAACAAAACTTAAAGGTAAAAAATTCTTTGTAATGGGTCTGGGTAAAACAGGCCGTGCCGCTGCAAAATTTTTAGTTGAAGAACTTGGCTGTAAAGTTACAGCTTGGGACGCAAAACCAGCCGCCTGCGAAGGTCTGCCAAACAGCGTTGAAGTTAAAAAGCCAAGCACCATCGATTGGTCTGAGTTTGATGGTCTCATTAAAAGCCCGGGGATTCCTGAATCACAAGAAGATGTATTTTCTGCGCTTGCGGCAGGCGTGAAACTTTGGAGCGATATTGACCTTGCACAACTGCGTGCGCCAGAAGCCACTTACATTGCTATTACAGGCACAAACGGTAAATCAACCACCACAGCACTTATTGGCCACTTGCTAAAATCAGCAGGGCTTGAGGTTGAAGTTGGTGGCAACATTGGCCGCCCCGCGCTTGATATGCCTGTGCTTGATAAAAATGGTTTCTACGTGCTTGAGCTGTCGTCATACCAGTTACTTTCGGTGAACACATTCCACGCAAATGTAGCGGTATTAATTAACATTAGCGCCGACCATATGGAACGCCACCGCACCATGGAAGCCTACATCGCTGCAAAAGAGCGTATCTTCCGTAACCAAGAACCTAGCGACCTGCGTGTTGTTGGGGTTGATAACTACGAGCTTGAGAAACTTGCCATTTCACTTGGTTTAGGCGTTCGTTTGCGCCGTGTAAGCGTTACAGGTGTTGGGGCAGGGGTAACTGCCAACAACGAAGGCGTGATGTTTGATTATGACTACACCCCACCAAAAGCAATTTATGATCTTTCAAAGCAAATGCGCCTACCAGGTAAGCACAACTGGCAAAACGTTGTGTGTGCATGGGCTGCCGTGAAAGACTTTTTGACCGTTGAACAGTTTGTAGCAGGGCTAGAATCATTCGGTGGTTTGAAACACCGCTTACAGCGTGTGCTTGACCACGAAGGTGTGACCTTCCGTAATGACTCTAAGGCCACAAACGCTGATGCTACAATCCGTGCGCTTGATAGCGTGGAAGATATTTTCTTGCTGGCTGGTGGTCAGGCTAAAGAAGAAGGTTTTGTACCATGCCTTGAGCACCTGCAAAACGTTAAGGGTATTTACCTACTGGGTGAAGCTGAAGAACGCTTTGCCAAGGAACTTAAAGATGCTGACGTTCCTGTTAAACGTTGCGGTACCCTTAAAGAAGCCACAACCGCAGCTTACGCTGACGCTCAAAAATACGCCGCCAAAACTGGCAAAAACCCAACAGTACTGTTAAGCCCAGCTTGTGCCTCGTGGGACCAGTTTGATAGTTTTGAACACCGCGGTAACGTGTTTATTGAAATTGCCTACGACCTTTGCGGTATGGGCCAACCCCCTGAAGAAGAGGAAGAATAAGAACCGTGCGTTTTTTGCGCTTTACCAATCATCCTATTGCACAGTGGTGGTCATGCGTTGACCGCTTTACGCTTTTGGGCGTGCTGCTGTTGATGGGCTTTGGTGCTGCCATTAGTTTTACGGCTTCAACGGGCGTAGCGTCTGACTTTAACGTAGACAGTTTCTACTTTGCGCGCCGACAAATCATCTTCCTATTTGGTGGGTTGGGTGTGATGCTAACCATGTCGCTGTTAAGTTTACGAGGCGTGATTACATGGTCGTTTATGTTATTTGCCCTTGCTCTAGCGGGGATGGTGGGCACCTTGTTTATGGGCGCCGAAGTTAAAGGCGCACAGCGCTGGGTTGATGTTGCAGGTTTCCGTTTGCAGCCATCAGAGTTGATGAAACCTTCTTTTGTAATTATTACCGCATGGCTCATGAGCCACCCAGACGCACAGCGCCGCTTGCATGGCTTTTTTGTAAGCCTAGGCCTGCTAGGTGTAATGACCATTGTGCTGATGCTCCAGCCTGACTTTGGCATGTTCGTGATGCTTTCGGGCGTATGGTTTGGCCAAATGTTCTTGGCAAGCTTAGCCCCAACATTTTTGGCAGGCCTACTGCTGATTGTGGCTATTACTGCCAGCATGGGTTATGTGCTGTTGCCTCATGTGCGCTCACGCCTGTCTCGCTTCCTTGACCCTGCGAACAGCGATACCTACCAAGTTGACCACGCCCGCCAAGCCTTTGTTGAAGGCGGCTTTTTTGGCCGTGGCCCTGGTGAAGGTGTTGTTAAACATGCGCTACCTGATGCCCATACCGACTTTGTTTTTGCTGTCATCGGTGAAGAATTTGGCCTTATTACCTGCCTGATTGTTTTAGCAGTTTACGGCTTTATTTTGATGCGCAGCTTCACCCGTATTGTGAATACCGAAAAACCATTTGTGGCGCTTGCGGGCAGTGGATTGCTTCTATTGTTTGGTGGCCAAGTTGTGATTAATACAGGGGTGGCCCTTAGCCTAATGCCAACCACAGGTATGACCCTGCCGTTTATTAGTTACGGTGGGTCTTCAATGCTTTCAATGTCAATTCTAATGGGGTTTGTTTTGGCCCTTACTCGTACACGGAGAGACGGCAGTGTCAAAAAATATCGACCGTAAAAACGTAAACAACTACCCACGTGTGTTTATCTCAACGGGGGCTTCGGGTGGGCATATCTTCCCCGGGCTTGCGATTGCGGATGCTCTACGTAAAAAGGGTGTGCTGTGTACGTTTATTGGGTCAGGCCGCCAGTTTACGGCAACCGTGAAAGAACAAGGTTTTGACTTTATTAACCTACCGGCCTCACAAGTGAACGTGCCAGGGTTACAGCGTAAGCTTTATGCCCTTAAAGATTTGGCGCACGCCTTTGTTGTGGCGTTTAAAATTATCCGTAAAGAAAAGCCAGTCGCTGTTTTGGGGCTAGGGAGCTACGCTTCAGTAGCGGCAGTACTTGCTGCTCGCGTGCAGGGCATCCCTACAATTCTGCATGAGCAAAACGCAAAGCCGGGCCGTGCTAACCTTATGCTTGCACCGATTGTAAAACGCGTACTACTGGCCTTTGATGCCGCACGAACCAACTTTAAAGACAGTGCTAAGAAGCCTAAAAAATACCACGCAGTGGGCAACCCTGTGCGTAAAGATGTTTTGGAGCTGCGTGGTGTTGACCGTACAGAAGACGGCAAACTGCATGTGCTTGTTTTTGGTGGGAGCCAAGGTTCTCGCATTTTGTCAGACATTGTGCCTGCAGCTATCGCTGAACTGCCGCTTGATTTGCAAAAGCAGCTTGAAGTTACCCAGCAAGCCCGCCCTGAAGATGTTGAAAACGTAAAACGTGCCTACGCTGAAACGCCAATCCAGCCAACAGTCTCACCATTTTTTGATAACCTGCCTGAGCTTATGCACCAAGCCCACGTAGTTATTGGTCGCTCAGGGACGGGTAGTATTTCAGAGCTTGCAATCCTAAACCGTGCGTCAATCCTTGTGCCGCTGCGCTTGGCTGATGGCCACCAAATTGATAATGCGCAAATCCTTACCAAAGCAGGTGCTGCGGTGATGATTGAAGAGCAAAACCTCAACCCAGATATTCTGGCCCGTGAGCTTAAAGAACTTCTAACACGCCAAACAAAGCGTGAACTGTTTGAGAGTAATGCCGCCCTTGTTGCCAAACCTCAAGCTGCTACTGATGCCGCTGATGAAATTATGAAACTTGCAGGCCTTGGCCACGTTGAAAGTGCTCTTGAAACCCAAGAAGTTATGGCCGATGCCGAAACAGGTGAGCCACTTGCCGCCCCAAAGCCAAAGGCAAAGACGGCGATGGATATTGCAAATGAGAAGTTAGGAGATGATATCTAGTCGTCATTCAGGCGATTTATTTCATCCAGATTCATCGACTATATAAAAGCTGTGCTTTACCACATTGCACACCTCTTCTAAAAATGGTAAAAATTTGCCCTAACATTAATGCCTTTAAAAAAGGCTGAAGGGTACACATTCACCATGAAAAAAATTGATCGCATTCTTCCAGAAACTGTAGAACTTTTGCACTTTATCGGCATTGGCGGCATCGGCATGAGCGCCATCGCTGAAATTCTGATTGGTAAAGGCTATCAGGTTCAAGGCTCTGACATGGCTGAAGACAGTAAGACCCTTTCACGCCTTCGTAAGCTTGGCGTTAAACTTTTTGTTGGCCACGATATGGAAAACCTTGAAGGTGCTGACGCTGTTGTGGTTTCAACCGCGATTAAACAAGACAACCCAGAACTTCAAAAAGCTAAAGCCATGGGCATCCCTGTGGTGCACCGTGCTGAAATGCTGGCCGAGCTTATGCGCTTCCAGCTTAGTGTGGCTGTTGGTGGTACCCACGGTAAAACCACAACCACGGCCTTGGTTTACAGCATGCTGACGGCTGGCGGTATTGAGCCTTCAGTGGTTAACGGTGGTATTTTAAACGAGCTAGGCTCAAACGCCCGTGTAGGTGATGGCAGCTGGATGGTTGTTGAAGCTGATGAAAGTGATGGCTCATTTAAAAAGCTACGCCCCACCGTTGCGATTATTACCAATATTGACCCTGAGCACATGGAACACTACGGCTCAGAAGAAAACCTATACCAAGCCTTCCGTGATTTTGCTGAAAGCATTCCGTTTTACGGCCTTGCCATTATGTGCGGTGACCACCCAACATGTGCAAAACTAGCCGAAAGTATTACCGACCGCCGCGTGGCCACTTACGGCTTTAGTGCTGGTGTGAACTACCGTGCCATGAACCTTCGCCCTGAAGGTGTGGCCACAACGTTTGACCTACACATTTCACTCCGTGACCGTGAAGAGGTTATCCCTGATATTACCTTGCAAATGGTTGGCCGTCATAACGTGCTAAACAGCCTAGCTGCCATTGCCGCCGCTGACGAAATTGACCTACCACTTGCAAAGGCCCTATCAGGCCTTGAAGGCTTTAAAGGTGTGGGCCGCCGCTTTAGCGTACTTGGCGCCCCTGAAGGCGTAACACTGGTAGATGACTATGCCCACCACCCAGTAGAAATTGACGCAACACTTGCTGCCGCACGCCAAGCTTTTGGTACGTCTAAAATTTGTGCCGTAATGCAGCCGCACCGCTACACACGCCTGCAAGACCACATGAAAGAATTTGCACGCAGCCTTACCGTGGCTGACGAAGTTGTGCTTCTGCCTGTTTACAAAGCGGGCGAGTGCGAAATTGAAGGTATTAACCGTGAAACGTTGGCCAACGAAATGCGTGCCCTTGGGTTTGAAAAAATCCACTTCGCTGAAGATCCATCAAGCATCGAAGCTACTATTAAGCCACTGATGGCTAAAGGTGATGGTGTTGTGTTTATGGGCGCGGGTGATATTTCAACCATGGCGCAAAAAGTTGCAACAAGCATGTTGGCCTCATCAGCAGCGTAAAGGATTTTTGCTATGCAAAGCCCTCTTGAGCAAAACCTGCCTGAAGTTCGTGGCACGTATGAATTTTCAAAATCATTAAAAGAATACACCACCTTTAAAATTGGTGGTCCTGCCGAGGTGCTTTACATCCCAGCTGATGTTGATGACCTTGCGCACTTTTGGGCCAACAAGCCTAAAGACGTGCCTATTACTCTGCTAGGCGAGGGGAGTAATATTCTTATTCGTGATGGTGGTATTGCAGGCATCGTAGTGCACCTTGGTAAAGGCATGGATGCGGTAGAGATTACCGATGACGTTCTGTTTTGTGAAGCTGGCGCCAGCACAGGTAAAGTGGCACGCCTAGCCCGTACAAACGAACTTACAGGGGCTGAGTTTATTTGCGGTATTCCTGGTTCAATGGGTGGTGCGCTTGTAATGAATGCTGGCTGCTACGGCAGCGAAATGGTGGACATTCTGATTGATGTTCACGTGATTACAGATACAGGCGAGAAGAAAATCCTCGAGCCATCATTCTTTAACTTTGTTTACCGTAACAGCACTCTGCCAGAAGGCTGGATTTACACAGGCTGCACCATGCAGCTGAAAGCGGGCGATAAGAATGAAATCCGTGAAAAAATGCGTTTTGTAAATCACCAGCGCCGTGGTTCACAACCCCTTGAGTGGCCAAATGCAGGCTCATGGTTTAAAAACCCCGAAGGGCCCAATGGCCCGATGGCCGCGTGGAAGCTTATTCAAGAGTCAGGCTGCCGTGGTCTGCGCAAAGGCGATGCGCAAGTCTCCGAAAAGCATTGCAATTTCTTTATCAACCTTGGTGCAGCGACCGCTGCCGATATGGAAGATTTGGGTGCTGAGGTTCAAGAAAAAGTCCTATCCCAGACAGGCATTGCCCTTCAGGGCGAAGTGCGGCTTTTGGGTGACAGGGTACAGCGTTTTTAAGCCCCAAAAACCGCCACATTAATGCACTTCGTGGTTGGGTTTGCTAATCTAAATAAAGGTTAATATGCCAGTTGCGGCATAGCCTGAATTTAGTCACAAACCTAAGTCCTTGAAGGGTAATCATTTTATGGTAAACCGTCGTACAAAATCAGCAAAGGGAACGAGCCGCCGTGCACGTCGCCAAGCTGGTCATGTGCGTCGCACACGTTTGCCTAACCGTCATGAAGCTTTAAAAGGTTTGTTTGCTGTTGCTGCCCTGACTCTAAGTTGGTACGGCGGCCATCAGCTTTACCAAAACTGGGGTAGCGTGACCAATTCAGCCGAAGAATTTATTGCCCGCCAAATCGATGCACAATTGCAAGAGGTTATGGTCTCAGGCGTTGTTTACGCTGACCCTGCCGAACTACGTGCTGCACTTGATATGGAGCAGGGCAACTCGCTAGTGGGTTTTGATGCGCAAGCAACCCGTGAGCGTATTCAGGATGTCACTTGGATTAAATCAGCTGCCGTCACCCGTGAGCTGCCAAGCACCATCCGCCTTGAGATTACAGAATATGACCCACTTGCCCGACTTGATGTAGGCGGCGAAGTTTGGGTGATTGATAAAAACGGTGTGCAAATCGCCGAACCTGTTGTGGGCTCAGAAACTCATAACTTTGAAGAATTGCCAATTCTACGTGGCCAAGGGGCAGATACTGCCGCCGAAGCTTTGTTTGAATTGCTTGATACAGCACCTGAAATTGCAAAGCTAGTGCGTGGTGGCACCTACGTGGGCAACCGCCGCTGGGATTTGCAATTTGATGGTGGTGTGTTGGTTAAACTACCTGAAAAAAATGCAGAAACGGCTTTGCAATACCTAGCCCGACTGCATGAAGAACGCAAAATTTTGAGCGTAGAAGACGTTATGGTTGACCTACGCCTAGAAGACAGAATTGTGCTGCGCTTACCGCCAGCCGCTAACGGATACTTATAAGAATAAGAGCAATTAACATTTGGTGAATACCTAATTGTTAAAAGCCTACTTGGGGAGAATAAAACATGCGCCATAAAAATAACATCATCGCGGGCCTAGATATTGGCAGCAGTAAAGTTGCGTGCTTCATCGCTGAGATGAACGACGACAACCAGCCGCAGGTGATTGGTTATGGTACATGTGCTTCACACGGCATTAAGCGCGGTATGGTGGTTGATATGGACGCAACCGAACGTGCTATCCGTGAAGCGGTAGGTATGGCCGAAGAAATGGCCGACGTTAACGTAAGCCAAGTTGTTGTAAGCATTGGCGGCGTGCACCTACGTAGCCACGTAACTGATGGCCTTGTTGTACTTGGTAATCACGAAATTACACAACACGATCTTGATAAGGTGTTGGAAGTTGCCTGCGCTAAACAGCTAGAAGGCGACCGTCAGATTATCCATTCACTTGCGATGAAGTACGTGCTTGATGACCAACTCGATATCCGTGACCCACGTGGCATGATGGGCGCACGCCTTGAAGCCGACGTTAACATTATTTCAGCAGCAAAAGCCCCTGTACGTAACATTATTCGTTGTGTGCAGCGCTGCAACCTAGATGTGGCTGGCCAAGTGGTTTCACCATACGCCTCAGCCCTTTCAACCCTGATTGAAGACGAACGCGAACTTGGTGTAGCCCTCGTCGATATTGGTGGCGGTACTTGTGATATTGCTATCTACGATCAGGAACAAATGGTTTACGCCGCCGTTGTACCGGTTGGTGGTAACCACATTACAAGCGATATTGCACGCGGCCTATCAACCCCCTTGTATCAGGCCGAACGCATTAAAACCTTGTACGGTAGCGCTATGGCAAGCTTGGTAGATAGCGATACCAACATTGATATTCCTCATGTAGGGGAAGACGAAGAAAACATGACAGGCCACATTACCCGTAGCCAGCTTGCAGGTATCATCCAGCCCCGCTGTGAAGAGATCCTTGAAATGGTGCGTGCCGAGATTGAAAAATCAGGCTTCGAAAATACAATTGGTCGTCGTGTTGTTCTAACTGGTGGCACAAGCCAACTTCATGGCTTCCGTCAACTAGCCGAAATGGTGCTTGATAAGCAAGTGCGTGTTGCAAAACCCGCAGGTTTGGGCGGTTTGACAAGCATGAGCAGCGCCCCACAGTTTGCCACAGTAAGTGGTTTGGTAATCTCAGGTGCACGTGCGGCAACGCAACGGGTGCCAAAACGCTACAATCGCCCCTTTGCACAGCTGAATATCTGGGGTATGATTAAAAAGTGGTTCTATGAGAGCTTCCAACCTGCTTAAGGCGAATATATAAATATAAGCCGTAAGTTTTTGAGTTTGCGGCATCTTTACCCCAACGGATAGTGCATAGAGCTACGTAACGCCCTAAAAAATAACGATATATAGTTATTTAGGGGGTTTTAAAACGGTGCAAATACTATATAATGTGTTTCACCAAGTTTGCTTTTATTATGTAATTATTTGATTTACAGGGGGTTTTTCCATGTCACTAAACATCAGCATGGTCTCAGAAAACAACAGCGCACCAAAAATCACCGTGATTGGTGTAGGTGGTGCTGGTGGTAATGCTGTGCGCAACATGATTGAATCTGACCTACAAGGTGTTAACTTCGTTGTTGCAAACACTGATGTTCAGGCACTGGAACTAAGCCCAGCAGAACGCAAAATCCGCCTCGGTAGCGAAATTACCGAAGGTCTAGGCGCAGGCGCTAACCCAGAAGTAGGCGCAGCCGCCGCAGAAGAATCATTCGACGAAATTTCAGAAGTTATCCGTGGTTCACACATGGTCTTCATCACTGCCGGTATGGGCGGTGGCACAGGTACTGGTGCTTCACCAGTTGTTGCCCGTGCTGCAAAAGAACAAGGTATTCTAACTGTTGCTGTCGTAACTAAGCCTTTCGGTTTTGAAGGTGCGCGTCGTTCTAAGCAATCAGAAAACGGTATCGAAGAACTACAACAATACGTAGACACCGTTATCGTTATTCCTAACCAAAACCTATTCCGTATCGCTACTGAGCGCACAACACTTATGGAAGCCTTTAAAATGGCTGACGATGTGCTGTACAAAGGCGTACGTGGCGTGACCGACCTTATGGTTGTGCCTGGCTTCATTAACCTTGACTTCAACGACATTAAAACTGTGATGTCTGAGATGGGCCAAGCGATGATGGGTACAGGTCAAGCTGAAGGTGAGCGTCGTGCTATTATGGCGGCCGAGATGGCTATCTCAAGCCCGCTACTAGACGGTATCTCAATGCAGGGTGCACGTGGTGTTCTTATTAACATTACTGGTGGCCCAGACATGACCCTTTACGAAGTTGACGAAGCTGCTAACCGTATCCGTGAAGAAGTTGACGCTGACGCTAACATCATCTTCGGTACAGCGTTCGACAACGTTATGGAAGGCGAAATCCGCGTAAGTGTTGTAGCAACTGGCTTGGGTGATAACTCAGCACGTCGCACAACTGGTAACTCAGGCTTTACAAACACCAAGAGCTCATTCACACCAAGCTCAAAGCCTAAGCAACCAACAAGCACTTTTAAAGCTCCTTCATCATCATTTCTAGCCTCAAGCGAGACTGAAACTAAATCAAATTCAACTTCTGAAGTTTCAACACCTGCACCAAGCGAGCCATCGCTTCCACTAGGTGGCGAAAGCTTGCTACAGAAGTCAGTGAAGCAAGAAGAGCCTACAAACGTTAAGAAAATGGAAAAGCCTGAGCCACAACAGCCAGACTTTGACGACCTTGACATCCCAGCTTTCTTGCGTCGCCAAGCAAACTAATTAAAGAGCCCCTCAAGTAGGGGCTTTTTTACGGCTAAGCCTACCGTTCATAATAAAAAGAAAAAGACCCCCAGCTGCAAAGCTGGGGGATCTTTCGTTTTGAGGCGCCTTGTAAGTTTGCCTTTTCTTTACCATAACTAATCCGCATGGGTATGAAGCGGCAAAACATCAGAATGATAGGGAGTACTTCTATGCAAGCCACAAATAATGACAAACCTCGCACACACTGTTTGGTGTGCGGTTTTGATTTTGGTCAGGAAGTTATCCGTGAGGATGATTGCCCTTGTTGTGGTTTCTTTATGGGGTACTTCTGGGAAGATGCAGGCTTAGAGCATATTCGCATTGGCCGTCTTCATTGGATCGAAAAACAAAAAGCCCGTTGGGATAGCCCTGCTATGCAACCTGCTGAGTGGTCTGTGGACAAAGCATGGGCACAAGTCCGTGCGAATGTTCCTAAGAAGTTCCAATAAGCGAGCAGTTAAACCTATTCACGTGCCCCTAACCATTTGGTTGGGGGCTTTTTCGTGTATACTGGTGCAAACGACAAGGAGTATTTCTATGCAAGCCTCAAATAATGAAAACCCTCGTACACACTGTTTGGTGTGTGGTTTTGACTTTCAAGAGATTATTTTGCCAGAAGATGATTGCCCCTGTTGTGGCATGCATATGGGCTTTTATTGGGAAAATTGCCATAAAAGTAGTTTTATAGAGGCCCGCCAGGAATGGATTGAAGACCGCAATGCCCAGTGGGATGTGGGAGAAATGCAACCCGCTGACTGGTCTGTGGACAAAGCGTGGGCACAAGTCCGTGCGAATGTTCCTAAGAAGTTCCAATAGGCGACCTGTTAAACCTATTTACGCGCCCCTAACCATTTGGTTGGGGGCTTTTTTACGGCTAAGCCTACCGTTCATAATAAAAAGAAAAAGACCCCCAGCTGCAAAGCTGGGGGTCTTTCGTTTCGTAAGGTGTTTTTATTCGGCTTAGGCCTTAAAGCCTGCAAGGCTCAGGGCACGTAGGGCCTTAATTTTGTCGGTAGGTTTAATGGCTTCACTGGCCATGACCATAGCGACAACAGGCTCGTTCAGAACCTCAGGGCACTGGGGCAGCAGTTCATCAATAACAAACTGAGCATGCCCGTGGGCTGCCAAAGCGCCCGCAACCGACTGCTGAGGGTATTCATTACTTGAAAGCCCGTAGGATGGGTAATCCTTCAAGAACTTAATCAGAAAGTCAGTATGGCCGCCTTCAGCAAGGATAAGCAGGGGCGTTTTTCCAAAGTTATCGCTGACCAAAAAATACGAGGCATCATCATCGGCCAAAGCCTGAATAGCCTCCATGTTGCCGTGGATGGCAAAGTGGTGCACGGCATTGCGGCCGTCATCGTCTTTGCAGCTGGCATCGCCGCCATAGGCAATGCAGGTGATGGCGTAGGTTGCGTCATTGTTTTTGCCATGGGCTAAAATCATGTCGCACAGGTGATTGATATCAGGAACAAACATCATTGATGGGTCCAATCGAGGATGTGGGGAAATGAAAAAGAAGATAAACAAATATGCCCTTGTTATAACACACCCTAAGTTGCTGTGGCTAAATAAAAAAAGCCCCTCTGCATGTGCAGAAAGGGCTTAGGGGTTCGTTATATAGACGTATTAAATCGACTTGGTTTCAAACCCTTCATGGCCGAGGATCCGCACCATGCGGATTTTTTCCATCGGGTCGAGGGTAAGGCTGCTCATGACCATGCTGATAATCCGCTGAAAGCGAATTTCAGGGCAGATGGGCATCATTTTGCCAAGCACGGTGTCAAGGTCGCCCTTTGCGGCAATAAAGCCAGCAATGGAGCGATGCTTAAGGTCGGTCTGTGCCAGCAGTTGCGGCCGCTGAACGGCATAGGGCATAACATCTTGGGTTGAGCGTTCGGCAAGGTACATCAGCGGCGTCATGCCGTATTTGTCAGCCTTTTCAAACGGTGTCATGTCATCAAGTGCCAGAGCATTAAGCCCTTTGGCGTTGCCCCGCATGGCAAAGTGGTGGGCGGCATTACGGCCATCTTCATCACAGCGGCTCGCGTCGCCGCCAAACTGGATGTAGTAGTCGATATGCTGGTCTTCGTTTTTACGCGAACAATCGAGGATGAAATCGCTCAATTGGCTAGTGCATATTCCATACATGTTGGGTATCCAAAGAAAGGAGGAATCAAAAAGAAGAGAAGATAAATTATCTACCTTCTATATAGCAGTATTTTAGCCAAATCAGCAACACAAAAACCCCCTCGCAGTGCGAGGGGGTTCGTCGTTAAGTGGTTGGCAACGCTGCCTTAAAAGCCTGCGTAACGCAGAGCTTCAAGAGCGTCCATCTTTTCGGTGGGGGTCAGCTTTTTGCTGTTCTGCACCGCAAAGATAATGCACTGCTGTTTTACATCGGGGCAACGTTCGGCAAGCTCGATGACCTTGTCGTAGTTGCCATTTTCGGCAAACAGATAGGCAATCGTACGGCCTTGGTTGTCACGCTGGTTGAGGTATTCTTCAGTGCGGAACTGCAGATACTGATCAACACCAGTGTTGTTGGCTTCAGCCAGGCGCAGCAGCGGGGTCATGCCGTCCTTATCGGGCTGCGAGACAATGCGAACATTACCAGCCGCCACCACAATGGTGTGCAGGCCATTAAAACTGCCACGGCGGGCAAAAATGTGGGCGGCGGTTTCGCCGTCATCATTGGTGGCCGTGACATCGGCGCCGGCGGCAACGTATTGCTTGATGCGCTTAGCATCCTTGCCGCGCGAAAGCATATTGGGGTTGGCATGCTGGGCAAAGTTCAGCAGCGCTGCGGTTGCAACATAAGCCACGGTGCCCTTGATGGGGTTCTTCATAAGGAAAGTCCTTTTCCAGAGAGGAGAGAAAACAGAAGAAGATAAGTGAATAAGGCTATTTATACCAAGGGTACAGATTGGACGCAATATATGCCTTGAAAAAAACAAACATCACGCCCACCTTACTCAGGTTCTAAACCTTCTTCTTTTCTTTTTACCTACCTTTTACGAGGATGAATGCCTATGGATACAACCAGTAGAGTTGTGTATGGCTTTTTTATTATTGCCATTACGCTCCTTATTATTACAAGCGATGCATTTGTTGGCCCTTTTAATGCACTTGTTGCTTCAATTTTATTTGTGTTGGGCGGGGCTTTTGTAATTTTATTACTTAACCCCTTTGCCAAAATATATATTGATGATCATGACCGTAAGATTTATCAAATTCAGCGAGAGCACGAGGCCCAACTAAAGTTGCGTGTTGAGTGTAATCAGGCTGAGCGTGAGTCATGGAAGAAGCAACTTGCCCAAGAGCGAGCGCAAAAACGCCGCTACATTACGCTTTGGCGCAAAGCTAAAGGTTACGAAAAGTAACACTGCTGACGATGCAAAAAACCGCCCTACGGGGCGGCTTTTTTATGGGGTAATCTTACCCTCTAATACTAACGATTACGGCGGTGCTTGCCGTAGCCTGCACGGCGGAAATCAACAAACTCAAAGTTAATTTCTTCTTTTAGGAAGTAATCAATCTCGTTTTGGTGTTCAAAGTTACCGTAGGCCAGCATAATTTTAGTAAGGGCCGCTGGCATTGAAATGTTTTCAATAGGACGGATGCCCGCATCAAGTAGGTCGTGCGAGGTAATGTATTTTTCAACCATCAATTTCTCGCGCGATGGGCAGCTGTAAACAGGGATGCCGCTTTTGGCACAGCGCTCAATAAACTGGGCAAGGCAGTAAGGGCTTTCTTCTTCTTTACGTACGGTAGCGGTGCCCGAGTGGTGCATGCCATGTACCACGGCTTTAATCTTTTTGTTATCTACCAAGTCATGAAACTGGTCATAACGCAGCCCCGGGTAAGGGAAGAGGGCCAGCACATCATCAGCAAACGTTAGCGGTACCTTTTTAAGGCGCTGTGGACGAGGTGTTTTAAGCTCAGCGTTTGAAGGGTTTACACGGTCTTCTAAACGGCGGAACTTGGTGCCTGTCATCTCGCCGTAGTACACACCACCAAGGCTTGAAAATTCATCGTTAAAGGCTTCAGCCTGCAAAATGCGTGAACCTAAGTGCACAAGGCAGCGGCGGTCGTGGTTATTTTCAAACACCACAAACGTGCCTGACTTTGGTGCATATTGGTCTTTAATAAAATCAATAGAGGCCACAAAGTTACGGAAGCCGTTTGAGCGGCGGTCATCAATAGGGTAGTTAGCGCCTGTAAGCACAACAGGAACATCAAGGTGGCTTAGCGCAAACGAAAGGGTAGAGGCAGTGTAGGCCATGGTGTCGGTGCCGTGCAAAATAAGCACGCCGGCATACCCTTCGCCGAGGTTTTTCTCAACGCATGAAACAAGCTCGGTCAGTTCTTTTGGGGTAATGCTTTCACTCAGTTTGAAAAACGGGGTGCGGGCAATAAACTCAACATCATCGCCAGCGCTACGGGCGTAACGTTCCATCAGCATTTCGGGTGTTTTGTCGTAAACGTCAATGCTGTAGTTGTCGCCTTGAATGGTTCCGATTGTACCACCAGTAAAAATGGTTAGGATTTTCATGCCGTTAGTGCCTTTTTAGATTGTGTGCGCTGTGTTTTAAACATTAATGCTCTATTAAAGCACTTTTACAAAGGCTTTACACTCTGAAAGGCATAAAACCCAGAATATTGACCAATATCAACGTGTTGGGTGTTGTTTTTGTGCGTCTATAATGCAAGGGTTGCGTGTATCTGCATGGCAAGCGTGCCTAAAAACGCAGCAAACCTATGCTAAATTGCTAGAAAACTTGACAGTTTTTATTGGTACGGCATAATAGGGGCGCAGAATAATTCTGAGGGGTTAAGACTCAGAACTATGAAGTTTAATAAGGGTACGCCTTAATATTCAGATGCTAAGGCCATCCCTTAACCAAAAAGAGGCAAATAATGGGTGTAAATGTACTAGATATGCAAGCCCCAGACTTTGAACAAAAGTTTGTTGATGCTTGTAAAAACATTGGTGCCGCGCTTATCGTAAACCACGGTATTTCTCCTGAACTAATTAAAGCTGCGTATGATGAATGGCTGCCTGCTACGGGCGGCTTTTTTGCTTTATCAGAAGAAGAAAAGCGTAAGCATCATTGGCGTGAAAAATCAATCGAGTGTGAAGATCCTGAAGTTGGTTTTTACCCACTTGGTTCGGAAATGGGCAGTGAGCACCATGACCATAACAAGGGTACGAAGAACGAAAACGAGTACTACCACGTTAAACCAGGTGTACCAGGCTCATACCCAAACACTGGCAGCTTTGAAAACACAAAGCAGCTGGCCCAAGCAAACAAAGACTTTGTTTTGAAGCTTCTTGGCATTTTGACCAAGCATGGCCCGAGCAAAGAAAATGCCCCATACTTTACTGACCTTGTTGAGAGCCTAAGCGCCGACAAGTGGAGCACATTCCGCTGGTTGCACTACCCGCCATACAACGCCCCAGGTGACCCTGAGGAAGACGTAGAGCTAATTAAAGTGCACAAGGACAAAGGTTGCCTAACAACTGTAGTTTCACCAAGCACATCAGGCCTGTGTGTGGAAGACCGTGATGGTACTTTCCACCAAGTGCCACAGCAAGCGGGCGCCATTATTGCCCAAATCGGTGAAGGCCTTGAGCTTATGAGCGGCGACTACTACTACGCTGGCCGCCACACTGTGCGTGGTAAGCGCAAAAACCTTAATAAAGACCGTGTAAGCGCAGCGCGCTTCTGGCACTTTAAGCCTGAGGTTCAACTATCAGACACCGTAACTAACGGCGATATGATGACCGAATACTGGCGTAAAAAAGGTTTGGAAGTTCGCGCAAGCTAACTTTGCCTAAAGCTAGAAAAAGCCGCCCAATAGGGCGGCTTTTTTGTGCGTATGTATTTGTTAAATGGTTAACGCTGCATACTCACGCAGCGGCCGCCTGTGTAAAGCTTGCCTGAGGCACCGCAGTTCATCATCTCATTCACGTTTGAGTTATTCTGTTGCATGATGTTGCGCATATTGATGATGGTTGTGCCTTGAGCTGTCATGGTTGTTACAAGCTCGTTAATACGGTTTGTTGACTCTTGCAGGGCTTTATCAAGGTAATCAATACGGGCCTGCATTTCATTCATGCGGGCTTCCATGTTGTTCAGCTTTACGGTTTGTGGGTTAGCTTTAAACTTGATGCTAGAGTCTGAACTTTGAAAGTTAGGGTCATCTGGGTTGACCACGCGTGCGGCATAAACTGTGCCCGCTGCAAGAATAAGCGGCGTTAAAATAAGTAGCGTTAGTAGTAATGTTTTTCGAGATGTTTGTCGTGAAGTTTTTGGCATGGGGCACCTTTGTTTTATGGTTTTAAATTTGAGCCTTATTCAACTAAGGCAAAAAACTGTTTGTTATCGTCGCCAGTGGCACGGGTAATGTGCCCCTCATTTTGCAAATGACTGACAGCCCCTTGAAGTTCCGGACTTAGCGTTTGCATAATGTCGAGCGACAGATTCACTTCAACACGCATGGTTTGGTCGTTATCCATACGCATACTCAATGCGCCTGAGGTAAATAACTGCGTAGCTGTGTTGTAGCTTTGGCCAAGTTCTTCGGGCGAGCCACCACCAAGTGTTTTCGCTACTTTGCTAAGAGCAGGTTCAACCGTTTCGGCTTTTTGGCCTGCTTGGCCTGAGGCTGAACGTGGCAGGGCTGCAGCATCAGGGACACCAGCTTCTTTGGCACGTTTAAGGGCTTGCTCGCGGGTTTTGGCGTAGGCACGGGCAATGTTCTCTTCTTGCAGCTTAGGGTTACTTGGCGCTTCAGGGCGCAGCTCTTCTGCTGATTTTTGGTTGGTTGCCTTTTGGCGAAGGGCTTCGGCACGGGCCGTATCAACAGGTATCTTTTGAAGTGGCGCACTCAGGCTTTGGGTACCAATGGTACTGCCAACCCCGCCGCCAATGCCGCCACTAATACGGCTGCTTTGTAAAGCAAGCCCTGATGAGTGTGAAAGTTTATCGGCTGCTTGCTTTTGGGCAAGGCTCGCTGCACGGCTTTCACGGATGAAGTCTTGCAGTAGGTTATGGGCGTTTTGCCCTGTTTTACGAATTTTTAGCACCAGCCAAATTGAGGCCACTAGCGCACACAAATAGCCTAAGCCAAGCAGCACTTCGTTAAACAAGGCAACATCACGTATTTGGCCAGGTTGCGCACGGCCACCAATATCAAGAAATAGTCCAAACACCCCACGAATCATCGCAAACATGACTTCAACTACTTTGGTGTAGGCTACACCTGCAACGGTGAGTAAAAGTAGGCTAGGTGCCCAGTGGGGCATCATCGCCGCGACGATTAAAATAAACGGCGTACACACAATAACAACAACCATTAAAAAGGTGAGAAGCATCGGCAGGAGTGCGGCATACGCACCGTCATCAATATTGCCAAACATCACCCGTGAGAAGTTTGCAAGTGGCTTCAGGCTATCACTGTTACGGACTGAGAAATCAACCACTGGGGCTGAGTATCCATCTCCATCAACAAAGGATTGGCTCACCCCTGTGCGCACACGGTTCAGGGTATCAATGGTCACAAGCTGAGGGGTGAACATATAAAACGGCTGGCCTTTTTTCATAGGCTCAAGCTTCTTTAAATCTTCAAGTGGTGTTTTGGGTTTTGCTTGCGGGATTTCTTCACCGTCTGCCAACTCTGGCATATCATCAGGCAGGTGGAAGGTTGGGTAGGGTTGTTTAGTCCAGTCATAGCTATTTGGTGTAATGGCTGTAAAAAATAAAGGGTCTGAGTTTTTAGCCCCGTCACGCTGTGCATTCAGCGGTGCGACGAATAGAATAATCATCACCGCAAGCCAGCAACCAATTGAAAAGAGATTTACCTTGCGCAGCACGCCGCCAATCACAGCTACGGTAAAGCCAATAAGGGCGCAAGCCTCGGCAAGGCCACCCCAAAAACCAACGCTTTGGCTAATCTGCTGCATAAACTCGCTTTGCTGTGCCGCAGACACAACAATCATCGTGGCTTGGTCCAAGTCCACGTTCAGGTACGGATAACTAAAGTCAGGCGACGTTGGCAATACGTGCTCACCCCGTTTTTTTTATTATTATGGTTGTACTGCAGATCCCCCCATCATAAAAAATGCCCTGCAGTACAAAACCTTGTTTCTTATAGGGGGGCGTATAAACTAAAAAGCTGACACCTTGTGCCAGCTTAATAATTTGTTTTGAATCACCTTTTTACGAAAGGAAGGTTGATTTTAAAACCTTCTGGCGCAGCCAGTCACCCACAGCGGGGCTTAGGCGTTTTACACCGTCAGAAAACTTCAAAAGTTCTTCCTGTAGGGTTGGGTTACGGTAGTCGTTTACCAACAAACCTTCGATGGTCGCACCAGCTTCTTCAAGTTGGCGTACGCAGCGGTGGATTTTATCTTTTGGTGTTACACCAGCCATAAACACAACAACCGCACGGCTTGCCGCAGCACTTAGCAGAACAGGGTCAATGTTTTGGCGGTTTAGGGCGCCAACAGGCGTGGTATCAATCACCACTTGGTCAAACTGGTGTTCTAGGTTGGTCAAAAAGTATTTAGAACGCTGTACATCACGCAAGAACTGCACGCTCTCGTCATCACGTGGGGCCGCCATAAATGATAGGTTCTGTACGCCTTCAACAGGTTCGATAAGGTCAGTTAGGGGTTCGTTAAGTTCACGCCCAGCAAGGCCCCAAATTTTACGCTCGGCGTTAAAGGCTTCGCTTAGGCCACCGTTACGTAGGTTAAGGTCAACCAGTAGGGTGCGTTGGCCATTATCAGCTGAACGCAAGGCCATCATGTGGGCAAAAGTTGAAACACCTTCACCGCCTAGGGCCGAGGTAATCACCAAGCTACCACGACGGGCCGAAAGGGCCTGACGGTGGATACGGTTAATCTCGGTAAACGATGTTGGTTGCAGTTGCACCGCGTTTGATGTTGCGTTTGAGTCTTTTTTCTTCGTCATAATCAGCGCTCTCGTGTGCGTTCAATTAAATGTTAATTTTAGGCATTGTTGACATGCGGCCTTTATCAAAGTGCACGTCGCCTAGGTTTGGCATGCGGCCAAGAATACGTAGGCCCAACTCTTTACGGATTTCATCATCGTAGCGGAGTGAGCGGTCAAACAGAATATCAAGCGCTACCATTACAGCTGTAAATACCACTGACAAAATAAGGCCAACCAACAAGAAGTATAGCTGTTGGCTAAGGCGTGGGGTCGGCGTCAGGATAACTGGGCTGCCTTCGGCTTTAATAATTGGGTTAAACAAAGTTTGCTGGGTTTCGTTCAGCACTTGTTCGTATTGGTTTTTCGCCAAGTTAATTTGCATAGTCAGCGTTTGGCTTTGGAACTCAAGTGCAGCGATACGACGCTCAATAGCGTTGGCTTCTTTTTCATCAGCGCGGCGAAGGTCTGACTTTAGGCCACCGATTTTAGCGTCGGTATCGGCTTTTTGTTCGGTCAGTTCACGGACTTGGTTTTCAAGGTGGTTTGTAAGTTCGTCTTTGGCAAAACGCTCAGGGGCCATAATGTCATCAATGAACAATGTGACGATAGCTTCAAGCTGACGAAGGATGCTGCTGCGGTCTTCGTGAGAAAGTGTAATTTCAATCACGTTAGGGCCAGCAGAGCTTAGCTCAACATTGCGGCGTAGCTGGGCAACGGCTTTAGTTGTCTCTTCGTTAGTGGTGCCCGCCATCACGGTGCCTACACTCTCAAGAGCGTCTTCAAGTAGAGTTTCGCTTTTAAGCTTACGCTCCAAAATCTTTTGGTAGTCTTCGTTGCTGGTGTCTTGCAGCACGTCTGACTGTGTATTTTCAGGGTTCAACGAAATTGTTTGAACAGCTTCGTACATTGGTGGCTTGTTTAGGCCATACATAAGTACAAGGGCAGGGAAGGCAATAAGTGAAAGAACAAGTGTTGCGCGGCGCTTCCAGAGAGCTGTTGCGAGAAGGAGCATACGGTTCATGCGTAGGGAAATCCTGTGTTTTTAAGTTTTCTTATTAGGTGCCTGATGGTGTGCTTCAGGGCATCGCTAAACCTATAGGGTTTCACTATAGACCATGGCGCACCTTTTTAAAACGAAAAATACGCCTAATTTGCGTGTTAGGGCTAGTCAAACCCACCTGAAATCGCTATGTTAATCCGCATAAGCATCTGCTTGTAAATACAACAAAAATTGAATCCGAAATAGGGGCCCCTATGCAGCTAGATCCACAAAACGAACGCCAACCACAATTGCCACGCCATACCAAAATTCTTGCAACGGTTGGCCCTGCAAGCAGTAAGCCAGAGGTACTTGAAAAGCTAGTAGAACTGGGTGTTAACGGCTTTCGTCTTAACTTTTCTCACGGCTCGCATGATGTGCACCGTGAAGTGGTGAAAAACATCCGCGCCCTAGAAGAAAAGCACCACCGCCCGATTACAATCCTGCAAGATTTGCAAGGCCCTAAAATTCGTCTAGGTCAGTTTGCTGACGGCGCAAAACACGTGCTTGAGGTTGGCGCAACCTTTACGCTGGATAACGACAAAACACCAGGTACTGCACAGCGTGTGCAACTGCCACACCCAGAGATTTTGGAAGTTTTGAACGAAGGTGACCCTGTTTACGTAAACGATGGCGTTGTGAAAATGCGCGTCACTGCCAAAAAAGATGGCGCTGTTGAATGTGTGGTTGAAGCTTCAGGCCCAGTTTCTGACCGCAAAGGCGTAAACCTACCAGGCGTTGATTTGCCATTTTCAGCCATGACTGATAAAGACCGTGAAGACGCTAAGTTTGGTCAAGAACTTGGTGTTGATTGGGTTGCCCTTTCATTCGTACAGCGTGCTGAAGACGTGCAAGAACTACGTGACCTTATTGGCCCACGCAGCCGTATTATGGCCAAGATGGAAATGCCAAACGCCATTAAACGTATTGATAGCATTATCGACCTTTGCGACGGTATGATGGTGGCCCGTGGTGACCTTGGCGTTGAAATGCCACTTGAAGAAGTACCGCCAATCCAAAAACGTATTATCCGCCGTTGCCGCGAAGAAGGTAAGGTTGTTGTTGTGGCCACTCAAATGCTTGAAAGCATGACCCAAAACAACACCCCAACCCGCGCTGAAGTTTCAGACGTGGCAAACGCTGCTTACGAAGGCGCTGACTGCCTTATGCTTTCAGCTGAAACTGCTGCGGGTGATTACCCTGTTGAAGCTGTTGAAGTGATGAGCCGTGTGATTAAGCGTGTTGAAATTTCACCAGCGTGGAAGCCACTTATGGATGCTCGCCACCCAGAGTCTGTGCAAAACATTGGCGATGCCATTACGCTTGGTGCGCACCGTATGTCACAGCAGCTTGATATTTCAGCGATTGTGACTTTCACAAGTTCAGGTTCAACCGCTATGCGCATGAGCCGCCAACGCCCGCTGCACCCAATTATGGTATTGACCCCTGAAAAACTTATTGCCCGCCAACTGAACTTGGGTTGGGGCCTGCAGCCACACGTTGCCCGTGATGTGCGCGACTTTGAAGACCTTGTGCCGCTAGCGTCACAAGCGATGATTGAGCGTGGCCTTGGTGCAAAAGGCTGTAACATCCTGATTACCGCAGGTGTGCCGTTTGGGGTATCTGGTTCTACCAATATGGTTCGCGTGGTAACTCTTTAAGCGGCTTGGGCGACCTTTTCCGTTTTTGGCATTGTTCGGTGCTCATGTAGGTTAACTACACTGCGCGCCTCACGGCTTTAAAAACGAAAAATCTCATCCCAACCTACTTAAAGTAAATTTGAAAAAAGGGTTTTAAAGAAATGGACTTTTTCCTCTCAGCAGTGGTCGGTTTGATGATGGGCGGATTGCCCACCGGCCGTGCTGTGGGGTTTATTGCCAATGACCCTGTGCTTGCCCAAGGCACAGGTAACCCTGGCGCATTGATGTGGCTTAAACAAGGCCGCTTAGGTATGGCCGCCATGGCCTTTGTGCTTGAGGCAGGTAAGGTGATTGCTGCTATGCAGCTAGCATGGTTGCTTACTATTGGTTATGCACCACTTCTTGTTGCCGGTGTTGTTGCCGTGATTGCGCATAGCTATTCACCTTTTTCAAAGTTTCGTCCGTGCCGCACGTTTAGTGCGTTTATTGGTTTTGCACTCGCCGCCAACACAGGTGCTGGCATTTTGCTAGCAGGCCTTTGGCTCGGCACGTTTTTTATTACGCTTCGTCAATACCGTTCTGTTGCCGTGGTGCTTGGGGCGTTGCCTGTGGCGATGTATGTGTTCCGTGGGTATGAGGCTGCATTTGCTGCCGTTATTTTGTTTGCTTTTGGATTGTGGCATTACCGCCGTGGCCTGTGGCAGACCTTCCGTAATAATGACATGCCATGGCCCAAAGCCGCTTTGATGAAAACCTTAACTGAAAAGCGCCTTTAATGTTCCAGCCCGCTCACACGCACGCTTCACCACTTACTTCAGAACAACTGGCCATGCTAAGGCTTATCAGGGGCAAAGGTATTGGCCCTGCGACTTTTTATAAACTTATGGACCATTACGGCACAGCTGAAAAAGCCGTGGACGCAGCTGAAGCTGGCCAAGTAAAGGCATCAGTTGCGCCTATTAATGTGGTGCAAGAAGAACAAAAGGCCCTGCAAAAAATTGGCGCAGGGATGGTGTTTTACACTGATGACCATTACCCCGCGGCCCTTAAAATGCTGCCCGATGCACCGCCGGTGCTTACGTATTTGGGTGATGTTGCATTGCTGCAGCGTAAGCAAGTTGCGCTTGTGGGCTCACGTAATGCCAGTGCCCATGGGTGCCGCTTTACGCAAAAGCTTGCGGCTGATTTGTCAGCCCAAGGGTGGTGCGTCACATCTGGCCTAGCCCGAGGTATTGATACCGCTGCCCACAAAGGTGGGCTATCAGGCGAGGGCAAAACCATAGCCGTATTAGGTGGCGGGCTTGACCACATTTACCCGCCTGAAAATGCACCTCTATATAAAGAGATTGCACAAAACGGTGTGATTATCGCTGAAACTCCAATCGGCACACCGCCAACGGCGCAAAGCTTCCCTAAGCGTAACCGCATTGTGGCGGGGCTTTCAGCTGGGGTTGTGGTGGTTGAGGCTGCACGTAAATCAGGCAGTTTGATTACTGCCCAGCAAGCGGGCGAGCAGGGGCGTGAAGTATTGGCCGTGCCCGGGCACCCATCTGACCCACGTAGCCATGGGGCGAACCATCTTATCCGCCAAGGAGCAACGCTGATTACCAGTGCCGCTGATATTATTGAAGCGGTGCAAAACTTTAAGTTTGAAGCGCCTGTGATTCACACACCGAAGTTCTTTACCCGTGAAGAGCTTGACGACATGCGCCCTGAAGAAGAGCCAACATTAGCCTTGGAACTTCCGGCAGCATCAAACGTTGATGTAACTGTAGAAAGTTTAGAGGCGAAGATTATGCAGGCGCTTAGTGCAACACCCACGGCCATTGATGATGTTGTGCAGGCTGTAGGCGCACCAACAGCAGCTGTAACCGCTACACTGTCTGAGATGGAAATGGACGGCATTATTACCCGTGGCACTGGAGGCTTTGTGGCGCTTAAGTCATAACCCTTTATATAGAGTGATGCATTTTAGGTGTTGCTTTACCTGTAAAAACCATTTACCCCTTAATATATATGTACACATCCCAAACGTAGGAATTTTTAAGTTGTCTAAGAACGTCGTTATCGTAGAGTCACCCTCAAAAGCAAAGACTATTAATAAGTATCTTGGTAAAGATTTTACAGTCTTGGCCTCATTCGGTCATATCCGTGACCTGCCATCAAAAAATGGTTCTGTTGATACCGAAAAAGACTTTGAAATGCACTACACCGTTTCAAAAGGGTCGGAAAAACATATTAAAGATATTGTCTCAGCCGTTAAGAAAGCTGAAGCCCTATACCTCGCAACCGATTTGGATCGCGAAGGAGAGGCTATTTCATGGCACGTATTGGAAGAACTTAAAAAGCGTAAAGCCCTAGGCGATGCACAAGTTTACCGTATTGCCTTTAACGAGATTACAAAGACCGCTATTCAAAAAGCACTTGCAAACCCACGTGACCTTGATAGCCACATGATTGATGCGCAGCAAGCCCGCCGCGCGTTGGACTACCTTGTAGGTTTTAACCTGTCACCCGTGCTATGGCGTAAAGTGCGCCCAGGCCTTTCGGCTGGTCGTGTGCAGTCAGTTGCCCTACGTATGATCTGCGAGCGTGAGAACGAAATTAACGCCTTTAACCCAGAAGAATACTGGACGATTCACGGTACATTCACGACTGACAAAGGCGAAGGTATCGACGCTAACCTGACTTACCTTAAAGGCGATAAGCTAGAGAAGTTTTCGATTACCGATGAGAAATCAGCCACGGCTGCGGTAGCAGCGCTTAACGCTGGCGAATACAAAGTTGAAAAGGTCGAGAAAAAGCAAACGCAACGTCGTGCCTCTCCGCCATTTATTACATCAACTCTTCAGCAGGAAGCTTCACGTAAGCTAGGCTTTGGTGCCCGCCAAACCATGCGTGCCGCACAGCAGCTTTATGAAGGGGTTGATATTGGCGGCGAAACTGTTGGTTTGATTACCTACATGCGTACCGACTCGGTTTCGCTAGCAGCTGAAGCCATTGCTGCCCTTCGTGATACGATCGTGAAGAAGTACGGCCAAGATTACTGCCCAGAAAAACCAAACTTTTACCAAACGAAAGCCAAAAACGCCCAAGAGGCGCACGAGGCTATTCGCCCAACAAACCCAAGCATTACGCCTGAAAGCATTAAGAGCAAGGTTGATGCCTCGCTGTACAAAATGTACGACCTTATTTGGAAGCGTGCCATGGCCTGTCAAATGGCGCCAGCGAAGCTTGACCGTACAGCGATTGATATTGCCAGCGGCGAAGGCACATTCCGTGCGACAGGTTCTGTGATTGCATTCCCGGGCTTCTTGAAAGTTTACCGTGAAGGCCTAGATGATGGCGCTAAGGACGACCTAGACGAAGGCATTTTGCCAAACGTTGAAGAGGGCAACAAACTCAGCACCCGTGAAATCCGCCCTGAGCAGCACTTCACTGAGCCGCCACCACGCTTTAGCGAGGCAACACTTGTTAAAAACCTAGAAGAGCTTGGCATTGGCCGCCCTTCAACATACGCCTCAATTATTTCAGTACTGCTTGACCGCGGCTACGTGAAGCTTGAGAAGAAGCGCTTCCACCCTGAAGATGTGGGCGAGGTTGTGAACAAGTTCCTAACGCAGCACTTCTCGCAGTATGTTGACTATGGCTTTACCGCCAACTTGGAAGACACGTTGGATGAAATCTCACGTGGTGAGAAAGAATGGAAACCTGTTCTGCGTGACTTCTGGTCACCATTCCACGAGCTTGTTGAAGACAAGATTGAGTCTGTACGTAAGAGCGAAGTAACCTCAGAAAAAACGGGCGAAAAATGCCCTAAATGTGACAAGGGTGAACTTGTGATTCGCCTTGGTCGCTACGGCCGCTTTAAAGGCTGTGACCAATACCCTGAGTGTGACTACATCGTGAACATTAACTCAGACGGTGAAGAAGTTACAAAACAGCCTGACGAAAGCACAGGTATTAAGTGTTACAACTGTAAAGAAGGCGAAATTGTGAAGAAAACTTCACGTCGCGGTAAAATCTTCTATGCGTGTAACCAGTTCCCTAAATGTAAAACACCGATGTGGGATCCACCGCAAGAAAAGCCGTGCCCTGAGTGTAAATGCCCAATCACCACGCTGAAAGAAACGAAGCGTCAAGGCCTTGTAACTAAGTGTCCTAACTGCGATTGGCAAGACCCACCAGCACCAGCGAAGAAAACACCTGCTAAAAAGACTGCCGCTAAAAAAGCGCCAGCCAAGAAAACTACGGCTAAAAAAGCCACTGCTAAAAAGAAAGCAGCCCCTAAAAAAGCGGCCACTAAATAATAAAACGAGGTTAGAACACTCTACATGAGCACCCCTGATGATGTAATGAAGGACCTTAAGTCGTCACTTCCAACTGGCGATGAATTGGTAAGCTATATCGAAAATTCAGGGGGGCGTGTAAAGCGTGGCACCATTGCCAAGCACTACAAGCTTAAAGGTATGCAACGCCGTGCCCTGCGTGAAACCTTGCAAGATATGGCAAAAGAAGGCCGTGTTGAGCTTTTAGGCGGTAACTACGTTGGCCTGCCTAAGCCACTGCCTAGCCCACTTACCCTGCACATTCATAAGCAGGACGGTGACCTTACGCTGCTTGCTGAACCACAGGATGTTAACTTCCAGCGTGCAAACCTGCATATTACTGTTGAATCGCAGCTTGATATTGGTGTAGGCGATGTAGTTGAAGCGAACCTGACGCAAGTTGCGCCAAACTCATACGTTGCGCATCCATTCCGTAAAGTTGCAAACGAAGCCGAGCAACCTGTTTTGGGCTCATTCTCGAACCTTGGTAAGGGCTTGCCAGGCCAAGTGGTACCGCTTGACCCTAACCGTTTGCCACGCCGCTTTTTGATTGATACCAAAGAGTCAGGTAATATTCCTGATGGTGCAATTATTCTGGGCCGCCCGATTACCGGCGGTGACCGCCATGCCCCACCAATGCTTGAGCTTATTGAAATTGTAGGCGACCAAGCCGAAGGCGTGGAAAGCATGATTGCCATCCACAACTTTAATATTCCATATATCTTCCCTGATGAAGTGCTTAACTACACAGAAGAACTACCAGCAGGGCTGACTGATAAAGAAATTAACGAGCGTGATGACCTGCGCCATATCCCGATTTGTACAATCGATGGCCCTGATGCGCGCGACTTTGACGACGCTGTTTACGTTGAACAAAACCAAGACGGTAGCTTTAAAGTTATTGTAGCTATTGCCGATGTTGCACAATACGTGCAAGAGGGCAGCCCCCTTGATAAAGAAGCCTTTAACCGTGGTAACTCAACCTACTTCCCTGATCGTGTGGTCCCGATGTTGCCTGAGCGTTTGAGTAATGACCTTTGCTCACTTCGCCCCAACGAAGACCGCCCTGTATTGGCTTGCCATATGACCATCAGTAAAGAAGGTAAGCTGATTAAGCAAAAGTTCACCCGTGCGGTGATTCACTCACACGCGCGCTTGACCTACGACCAAGTGATGGACGCTATTAACGGTAACTTTGACGACCTTACCGAAGAGCTTTGGAACCGTAACCTTAAGGATGCCTACGCCTGCTTTAAGGTACTGGTTAAAGCCCGTGAAAAACGCCACGCGCTTGATCTTGATATGCCAGAAACCAAAATTATTGTTGGCCATAACGGCGAGATTGTTGACGTTGCAAAACGTGAACGCCACGATGCGCACCGCCTGATTGAAGAGCTGATGATTATTGCCAACGTGGCAGCCGCCGAAGCGCTAGAGCAAAAGAAAGCCCCATGTATTTACCGTGTGCACCCAGCCCCAAGCCCTGAAAAGCTTGAGAACCTGCGTATTGTGCTGCGTGAATATAACTTTAAGCTTGAGAAAATGGCCGATATTAACCCCAAACACCTGACGGGGATTATCAAGATGATTCATGATCATCCTGAAGAAGAGCTATTGATGCAAACCATCTTGCGCTCTCAGCAGCAGGCTGTTTACACCCCTGATAACGAAGGCCACTTTGGTTTGTCGTTGCAGAAATACGCCCACTTTACCTCACCAATCCGTCGCTACAGTGACCTTATCGTCCACCGTAGTTTGATTGATGCTTACAACCTGCCAGGTAAAGGTGCCCTTAAAACACCACGCAACCGCTTTACACAATTGGCTGAGCATATTTGCGTAACTGAGCGCCGCTCGCAACGTGCTGAGTGGGATGCGAAAGACCGTATTGTTGCCCGCTACTACAAAGAAAAACTTGGCCGTTTTTACGATGCGACTGTGATGTCAGTCCAGAAGTTTGGCGTGTTTGTAAGTATTGAAGAGGGCGTGGGCGAAGGCCTGTTGCCAATGCGTTACTTGGGCGATGAATACTTCCGTCATGACCCAGCACGGGGTATTTTGCAGGGCGAAAAATCGAAGAAGATTATTAAAGTTGGCGAGAAAATGCGCGTGACGCTAACCGATGCTGACGTACTTTCAGGCCAGCTGACCTTTGCCAATGGCGAAGTAAAGCTTGATGAACTTCCACAACGTAATACCTCGTACGATAAGAACGATAAAGGTGGTCGTGGTAAGGGCAGTTACAAAGGCAGCCATGGTAAAGGTCGTGGTGATAAAAAATCGAGCCCTAAACGTGAAGCCCGTAAGTTCAAAAGCCGCAAAAAGACCCGCCAAGACAACAAGAAGGCGAAGAAGTAGCCTTAACGTTTAATGGCAGTCTTTACATAAGCCTACTGTTTCAGTCTGGCTGTGCTTAGGTTCAAACCCATCTAAATCAAGTGCTTTTAAAGGCGAGGCTGTATGCGCCTCGCGCACGCACTTGCAGTTTTCACATACCAAAAAGTGTACGCCGGCGGTGTCATGGTCATGGTCGCAGCTGACGTACGCGTTCAAGCTTTCAATCCGGTGAATAAAGCCGTGCTCTAGCCAAAACTCAATGGCACGGTAAATGGTAGGGGGCTTTGCTTTTTTGCCGTCAATCAATACAGCTTCAAGAATATCGTAAGCGCCAAGGGCTTTGTGGCTGCGGGCAAGGGTCTTTAAAACTTCAGCACGAGGGGCGGTAAGGCGCTGGCCATTCGCGCTGCAAAATTCTTCAGCCTTAGCAATCAGGTTTTTAGGGGTGTGCGAATGCCCACCGCAGCATGTGTTTTTTTCTAACATTTTTAAATACCCCCACTTGAAATTACGTATGTGTTACGTTATAACATCTCACACGCTGATGTTATATTATAACATTAAGCGCAAATAAACGAATTACTAGGGGTTAGTATAATGCGAATGGCATTTGTTGGCAAAGGCGGTAGCGGTAAAACAACGCTTTGTTCAATGATGGTGCGTTATGCCCAACAAAAAGGGCTGCCACTACTTGCTATTGACGCTGATATTAACCAACACCTAGGCGAGGCTGTTTTTGGCGCTGACTACCAAAGCCAAAAGCCTGACCTTGGCACTGAACTTGCGCAGCTTAAAACACTGCTACTAGGTAAAAGCACCGTGCTAAACAGCACCAGCGAAATGGTGAAAACCATGTTGCCTACTCAAGGCAGCCACTTGGTAACCCTTAGCGAAAGTGATGCGGTACTAAGCACATTTGCTGAAAAATTTGATAAGCCAAACCAGCATTTTATGCACGTGGGTGGCTTTGATGAGACTGATATTGGCACCAAGTGCTTCCACGCTAAAACAGGCGCGGTTGAGCTTGTGCTAAACCACCTAGTGGATGACCAAAACGACGTTGTTGCCGTTGACATGACAGCGGGCGCCGATGCTTTTGCTTCAGGGCTTTTTACCCGCTTTGATGTGACCTTTATCGTGGTTGAGCCAACGCTAAAATCACTAAGTGTTTACAAGCAGTACAAAGAATACGCTAAAGACTACCCACTCACCATTAAAGTGATTGGTAACAAAATTGCCGATGCAGATGACCTTGAGTTTCTGCAAGCCCACTGCGGTGACGATTTGATTGGTACAGTGACACACTCAAAGTGGGTGAAGCGCGCTGAAAAAGGCCTGCCACAAGTGATGGCCGACCTTGAACCACAAAACGCTGAAACCCTAGAGCGTGCCCTGAGCTTTTTGCAAAGCCAAAAACGTGACTGGACGCAGTACTGGGATATGGGCGCTGAGTTCCATACCAAGAACGCAGTGTCATGGGCAAATGAAGCTGCTGGCCGTGATGTGGCTAGCCTGATTGATATGGATTTTTTGCTGAGCCTAAACGCCGCTAAAGCCGCGTAGGTTCGCTTACAAGTTTACTTGTTATCTTCTTTGTTTTTTCCATCTTATGCATTTTGCATAGGTTTGTTTTACCTTGTCATTAATCCCTTTCTTGGATTTTTCTAGACATCACTACGGAGTATTGCCATGAGCTACCCTTCCATCAACCGTCACCTTGCTGCTGCCGGAATCGCCACTGTCGCCGCTGCCACCCAGGAACAGCTCGCCGACGCCTTCCTGAAGGCTTTCGACGAAGATCTGCCCCTCGGCATGGCCCACGTGCGTGACCTGGTCGAAAAGCTGGACAACACCACCGACGAAGCCGGCGAGCGCGCCATGCTGACCCTCGACCCCATTTCGGACGAAGGCAAGCAGTTCGCCCGTCTGCTCGGCCCGGACATTCCGCGTCAGATCCTCCAGGATCACTTCGGCGTTCAGTTCGGCTTCTACAACTGCTGCAAGGGCGTCGTTTCGAAGACCCGCGACGGCCTGCGCATGACGCTCGCCGAGCAGATGGAAGCCCAGCACCCGAACTTCGTGGACTGCTAAGGCGACCAACCGCTAACGATGAAGAGGCACCCCATGTGGGTGCCTCTTTTTTTGTGGGTACTTTGTATGCCCTACAAAGGGGAGGGGTGTTGACATTCAGCCCATCAGTCCCCATCATTAGGGTGTAAATTCTATTTTCTATCCCTTTTTCTTTCTACCCTCTGCCAACGGAGAACTCTCTATGAGCATTCATGCCACTTTCGAAGGCCGTGTTGTGCGTGCCGCTTGCCTTTACGTGGGCGAGCAGGTTCCTGCCAACATCCTGAAGTCGTTCGTGAACGACATCCCCGAAGATGCCCGCAGCGACGTCAAGGCCTACATGACCGAGATGGTCCGCCAGTTTCGGGTGATCGAGTCTGTTCTGACGCCCGACGACTTTGCCACCCAGCGTGGCGGTGTTATCGATGCGATGGAACTGAGCCGCGACCTGAACCACAACTTCGGCGCCGGCCTGACCCTCGAAAACAACGTCGCCAATGCGCCGTTCACGCTGCCCGATGCCATTCTGGCTGCGTACGAGGAAGCCCTCGCGCTGATGTAACGACAATTGAAAAGGCCCCCTTAATTGGGGGCCTTTTTGTATTTATTAGAGGTGCTAATTACGCAGTAAATCAAGCACGCCCTGCAAAATCAGGGCAGCGGCTACGTTGTCGATTTGCTCTTTAATATCCTTTTTGCTGGCGCGCTTTTGGCGGCCTTGGCGTTGTTCAAAAAGGGCGTTCTCGGCGGCAACGGTTGTCATGCGTTCGTCCCACAGCAGTACAGGCAGGCCTGTGTCTTCTTCAAGCTGGTGAGCAAATGACATTGAGCGGTCAGCGCTTTTTGACATTTCACCACTCATATGCAGCGGCAGCCCAACCACAAAGCATGAGGCTTGTTCGCTTTGGCTCATCTCACGTAGGGCATCACGCACCACGCCAAATTTTGCGTACTTTAAAGTTGTTACAGGCTGGGCAATCATGCGCATACCGTCCGACATGGCGACGCCGACGGTTTTTTCGCCCACATCAAGGGCAATGATTTTTCCAGATTTTGGTAGGTCTTGGGCGTTGCGTAGGGGCATAAAAAGTGCTAACTTTTGTGGGTTTTTAATGGTCCGATGGTACTCTGTGCTTGAATCATAGCAAAACACGTAAAATTAGTAGATAAAAAAATCGTTCTTTCGCCACGATTATTGCGGCAGAGCGGTTCAAACAGAAAGGTAAGACTTCCATGTCAACAGTAGATATCCCTCTCGTTGAAAAGTTGGCGCAGCTTAGCCGCCTCACATTCACCGAAAATGAGAAAGAGACTCTCCAGCAAGAACTGGGGAACATTCTGGACTTCATCTCACAGCTACAGGAAGTTAATACCGACGGTGTTCAACCAATGTCAAGCACCGTAGGCGCCGCTTCAACATACGAGCGCCCAGACGAAGTGACTGAAGAAAACCGTCGTGAAGAGTACCTAGCCGTTGCACCGAAGAGTGAAATGGGCTTCTACGTTGTACCACGCGTGATTGAATAGGGGATAGAGACAATGAGTTTAATTACACTAGGCCTGAAAGAAGCGGCTACAAAACTTAAAAACAAAGAAATTTCAGCGGTTGAGCTTACCAAAGCAACCCTTGACCGTATTGACGAACGTAACGGCACCATTAACGCCTACAACGTGGTTTGCCACGATGTTGCGATGAAGATGGCTGAAGAATCAGACAAGCGCATTGCCTCAGGCGAAGCTGGCCTGATTGAAGGTGTGCCAATCGGCATGAAAGACCTGTTCTGCACCAAAGGTGTTTCAACAACAGCGTCATCAAAAATCTTGTCAAACTTTGTGCCTCCGTACGAGTCTACAGTTTCAGGTAAACTATGGAACGCTGGCGGCGTGATGATGGGTAAAACCAACCTTGACGAATTTGCCATGGGCTCATCAAACGAAACCTCATTCACAGGTAAAGTACTTAACCCTTGGGACACTACCCTTACACCAGGTGGTTCATCAGGTGGCTCATCAGCTGCGGTAGCTGACTTTATGTGTGCGGGTGCGACTGGTACTGATACGGGTGGTTCAATCCGTCAGCCAGCCTCATTCACTGGTATTGTTGGTATTAAGCCAACTTACGGCCGTTGCAGCCGTTACGGTATCGTGGCCTTCGCTTCGTCACTTGACCAAGCTGGCGCCATGACCCGTAACGTGGAAGACGCAGCGCTTATGCTACGTGCCATGAGCGGCCACGACCCGCTAGATTCAACCTCAGCTTCAAACCCTGTTGAAGCTTGGGACGAAACCCTGAACGACTTTGACCCTAAAGGCCTGCGCATTGGCCTACCGAAGGAATACTTCATTGAAGGTCTGGATCCAAACATCCGTAAAGCTGTTGACGATGCTGTGAAGCGCTTTACTGACGCTGGCGCTGAAGTAAAAGAAATTTCACTTCCGCATACAAAATACGCAGTACCAACGTACTACATTATTGCCCCAGCTGAAGCGGCTTCAAACCTATCACGCTACGACGGCATGCGCTTTGGCTACCGTGCTGAAGGCGAAAACCTAGCCCAAACATACTCGAACTCACGTTCAGAAGGTTTCGGTTGGGAAGTTAAGCGCCGTATTATGGTGGGTAACTACACGCTTTCATCAGGCTACTACGATGCGTACTACATTAAGGCGCAAAAGGTACGTGCCCTAATCGCACAAGACTTTGCAAACGCCTACAAAGAAGTGGACGTTATCTTCACACCTACAGCGCCTTCAACAGCGTTTAAACTAGGTGACAAGATCTCTGACCCAATTCAGATGTACCTAAATGACGTATTTACCGTTGCAACTTCATTGGCGGGTCTACCTGGTATTTCAGTACCAGCAGGCTTGGTTGAAGGTTTGCCAGTTGGCCTACAAATTATTGGCCAAGCGTTCGGTGAAGAAAAACTGCTACAGGTTGCCCAAGCCCACGAGAAAATGTGCGGCTTTCAAATGCGCGCACCTAACGCAACAGCAACTGCAGCATAAGAAGGGATCAGAAAAATGACATCAGTATACGATCAATACGAAATTGTTATCGGTCTTGAAATTCATGCCCAGCTAACAACAAAATCAAAGCTGTTCTCAGGCTCAAGCACTGAGTTTGGCGCTGACCCTAACACCCAAACATGCCCAGTTGACCTTGGCATGCCAGGCGTGCTGCCAGTGCTAAACACTGCCGCTGTTGACGCTGCTATTAAAACAGGCCTAGCCCTGCGTGCAGAAGTAAACAAAGAAAGCGTGTTTGCCCGTAAGAACTACTTTTACCCTGACCTGCCAAAAGGCTACCAAATTTCACAGTTTGATAAGCCAATCATCGGCAAGGGTACACTAACCATCGACCTTGAAGACGGCACAAGCCGCGACATTGGCGTGACACGCCTGCACCTAGAAGAAGACGCTGGTAAATCAGTGCACGACTTCGGTGCCGACAACGTAAGCCACGTTGACCTTAACCGTGCGGGTATTCCTTTGATGGAAATCGTGTCAGAGCCTGACATGCGTACCCCAGAAGAAGCTGGCGCCTACGTACGTAAGATGCGTGCCATCGTGCGCTTCCTTGGTGTGTGTGACGGTAACATGGAGCAAGGCTCAATGCGTTGTGACGCTAACGTATCAGTACGCAAAAAAGGCACAACTGAGTTTGGTACCCGTACTGAAACGAAAAACCTAAACTCAGCCCGTAACATTCAGCGTGCGATTGCATACGAAGCCATGCGCCAGATTGATATTCTGGAAGAAGGTGGCGAGATTGTTCAAGAAACACGCCTATGGGATGCACAAAAGAACGTAACACGTTCAATGCGTGGTAAAGAAAACGCGCACGACTACCGTTACTTCCCGTGCCCAGACCTATTGCCAGTACGTTTTGACGATGCTCGCATCGAGCGTAACAAGCAAGAAATGCCAGAACTTCCTGATGCCTTGAAAGAGCGCTTCATGAACGACTACGGCCTATCTGCTTACGATGCGTCAGTGCTTTCATCAAGCCGCGCAACGTCTGACTACTACGACGCTGTTGTAGCTGGTGGCAAACGTGATGCAAAAATCGCAGCTAACTGGATTATGGTTGAGCTATTCGGTGCCCTAAACAAACAAGGTAAAGACATTGAAGAAAGCCCAGTTTCACCTGAGAACATGGGTAAAATGCTAGACCTCATCGCTGACGGTACCATTAGCGGTAAAATTGCGAAGACTGTTTTCGAAGAAATGTTCGATAACGGTAAAGACCCTGAAGCTGTTGTTGAAGAGAAGGGCCTAAAGCAAATCTCAGATGAAGGTGCGATTGAGAAAATCATCGACGACATCATCGCTGCAAACCCTAAACAGGTTGAGCAAATCAAAAACGGGAACGACAAACTGATTGGTTGGTTCGTGGGTCAAACCATGCAAGCAACTAAAGGTAAAGCGAACCCAGGTATCGTTAACAAGCTGCTAAACGCTAAGCTTAGAAGCTAACGAACGGCCTATTTGAATGGTTAAGCCCTTTTGTTGAGTCACTTCGCAAAAGGGCTTTTCTATAAACTGATGTAAGGATTTTGAAATGATTGAAGCTATTCGTTATCACGACTTTTGCGCGGGTCACCGTGTGGCGGGGCACGAAAATAAATGTGCGCATTTGCATGGACACAACTACCGTATTTACTTCCATTGCACCGCTGAAGCGACGGATAACCTTGGCCGTGTAATTGATTTTTCAGTCATCAAAGCGACCCTTTGCAACTGGCTGGAAGACAACTGGGATCACCGCTTTTTGGTGTGGGAAGAAGACCCACTTGCAAACGACATCGCTAAACTAGACGATGCCACCGTGAAATTACCGTTTAACCCAACAGCTGAAAACATGGCGCAGTACCTTGTTGAAACCGTCGCTCCACAACAGCTTAAAGGCTCGGGCGTGACTCTCCACAAATGCGTGGTGGAAGAAACCCGCAAGTGTTCGGCTAGTTATAGTAAATAAACAAAAAGCCGCCCCAGTGTTAATAACTCGGGGCGGCTTTTTCGTTAATACTGAGAATGGTACAAAAACCACTCAGCTTTTTGGGGCTGCCAGCAGTACATTTTTTGGTCATCACCAAGGCCAAGGACACGGCTTTCACGTTGGATACCGTCAGCCCAGTGGCTTGTGATTTGAACAATTTTAACACCTGCTGGTTTTGGCGTTTTCATAAGTCTCCTTATTAAATTGGGGAGAAGAGGGGTAGAAAGAACGTTGGATTGTAAAAGAAATAAAGATAATTAAGGTTTGATAGTTATAGGTCGTATCGGCGCAAAATCAAGCAATAAACTTCAAGCAAAAACCGTCAAAGTTGCCTTTGACGGTTTTAGGTAAGCTTTGCTAGGCAATTTATTGATGTGTGTCTGGCTGATGTGCCTCAGGGTTCTCGTTCGGGTTGACCTCAAGCAGGTCTTCCTCACCCTTCAGGCGGGTGTAGTAGGCTACGTTGCCTTTGCCCTTCACGCGGTTGAGCTGCACAACGCCGTAAATATCGTCAATCAGCTGACGGCGCAGGGCTTGGATAACACTTTCCTGCATATCGCCATTCAATAGCACACGGTTAAGCACCGCATCCATCGCCATTTTAGGGTTGTTTGCGTGGATGGTTGCCATTGACCCTTCGTGACCTGTGTTAATGGCTGAACAGAACGTAAAGGCGTTTTCTTTACGAATCTCACCCAGAATAATACGGTCAGGGCGCATACGCAGACATGCGTTCATCAGGTCGTTAATATCAAGCTGGCCAATACCTGTTTTGTTGGCCGAGAAAATAAGCGGCACCCAGTTTTTGTGCGGGATTTTAAGCTCGGGCACGTCTTCCATACTAATCAGGCGCTCATCCTCAGGGATATATTTAATAATGGCATTCAAGAAACTGGTTTTACCAGAACCTGTACCACCCGAAATGAGCAGCGTTTTTTGCGTTTTCACGCACTCGATAATGGTTTTCTTGTCTTCTTCTGTAAGCTGAAAGTCGTCAATGGTAAAGGTGCGGTCACGCTGGAGACGAATGGTCATTGAAAATTCGTTCGGGGTGGCAAAGCCTGCAACTACCTGCACACGGTGGCCACCTGGCATTTTACAAGAAAGCAGTGGTTCGTGCGGGGTGAAAATTTGGCCCGCAAGGTTAGCAAGCACACGGGCAACGTCTTGCAGTTGGTTAAGGGTCATCTCAGGGTCTTCGATGAACTTCCACGAGCCGTCAGGCAGTTCAAGGCCAACTTCGCCCGGTTTATTAATAACAATCTCTTTAATATCGTTATTTGAAATATATTTAGCGAAAGGCTTTAGCGCACGCTGCGAGATTGGATCAAGCTCTTTCACGAAGTCGACAAAGTCGAGCCGTTCCATTTCACGTTCGTCAATTGCCTGCACCATGTGTGGCCTCCCTTAAATTTAGTATCGGAATTTACTGTTTTTATTCTTGTGTCATACCCTATAATTATGGGGACGGATATTTAAGAAAACAAATAAAATTGCTCAGATTGCCAGAGCATGCCTTTGTTTTAAAACTGTTTGTGGCACTTAGGTGACAAATAGAACCTACAGCCAGAGCATACAAACAGAATATACAAACAAGGCAAACAACAAGAAGCAGCGAAAGGCTCACATGCGTAAGGTACTTGATAATATTGCACGCCGCCTCGGGTGGTTTTTCTTCAAATACGTGATGGGCGTAAAAGTTACGGGTCTTGAAAATTTGCCCAAGGACGGTGAAAAATACGTTCTGATTGCGAACCACCAATCCTTCCTTGATGTGCCATTGATGATGTCAATGATGCGTAAGCCCAACTTCATCTTCCCTGCGGATACATTCATTGCGCAAAAGCCATTTTTAAAATTCATTTTTGGGTTAACAACCACTCAAATTTTCCCGCTGAACCCTGCAAACCCTATGTCGCTACGTCATCTGATTCGCTTTAGCCAAGATAATGCTGACAGCCCCGTGGTTATCTTCCCTGAGGGGCGTATTACCACAACGGGCGCTTTGATGAAAATTTACAGCGGTGCGGGCATGGTGGCCGATAAAACAGACGCTAAAATTTTGCCTGTCCGCCTTGAAGGTTTGCAGTATTCAAAGTTTAGCCGCCTGCAGCATCTTGGTATTCCGCTGAAGTGGTTCCCCCGTGGGGTGCAGATGCACATTCTGCCAATGCAAGAGATTGACGTACCTGACGAACTTGTAGGCCGTGCCCGCCGTATGGCTGTGACCCAGTGTGTGAGCGACATTATGGTTGAAAGCCATGCCTCAACCACCAATACCGACATGACGCTGTTTGAAAAGGTATTCTCAAGCGCGCACAAATACGGCCTAGACCGTGAGATGCTGTCAGACATTACCCGTGTGCCGATGACCTATAAAAAGCTTTTGCAAGCTGCGCACGTAGTAGGGCGCCGTTTGTCAAAACACACCAAGTCAGGCGAGTATGTTGGCCTGTTGCTGCCAAACGCCAATGGTGTGGCCGCTACATTTTTGGGCCTGAGCAAGTTTGGCCGTGTGCCCGCCATGCTTAACTTCTCAGCTGGTGAGGCCAACCTAAAAAACGCCATTAAAGCGGCGAATATTAAAACGGTTTATACCTCACACGCTTTTGTGGTGGCGGCTAAACTAAGCGAAACCGTTGAAGCCTTAAAAGAAGTTGTTGAAGTGCGCTATATGGAAGATGTGCGCAAGTCCGTGAATATTTTCCACAAGATTGATGCGGCGCTGTTTGCGCTGCGGCCGCTGACCCCACAGTATAAACCAACTGACCCTGCCGTGGTGCTGTTTACGTCTGGTTCAGAAGGGGCGCCTAAGGGCGTGGTGCTGAGCCACAAAAACATTATGACCAACTATGCCCAGCTGCACGCTAAGTTTGATTTTAACCCCGCTGACCGTCTGCTTGGTGCCATGCCGATGTTCCACTCATTCGGCCTGATGGGGTGCTTCTTGCTGCCGCTATTTTTGGGGATTCGTGCGTTTTTATATCCATCACCGCTGCACTTCCGTGCGATTCCTGAATTGGTGTACGACTTTAGAGCCACCATTATGTTCGGAACGGATACATTCCTGAGCCGTTATGCCCGCTTTGCCCACCCTTATGATTTCTTCACGACCCGTATGGTGTTTGCAGGCGCTGAGAAACTGAAGGAAGAAACCCGCAGCAAATGGGCACGCGACTTTGGCGTTAAGGTGATTGAAGGCTACGGTGCAACTGAAACCAGCCCCGCGCTTTGCGTAAACACCCTGATGGAATCTAAACCCGGTACAGGGGGTAAACTGTTGCCGATGGTGGAACATCACCTCCACGATATGGAGGGCATTGAAGAGGGTGGCCGTTTGCACGTGCGTGCCCCAAACGTGATGCTTGGATACTTGCGTGTTGATAATCCTGGCGTTATTGAACCACCGCATACCGCAGAAGAAGGCCCCGGCTGGTATGATACGGGCGACATTGTAAAAATTGATGACGAGGGCTTTGTGCATATTCTTGATCGTGCAAAGCGCTTTGCCAAAGTGGCTGGCGAGATGGTGCCTCTTGGCACCGTTGAAAAGGTGATTAACGAAGCATGGAAAGACGACCATCACGCCATTTTGGCCGTGGAAGACAGCCTTAAGGGTGAAAAACTTGTACTGTTTACCACCAATGACAAGATTGACCGCAGCGCGTTGAAAAAAGAATTAAAGGCAAATAAGCTGCCCGACCTTTACCTCCCGCGTGAGGTTTTGTATATTAGTCCCATGCCGCTTTTGGGAACAGGTAAAACCGATTACCCAAAACTTAAAAAGCAGTATTTAGAAGAACAAAAAGCTTAGATAAATCAAATAGCTAAGCAAAAAACGCAAAAACCACATGTAGGGGATACACCATGCGTACATTCATCATCGGCTTTATCATGATTTTAACAGGTTTGGTTTTCGGGGTAACTTTGACCGAAATTAGCTTGCGCACTTTTATGCCTGAGCTTGCACAAAAACAAACAACTGTTGAAACAGGTTACATCACGAACCTAACCACAAAAAGCGATGCTGAGCTAAACGAACATGGCTTCCGCGAGGCTGATGCCCTCACAGGCCTTCAAGCAGACAGTTGGATTGCCCTAGGTGGTAGCACTGCCTTTGGTGTAGGCGTGGATGCTGATAAGCGTTTTTCAGAAGAATTTGAAACCCTAACAGGTCAAAAAGTGTACAACGCCGCCCAAGTGGGTATGGACGCTGACATGAAAGCCGAGCTTGCTGCGATTGAAAAGCTAGAGCCTGCAGCCCAAAAGGTTGTGTACGTGATTGATCTTGGCCTACCACCACATGTACTGCTTGGCCGTGATGCCCCAGAAGGTCTAAACCCGAAACAGTCTTTCATTGATTCATTGGTGCTTAAGCAAGTTCTAACTGGTCAATCAGCTCCAGTTGAACAAAAGATTGAAGCATGGTCGCTTGAAGATGCTGATGCATACGCTAAAAAAGTGGCCCGTACCTTTGTAAAATACCGCACTGTGAACGAGCACTTTATTGTATTGGTAGCGCCATCGCGTGGCCATTCGTTTGAAAATAGCTATGGTGCCACTCACCGCAATAACCAAAAAATTGTGACCGATGCGCTGCGCCGCCACCAAGGTATTTACGCGGTTGATCTGTCATACCTAGCCAAGATGGATTACGCTGACCAAAGCATGCTTTACAGCGATGATGCTCGCCTAAACGAAAAAGGCCACAGCCTGCTTGCAAACGGTTTTTTGAAACAATTTGAAACTTTTAGTACTTGGAAATCGTTTGATGAACTGACCCCTGAAGAACAAGAGCAGGTGCGTGAAGATATGCGCCGCACTCAGGAAGAGGAAGCCCAAAAGCGTGCACAAAACCCATTTTAATGGGTAACCCTTTAATTTACACGTGGCTTAAAGTTAATGTGGGCTTCCATAAGTTATTAAACGATGGGAATAAAACACATGAACACACCTTACGATAAGAAAATTGAAAATGTGGCCGGCGAAAAAGATGCCCGCCCACAATCAGCCTTTAAATACGGCGAACGTAAACAATCACTCCTTAAATTTGCAGCCATCTTTTTCGCTGTAATGGTTGTAGGAACGTTGGCGGTAACAATTCTGCTTAAAGCAAACTAATGGCATAAACGATGGTATTACTCATCAAAGTAGTCTGAATAGTGTGCAGGCATTTCTGTGATTACATTTGGAAGCATACGAGTAATTTTCTTGTTTATGTAGGCCTCTGATTCTATACCACAAAAGTATGGGTCATCTAAGGTTGCATAAAATGTTTTCCCATCTTTGTTCAGGGGATTTGACATGTATAAGCCTTTTTTTAATTCCATGTAGGCATTAAAAATAAAATTTCTTAAATGGTCTATTGGGTTCTCAAGTTTCATCATTTGTATTTTTAGTGAATCTGGCGCTGCTGAGAGAATTTCTCTGATGTGTTTGTTAGTCACTTTGAATCCCTCTTTATGGGCGATATCATTCCGCAGTCTGCTGAATTTTTTTAAGGCCCCAAAAGTATTGCTATCAATAATACCTATGGAGTATGCAAACTTTAGAGTTGGGTCAAAGTTGCGGCAGATCTCGTCAACCTGCTTTTCATTTACTGTTGCTATATTTCTATTGAGTCTGTTTTTAACTCGGTCAATTAATACAATATGAAGCTTTACATGAGTGAGAATAATAAAGGTAATATTTTGGTCGCCACCATGTAAGTCACGCCCAAAATTAGTCATCTCATTTCCCCATTCTGCCCATTCTATTTCTAGTTTATCCATAATAAGGTCTCTATTTTAAGGTGAGGTGTTTAAGGTAAGGTATTGTAGGCTGGATTTTAAGGTTTTCAAGAATAAGAATAATGAGGCAAAAGCCCCGCAGGTTTTAAATAACCGCGGGGCTTTTTGAATTAAGTGGTGCTCGAAGGCAGAATTGAACTGCCGACCTCGTCATTACCAATGACGCGCTCTACCACTGAGCTACTCGAGCACTGTAACCAGAACGTTTATAGGCGATGTCGCCTGTTTGTTCAATAGAAAATTTGAGACTGCCCAGATTTTACGATAGCGTTGGCTGCCATTTAATATTGTGTGCGCTCAGGTTTTGGGTGTACTCGTCCAGTGTAACAAGCCCCACACAAGGTTTTGCACCGCTATATTTTGTTAAGTCCCGCGCAAGTTTTTTGGCCAAGATAAGCGCTGGCATGGTGGGGATGTATAAGCCATCACCATCCATGGCGTGGATGTCAAAACGTTCTGTTTTAGGGGCGCCGTTTGCATCAATGCCCGTCATTGTCATGTAAAAGCCGCTGTCGTGTGTCCCGAGGCGGTCAAACATGTATGAGATTGTAAGCATTGGTTTGGCAAAATGCTTTAATGACGGGCTAAGTTTATAACTTACCATCCATGAAAAAATCCATAATAGGCGGTGTAAGAATGGAATTTCGAGCCCTGCTTGAAAACGGATGTTTTTAAGGGTTGGGTAGTAGAGCGGGAAAAGGGCTAAATCTGGAATATCGCAGTTGCCTAAAAGGCGAGGCCCTAGCCCCCAAAAGTTTGTTTTACGTAGGTCTAACCAGCCATATACATTTTTCAGGCTGCCATTTCTTAGTGTTTTAAAGGGCTTGCCCGCATAGCTTAATACAGCTGAGGTTGTTGCAAGGCCACGGTTGGTCATCTGGGCTGTGGCAATGGCATAGTCAATGTCGTGAATTTCTTTAAAGTGCGGCTTGTAGTGCTCAAGAATTGCAGATGTAAGCCCCGGGACAGAGCTTGCCCCGCTGCAAACAAAGACGCCTTTGGCTTTCGCGGCGTTATCTAGCGTATGGATGTTTGCTACAAAGTCTCGTGCATCGGCAAGGTCAATGTAATGGGCGCCAGCCTCAATGCAGGCAAGGGCAACCTCGTAACCTTGTTCTTGGTAAGGGCCTGACGTGTGAATAACAATATCCGGCGCTTGGGCCTTTAGGGTTTCTACCAGGTTGTTTTGAATATCAATCTTGCAGGTAAGGGGTGTGTGAACAGCCTTAAGGGTCTTTACGAAAGCTTTGGCTTTAGATTCGTTACGGCCCCCAACAATGATCTGAATAGCCTCATCTGTTGCCAGAACCTCGCTAATGCGTTGGCCAAAATTGCCATAGCCACCAATGATTAAAACTTTTGCGGTCATTGTTTACCCCCAAAGATAAGGTTTTGCAGTCATTAAATAAAATACACCAATCAACCCTAAAAATGCGGGCCAACCAAGGATGAACCAAAGCTTAAAGTAGGTTTGATAGATTGCTGGCAAAGGCTCTTTTTTAAGAGCGGCCGCTTTAACAAGGTTTTTCATCTGAATTTGTAGCCAAACAACGGGCAGCCAGCAAAGGCCAGCAAGAATGTATAGGCCGTAAGTTACAAGGAGCCAAGGTTCGTTCCATTCGTAGCCTGAAAGGTGAATAAGCCCCAAGCCAGTTGCGGGCTGTATAATAACGGCAGGTAGCGTAAACATATAGTCGGCAAGAACAGTGTTTTGCGCGGCGTATAATTTCTGCATTAGGTCTTGGGTGAAGTATGATCTAAACATAAAGAAGGCAATGCCCAAGCCTGTGCCAAATAGTACTGTAGAGCTTAAGATATGTAATGTTTTGAGCGTCATGTACATGTCCATATCAGAACCCCTTCTTACTTAACAGGCACCAGTTTTGGAGGGCTGCCAATGTCATGTAGTTCGCCCAGTGTGCCGTATTTGGTTTTACCAAGACGGGTGAGCGGATCGATGGCAAGCTCGTCGATGTGCATGTTTTCGTCTTCAATGCTTTCTACGATGTGGTCAGCCATATAGAAGTTTTCGACCTCAACCATAATCAGGCCCATTGGCACGTTGCCAAGTTCAACAACGTCTTTCAGCTTACAGCCGTAGGCCACGGGGGCGTCTTTTACGCGGGGCATATCAAAGCCGTCAAAGTAGGTAAGGGGAATATCAAACTCGTCCACCTCAGACTCACCAACGGCAAGGCCAGCGGCTGAGTTGTTGACGGCTTCCATGTTTGCCACGCTTGGGATGTGGACCACACACTTGCCTGTGCGTTCTAGGTTTGCCCAAGTGTCCTTTTTAAGGTCACGAGCTTCACGGCGCATGCCGCATGAAAACAGCAGGGTAGGTGGGTTATGGTCAACGCAACCTGCGTACGAAAACGGTGCAAGGTTGTGGGTACCGTCGGGGTTTTCAGTCAGAACCCATGCAATTGGGCGAGGCACGAAGGTTTGAATCAGCAAGCCGTAACGGGCGGCATGGTTTGTAAAATCAGCTGAAGCAACGGTTAGACCGCCTTCGGTTTTCTTAAAAAAGTCAGGTTTTGGGGCCTCTTGCATGGTGGGTCCTTATTTGTAAATTCAAAATCGAGGTCAGCATAGCGGTTTTAAAGCCACGCTGCAACCGCTACACGGCAATAGGACAGTGGCTATAAGGTGTTATTTGTTTGAGTTGTGGCATTTTAATAGCTACCATGATTGGCACATTAATGAAGGAGATAAACTATATGTCATCAAACCACACACCACCGCCAGTTTGTAACACAATTTTAGACGCTATCGGTAACACACCGCTTATTCAGGTGGCTGATGGTATTTGGGCGAAGTGTGAGTTTATGAATCCTTCAGGGTCTATTAAGGCCCGTATGGCAAAATACATGATTGAACGTGCCGAGCGTGAAGGCATGCTTAAACCAGGCGATACAATCGTTGAGGCCACAAGTGGTAACACAGGTAATGCGCTTAGCATGATTGCAGCCGTTAAAGGTTACAAGATGCACGTGATGATGCCTGATGGTTATTCAAACGAGCGTGCGGGTATCTCTCGTGCGTTTGGTGCACATCTTGAGTATGTTGGCCACTTTCAAGTAAACGAAGCGCTTGAAAAAGCCCGCGCCCTTGGCCAAGAAGATGGCTACTTTTGCCCACAACAATTTGATAACGACTGGAACGTTGACGAAAACCGTGACTGGCTAGCGCCTGAGGTTATCTCGCAATTGCCAGAAGGTCTAAAGCTTGATGCTGTGGTGCAAGGTGTTGGTACAGGTGGCACGCTTATTGGTGTAGCCGCTGGCCTGCGTGCAGCCCATAACCCTGACCTTAAAGCCTACGCTATGGAACCTAAGGAAAGTGAAACCCTTGCATGTTGCCTTGTGGGTGATCACAAGATTGAAGGTATCTCAGACGGGTTTGTGCCAACCATTTACGCCCGCCATAAAGACGAAATTACCGACATCGTGAGCGTTGAGAGTGACGTTGCCGTAAAAGAAATGAAAGACCTAGCCTCAAAACTAGGCCTACTGTGTGGCCCAAGTAGTGGTGCCAACGTTTGGGCAGCCAAAGAGCTAAAGCGCAAACACCCAGAACTTAAAAATATTCTAACTTTCTTGTGTGATGAGGGTGAAAAATACCTCATGCAACACTACATCGCAGAGATGACCGGCGAAAAAGAGGCCGCCAAAGCGCAAGACGGCCAAAAAACCGCCTAAATAGAGCAAATTAGGGTTGCCATTGCTTATCGTGGTGGTAACCTTGCCAACTTACTTAATTAATAGCTAAACAGGAGCTTCTCCAAATGACTGATACGCCAAAACAAACCGAAAACCACGTACTGGCCGACCGCCTTGCTAAGTTTGAGGGATTGTCAAAGAAGCAAAAGGTCATGTACCCGAATGATTTTCGTCCAAAACACCTTGCAGCAGACATGCAAGCCCAGTTTGATGGATGGGATAAAGAGAAGCTAGAAGCTGAAGGCAACACCTACAGCGTGGCTGGCCGTATTATGTTTTTGCGTATGTTCGGTAAGCTTGCGTTTATTCAACTGCAAGACCGTAGCGGCCGTGTGCAAGGCTCGGTTGCGATTGACGGCGTAGGCGAAGACGTTTTTGCCCTGTTTAAAGAGCATGTTGACCTTGGCGATATTGTGGGGATTGAAGGCACGCTAACACGTACCCGTACGGGCGAGCTTACAATCAACGCAAAAGAATTTAAAATTCTGAACAAAACATACCGCCCACTGCCAGATAAATTCCACGGTTTGACCGACGTTGAGCAGCGCTACCGCATGCGCTACGTTGACTTGTTTATGAACGAAGACGTACGCGACACTTTTAAAAAGCGCTCACAAATCGTACAGCACGTGCGTAACTTCTTCTTGGATGAAGACTTTATGGAAGTTGAAACACCAATGCTACTGCACATCCATGGTGGTGCTGCAGCGCGTCCGTTTAAAACACACCACAATGCTTTGGATATGCCCCTAAGCCTGCGTATTGCGCCTGAGCTTTACCTTAAGCGCCTCGTTGTTGGTGGCTTTGAGCGTGTGTTTGAAATTAACCGTAACTTCCGTAACGAAGGTGTATCAGTACGCCATAACCCTGAGTTTACAATGATGGAAGCCTACCATGCCCACATGGACTACAACGGCATGATGGAACTGACCGAAAACCTACTTTCAAGCGTATGTGAAAAAGTAAACGGTACCACCAAGATTACCTACGGCGAACATGAAGTTGACATGTCAGCCCCATTCAAAAAACTCACCATGCGTGATGCTTTGCTTGAAGTGGGTGGTCTAAAGGAAGCTGACCTTGAAACTGTTGAAACCATTTACGCTGCTGCTAAAGCAAATAACGTAGACCTTAAGCCGGGTATGGATTTTGGCCATGCCTTCCTTGAGCTATTTGAAGAGCTTTGCGAAACAAAACTTATTAACCCAACATTTATTACAGATTACCCGAAGGTAACCTCGCCGCTTGCACGTAGTAAAGATAGTGACCCTGAATGGGCTGAACGCGCTGAACTATTTGTTGTTGGTCGTGAGCTTGCAAACTTGTTCTCAGAGTTGAATGACCCTGCCGAACAAGCTGCCCGCTTTAAAGACCAGGTTGAGCGTGCCGCTGACGGTGACGACGAAGCCATGCCTTACGACCACGACTATGTGCGTGCGCTTGAGTATGGTATGTCACCTGCTGCTGGCCTTGGTATCGGGATGGACCGTCTTGTGATGCTGCTGACAAACCAGCCAAGCATCCGTGATGTTATCCTGTTCCCGACGCTGCGCCCTGAAACAGGCTTGGACGAAAAAATTGAAGCTGAGGTTGAAGTAGCAGAGTAACCCTCTGCTGCTTTGCAGCTTAGCTTTATAATAATAAAATTCGGAGTAATCCCTATGACCGCTGGTTCTCAAGAGTGGTGGCGCGGTGCCGTCATCTATCAAATTTATCCACGTAGCTTTAACGACTCTAACGCCGATGGTATTGGCGATCTTCAAGGTATTATTAGTAAGCTTGAATACATCGCAAAGCTTGGCGCTGACGGTATTTGGGTGTCACCATTTTTAATGTCACCGCAAGAAGACTACGGCTACGATATTTCAGATTACAAAACCGTTGACCCTATGTTTGGTACCAATAACGACTGGAAGGCCGTGATTGATAAAGCCCATGAGCTTGGTCTAAAAGTGCTGATGGATATGGTGTTCTCGCACACGTCAAACCAGCATCCGTGGTTCCTTGAAAGCCGTTCGGATACGAAAAACCCAAAGGCCGACTGGTACCTATGGGCAGACCCTAAGGCCGATGGTAGCCCACCAAATAACTGGATTTGCCGCTTTAACAACTGCAGCGCTTGGACGTGGGAACCACGCCGTAAGCAATATTACTTCCATAACTTCTTGGCATCGCAGCCTGATCTGAACTTCCATAACCCAGAAGTGCGTGAAGCTGCAAAAGACGTTATGCGCTTTTGGCTTGACCTTGGCGTAGATGGCTTCCGCTTTGATGTGGTGAACTTCTACTTCCAAGATAAAGAGCTGCGTGACAACCCTCCATTTACAGAAGGTGACCCTAAGCTTGATGATATTTTTGAATCATCACCGCTTTACCTGCAGCGCCAAAAATACAACCGCACACGCCCTGAAAACCTTGAGTTTATTAAGGAAATCCGTGCGCTATTGGATGAATACCCAGACACGACAAGTATTGGTGAAGTCAGCGACGACGATAACATTCGTCTTGCGGCCTCATACACCAAGGGGATGAATCACCTCCACCAAGCCTACACACCATTTTTGCTGCGCCCTGATAACAACAACGCAGCGCTAGTACGAAAAGGTTTACAGATTATCGAGACTGAGTTTGACGATAGCTGGCCGATGTGGGCAACTGGTAACCACGACGTGCAGCGTATTATTACCCGCTGGTCGGAAGAGGGCGAAGCTTACAATGCCGACAAGGTGAAAACATTGATGGTACTTTCAGCCTCAATGCGTGGCAGCGTGCTGCTTTACCAAGGTGATGAACTTGGCTTGCCTGAGGTTCTTGATATGCCGCTTGAAATGCTGCGCGACCCACTTGGTATTGCCCTCTACCCAGAAGCACCCGGCCGTGATGGCTGCCGTGTGCCGCTGCCTTGGGCTAAGGATCAAGAGAATGCTGGTTTCTCAATTGGTCAGCCATGGTTGCCTGTGCCGCATTCATTCCACGAATTTGCCGCAGACGTGCAAGAAGCTGATGAAAATAGCGTGCTGAACTTCACCCGTAAGTTTTTAAACTGGCGCCGTACGCAGCCTGCCATGGTTGCGGGTAAACTGCACCTGCTAGAAGACTTCCATGAAGATTTGGTTTGCTACGAGCGTGAGCTTGATGATCAAAAGCTGACCTTTGTCTTTAACCTTTCAGGTAACCCACTAAAGGTGAAACAAAGCGACTTTGAAGGCACATTGCGCTTCTTGGCTGACTTGACATCTGAAGGTGTTGAAGTGACCGATAGCACAATTAAAATGCCGGCATGGTCATTCTTTATTGCTGAAGAAGCTAAGTAAGAAGCTTAGTAATATACTTAGCGGGTAAGGAACATATAACCAACGGCAATAAAGACGCTGATTGACATACCAATCAGCATAAAGCCGAACACACGGTTAAAGTTTTGCACATTACGCTTTTGCAGTTGGCGTTTACCGAGGTAAATCACGCCCAGCTTCCACGCCCAGCTGATGTGGGCGCCAATCGCAAGGGAAATCACCACAAGTGCAGCTTGAACAGATGTGTATTCTAAAAGGCCATTGGTGCTAACGGCGGCCGTGTGGGTTGCTAGGTTTGCAAGGTCCATCAGTGGAATGCTAATCCCGATTAAAAAGCCTGCTTTGGCCGCTGTTTTAGGCGGGCTTGGTTTTTTAGAGAGATACACCAACCCCATCAGCATAATCATAAAGCCCAAAAAGCTTAAAATCAGAAGCTTATTATCCAAAATTAGAGCCGCAAACTTACCAAAAGGCACCCATGTGCTGGTAAGGCTAATGCCTGCTACCGCTAAAATAGCAAAAATCAGGTGGGCGCATGTGGCGCCAAGGGCAATGACCCAGCCAGCCAGCAGCGAACGGTTAAGCGTGCGTTCAAACGCAATAAGTTGGGTCAGCCCTGGTGGGGTGGCCACAATAAAACCGGCAAGTGCTGCGTGTGTTGCAATTTCTAGCATGGGGGTAATACGCCATGTTTTAGGCTAAAAGTGAAGCGAAAACGGCGAAATACCAAGTTTTAAGGCCGTATTAATTAATGCTATGACACAAAAAAGCCGCCCTTGCTGATGCAGTGGGGCGGTTTTCGCTATAAAGCATGTGTTGTATTTAGGCGTTTAGCTATGAGGCATGTTGCGACTCAAAGTAAAACTTGTGGCTTAAGCCACCTAAAAACAGGTACACGGCAACGGTACAAAACACGGTGTACGTAATGTACGTGGTGTCAAAACCGTAGGGGTTGCGGACGATTAAAACCGTCAGCGGTACAAATATCAGGGCTAAAAAGCCATAAACATTTGCGGTCTTACGCAGGCGTTTTGCACGCTTACGGGGTTTGGGCACTTGCGCCACAATGGCGAGGCCTATCAACACAACTGCATAGAATAAGTTCAGAGCAGGGGCGATGGGTAAAAGTGCTGCCAATAAAATCAGAACCGCGTGTGCAGCAACCAATTTGTAATTAAAAGTAAAGACCATAAGTGGCCCTCCAAAAGTAGTAAAAGGAAAAGAAAAGTAACAGAGAGTCTCATAGATAGGCATTTTGTAGATGTTTTCAAGCCTAAACCTAAAAAGCACCCCACAAACGTGGGGTGCTTTTATCGATAGGGTTTAGTCAGAGGGTGGGCTGCGATACCCAAAAAAGCCAGCAGCGCCAAAGAGCATGGTAATGCCTGTCATCAGCAAAAAGATGAGGAAGGCCACAATGCCACCGTCAATGGCGGCAAGATACACATTGCCCATCATGCCAGCACTCACGAGGGCAAGGCCACAAAGGCTGAGGCAACTGGCGCGAAAGGCACTGGTTTTACAGTTGTGGCGCACGGCCTTTTTGTGGTTGCTGTTACTCATAAGGTAAACAACAAGGCCCAGTGCAGCGCTGACCAAAAGGCCAACTGTAATGGGCCCAAAAGCCATGATAGGCTGCGCGGCGAAAAAAATAGCCCCAATCAGGGCAAGCGGAAATGCAAAAATAAGTTTGTTCAAGGAACACCTTGTGCATAAAGAAAAACGAAAGAGAGATAGCTTATATGTGCAAGATACCAGCCTGAGCCTAAATTTCAAGGAAGAGTCTGACGAATAAAGAAAAAACCGCCCCCAAATTAATGGGAGCGGTTTCGTTAGAAGGTCTTAGCACATGCCGCATTTGCGGGTGCAGGTGCACTTGGGGCCATTGCCTGCCGCACGTGCGGCTTCTTCGTCAGCCAGCTTTTGGCTGTGAAGGGCCTGGCCCTTTAAGAGGTTGCTCATCATTATGCCGGCAAAGGCCATGATGCCTGTAACTGCCGTCAGCATGATGACTGTGGCAAGCTCAGACGATCGGGGCGCAAGCTCAAGCACTTGTGCCGTGCGGCCCATGGTGATGCTGGTGAAAAAACCAGTAATCCCCAAAAGGCCGTATGCCTTTGCTGAGCGCAGCCACACGGGAGGCTTTTCAGCCAGAGGGCGGCCATTGGGCGCGCCTTCGAGCCGGCCGATACTGAAAAATGCATAGGCCATTGCGAGGCCTCCAATCGTCCACGCTGCGATAAGCGGCAGCTGCAGCGCAAGGAAAATTGCCAGCGCAAAAGTGATGAACGTTTTGAAATTTGCACCGAAAATCATCGGTAATCTCCTAAAAGAAAACTCAGACAGATGTGGAGAAGGGTAAAGTGTGAATGAAGATGTATTGTTGTATACATCTTATACGATAACAAACCTGCAGGCGCAAGTTGATTATGGGCGTGGAATCAGAGGTTTAGATAAAGTCGCGCACGTCAGCAATGCGGCCACAAATGGCAGCTGTTGCAACCATTTGCGCACTCATAAAGTGGCAGCATTTGTAGCGCGGTTTTTCGATAACCAGAGGGAGGGTTTCAGCGCAGCGAATGTCACAGGTCTTTTTAAGTTCTTCCGCTTCTTTTTCAGAAGGGTTCCAAACGCAGCCAGAGTGGATAAAGGTTTTGTCCCAGCCTTTGCTTTCGGCAAGTTTCTTAAGTTCTTTACTGCCCGGCATAATAAATACCGTCAGGCCACTGGCAACTTTACGGCCTTTAAATACATCAACAGCGCTTTCAAGGGCATCAGCCTGAAAGTCTTCAAATGGGCCAATAAAAGCAAGGTCAATGGGGAGGGTCACCATCGGTGTGCCTTTTTCAAGGTTGGCTAGTTCGTCATTACTTTCAGCCGCAAGGATTTTGGCAAGGTCGCCTTCAAGGCTGGTTTCAATGCCGCCGCCTGTGTAGCGGTTTGGGGCCCAAGTAGCTTGGGGCGTAAGGTCGTTGGTATCAACATCAAGCTTAAAGTCAAACTCAGCGTCTTCATCGGTGTGAAGGGGGCGCCATTTGGCTTGATCTTTATCGGTGGCACCAACGGCTTTAAAAATAGCGTCGGTCGGGCGCATGATTACGGCTTGAACATTGTCGGCGTTATTAAGCTGTGCGCATAGGGTCATGCGTTCTTCGATGCTTAGGCGGTCAATGTAGGTGCCAGCAAGCTCAATCACGTAGCCTGAGTAGTCTTCTGTAAGGTCAGGCAGGCGACGGAGTGTGTAAAGGGTAATATCGGTGGCGGTCACGCCTTTAGGTATTGGGCCGTTAAACGCAGCGCAAACATTCATGGCTTGGTTTAGGCCCGCTGCCGCACGAAAGGCAAGGGCACCAAACGCACCTTGGGTAAGGGCAAGCTCTTTCGGGACTTTAACCGTTGTACCGGGAGTTGCATAACCATCTTCAAAACCCTTAGGCTTACGGCCTGAGTTTTTAAGTGTTACTTCAGCAGTAACAGCCGCTGATGGCCCTTTGCGGTGGGCATCGCGCACTTTTTCAAAAAGTGTTTGCGGTGTATGGCTCATATGGTTATTGCACTCAATTATTAAACTTGAGTTGAATCATAAGGCCAATTGCCCCTATTGACAACAATTACACAATAAAAAGGCAGTTGAAACCAACTGCCTTTTTAATTCAATGCGGCCTAAACTGCACTGAAGGGAACCTCGTAAGCGGCTTAGTGAACCTGCTTGTGGGTAGTACCCATCTTCTTCAAGAATTCCTCCAAGCGGTCAACCACCATACCAGCTTCGTTGTGGTGTTCGTGGTTCAAGTGACGCTCGATTGATTGGAACACAACCTTGTGGGCTGGGTTCACTTCCTTGGTGATCACTGCAAACTCTGGCACAGCGATAACTTCAAGGCGTTTGTCTTGGCTGGCACATAGTTGTGCTTGCTCTTTAGTAATGCGCACCAACCAAACCACACCTTGTACAGGTAGTTTTTGGTGGGTGGTTTTGTCACGTAGTGTCAAAACAGGCGCTGAGCATACACGGTCAGCTTCAAGTAGGTTGCGGTCAAGCGCTTTGGCAAATGGCTTACCAAGCATATGCTCAACTGTGTTGTATAGTGTTTCTGAGATTGGCACGTCGACCTTGTTTTCTAGACAGCCTGGGAAGCGGGCACCGCTTGCAGGCTCGCTTACGTCACGCACCATCAAGAACTTGCGCATGCCAGCATCTTCGTACCAAAATACGGCGGTGGCAGCTACAAGGCTTGTGCTGTAAGAACTGATGTTCATGTCTTTGCCGTAGAGTTGTTTAACAACCCAGCCAGCAACACGATGACGCCAAGACCCTGCGGCCTTAGCTGGTTTAAGATCAATGCTATGTTTTTTGTTCTTTTTAAGAAGCATTATTATTTCCCCTATGTTTCCCCGTTGTAATCCCCAGCGCTTTTTCGCGCATTGGATATGTAAGGTATGGGGTATGAAATTGGGACTTCAAGATGTAAATACAAAAAAATGACATTTTCTGCATTTTTCTTTAAAAATTGTCAGTTTTTGTAAATATTTGGTTTTTAAGGGGTTATTCAGGCGCTTTCTAATAGGCTGAAATTTATGCAAAAAACGGCGGACATTCAGTTGCTCAAAAGTTTGAACATTGCTATTAATAAGGGATGGAAACGCTAGCAAATATTATTCAAAACCTAAACCCACCTCAACGTAAAGCGGTCGAAACCACCGACGGCGCCTTATTGGTGCTTGCTGGTGCTGGTACTGGTAAAACCCGTGTTCTTACCACCCGCCTTGCGCATATTCTTGATAGTGGGCGCGCAAACCCGAACGAAATTTTGGCCGTGACCTTTACCAACAAGGCCGCAAAAGAAATGGCCGAACGTGTTGAACAAACCCTAGGTCGCCCAACATCGGGCATGTTTTTGGGTACGTTCCACGCCCTTGGTGCACGGTTTATTCGTAAACACGCTGAGCGTATTGGCCTGAAGAGTGACTTTATTATCCTGACACCTGATGACCAAAAGACAGTTGTTAAACAACTGATGACTGAGAAAAACATCGACGAAAGCCGTTGGCCAGCTAAGCAAGCCGTTGGCATTATTTCAAAGTGGAAAGATAACGCCTGGACACCAGCCGACGTGCCAAAAGGTGAGGGTGGTCAATTTGCGGGTGGCAAACTGGTTGAGATTTACACCAACTACCAAGCCCGCCTGAAAGCCCTTAACGCTTGTGACTTTGGTGATTTGCTTCTGCATGCCGTAACTCTCTTAAAAGAAAACCAAGACCTGCTACAGCGTTACCAACAACAGTTTAAATACATTCTGGTGGATGAGTATCAGGATACCAACGTTGTGCAGTACCTATGGCTGCGCCTACTGGCCATGGGCCACCGCAACATTTGCGTTGTGGGTGATGATGACCAGTCAATTTACGCATGGCGTGGTGCACAAGTGGGTAACATTCTTCGCTTTGAAGAAGACTTCCCGGGTGCGGGCGTTGTGCGCCTTGAGCAAAACTACCGTTCAACGGGGCATATTCTAAAAGCAGCGTCTGAGCTTATTAAAAATAACTCGCAGCGCCATGGTAAAACCCTATGGACGCAAGATGGCGATGGCCTACCTATTGAACTTGCCACCGTGTGGGACGAAAAAGAAGAAGCCCGCAGTATTATTACCGAAGTTGATAAACACTTTAAAGGCGGCGGCGCTTATGCTGACTGCGCTATTTTGCTGCGTACAGCCGCACAAACCCGTGCTTTTGAAGAACAGTTCATCCGCCAAGGTATGCCATACGTTATTATTGGCGGCCTGAAGTTCTATGAACGTAAAGAAATTCGTGATGCGTTGGCATACCTACGCATGACCCACACCCAAGCGGATGACTTGGCGTTTGAGCGTATTGTAAACGTGCCTAAGCGCGGCGTGGGCGATACCTCACTTAAAACTATCCGCGAGCTTGCCCGTATGCAAGGCGTACCGATGTTTGTGGCAGCTCAAAACGCAGCAGCTGATGGCACACTTTCAGGCAAAGCCGCAAATGCCCTGCGTGAGTTCTGCGAGATGGTAAACCAATGGCAAGAAGCTAAAACATGGCAAACCGACCAGCTGATGGAACGCCTACTTGAAGAGTCAGGCTACCTGAACATGCTGAAGGAAGATAAAAATAAAGAAGAAGCCAAAGGCCGTCTTGATAACTTGAAAGAACTTATCCGTTCTATGCAAGACTATGATGATATCTCAACCTACCTTGAGCACATTGCCCTTGTGACCGATACCGACGCTGATGAAACTTCAGACGCTGTTCGCATGATGACAGTGCACGCGGCAAAAGGTCTTGAGTTTGACACCGTATTCCTACCGGGCTTTGAAGAAGGCCTATTCCCGCATCAGCGAAGCTTGGATGATAGTGGCGCCGAAGGCTTGGAAGAAGAACGCCGCTTGGCTTACGTTGCGATTACCCGTGGCCGCCGCCGTGTTGTGATCTCATACGCATCATCACGCCGCTTGTACGGCAACTACATGCCAACGTCAGCCTCTCGTTTCATTAACGAACTACCAGACGACAGCATTAAACGTGTGAGCGTTGAAAGCTACCACGGCCAATCTGGTGGTCAATCAGGGGGCAGTTACTCAAGTGGTAGCTACTCAGGTACAGGCAGCCGCCCATGGCAAACCCAACAGTCAGACAGTTGGGCACCACGCAAATCAACACCGCTGTTTAAAGCCGAGAACAAGATTAAACGCTCGGACGATGATGGCGCTGAAGATGGCCTACCAATCGGCCACCGTGTGTTCCATGACAAATTTGGCTATGGCCGCATTCGTCGTAAGGAAGGCAATGGTGCTTCGCTTAAGGTGATTATTGCGTTTGATAAAGCGGGTGAGAAGAAGCTATTGGCCTCAATGGCAAACCTTAAAAGCGCATAAATTCTGCGCCTTTGGGCGATTAAATCCATTTATTTGAGCTTCCAGCGCTTGTGTATTTTTCATACACGGCGCTTGCTCATTTCTGCATAAATGAATTTTCTCATCCCAAAGCTCTTGAATTTTATGCATACTGAATATTCATTTTAAATTAAAGAGCCGAGAAATATGGACAATATCGTTAGCTGGAAATACCAACGTCAACTCCCACGCACAAACACTGATGCTTTTGAGCAAGCCCTTGAACACATGGAGCCTGCCATCGACGTGGGCGAGGTTAAAGGCAACGATGACCTATGGCTTTTTACAGCTTTCTTTAACACCGAAACCCCTCGCAAGCAGCTTGTTGCCGCCATTGAAACGGCTGAAAAAGTAGCCGGCATCCACGATGAAGCACAGCCAATTGTGCTGCAAGGCGTTCAAGACGAAGACTGGCAAGCCAACGTGGTGCACAGCTTCCCGCCTGTGGTTGAAAGTGGCTTCTTTATTTACGGCTTTGATGCTGAAGTGCCTGAAGATAAAGTAGGTTTGCACATTCCAGCAGGGATGGCTTTTGGTACAGGTGAGCACGCAACAACCGCCCTATGCCTACGTTTGTACGAAGCAGAAACCGCCAAACGCACCTTTAAAAACGCGCTTGATATGGGCGCAGGCTCAGGCATTTTGGCCATGGCCGCTGCAAAAGTTCAAGAAACCCCAGTTCTTGCGGTTGAAATTGACCCACCATCAACAGAAGTTTGCCACGAAAACGCCGTGAACAACTGTGTTGAACAATACGTGACCAGCATTTGCGGTGATGGTTTTAATGCCCCAGGCGTTGATGCCCGTGAGCCTTACGACCTTATTTTTGCGAACATCCTGCGCAACCCGCTGCTTGAAATGGCAGAAGGCCTTGTAAATGTATTAGCCGATGGTGGTATTGCAATCCTTTCAGGCTTTACGGTTGAGCAGCGTGATGACATTCGTGAGGCGTACGGCAAGTTAGGTCTTAAGGAAGTCTCGACAGATGAAAAAGACAACTGGACAGCTTTGTGTATGACTAAATAAGTCAGCATTATAAGTCAGCTTGAAAACAAAAAAGCCGAGGATTAATCCTCGGCTTTTTGCATATCGTCAGTCAGCTTGTTGAGATCAGCTTGCATATAGCGAATGCATGTTCCGCATTGGGGCTTGGTGCCACAATGTTTGAAAACATCTTTCGTTTTGCGCGCGCCGGCCTCATGAGCTTCACGGATCTTACGATCGTTGATGTTGTTGCAGCTGCAAACAATCATGATGAACCTCGTAGAAGAAGGAGTGAAAAAGGAAGGAGAAGAATTTTGGTATAAAAATAGTATGGGCTGCTTTATACTTTATTCAAATAAAATTTATGAAAATGCGAATCATTTTAAAAACTCGAGGATAACCATGAGTCAAAAAATTGCAGTAATTCTATCTGGCTGCGGCGTCTTTGATGGCAGCGAAATTTACGAAGCCACGCTCACTCTTCTACATATTAAAAAGAACGGCTACGACTATGAGTGCCTAGCCCCAAATATTGACCAACACCACGTGATTAATCACCTAACAGGTGAAGAGGTTAAAGAAACCCGCAATGTGCTGGTTGAAAGTGCGCGCCTTGCTCGTGGCGAGGTGAAAGACATTGCCACCGCTAACGCTAGCGACTATGCCGCTGTTATTCTGCCGGGTGGTTTTGGTGCTGCTAAAAACCTATCAAACTTTGCGTTTGAGAGTGACAACAGCAAACTTGCCGTTGAAGCCAACACCCTTAAGTTTTTGAACGATGCCAAAAAGGCCGACCTACCATTGGGCTTTATTTGCATTACGCCAGCGTCGGTTGCGGCTATTGCCTTTAAGGGTGCCCAGCTACGCCTCACCATTGGTAAAGACGCTGATACTGCTGCCCGCATTGAAGACCTTGGGAACATTCACCAAGAGACTTCAGCCAACCATATTGTTGTTGATAGCGAACACGGCGTCACCAGCACGGCTGCTTATATGTGCGGGAATGACATTACCGAAATTGAGCTTGGTATTTCAAAGCTCGTCTCACAAGTTACTGCTGATGTTCTGGCTAAAGAACAAAAAGCCTCATAAAGAAGGAATAAACTAAATGCCTAAATCAAAAACCGCTAAAATGCTTTTCGGCTGTGATGCAAACAGCTACTACGCTATTAAAATGGACGTGCCAGACCCTTACCTTTGGTACCAAGACTCTAACGGCAAAACGCACATCATCATGTCACCGCTTGAGGTTGACCGTGCCCGTAAAAATGCACAGGTTGATAAAGTGCACTCAATGAGTGAAATTGTGCATGACCTTCAAGAGCAAGAGAAAACCCCAGACCTTCTAAACCAAACCCTTTGGCTTGTTGATAAAGACCAACCAGACACGATTGAAGTGCCGCGTGACTTCCCATTTGGTTTGGCAAAGGGGTTGCAAGAAAGCGGCTATACTGTTGAGCCTGCAAAGGGTTTCTTCTTCCCTGAGCGTGCCATTAAAACCCGTGAAGAGGTTGACTTTATTCGTGAAGCCCAAGCCTTGAACGAGCAAGCCTTTGAGCGTGCCTTTGATGTACTGGCCGAAGCTTCTATCGGGAACGATGGCCTTATCTACTGGAAAGACGAAGTACTGACTGCTGAGATTTTGCGTGGTCAAATGAACGCCGTTATTGCCGCTGGTGGCGGCATGCCGTCTGACCTTATTGTGGCCTGCGGCGAGCAAGGCGCTGACCCGCACGAGCGTGGCCATGGCCCGCTGAAAGCCAACGAGCTTATTATTATCGACAGCTGGCCTCGTGGCCCATCGGGGAACTTCTACCACGGTGACCTAACCCGTACGGTGCTAAAAGGTAAAGCCACTGAAGAACAGCAAAAACTTTTTGATGCCGTAAAAGATGGCCAAGAGCTTGCGCTTGACCTGATTTCAGCTGGCGTACTAGGTAAAGAAGTACACGAAGCGATTGATACACTCTTCGCGAAGCGTGGCTTTAAAACTGGCCTAGATGATGAAGGTCGTAACGTAGGCTTTTTCCATGGTACAGGTCACAGCGTTGGCCTAGAAGTGCATGACGAAGGCCCAGGTATTTCAAAAGGCCGTGCCACTGACCGTAACCAACCATCACCCCTTGAAGCAGGCTTGGTTGTAACGGTAGAGCCTGGTCTCTACTACCCAAACATTGGCGGTGCCCGTATTGAAGATATTGTGCATGTGACCAAAGGCGGGATTGAAAACCTAACAACCTTGCGTAAGGAACTTGTGATTCCATAAGGTTTACAGGTTATCTAAATGCAGAAAGCCCCCTCAGTGAGGGGGCTTTCGTTTTCGTTAGATGTTTGCGGTCGCCATACGCACCTTGCGGGTAGCTGCAGCAACCAATACCACGTGGGCAAGAGCAACAGCGGCAAAGCCGAGGGCACCGCCAGCATACACGGCAATAGCCGTAATCATGCTGAAGCCGATACCACAGCCGAGGGCCGTGTTATGGGCGTCTTTGTGCTTTTCGCTGGTGACATAGCACTGCAGGTCGCCGTCGTAATAACGATAGAGCGAGGCAGGCTGCTTGGCATTTTCAGCGAACGACAGGCCCGTTTCGATGCGGATAACAGCATGGGCGCTAACCCAAGCCGAAATAACAGAAACCATGGCCAGAAGCATGTAGAAAGAAATCATTTCCATATGGAAAATCCTTTTAAAAGAGAGGGAAGATGTATCATTAATTAATAATTACGTGGGTATGAGCTTCCTGTATTTCAAGAAAAAAGCCCCCTCCAGTTAAGGAGGGGGCTTCGTTTTCGTTATTTATTTTTCTTGCTTTTGGCCTGTTGGGCCATGGCAGAAAAATCAGGCTTTTTGCGCATCAGCAAACGGACGGGGGCCAAGAGCAGCCACCACGCAAAGATGGTGGCCATCATAAAGGCAAGGCCCGTGTTACCAACAAACATGGCGATAGCTGCAAATACCGTGAAGCCAAAAGCTGCTTGATAGCAACCCACACGGCGTTCGCTGCGTTTGCTGGCTTTGAGTTGGCCACCCTCGTCTAGATTAAGGGTGTATTCCTCAGGCGGCCATTCGTTGTTTTCTTTGTGGGTGCGGCCGTAACGAACCATCATCCATATATGAAAGGTCGTATAAGCCACAAACACCAAGATGCCCACATGCAGCAAGAGCCACAGCGCAGGGCGCCACAGGTTGCCCGCAAGCGCCATGAATGGCGACGTTCCTTCGAAGATGAACCCCCACACGAAATGACCCATGGTCATCACGATGAGGAACATCAAAAAGCCGAGGAGGCTCTGGCGAAGTATACTCATGCAAGCCTCCAACGTACGCAGCTGATGAGCACAAAGGCCACCCATGCGGTTGCAGCGAACACGATAACCTTCAGCGGCGCTGCCAAAAGCAGCAAACCGAAAAAGGCCGTACCAGCACCAAGGGCAAGGCCCCAAATTTGCTTGGTTTCACGCTCGTCTTCACGGGCACCCGTAAAGATGTTCTTGTAATACTCGGGCGGGGCGTTGGTATTGTCACGGAAGGTGCGGCCATACAGCAGCATCATCCAGGCTTGCGCCGAGACATAACCAAACAGGATAATCCCCGCAAGGCCAGCAATGATGGTTGCAAGCATTCGGCCCATCGGGTTCCAGAAGTCATAGAATGGCGAAGTAGTCTCCATGATGGCTTCCCAGCCAAAATGCACACCAGTTACCAGCGTGGCAATAATAGCCACTGCAATCAGAAGTAAACGCATTGTGCGTTGTCCATGTATAAAGAAAAAGGGATAGAGATTATTGAATGCTTTTTTATAGCGAAAACCCGGACTGTATACAATAAAAAAAGAAGCCCACCAAAATGGTGGGCTTCTTTTATATCGTTATGTTGAGCCGCTCAGATGTTCGGGTTGTTCTTGCTATTGTACTTGCCGTCACGGAACATCTTGGCCTTGTAGCCAAGAACCGCAACAGAGAACATCAGCAGACCGAGAACGATCGCACCGCCGACGGCGATACCGACGCCATTCATCGCCAGGGCGACGAGCAGCACCATCATCGAGACCGAACCATAGCCGGCCGTAAGGGCCTTGGCATTCTGGGTGCCGTAGTCCTTGTTGCCGTCGTTCATGTTTTCGGTGATGGTCTTATTCTTGGTGATCATCATGACGCCATTGGCGACAGCGAGGCCGATCTGGATTGCACCATAGAGGGTGAGGTAGATCATGCCGATGCCGGCAACGAGCGCAACGAGCGCATTGGATACGAAAAGGTTTGCAACATTCGCAGCGACAGCCGCAAGAGCAATTGCGAAAAACCGGTTCATAAAGAATTCCTTTCAGGGAAAAAGAGGGGAAAAGGGAAGGAAGTTTGCTTGAACACATCTAACTTAGCGATTTATAAGGGGTTTTTCAAGGGGTAGTACCCCAGAAAATTAAGAAAAAACCCGCGATTTGCGGGTTTTTTTGTATATACCAAGTTAAAAGCTTGTTTAGTCCAGTTCTGGAATATCAAAACCACCTTCAGGAAGAGGGTAAATAGGGTAAACATTCCCAACATTTTGCATGGGCAAATCGCCATAAAGGTGGGGGTATGTGTCACCCTCTGGGGTGTTTTTTTCCCACTTAAGTTGGGCGGTGGTTTCGGCGGGCAAAGCTTCAGTATCAATCTCAAGCAAGAACAGGCCTGTTTGACCGTCAAAAAACTTGTTCAAGGTTTTGTGCACTTGGGCCTTAGTTGAAAAATGAATAAACCCATCTTTCTGGTCAATTTCAGAAAGGGGCAGGGTCTCTTGGCTCAGGCTTTGTTGCCAATCGTCCATCGGTACAATTTTGTAGATTACTTTTTCAGCCATTTTAAAACCTAACTTTGTATACATTTTTTGCTTTGTTCTATTGCAGTTATACCCAAAAACACGTATGGTATGAAGCATTATTGTTCAGTAATCTTTTTTCCACTTTTTTCCCCACTCTTTTTTACTTCTTTCTCTCACATCTCATGGAGATACCTATGACCCGTAAAACCAAAACGGGCCAGCGCCAAAATGCGCGTAAGGCAAAAAGCAACGATGTTCTGTCGAACACCAAGCTTTCTGCCTCGCAGAAGCGTGCCGTGACCTATGATGGTCAGAACTTGCTGGTTCTCGCTGGTGCAGGTTCGGGTAAAACCCGAGTTCTCACCACGCGTTATAGCTGGCTGGTTCAGGCACAGGGCCTTCGCCCGTTCAACATTCTGGCTCTGACCTTCACCAATGATGCGGCAACCGAAATGGTTGGTCGTATTGCCGAGGCCCTTGGCATCCGGAACACGAACACCCTTTGGGTGGGCACGTTCCACGCGGTGTGTGCACGTATTCTGCGTGACCACCCGCAGGAAACTGGCTTCGGTGAAGACTTTTCGATCGCTGATGCGGGCGAGCAGCAGCGCCTTGTGCGTTTGGTGCTTGATGAACTTGACGTGAATCTGCGTCAGGTGACCCCGCAAATGGCCCTTGAGGCTATCAGCCGCTGGAAGGAAGAAGGCATTACCCCTGAGGACGCTGCAAATCTTTCGCCCAAGGGCGTGGAGGAGCTGCTGCCGAAGGTATATGCCCTTTACCAGCAGAAGCTGCGCGAAGCGGATACGCTTGACTTCGGAGACCTTATCTCTGAGGTACTGAACCTGTTTGCTAACCACAAGCCTGTTCAGAACAAGTACCGTGAGCAGTTTCAGGCTGTGATGGTCGATGAATACCAAGACACCAACGCCCAACAGGTGCGGTTGATCAAAGCCCTTCGGGGTGATGGTTGCTCGCTGACGGCGGTGGGTGACGATGACCAGGCGATTTATGCTTGGCGTGGCGCTAAGGTTGAGTACATCCTCAAGTTCGAGGAAGACTTTACCAAGCCGCATGTCGTCAACTTGTCTGACAACTATCGTTCCACAAAGGCGATTACCAAGCTCGCGACTGAGTTTGTTGCCGATGTGGAAGGCCGCCGACGGAAAGGCCTGCGCCCTGCGCGCAGTATGGACCAAGGCAAACCCGTAACCCACACGTTGCTGCCCGATGCTCCGGCAGAGGCAGCGTTTGTGCTGGCTGAGGTGAAGAAGGCTATCAAAGCAGGACGTAAGCTTGGCGACATTGCCGTGCTTGCCCGTGCCGAGTGGCTTTTGAAACCCATCGAGGAACTGTTGGTGAAAGCCGACATCCCCACGCGGGTGACCAGTCATGACCGATTCATGGACCGTGAAGAAGTCGTCGACATGATTGCTTGGCTGAAGCTGACCGCTAACCTGAAAAACGACGCCGCAATGGTGCGTATTCTCCGTCAGGAGCATTGGCAGATTGCTGATGAGGTTGTGGATCAGCTGACCAAAAGCAACGCCGTTGGTGGTGTGGTTGCTGCCGTTCGCAAGAACGCTGGTAGTAAATCACTCCCGCCGAAAACACGGCAGCGCTTGGCTGACATCATGCGTGTGTTGAACCATCTGAAGCAGTATCGCCATACGGCGACGCCCGCCCAGTTGGTGAATATGGCTCTGGAAGAAAGCGGCTACCGCCAATGGCTTTCGGACGATGATTCCAACACGGCACGTAACAAGCTGGAAGGCTTGGATCGACTGATGGATAGCTCGCTTGCGGGCTACGAAAAGCTGAAGGACTTTATCTACGAACTGCCGTTCGTGGATTTTACCCCGAAGGACGAAAAAACCGAAGCCGTGCAGCTTATGACTGCGCACGCGGCTAAGGGGCTTGAGTTCCCGGTGGTCTTCCTGGTTGGCTGGGAGCGGGATAACTTCCCGCACTCGAAAGCTGATCCGGTTGAAGAAGTTCGGCTGGCCTACGTGATGCTGACCCGTGGTCAGGAAGAGGTGTTCATCACCTCTGCACGTCGTCGTGGTGCAAAGTTTCTGATGCCGTCGCCCTTTGTGGCAAAGCTGAAAGAAACCAAAGCTGCGGCTCATGGCTACTTCGTATCCGAAACTGGTTAAGCCAAGGTTATTGGCCTTTAACGAAAACGAAAGCCCCTCGCATTATGCGGGGGGCTTTTTTTATGCCCAAAGCTTAATTGACTCATAGAAAAAGAAGAAGCCCCTAGCAAGATGCAAGGGGCAGTGGACGCTAAAAGTTTTTAGTTTGGTACTTTAAGTTTGGTAGGGGGGAGCGACTGGCTGAAATCAGTCAGTCGGGTCAGGGTAGCTCAGCTGCTTTACGGGCAGTTCGACCGAAGTATAGTCAAAAACCACCTGTAGGGTTTTAACCCAGCCGAAGTGATCGAAGCCGAAACGAACAGGCAGTTCAGTCTCGCCGCCGAGCATGGGCAGGCGTTCACGGCCAGCGGGGACGATGACTTCAAAGTAAACCTGAAGAACACCGTTACCGAGGTTGGTGAGCGTTACCGAGTGATTATCAATCTGATAACCGCAAACGGCAGTGAAAATGGCACCAGAAAGGAACAAACGGCCTTCCTGTTGATCTTGTGAAGCTTGAAGCTCGTGATGTTTAGACACGCGAAATTTCCTCTAAATTAGGAGGGCAGAAAACGGAAAGAAAGATATGTTTTGTTATTATGCGTAGGCTTATAGCACCATGAGTTTTAAATACAATAGCTAATGTGCGATTTAACAAAAAAAGAAAGCCCCCACCAAGTTATTAAAACTAAGTGGGGGTTTTCAAGTGTCGCGATTAGGGCTGGTTAGGCGTTTCGGCCAAGATGCTCAACGGTAAAGATGGCATCAGGCTCGCCTTCAATAATCAGGCGAACTTCATCAACCCAGTACTGGAAATGATAGAAGTCGAAGTCGATGGTCGCCTCGATGGTTGCGGACTCGCTGGGCGCAAGAGCGCGCTTACTGAGTTCGAAAACCTCGGCGCCGTCATCGTTACGGCCCTTGTAGCTTATTCCAAGGTGGTAACCACCTTCGGGGCATCCCGGAAACGAAATGTTCCCACGGAACATCAGACCGCCCATGACGCTCTGTTTGATGGTGAGTTCGTTCAGCATATGCTGTCCTTTATTGCCTTGCCGACTTAGTCGGTGGGGTCAGGGTCGCGGATCTGCGTCACGTTCAGGGTGATGGTTTCACCATGAATGTAAACGGTCAGCTGGCTGATGTGGGTATCCACACTGAACGACAGCGTTACGTCGACGTTGTTTTCGGTCTTGCCCGTAATCGAGCGAAGGCCACCGCCCGAAGGGGCGAACAGGTCCATCACGAGGCCGGCATTTTCGCCGCTGGTGGTGAGGCTGAGCGAGAGCGTGTCGACAACATAGCCGGCAATGGGGGCAGTCACGGTACCCTTAAGGTACAGCTTGCCTTCACGGCGACACTGGGTCGCTTTGAGATCATATTTCATGCCAATAAAATCCTTTTCAGTTCGGCAGGAAAGAAAAAAGTAGAATGAAGATAACAATAAGATTATGTGCAGGTTATAGCATGATTTATGCCCACTGGGAAGAGGATTGCCACTATAGGTAAGCGGTAGTGGCTTGTAACAAAAGCAAAAACCCCTCAGATGAGGGGTTTTGAATCGTTAAATGATGTTACGCAACGTCAAGGTAGAAGCCAAGCTCACAACGGTTGACGATAATACGCAGTTTTTCAACTTTCAGTGTGGTGACAATCGTACAATTGACGGCCACATCTTCGAAAGCACGTACACGTGACTTACCAAAACGGCTGGTGGTTACGTGCACTTCTGCAACGCCTTTTTTAATCTCACCAACATCAAGTTTGATGTCGCTGCCTTTCGGAACACAAATTGTGCCAGTTAAAGTAAGGGTGTTTGCAGTTACTGATGTTTTTAAACTATGGATCATAAATTAAACCTTTTAAGTAAATTTGATGTGCGCTCAGGTAGGCGAGCACGTAAAGGTTCGATCCTTGAAACAGTATTGAAGATTCTCTAATCCTTGAGAACGGTAAGATATATAGGTAGCTTTTGAGTGACGTAAAGCCCCTATGTGTAAAAAAATGCAATAAAGCTTAAAAAAGTAAAAACCCCCAATAATGGGGGTTAAACGCTAAGCGTGGAAAAAGCAGAGTTATTCGGGGTTGTGGGTCACTTCAAGGGTGGCATCAAACTGGGCATTCACCACAATCTGTACATGCGTTAGTTTTTCAGGAACCTCAAAGGTAACGTCAAACTTAATTTCGCCAGACGAAAAGATGTTAACACGGTCGCGCTTATTCACCTGCGCCAGTACAATGGCCGTACCATTTGCAACTTTACCCAGCTTAACAGAGTCAAGCTCGAAGCCGTCGATGAGGGTGATAACCGAACCGTGGATACGTAATTGGTTGCCTGTTTGAACAATGCTTAAAGTTTTTGGTTCTATCATAGGGTTCTCCAGATAGGTAAGGGGGCGAGTAGGTCTCCCTCCTAGATGTAAAAACACCTAGGAGGGGCACCAATCAGTTAACGGCAATACTTACGCCTGGTCGATGTCCACATCCACTTCAGGGGTGTAGCTATCGGGCGCAAGGAACGTCACCGCATTCAGCTGCTGACCATTGAAACCGCTGACCTTCGAAAGGTCGATGGCTTCATTGATTTCGACAGTACCGAGAACACACAGGCGAATGGTGCCTGGCTCTGCGGTATCGAAAATGTCGAGCATCACGTCGACGCTGCCGTCATCGTTGATGGTCACGCTGGTAATCTCGTAGGCATAGCCAGGGTAGGCCGTTTCGTATTCGCCTTCGAGATGAAGAAGATTGCGGTCTTGGGTTGCACGAAAAGCTTTCATGGGGATATCTCGCAATGAAGAAAAATCAAAGTCAGAGTAAAAAAGAGGAAGAAGATAATTAAGAGGGCTCACTTATACTGAATATGCGGCTTATTGTAAAGACAGGAAATGTATACAGTCTTTAAAATGGGGAATTTTCTTGTAGTGGTTTAGGGGTTATGGCAAATTGCGGGCATACCAAGTTATCTTCTTATTCTTTTCTAAAGTCACTCAACCTGATTGAGGTCAAAATATGATCGTTAAGCGATTGATCCGTACCATCATCATGACGGTGCTCAGTGTCGCCATTGGCGTTCTGGCAGGCCCGTTCATCACTCCATTCATCGACAACAACTTGCTGCCCAGCGGCAGTGATGTGTTCACCTTCCTTTACGGGGGCGCGTCGCTACTGGGTGTGGCAACCATTGTGTTGCTTGTCGGTGCTGCCATTCGTGGCATGTTCTGGACGGATGGCGCCAACAAGGCTGCGGCCTTTCTGGCAACCCGTGCTGCGATTGTCGCCATTTTGGTGAATATCGTGCTGGGTATCATGCTGACTGTTGTCGGCTTTGGTAGCCCCATCGCCACGTACATTTTGTCGTTCGCGGCAAGTACGGCACTGGTGCTTATCCTTCCGGACTGGTTCGTGAAGGGCAAGGCCGAAGGTTAAGCTCGACCCCTAAGAGCGGCCCTTAAGCGCATGGCGCAATAACGGAAAACCCCCAAGCAAAAAGCTTGGGGGTTTTTTTCGTGAAGTGGTGTTAAACCAACCGCAGGTCAGGGCGACCATTCGTAGGTTTGCCACGTCCATCGCGGCGACCCGGGGCATGCTTGCCACGGTAAATACCACGGGGGCGAGGGCGCTCGGGGGCCGGCTTGTTATGGACCGAAACCTCAAACGTGCGGGCAAGAATGCCCACAATCGTTACGCGAATTTTGCGCACGGTCTTGCCTTCGGTATCCAGCTTGAAAACAGCCCGAATCACATCAGGGCGTTTGCCCTTGAGGATGTCGGTCCGACCGTAGGTCGACTCTAGCGTCACTTCAAGCACGCCGTCGGGGGTAATGTGCTTCGATGCGACACGCATACGGTACACATGGTCACGGCGGTTGCTGAGGCCACGCGGGTAAATATTCAGGTGCAGGGCGGGGTTGTTGAAGTCAGGTTGGTAGGCGGTTGCCATAAGGCTAACGTTGCTATGCATTGCATGCTCCGGAAGAGGTGGTGGGAAAAAGCGATAGAAAAGATGTGTAAGTCCTTATAGTTTTAATGGAATAACCCTCTCGCTTCAAGGTATTTAAACCGCTAGACAACAAAAACCCCCAAGCATGTGCTTGGGGGTTTTTAGTTCGTGATGAGTTATTACATCAGGACGGCGAGGCTCTTGATGGCCACGTCAATATCCTGGTTGGCATCGCCGCGCAGCAGAACCTTCAGGTTGCTGGCCGTTTCCTCGACATGATACGGGATGGTGTAGGTGTCGGGCTGGGCGCAGGCGCGCTCGTCGTATTCGGTGGTCACGTCGATGGTCACCGTAAGGGTGCCGTCGATGACGGTGGTCAGGCCGGTACGGCGAAACCGAAGAATAGTGCCACGCTCGCGGTCGACGGGGGTCAGTTCAACGTGAAGCTTGCGCTTGTAAACGTCGTCCTGGTCTTGCGAAGCGCGAACGGTGAACGAAGGGGTGTTGATATCCATAAAGACGGTGCCTTTACTGTCAGATGAAGCCAAGTCAGATAAAACAAAGAAGGGGCGGGAAAAAATACGAAGATAGTTAATACTCAATACCTAACAACGGTCAGGCTATTATGCAAGTGCAAAAAAGCCCCTTAAGGCATATTTCCTTAAGGGGCTTTGATATGGCTTTAAAAAGGCTTTTAAAGGTTATTTTTCAACTTGGTGTTGGGCAACCTTCACAGCGGTGATTGTATCACTTAGCGTGCTGCTACCTGACTGCATATCAACCAGTACCATGTTGCCATGTGTTGCGGCTGAGCCTAGCGTATCAAGGCGGTTAGTATCCATCAGCAGGCTTAGGGCCTGGGTTTCATTCAGGCCTGCGTCTTTAAGGGTATTCATAGCTTGCTTCATACCTGTTGCGATAGCTTCACGCATTTCGGCAATACCTTCACCCTGTAGCTTTTTCGATTCTTTTTCAGCACGGGCTACACCTACAAGCTCAATACGTTTTGCTTCGGCAATGTTTTCAGCAGCTTCTTTTTCACGGATTGAGGCAATCACGCGGTTAAAGGCGTCACGTACTTCAACGCTTGGCTGAGGTTCGTCAACCAGTACGTTTTCAATGCTGAAACCAAAACGGGTAAAGCGCTCTTGTAGGGCTTGTTGTACTTGGTTTTCAATGTCGTCACGGTTTTGGTAAAGGTCCACCATGTCCATGCCTGCAGCGGTTTGACGCACGTTGTTCAAAACGTAGCTGGTAATTTGCTGCTCTGAATCTTCAAGCTCGTAGTGGGCTTTAACAGCACCACGAGGGTCAGCGCTTGCACGGTATTGCACTTTTACAGGCAACGTCATGAAGGCGTTGTCTTTCGTTTTAACCGAAACATCAGCACCAATTTCTTGCAGCTGTAGGTTTACAGTGCCCACAACGTTGGTAATAGGCCATGGCATTTTAAAGCTTAGGCCTGGTAGGCGTGCATGCTCGTGTGGCTTACCAAAAGTTTCAAGAATTTTGGCACGTTTACCCGGCACAATAATAATACATGTGATAGCCAATAGGCCTGCCACAACGTAAATAGTGGTTGAAAGTACAATATCCATTAGTGAGCTTCCTTTTTATTGATTACTTTTTCGGGCGGCGGGCTTCGTAAAGGCTAATGCCAGCAGCAACCGAAACGTTAAGCGACTCAACCGAGCCCTGCATAGGCAGCTTGGCTAAAAAGTCGCATTTCTTTTTAATAAGGTCACGCAGGCCGTCGCCCTCGCTCCCCATAACAATAATAATCTTGCCGCCCATATCAACGCTATCAAGGGTTTGGTTGGCGTAGCCATCAAGGCCTACAACCCAGAAACCTTCTTTTTTAAGGTTCTCTAGGGTTTGGGCAAGGTTAGCCACGGCCACAAGCGGCGTGTCTTCAAACGCACCAGCTGAGGCTTTAGCAATAATAGGTGAATCTTTTGAGCTATGCGCCGTTGGCACAATCACGCCTTTACAGCCAAAGGCGTTTGCTGAGCGCAAGCACGCCCCCACGTTGTGCGGGTCGGTTACTTGGTCAAGCATCAGCAGAAGGTCAGCGTCGTAAAGATCTTTTACGTTCACTTGAGGTAGGTTGCCCACTTTAAGGGCTACACCTTGGTGCGGCTGTTGGGTCATTTTATCAAGGCGCTGACGATCAACAATCTGAAGTTTTAGGCCTGCTGTTTTTGCAAGGTCTTTGTATTCATCTTCGTGTTGTTTTGTGGCTAGAATTTCAAATGTTTTACGGCGAGCACTTTTTAGCGCAGCCTTAACAGCATGGTGGCCGAACAGCCAAGTGTTACTCTGACTCATAGAAAATGGTCCTTCGTTTTTAGTATGGCAACAGTGTAAGAGGGGGGCTCGTTTTAGTAAAGACATTACTCGCCCAACGCTGTTTTTAATGCCCTTAAAATACCCTCATCAAAATACAAAAAAGCCGCCCTTTATATCATAAATCAGGCGGCTTAAATGGGTTTTAAATAATTAAACTAAAACTTTAATTATTTATTATATACGCATAATTGGTAATAGCTATCTTGCAAGTTTGATTCATGTTCTTGCTTGTAAGGCTCAAGCAGTTTACAGGCTTCAGCATCACGGCGTTGGGCATGTAAACTATAGGCCAAATTGTTCACGGCATTCTCGTCACTTTCGTCAACAAGTGTCGCTTGACGGAAGTGCGCTTCGGCAGCTTCAAAGTTTTCTTTTAGCATCTCAATGTTGCCCATACCTAAGTACGCGCGTGAGCTGTTTGGAAACTCAGTCAGGATAACTTTGTACGACTGCATGGCTTTCTCGTAAAGGCCGGCACGCTCTAAACCTGCGGTCGCTTGAAGCAACTCAGTTTCAGAGGCCGTGGCGGGTAGGTCGCCTACCTTCACCATGGTGTAACCCCAAAAGCCTGCACGGCGCCAAGTTTTACCTACTAGGCTTACGGTTTGCCAAACGGCGCGGTCGTTTCCGCCGTGCACAAGTAGGCGGCCTTTAGCGGCCTCGTACCCTGTAAGCACGCTGTAGTGCCATTGTGGGTACCATTTGAAGGCAAGGTTCTGGAAGATAATAACGGGGTTGTCGGCAGCAATTTCTTTCATGGCATCGTTCATGGTGTTTACGGGTGTGGCGAGGTAACCCAGGCGCTGCATCGCGCTTACCATATCGTGCTGGAAGGTGCCCTTACGGCCTGGTGTGTAAACCATGTTTGCGGCTTCTTGTTGGCGAAGGTCATCACCACGGAATTCAACCAAGGTTGTTAGTGCTGCAGGGCCACAGTAGTAATCATCCTGCGGAATAATCGGAACGTCTTTAATAGTATGACGCTCAGGGATGTATGGCAGCAGCTCGGCCAAGTCTGGTTGAGGGAAAGGCTTTGTACAGCCTGTAAGGGTAAGTAAAACGAAAAGAGAGAAGCCTGTAATAAGGCCTCTCTCATTCGCAATGTTCATAAGGTTTTTAAACATTATTTGCCATTAATTATTAATCATCAAAGTCGTAAGCATCAGTTTCGCCTACAAGGTCAGTGATCAATAGTACAACAAAAACAAACAATGCGGCACCGATAATAATACCTACGGCACCTTCACCTGCAGGAATTGCATCCAGCTCGGTCTTAAGTTGCTCAATCTGGCTTGGTGAAAGCATCGCAAGACGTTCTTTCACTTCGTCAGCTGAAACACCTTGTGCTTCAAGGGCTGCTTGGAACTGCTTTTTATCAAGAGCGGCTTCAATGTCAGCACGGTACTGAGTTGTTTGCTGCGTTTGGAAGGCTTGTGTGCTTGGCACGTAAGCCGCATGCGCAGTTGATGTTACAAGCATGCTGGCCATCAGCACGCCACCAGTTAGTAGTTTAAGTGACTTATTCATAATAGTAGTCCTTTCTTAAAGTCGTTGTTTTGATTAGTCGTCAAAGTCGTATACGTCAGTTGCATCAACAAGGTCGGTAATCAACAGAACGATAAATACAAATACAGCTGCACCAACAATGGCACCAATAGCACCTTCACCAGCAGGCATAGAGTCTAGCTGTGTTTTAAGTTGTTCGATCTGGCTTGGCGTTAGCATGGCAAGACGTTCCTTCACTTCATCAGGTGAAACACCTTGCGCTTCTAGCGCATCGCGAAACTGTTGTTTATCAAGACTTGCAGCAATATCAGCACGGTATTGTGTTGTTTGCTGTGTTTCAAAAGCTTGCGTGCTTGGCACGTAAGCCGCGTGGGCAGTTGAGCATGTTAGCATGCTGGCCATCAGTAGGCCCCCCGTTAGTAGCTTGAATGATTTTTTCATTTTATTCTCCTAGCTTAATTGGCTCGTACTGTACCTAACGTATGGTGCCGAACAAAAGTTCCGCAATTTTTTGAAAATTGACATAGCGCTATAACAAGGCGTACCCTAGGCAAAACAAGAACTTGGTATATTTTTATGGAAATTTTAGGTTATTTTGCCGCCTTTATTATGGGGGCTGTGCTCGGTAGTTTGGGCGGTGGTGGTTCAATCCTCACCGTACCGATTTTGGTGTACTTGATGAAAGTCCCTCCGGTTGTAGCAACGGGGTACTCGCTACTGATTGTGGGTGCTGCTGCCGCATACGGTGCGCTGCGCTATTGGCGCAAAGGGCGTTTAAATGTAAAGCCTGCACTGACCTTTGCTGTGCCTTCGGTTATTGCAGTGTATTTAACCCGTGCCTACCTTGTACCAAATATGCCTGACCCATTAGTTTCGTCGCCTATCGTAATTGCTAAGGGCACATTTATTATGGTGCTGTTTGCAGTGCTAATGGTTGCGGCCGCTTTAATGATGCTACGCAATGCCCGCAGCCTTACACCCCCTAAAGAGCTGAGCTACAATATGCCGCTTATTATTATCGAAGGCGCCATTGTGGGTATGGCCACGGGTATTCTTGGGGCAGGGGGCGGCTTTTTGATTATCCCTGCGCTAGTGCTCTTGATGGGGATGCCGATGAAGGATGCCGTTGGTGCTTCGCTGCTGATTATTGCGCTAAAATCACTTATTGGTTTTATGGGGGATGTGCAGGCGGGGATTCATCTTGAGTTACCCATGCTCGCCATTTTCTTTGGTGCTACGTTTATGGGTATGTTTGCTGCGACCCAACTGTGCGATAAATTTGACGGGAAAAAGCTGCAAAAAGCGTTTGCCTATTTTACACTTGTTATTGCCGCCATCATTTTACTAAAAGAACTGTTTTAAAGGACATTTGCTATGACCTACCACGTTGAAAGCTTTTACGATAATCAAACCAGCACCTTTACCCATGTGGTGGTAGATGAAAGCACAAAGCAGTGCGCTGTGATTGATTCGGTTTTAGATTACGACCAAGACGCTGCAAAGTTTAGCACCACAAACGCTGATAAGGTGATTGCTTATATTAAAGGTAAGGGCCTAACCAACCAATGGCTGCTCGAGACCCATATTCATGCCGATCACATTACGGGAGCTTTTTACCTTAAGCAGCATATTGGCGGTAAAACTGCCATTGGCACAGGTATTAAAAAGGTGCTTGAAACTTGGGTGCCGCTATTTGAAACCGAAGGCGATACACCCCTAACAGGCGATCAGTTTGACCAGCTATTTGCTGATGGCGATACCTTTAAAATTGGTAACCTAAACGTACGTGTTATGCACACACCTGGCCACACGCCAGCATGTGCAACATATGTTGTTGAAGACGAAGTTGCCTTTGTGGGTGATACTATTTTTAACCCGAACCTTGGCACAGCACGTTGTGACTTCCCCGGTGGCAGTGCGCACGACCTTTATCAGTCAATCCAGAAGCTTTATGCCCTGGGTGATGACGTGGTTTTATACCTCTGCCATGACTACCCTAAAGGTGACGATAAACCGCTAGTTAAAATTAGTGTGGCTGACCAAAAGAATCAGAACATTATGCTGGATGCGCAAACATCGGAGGCCGACTACATTAACCGCCGTGAAGCACGCGACAAAACCTTGGCAGTTCCAAAACTTTTGTTACCCTCAATCCAGACGAACATGCGGTTAGGTAGCTTTGGGCCAAAGCATGCCAACGGCATTCAGTATATTAAAATACCAATTAATGTTTTGTAGATAGGCTATATATGAAAAGCATTGTCATTCTTCTGGGTATTATCGCCGTCGCTACGCCACTGGTAGCCGAAGCACGTAGCCCACACCTTAAAGAGCATAGCCACTGCAACAAGGCAAAAGCATGGGAAGGGCAGGACATCAAAGACATTATGCCCAAAGTGAAAGCCACCAAGCACCCGTACCGCGTTGTACCCGAGCATGGCAGCATGACCGACGACTTAGTAACTGACCGCCTCACCATCATTATTGATGACGAAGGCACTATTCTTGATATTTCATGCCGTTAAAGAAGGGGTTTTGAAGAATGAATAAGCTATTTGCACTTGCCGTGCTGTTAACTGCCTTTGCCTCAACAACGGCTGAAGCCCGTAGCCCTTTTCGTGAGTTGGAGGCTAAACCATGTAACTACGAACATTTTGTGGGGCAAAACGTTGAAAGCATTATGCCTGAGGTTGAAGCCACTGACCGCCCATACCGTGTGATTGGTGAAAAAGGCGTTATGACCATGGATCATAACCCCAACCGCATCACAATTATTGTAAGCGACGAGCAAGAAGTACTTAAAGTTTCGTGTGGGTAGGCTTAAAGCGGGCGGTTGCCTTCAGCGCCTGTGCATTGTAGTGGGTCTTTATCAATATCTTTCAAGAACATGCGTTCGCTGCCTTTGGTCCACCAGTATTGGCCAAAGGGGCCTTCGTATTTGCGGCCGCTTGCAGCTGGCACCGCTTTAAAGACCGAGCGTAACTCTTCATATTCCACTGTCACCACTGGGTGGTCGGTCTGGAAGTAAGTCACTTTCACAGTTTCGCCGCCGCAGGTGTATGTTTCAGGCGAGTGGGTAGGGGGCACAAGCCACCACTGGGCCTCAAGCTCAGCTACACGGGTAGTGTACATTTGCATAAGGCATTCTTTTGGGGTGGTATCAATAACGTCAAGGCAGTTTTGGCGGCTTGCGAGCCAGCCTGAATGGTCGCCAACGATTTGCTCTTTTTCAGGGGCTGTTAGCTTAAGTTCTTCTGCTTTGGTAATTACACGGTTAATGGTGGTAATTGCACGTTGGTGCAGGGCCATAAGCTCTGTGTTTTCGCACAGCACTTGGTCAACGGTGCCGGCTTCACAGTCAAGCAAGGGTTTGGTGGCAAAGGCAGGCTGCGCAAACATTAGGGCGGCTGCGGCTGTTAAAGCAAAAGAAAATGTTAAGCGCATGTGAAACCTCATAAGTTATTGTGTGGTCGTTAAAATATTGTGCCACAGAGTTTGTATGGGATGCATCAATAATTATAGGTGGCATATTTCTTGCTTGTACAACTATTGAATATTCAACAGTTTGCAAACGAAAGAAAGCCTATGTCAGTTCCCATTATACCGCCATTTTCTAACCAATCATATTTGGCCCAAGGGGTTAGCCAAGGTGTTGGCCAAGGGGTTAGTGTTAAGCAAGATGATGTTCAGATTGCTTTTCCTGATGTTGCGCAAGGGAAGGGACAACAGAGCTCTTCTCAAGAAGGAAGCAAGGCACAACTGGTTTCAAAGCTGATGTCGAGCGAGACTATTGCCGCTATTTTTAATGCTGATAAACAAGGCTCTATGGATACAGGTATTGTAGACAATACCCCTCAAGCACCTACAGCGGGTGATATCGCCAAAGAGAAGTTTGTGGCTTACATGCAAATGCGCCCAGAAGAGCTGTTCTTTACCCTGAAGCTAGAGTCTAAGCTTCAAGAGATGGGCATGACTATGGAACAGTTTGAAGCCCTACCACCTGAAGAGCAGGAAAAGATTATTGCCGAAGTTAAAGCTGAAATTACTGAAGAAGCTCGTAAACGTGCTGAACAAAAAGTAGAAGAGGCCCGCTTAGCACACTCAGCCCAGCAGGCTGCAAAAGACCTACAGCCAGACTCTGCTAAATCAGAAGATAATGAAGAGAAGGTTTCTGAGCTAGAAAAACTAGCTATGCGTCTAAGCGAAAATAATAAGGCTGAAAAAGAAGGCCGTGACCCCCTAGACTTTAAAAACCTGACCCGTGCTGAAATTGAAAAAGCAGGGAATGAACTTTTCCGTAATGGCGAGATTACTCTAGAAGAGCTTTTCAGATTCCAACACCCTGATGGCAAACTGATGAAAGTGAATGGCCAAGGGAAGGGACTAAACCCTAACGACCCTATTGATTTTGTAGCGGCGACTAAGCAAGCCATTATCGATATGGAAGAAACTGGCCACGCCCAAACAAGCCCACATACCTATGATGTTCTAAAAGGTCTTTACGACAAACTGACCGACTGGACAACCTAGAGAATATTCAATATATGGCAGAAACTACTTGGTTATAGGCACCTTACCCCTGTATGATGTTGAAACTCAGCGGGGGGCTAAGTTAATAATAAAAGGTGCCTAGATGTCAAAGCAGACCCAGCCAGCGCAAGCCGCTATTTCAGTTTCAAACCTCAATAAAACCTACGAAAACGGCTTTAAAGCCCTTGATGATGTTTCGCTTGAAGTTAAATCAGGTGAAATTTTTGCCCTTTTGGGGCCTAACGGCGCGGGTAAAACCACACTGATTAGCACCATCTGTGGGATTGTGCGCCCCTCAAACGGCAGTATTAAAGTTAATGGCTTTGATAATGCAAAAGATTACCGCAAAGCCCGCCAATGCGTAGGGCTTGTGCCGCAAGAACTTACCACCGATGCTTTTGAAACTGTGTGGCGTGCCGTTAACTTTAGCCGCGGCCTATTTGGTAAAAAGCCAAATGATGCCTACCTTGAGCAACTGCTAAAAGACCTTTCACTCTGGGATAAGCGTGATTCGCAAATCCGTCGTTTATCGGGTGGCATGAAGCGCCGTGTACTGATTGCAAAGGCCTTGTCGCACGAGCCTGAAGTTCTGTTTTTGGATGAGCCTACAGCCGGTGTGGATGTTGAGCTACGTAAGTCAATGTGGGCGCTTGTGGGTAAGCTGCGCGAGCGTGGCGTAACCATTGTTTTGACCACGCACTACATTGAAGAAGCAGAAGAAATGGCCGACCGTATTGGCATTATTAGCCACGGTAAGGTGATTTTGACCGAAGATAAAACCAAGCTGATGAAAAAACTTGGCAAGAAAGAACTTGTGCTTGAGCTGCAGTCGCCCCTTAAAAAACTACCCAAAGGGATGGGCAAGCTTGACCTGCGCCTTGAAGATGATGGCAACCGCATTGTTTATACGTATGAGTCAGCCAAAGAAGAAAATGGCGTGGCTTCATTGCTGGATAGCCTCCGTGATGAGGGTATCCGCTGTAAAGACTTTAATACCCGCGAAAGTTCTCTTGAAGATATTTTCGTAACGCTAGTGAAGGAGAAGTAAGATGAATATTCGTGGTATTGCTTCTATTTATAAATTTGAAATGGCGCGTATGCGCCGCACTTTGGGCCAAAGCTTAATCTCGCCGGTTATTTCAACGGTGCTTTACTTTATTGTGTTTGGTTCGGCTATTGGCTCGCGTATCTCTGATATTGACGGTGTGAACTATGGTGCCTTTATTGTGCCAGGCTTGATGATGCTCACCATGCTGAGCCAAAGCACGGGTAATGCCTCGTTTGGTATTTACTTCCCTAGGTTTTCAGGCACCATTTATGAGATTTTATCTGCACCCCTTTCATCGCTTGAGATTGTTCTGGGCTATGTGGGTGCCGCCGCGACCAAAGCCATGATTATTGGCATCGTGGTATTGGCCACAGCTGGCTTTTTTGTGCCGCTTGAAATTCAGCATCCGTTTATCATGATGTTCTTCCTTGTGATGACCTGCATTACCTTTAGCCTTCTTGGGTTTATTATTGGCATTTGGGCTGATGGTTTTGAGAAGCTGCAAATTATCCCACTGCTTGTGATTACGCCGCTTACCTTCTTGGGGGGCAGCTTTTACTCAATCAATATGCTGCCTGACTTTTGGCAAAAAGTGTCGCTGCTTAACCCTGTGGTATACTTGGTCAGCGGCTTCCGTTGGAGCTTTTATGAACACTCAGACGTCAGCATCATGACCAGCGTCACCATGATTATGGTCTTTATGTTGGTCTGCCTTGCGATTATTGGCGTTATTTTTAAAACAGGTTACCGCCTTAAAAACTAAAGGAATATAAATATGCTTCGCTATGCATGGATACTGAAAGACATAACTTCACGCATGTGGTTTAGCGCCAGTATTTACGGTGTTGTTGCCGTATTTACACCGCTGATTGCCGCATTGGTTGAACGTTTTATCCCTGCACAGCTGCCCGACCAAGTGGGGGTGGAATCGGTTGATTCTATCCTAAACGTTCTGGCGATGAGCATGCTTTCGGTGACCATTTTCTCGCTAAGTACAATGGTGGCGGCTTATGCCGCCGCGACCAGTAACGTAACGCCCCGTGCAACGCGGTTGCTGATTCGTGATAAAATCTCGCACCGTGCGCTTTCAACTTTTTTGGGGAGTTTTATCTTCAGTATCGTGGGTATTGCAGCCCTAAAAGGCGGCGTATACGGTGATATGGGTCGCTTTGTACTGTATGTGATGACCATGGGCGTTATTGCCATGGTGGTGCTTACCTTGCTGCGATGGATTGAATACCTAGCCCGCCTTGGCCGCGTAGACGAAACTATTGAACGTGTAGAACGCGCCACAAGCAGCGCCCTTGAAAGCCGCCTTAAATCACCAGCCCTTGGTGCACATGTTCTTGATAAACCTCTGCCTAAAACAGCAAAGCCTATTTACGGCAATGAAATTGGCCACGTGCAACATATTGATATGGGTATGCTTGATGATATTGCTGAAGACCACGGCATCAAAATTTACGTTGCGGCACACCCCGGCAAGTTTATTAACCCTGCTGTTGCGGTTGCTCATATTACCAGTAGCAAAAAACCATCGTCAGAATTGGCGGATGCTATTAACCGTGCGTTTATCACTGATGAAGAGCGTTCATTCCGGCAGGACCCACGTTATGGCTTGTCCGTCATGCAAGAGATTGCCGTTCGTGCACTTTCACCAGCCGTGAACGACCCGGGCACTGCCATCCATGTGATTAACTCGGCCGTGCGTGTGCTTGCGGTATTTAATAAGCACGAAGAACTGGCAAAAGAATGTCCAGAGCCTAAGTATAAAAACGTGTACATGGAAAAACTAAGCCTAGCGGATATGTATGAAGATATCTTCCCGCCGATTGCACGTGATGGTGCAGGCAACTTGCAAGTGCACATTTGGTTGCAAAAGGCTTTTGCTGCCCTTTCTAAGATGAACTATACGGATGCAAACAAAATTGCCAAAGCACACTCAGACCAAGCCTTTAAACGTGCCGAACAAGGCATGGCCTTGAAAGATGATGTGCAAACACTTAAAAAATTGAAGCAAGACATCTTTAAATAAAACTTAGGTTGGGGTAGGGCACGTTTATGCAAAAACTTCTAAGCTCGAAAATGGCTTATCAGGGCACTTCACTACATGTAGAGGACGTTGACCTTAAAGACGTTGCAAAACAATTTGGTACGCCGTGCTACGTGTATTCAGCGGCACACATTCGTGGGCAGCTGCAAGAACTTCAGCAAGCGTTTGAGGCTGTGCTGCCAAAAGCCCATATGCCTAAGTTTTGCTATGCCACAAAAGCCAACTCAAATATCAATATTCTTAAAACCATCAAAGACGCTGGCGGCCACCTTGAGATTGTTTCTGAAGGGGAGCTTTTCCGTGGTTTAAAAGCAGGCTTTAAAGGCAGCGATATTGTGATGACGGGTATCGGTAAACAAGACAGCGAAATTCGTGCTGCGCTGAACGCAGGTATTAAACAGCTCAACCTTGAAGCGATTGAAGAACTTGAAACCGTTAACGCTATTGCGGCCGAACTTGGCCTTAAAGCCCCGGTGGCGTTTCGTTTAAACCCCAACATTGCCGCCGGCGGCGATGATAAAATCATGACCGGCCGTGCACGCGATAAGTTTGGCCTTGGCCCTGACCGTATTCTTGAAGCTTACGAAACCGCGCACAAACTACCTAACCTTGAGGTTGTTGGCCTTTCAATGCACATTGGTTCACAAATTCACGAGGTTTGGCTGTTCCGCCAAGCTTACGGCGTGATGGCTGAAATGGTGCAAACCCTCCGTGCCGAAGGCTATAAAGTGCCACGCCTTGATATTGGCGGTGGCTTTGGTATTGCCTATCAAGAAGAAGAGCCGCTCCCTGCAAAAGACATTGCAGAAGCCGTGCGCGATATTATCGTGCCACTGGATGTTGAAATTTTGATGGAGCCTGGCCGCTTTGTGGTGGGGAACTGCGGGGTGCTGCTTTCTGAAGTGATTAACATTAAACACACCACCGATAAAAGCTTTCTGGTGTGCGACTTTGCAATGAACGACATTATGCGCCCAAGCCTTTACAACGCATGGCACAGCATTGTGCCTGTGGCGAAGACAAACGCCACTGATACTACTTACGATATTGTGGGCCCCGTTTGCGAAACGGGCGATACCTTTGCTCGCTCACGCACATTGCCACAACTTGAAAAGGGTGACCTTGTTGCCGTGCAAAGTGCAGGGGCCTATTGCAGTTCAATGGCGTCAAACTACAACTCGCGCCCCATGGCGCCTGAGGTTTTGATTGATGGTGATAAGGCAACGCTGATACGCCGCCGTCAAACGTTTGATGATCTTATTGCGCTAGAGGCTTAAAGCTTAAAGCAAAAGGCCAGATAATACCCACAACGCCATACCCAGCATCATTAGGTTTTCGGTGAGGGATACAAACCCCAGAGGCACATTGCTGTTGCCGCCAACGCAGGCGCATTTAAGTTCACGCTTTTGAATGTACACTGCTTTGAAGACTGAATACGCCCCAATACTGCTAATAAACAGCGCCATCGGCGCTGAAATCCATGGTAAAACGCCCGCCAGCATCAAGACACCTGCAGCCGTTTCGGCAAAGGGGTAAACCTTTGCGTAGCCAACGTGGCGTTGGGCTAAAACGTCATAGTTTAAAAACATCAGGCTAAAGCTCTCTAGGTCTTGGAGCTTCTGAATACCCAATAAACACATAGCAATGGCAATAAACCAAGGCAGAACTTGCAGGGTCATTACATGGCCGTACACAAGCTGTGCGGTTGCAAGGCTAAGTAATAGCGCTACTGAAAAAATAGCAATAACAGGCTTATAGCTTGTTTCAGGCTCGGTTATGCCAAAGTATTCCTTCAGGTCGTCGTAGCCGCCAATGCGTTTCCCATCAATAAAGGTTTGCGGGGTGGTTTCTACGTTGTAGGTGTCTTTGTAGGCATCTGTTTCGGCACGGGTCGTTAGGTGGTTATCTTCCACAACAAAGCCCTGCTTTTGCAGTAGGTGTTTTGACTTTAAGCCATACGGACAAATGTGTTTGTCCATGACCATTCGGTATAAAACAGCTTTTTTCTGCATAGCAGGGCTCGGTTTGATTCCGCGTTAGCTTATCGTGTCGCGATAATGTAAACCGCGTGGATAATACCAGGTACGAAACCACATAGGGTTAGTAGAATGTTCAGCCAGAAGTGTAGGCCAAGACCAACTTCCAAGAACACACCAACTGGTGGCAACAGTACAGCCAGTAGAATTTTGATAAGATCACTTAGAAAGCTATCGGGTGTGCGTTGTAAAGCCATGGTTTATTCTCCTTTAAATTCTTTTTCATTTATTCTAACGCCTCATTTACAAAAACGTTCCATAAAAAATAATAACCACTTGTTTTTATTTTTCTTTTACCAGCGTAATAGGGCGGTCATCTGGTAGAGGAATAAACTCGTCATTATCATTCGGGATGATGGGGAACTTGTTGTTCTTCCAGTCTTCCTTTGCTTGCTCGAGGCAGTCTTTTGATGATGAGACGAAGTTCCAGTATATGTAGCGTGGGCTATCCATCGTAGCACCACCCAGCAGCATCATGCGTACAGGGGTGAGGGCTTTCACCACCACATCTACACCGGGTTTAAGCACCATCATTTGCTCAGGCGGGTATTTAACGCCACCAATTTCAATATCGCCCATTACGCTGTAGATGGCGCGCTCTTCTGTGGTTTTTTCAAGCTTAATGCTTTTGCCCGCTTCAAGGCAAATATCAACATACAAAGTATCCCACTGGGTTTTGATAGGCGATTTTAGCCCACCAAAGCTGCCCATAATTAGGCGGCCTTCAACGCCGTTTTCTTCAAACATAGGCAGGTCGCCTTTAGGGGTGTGTTCAAAGCTTGGGGCGCCATGTTCATGCTTTTCAGGCTGGGCAAGCCAGCTTTGGATACCAAACAGTTGGTTACTATGGCCACGTAGGTCTTGGCCTGTGCGCTCTGAGTGCACAATGCCTTTACCAGCAGTCATGAGGTTAATATCACCCGGTTGGATGCGCATGTCATTGCCGAGTGAGTCTTTGTGGTCAAGTGAGCCATCAAAAAGGTAGGTCACGGTTGAAAGGCCAATGTGGGGGTGCGGGCGTACGTCAACGCCTTTGCCTGCTAAAATTTCACCCGGGCCAGCTTGGTCCCAAAAAATAAAGGGGCCAACCATGCGTTTGGTTTTAAAGGGAAGGGCGCGCTTAACTTCAAAATCACCCAAGTCGCTGGTGCGGGGGATAATGGTTAGTTCAACCTGCTCTGGGCAGTCAGTTGATGTTTCGGGGTCTATTGAAGGGTGAATACTCATGTGATGCCTCGCCTGTTAAATTGTTACGTGCAGTATACCACGTAAGCAAACAGGCAAGGCAGTGCTAAAGTTCCGTTAAATGTGTGTCATCACTGATTAATCACTGGGGGTTAATAAGGTAATGCACAGTAAGTACCAGCGCCACCGATACCATCAGGCCAACCATCATCTTGGCAAAGTCTTTACCCACCAGTGGGAACACATAACCAAACTTGTATTGGGCACGGTTGGCAGTGGCAATGGCAAACTCACGACCAGTTAGCACACCTACAAACACCCACGTGGTTGACATTGGCAGGCTGTTAAGTTCTTTGAAGTACCAGAGGATGCAGGCGTAAACAAGGTCAATAATCGTGGCCGAGCGCATAAAGCGAGCGCCTGTTTTCTCGAGCACAATCTCTTGAATTTTACCGCCGTGGTTATAAAAGATAACCCCTAGCCATGCAACTAGCGTTACGATTACGCCTATAAGTAAATGCACAGGTAGCTCACGTGGAAGATAAACGGCAATGTTCGCCATATCGTGCGAAAGCCACGAGAACCACAAAAAGCCTGTTGAGAACCACTGCAGCGTACGCCAGTAAGGGCGCGATTTTTCAGAAACGGCATTGTATTTTTCATTAATAAAGCGTGACAGCACAAGCCACAAGAAGTAAGCCACAACCGCTGAAAGGCCATAGCCGACGATCGACTTCATAAGCATTTTCTCAAGCACGACGGTTGAGGCAAAAACCGAAAGCACAAGGAAGGTCGTCGAAACGGGAATCCCCGTACGGGTTAGCGCTACAAGCACGGCAGGGGCAAGGGCATGGTACCACTCAATTTGCATTGGCGGGATTTTGGCCAAACGACCGTACGAAATATCGCCACCATTCACATACCATCCATAAACGAGGGTCGCTGCAAGTACGGTGCTGGCGGCTGCCCATAGGGTGTACCACTTAAATGACTTTGAGTTTGAGGCAATAAAAGTACCAAGGGTTTGCACAGCGTCGTTACCAATAACGGCGTATGCTGCCAACATAAAGCCCACAAGGGCGTAGAAAGTATGAATGTCCATCGTGCTACTACTTTAAATATCGTTTTAGGGTCGTGTTGCTAAGTACTTAACGTTGTTGGCTTTAAATTGAAAGGCTTAAATGAAATAAAGTACCTAAAACAAAAAGGGCGATGCTTGCGCACCGCCCTTTTTTAGGTGTGTTGCTTCGACTAGAAGCGACCGTTGTTCATCACCTTCGTCCATGCGGCAACAAAGTCTTTTACGAATTTGTCTTCTGCATCGTCTTGGGCGTAAACTTCAGCCACAGCGCGTAGTTCGCTGTTTGAACCGAAAACAAGGTCAACAGGTGTGGCTGTCCACATCTCTTTGTTGTCTTCTAGGCTGTAGCCAACATATAGGCCGTCTTCTTTGTCTGATTTTTTCCATTGGGTATCAAGGTCAATCAGGTTCTCGAAGAAGTCGTTTGTTAGTTCACCAGGCTCATCGGTGAATACACCGTTTTTAGAACCTTTGTAGTTAGCACCTAGAACACGCAGGCCACCAACAAGAACGGTCATCTCTGGCACGTTCAGGTCAAGAAGGGCAGCGCGCTCAATCAGCATTTCTGCAGGTGAACGGTCAGCATCTTTACTAAAGTAGTTACGGAAGCCATCAGCCTTAGGCTCAAGGTACTTCATGCCAGCGACGTCAGTCATAGCTTGGGTGGCATCAGTACGGCCAGCGGTGAATGGTACTTCAACATCATGGCCAGCTTCGTCAGCTGCTTTTTCGATTGCTGCGTTACCCGCTAGTACAATCAGGTCAGCCATTGAAACTTTAGTGTCGCCGTTTTTGTCGTTAAAGTCCTTCTGAATTTTCTCAAGAGCTTTTAGCACCTTGCGAAGTTCAGTTGGGTTGTTAACATCCCAGCTTACTTGAGGCTCAAGACGTAGACGACCACCTACAGTACCGCCACGAAGGTCGGTGTTACGGTAGCTAGCAGCGGCTGCCCATGCGGTGCGCACAAGTTCGCCAACTGTAAGGTCAGTCTTCAAAATGGCCTTCTTCAGTTTGTCTTCATCGCGTGATGAAATCATGTCGTAGTCCGCTTCTGGGGTAGGGTCCTGCCAAACAAATGTTTGTTCTGGTAGGTCTGGGCCCATGTAACGCTCAACCGGACCCATGTCACGGTGAGTTAGCTTGAACCATGCGTTAGCAAATGCTTTTTCAAACTCTTCTGGGTTGTCATGGAAGCGCTTCGCAATTTTGCGGTAAGCTGGGTCTTCCTTCAAAGCCAAGTCAGTTGTGAACATGATTGGTGCGTGGAATTTATCTGGGTCGTGGGCATCTGGCACCATTTCCGCAGCGTTTTCATCTGTTGGGATCCACTGAGTTGCACCAGCTGGTGTCTTCACTTGCTTCCATTCAAAACGGAACAAGTTATCTAGGTAGTTGTGGGTCCACTGTTTAGGGTTAACCGTCCAAGCGCCTTCAAGGCCACTGGTAATGGTGTCGGCACCTTTACCTGACTTGTACTTGTTCTTCCAGCCTAGGCCTTGCTCTTCAACGCCAGCGGCTTCAGGTTCTTTACCTAGGTTTGAGGCTTTACCAGCACCGTGCGCTTTACCAAAGGTGTGACCACCTGCAATAAGGGCAACGGTTTCTTCGTCGTTCATGGCCATTTTGCCAAAGGCTTCACGGATGCGCTCAGCGGCATCAAGCGGCTTGTGGTTTGCGCCTGGGCCTTCTGGGTTAACGTAAATCAAACCCATGTGTGTGGCGGCAAGTGGGCCTTTAAGTTTGTCTTTGCCTGGTGTCATAAAGCGCTTGGCTGAGCTACCTAGCCATTCGCCTTCTGGGCCCCAGTTTACTTCTTCAGGTGACCAGTCGTCCGTACGGCCAAATGCAAAACCAGCTGTTTTAAAGCCCATATCTTCCATAGCAAGTGTACCGGCGTAGGTAATAAGGTCAGCCCATGAAATTTTGTTGCCGTATTTTTCTTTGATTGGCCAAAGCAGGCGGCGGGCTTTATCAAGGTTCACGTTGTCAGGCCAGCTGTTTAGCGGGGCAAAACGTTGTTGGCCACCATCTGCACCACCACGACCATCAACTAGGCGGTAAGTACCAGCGGCGTGCCATGACATACGAATAAAGAATGGACCGTAGTGACCGTAGTCAGCTGGCCACCAGTCTTGTGATGTTGTCATCAACTCGCGGAGATCTTTTTTAAGGGCTGCGACGTCAAGGTCTTTGAAAGCTTCTTTGTAGTCGTAGTCAGCGCCGAGTGGGCTAAGGTTTTGGTTGTTTAGGCGTAGCGGGGTAAGGTCTAGGCGGTTAGGCCACCAAAATGCGTTGTTCGCTTCAAGAACTGAAGCGTCTTGCTTCGCTGAGGTAGGCTCGCCATATGCAGTCGAAGCTGCCAGACCCATGGTCACAACGGCCATCAGCGGAAGTGCTCGTTTCATAAACATGTGAGATCTCCTAAGAGGTTAAAATTATTATTTTACAACAGTGTAGACGTTCATACCTGCACTTGAAAGCAGAAACCTGTAACTAGATTTACTACCTCATGAAGTATAAGACCCACCACGCCAATAATTAAATACATTCTCCCTATATGTTTAATAGGTATTATCTATCAATAGTATCATATTAATAGTTATTGCTAAAATATGGCTGAAATCTAGGATGTATCCATGGCGGAAGTATTTAGTTGTTTGCTTACAAGCCAACACTTGGTAAAACTATGGGCTAATTAGTATGACCATTTGGGGGATATATTTCGTGAAAACATGTTTTATCGTAACAGGTGCAAACCTTTGGCCTGAGCTTTCAAACGAGCTAACACAAAAAGGCCTCGACTTTAAAATGTGGCTAGGCCCTAAACACTTTGAGTGTTTTGCAAAAGAGCACCATAAAGGGGCAACGGTTTACCCTGCGCTTGAGCTTACAAAAGGCGCTGCGCTTAAATATGAAGATCTTCCCCATAGCCCACCAGCAGCATTTTATACCTCTGAGGCTTTTTTACGCCTAAAGGACCAGGTTTATAAAATGATGGACCGCCAAGATGACTTTAGCTGCTACCGCCGCCTTGAACGCGAGGCCGTGTTTTACTCGCTATTCCATTACTTTTACTCAGAACTTATCGAGAATGAAATTGAGCTTGTGATTGCTACCGAAGGCCCACACGAGCCAACAACAAAAATTCTGTATGCCCTTGCCGGTATGATGGGTATTCGCCGTGTACACTTTGATATTTCAATGGTTATCCCGATGATGGTCATGCGTGAAGGCTTTGAAGGCAAGCGCTTTAAGGTAGGTAAACGTAAAGGTGATGACCGCACCCGCCACCACGAAATTATGCAGGCGTATATTGATTCCGTTTTAAAAGCGCTTGATCCAAGTGCTGTTGAACCACTGTACATGACGATTCAACGTAAGTCTGATGCCTCATTTGTGACGAAGTTCCAGCACAATACAAAAGGGACGGGTCTTGTAGGGGCTATTAAGTACAGCCGTCGCAAAATTGCAAAGCTGTTTAAACCATACTACACCGTCCGTAACGTAGACTTTTTAGATACACCACTTAAGCCAACGCTTTCGCAAGCGCTTGAGTACCGCCGTAATCGCATTACAATGAAGTCGAAGTTGAAAAAACAATACCTAGAGTCTGTTGCGGATACTGAAAAACTTTCATTCGATACACCGTTTATTTACTTCCCGCTGCATTACGAGCCAGAGCGCACAAGTAACCCAGACGGTGGCTTGTACTACAACCAGTTTGATGCCCTTGCGGCCTTGCGCGACTTTGTACCAAACGAAGTGCCTATCTACGTGAAAGAGCATTACTCACAGTTTACAGCAAAGCTACACGGCCACCGTGGCAAAAGCCCATACTTTTGGCGTGTGATGAAAACCCTCCCAAATGTGCATATGCTGCCTATGGAAATGCAATCGCTTGAGCTTATTAAGCGTTCGGTATTTACGGCCAGCATTACGGGTACTGCCTCGCTTGAGTCTGCTATTAGTGGTAAGAAAGCCGTTATCTTTGGTCAAACTTGGTTTTCGGGCTGCCCGAACGTTTGGCAGTTTGATGACCTTAAAGACTACGCCAGCTTTGTAAAGGAAGACACTCAACCGCTAGACGCTGTGAAGGACTTCTTTAAAGACCTTGTTGAAAACTACGCCCTGCGTGGTTATGTTTCGCAAACCAATGAGCCTTACTGGCGCAACAAGCTGGAAGATGCCGAAGTGCACCTTCAGCCGCACCCGATTTTGGATGACATTGTACATGCGCTAGATAAAGGCGGCTTTATTAAAGCTAACGCCACTAAAGCTAAAAAGTCCGCCTAATGGTAGGTAAGCTTTAAAAGCCTGAACTAAAAAGCCCCGAGATAACTCGGGGCTTTTTAAATGCAGTAACCTATTATTTGGCCTTATGAATGTAAGGCGTTTGCTGCACTGTTTGGTTCATTTCCAAAATGTCAGGGCGGCGTTCAAATAGGTTAATAAGATCTTGGTAGGTGAACTCTGGGTTGACCTTCATAAGTTCTTCATAAGCGGCACAGGCCATCTCGTAGTCGTTTTCTTCGTCTACAACAAGGCGCCAGTGACGGCGGTTTGGCTGGTGGTCCATCCAAATCGCAGGGAAGCGCTCTGGGCGACGCCAAATAAACGGCGTGGCATGCTCTTTTTCGTACTGGTCCGGGTCCTCTGAAACAGCTGTTTCAAGCAGTTCAACTGGTAGAACTTCAGTATCAAAACCAAGCGGGTAGCCTGTTTTAATGGTTAGGCGAGCGTATTTAACCTTGGCCGTGCGGTAGGCTTTCAAAAGGGCTGAGCTTACGTCAGGGTCAATGAAAGGGCAGTCGCTAGTTACACGCAAAATGGTGTCGGCGTTTACGTGTTTAGCTGCACCTAATGTACGCTCAAGCACGTTGTGTTCATCCCCTTGGAAAAAGGCCACGTTATCAAGGTCTTTTACGGCATCAGCAATGGGCATGTGCTCTTCACCAACAGGTGAGGCTACGCAAATGCCATCAATACCTTCAATGCGTTTGCAGCGGTCAATAACATGATGCAGCATTGATTTGCCAGCTAGTGGCAGAAGGGTTTTTTTCGGCAAGCGCGATGATGTCATGCGGGCTTGAATAATAACGTAAGTACCAGCCATGGGTGGGGTCTCCTTATGCGGCGTTTTTAGCGTGTGCCGCTGTTGAATCTTTTGCCAGTTTTAGGGCAATAGCCATCCCTTTGAAAATACGGAAGTTGGCGCGGATAAGACGGCCAATACGTGGGGTATCTTCACGGTTGCGAATGTCAATGTTGGTTTGAATCATTCGCGCGCCGTTTTTAACCATGCAAATAGCAGCAGCTGTACCAAATGTAGGCTCAATGAAGCAGTAGCCATAAGCACGAATCATATCAATGCGGTAGGCTTTCATGCCGCACAGAATATCGCCAATGCCCCAGTTTTTCTTAGCAATGTTACGGAACACGGCTTCAGCAAAGCGGGCAGGCTCTGGGCGGATAGCTAGGGCCACGTCAGCTTTGTTATCAAGTAGCGGTTGCGTCATCTCTGGAAGCGTTTCAGGCAGGTGCTGACCATCAGCATCTAGCGTAATAACAACACGAGCACCTTCGGCATCGGCTTGCTTGAAGCCGCTGAGCAAGGCACGGTCATAGCCTTGGTTCACGTTATGGGTTACCACAGTTGCGCCGTTTTTCTCGGCTTCTTTAGCGGTACCATCGGTTGAACCGTCGTCCACAACAATAACCTTACCAAACACGGCAGCACGGCGCACAACATCACCGATTGTTTTCTCTTCGTTTAACGCCGGAATAACAATGGCAATAGCGCCTTGTGCTTGGAATGTATCCTTGGTGCTCATGATAAATAGCTACCTATCTTATCTAATGTCGCTCGGGCGAAGCATTTCGCCTTTAACGTAGTCTTTACCAAGTTTTTTACCAACGGCAAGGTCAGTTTGGTACGGTTGAAGACCGCCTTGAATTGCAGGGCGTAGCGGGAATAGGTCCGCCTCGGTCAGGATGTGGCCTGCAGGTAGGTCAGTCTTGGTGCAAATAGCGCGGCGCTGCACAACACAAGTGTCTTTCTCGTTGTCTTCAATGCGCTTAATGCCATCACCAAGGGCAGCTTCTAGCTCGTCCATGTCAACGTAAGGGCGGATAAGCTCAATGCGTTGGTCGTAGGTCATGTCTTCTTTAAGGTCTTTTTCTACCGCACGTGTAGCGTCAACCATTTCACGCCATGTGGTTGGGTTCATCGAGAATGGATGATCTGGGCCTTCGGCGTTGTTATCAAGGGTGAAGTGTTTTTCAACAGCACGGGCGTTGAATAGGGCAACAGAACCCACAACAGTGGTATGGCCTAGGGTGTGGTCGCTCAAGCCAAGCACAACATCAGGGAATTCTTTACCGTAAAGGTCAAGCACACGTAGGTTGATGCAGCTCATGCGGGCAAGGGCTTCTTCACGTGGTTCGTCGTTGTTGGCAGTGTAGTTGGTGTTACATTGCATCAAAATAACTTGGTCGGTTGCGCTTTGTGCGGCTTTAACAGCCATGCGAACTTCGTCCATAGTGGTGGCTCCAGTGGCAAGGATAACTGTTTTACCAGTTTCGCCCATGGTTTTAATAGCATCGTGCCAGGTGACTTCACCGCTGCCAACTTTCCAGGCAGCAACATATGGCTTAACAGCTTCAATAAGGTCAGGCGAGTAGGGTGATGTAAAGTAGTGTACACCCGCTTTGTCGCAAGTTTCTTTCAGGGTTTCGGTCCACTCTAGTGGTAGCTCGGCGTCTTTGTATGTTTCAAAAACGCTTTTCTTCCATTTTGACTGGTGTGAAACCTGACCGCCCATTGACTTAAAGCCATGGTCAGAAACAATTGTCTCAGCTTGGAAGTTCTGGAATTTAGCAGCATCGCCACCAGCTTCGGCAACAGCCCAGATAAGCTCTTTGGCTTTTTCAAGGTCGCCATCGTGGTTTGCGGCAACATCAGCAATGAAATAGGTTGGGTGGTTTAGACCGACTGTTTGGCCTTCGATTTTGACTTCAGGTGTGCGCATGCCTTTAAAATCTCCTGTTCTAGTGTGGGCATTGTAATTCCAAGCTTTTGTTCGAGTGCACTTGGGTCAAGGCGCAAATCTTTAGGGCGAGGGGCACGGCCTACAAGTGCTGTAGATTCCATGGTCTCGGCATTGTTTGTCGAAGCGCCAAGCTGGTTTGCAATAACAAGGGCAAAGTCAGCTTTGCTCATCCCGTTACGCGATGCCAGATTATATACCCCATACACTTCTTTTTCCAGACATGATGCAATCATTTCGCCGACTGTTTCCATGTGCAGTGGCGTAAAGATGCTGTCGGTAAAGAGTTTAAGTGGTGACTGCTTCTGGAATGACTCAATAAAGAAGTCACTCAGGCTTTTACGTGTTGGCGTTTGCGAGGCCCCAAAGATGTTGGTGCGTAGGACGACCGACTTCTTGTGTTTGAGGGCTTCTTCTTCACCAGCAAGCTTGGTGCGGCCATATGCGTTGATAGGGCCAATCATGCTTTCGGTATAAGGTGGGGTGCCAACTTGCTCTGAGTAGACTTGGTCTGTTGAAACATGCACAAGCTGCGTTTCGGGCGAAATAGCATTGACAATATTTTCAATGGTTTGACGGTTCAAAACATCGGCCGTACCGGGGTGTTCTTCACAGGCATCAACATTGGTCATAGCAACAAGGTTCACAACAACAGCAGGCTGATGCTTTTCAATGAACTTTTTTGTCTCTGAAGGAAGCGTAAGGTCACAGCTGGTTTCAGCGTGGTCTTTACCAACTTCTACAACAGAGTAGCGATGCGCTGTTAGGGCTTGGCAAACATAAGGCCCAAGCAGGCCGCTTGCCCCGAAGACAACACATTTCTTTAGTTGTTGCATAGTTTCTGTCAAAACTTAGCTTTCCCTTTGTTTTTTGCACCGTCTGAGTAACATAATTTCATACGTATTGACAAGTAAGAACTGTTGTTACGAACGTCAAGTGTATACAATCACTTAGGCATATTGTACACGTGTAAATTTAAGCGTATGGTAAGCACTTAGCATTTTGCCCTTGGCATTTTGCATTTAGGTTAAAGCATAGAAAGATACAAACTTGAACGCACCACTTCTTAAAGCAAACTGGAAACGCCCCTTCAAAAACGCAGGGCGTTTGCTTGTTGGGCGTGGTATTCAGGGTGTTATGTCTTTGATTTATTTGTCACTTTCGGCAAAGGCCTTGGGCTTAGTGGGCTTTGGTGTGCTGACACTGATTTACACCAGTATCATGACGATGCGTAACCTGTTGGGCTTTCGCTCATGGCAAATGATTATGAGCTTCGGGGCACAGGCCCTCAACCGTATGGATGGGCCACATATGAAACGCCTCGTGAATTTTGCCCTGATTATTGAGTCATCAGCAGGTCTACTGGGGGCTGCATTGGTTTGCATTTTCGCTGAGCCTGTGTTGAATCTTTTTTCTATCCCTCTTGAATACACCCAAATGGTGCAGCTGTTCTCGGTGTATTTGTTCTTGTGGATTATCTCTGATGTGGGGCTTGGGGTGCTGCGCCTTTATGATCGCCATGACCTAATTTCATGGCAGCTCACGGTTGAGCCTACAATCCGTTTGATTGGTTCAGCATGGTTCTTTTATTACACGGGCGATATCTGGGACTTTTTATGGGTTTGGCTGGTTGCAGGGTTGCTAAGCAAAACAACGCTTATTGCCCTAAGTAGCGTAACGCTACGCCGTGAGCTTGCAAAGCTTGAGGCACCTGATGCACCTAAGGCGAAGCGCCTTAAACTGCGTGATATCTACCGTGAGCCTGAGCAAGGCGTATGGCGTTATGCGTGGGGCACGTATGCCCAAGCCGCACTTGCCACCAACTTTGCACCAATGTTTATTGCAACCCAACTGGGGCCTGCGGGTGCTGGTATTTGGCGTGTGGCTCAACGCTTTATTGCAGCGGTGGCGCACCCTGTTGGTAAATTGCTTGTACCTGTGATTTATACAGACATGAGCTGGCTCAACGCGGCTGGAAATAGCAAAGGCCGTACGAAGATGATTGTGCGTACAGGCGCCATTGCAGGCGGTGTTACATTGTGCCTTGTAGGTGTGCTAGCACTCGCAGGTGAATGGCTTATTGTGCAAGTTGTTGGCGCGGACTTTTTGGACGCTTACAACGTGATGATGGTTTTGGCGCTTACGCCTATTATCAGTGCCTTTACCTTTGGGGTAGGGCCAATGCTTATGACTGCGGGGCGTGTTTGGTCAATTACAGCTATCCGTATTTTTGTGATGTCTGTTTTCTTTGCCTCTATTATCCCTCTAGTGCAGCTATGGGGTGTTGTGGGTGCAGCTGTTGCAACGGTGATTAGCTCAATCCTTTCAACGGGGCTGCTGTTATATATTGGGCGTGACTTGATTAAAGATGGGTATAACCCCAAAGCCAAAAAGAAAGCTCAAAAGAAAGCTAACCAGTAAGGCAAAAAGAAGCCGGCCCTCTAGGCCGGCTTTGTTATGTTTTGTATGCTTTAGCGCTCCAAGGCCTCTGCCACTTCAGGGCTTGGGTTTTGTGTCTTCTCAACAGCGACAACTGCGTCGCATAAGGCGGCATTCATATTGCCGTGGCCAAGGGTTGGTTTTTCAGGATGCTCGCAGCCGTCAATAATGCCAGCAAAGTAAACCTTTTGAATATCCTCAACCGAGGGTGAAATTTCACCCGCCTCAATGCGCTCAGCGTATTGGGCAATAGGGCCGTTTAGGCTTTCGGCCACTTCAAAGCCTTCGTCTGCGGTGCCTTGATAGCCCTTAGCACGTAGTGTTTCTGCCATCATTTGGCAGGCTTCAGGCGTTACTTTTACACCGCGGGCTGAGGCTGTGTTTGCAAGGCGTTGAATATTGTACATGCAGGTTTCTGCATCAGCATCGGCAAGGCTTCGGGTTACCCCGTCAAATAGGTCTAGGTAGTGGAGTTGTTTTTGCTCTAAATCCGACATGATGCCCTCTGTATAAATAGTCTATACATAAGGTATAAGAATAGTAATAGGGATTACAATACCTTAAACATCAAAATAGGCGAGCTTCACACAGTCGGCAATACGTTCTTTAGAGGCTGGCTTACGCAGGAACGTGCTTGCCCCTGAGGTTTGCGCCAAACGTACTTTAGACTCAGACGCATCTGATGACAAAATCACCACCTTGCAGTCAAAGTCCATCCCTTGAATGCGCTTTAGCACTTCTAGGCCATCAATACCGTGGATGTGAATATCAAGGAAGACCACATCAGGGTTAATCTCTTCGTAGCTTTCAACGACTTTATCGCCATCGCTAAATTCGTGGACTGTGCCAAAGTTTTCAAGATGGCCTGAAATAACCTTGCGAATAAACATATCATCATCCACGACCATGAATACTTTCGAGCTACGCTCTTGGCGTTCTTTAAATAGTTTGCCGCGTTCGTCCATTGGTGTGTCGAGTGCGTGATGCAGTTTCTCAAGCATCCCTGTTGAGGTGTGGCGTACAAGGAGGTGGTATTGAATATCGCTGAGCAGGCGGCCAACTTCGCGTTTGATATCAGCAGGGGTGTAGCCCGAGCGGCTATCAAGCATCAGCACAATGTGTGAGGCCTCAAGGAAGAAAATAGCCCCTTCAGTTTCACCAAATTTATTAATCAGTTTTTCAGCAACAACTGGGCCATGGTTTGCAAACTCAGGCGCAAGGCGAATAAGCGAAGACGAGAATATTCCCGTTTCGCACATTTGTTTAATCTCAGCAAAGCTGACTTCAGCAGTCAGTGGGTAAACCTTCAGCACTTTTTTATCCTTTTTGTTTTGTACCTACATGTATATGAAATAGGGATTCATCATACCTATTACAAGTTTACTTCTTGTGAGAGTCGCGTAAATACTTGCTCGCCCGTGGTGGTGATTTCATCCAAAATCTTTTCCATCTTTTTGGGGCCTAGTGTTCGTTCAGTTTTAGCCTGAGCACAAATATCAACCAAGCGCTGCGAGCCAATAAACGCAGCCGAACCTGTTAATGAGTGGCAAGCCTCTTTAAAGAGGGTCTTATCCTTGTTCTCAACGGCTTTTTCTAGCTCGGTAAGGTCTTGGTCATACTTTTGCTTGAAAGCATTTAAAAGCTGCATCACACGCTCAAGGTCGTTGGTGCAAAAGTTGTTAAGCGAATCGAGCGAAATAAGCTCAGCATCCTGCTCTGTATCGTTTTGTGCGCCAAAGCCTACAGTGACTGAGTAGTATTTCTTGAGCATTTGCTCAAGCTCACGCAGCTGTAGGGGCTTTTGAATGTAAGCATTCATACCAGCATCTAAGCATTTTTCTTCGGTACCGTTATTGTCAGCTGTTAAGGCTACAATTACAGTTGGGGTAAGGTCGTTTAGTTCTTCTGTACGGCGGATTTCACGGGTTGCATCATAGCCGTTCATTTTAGGCATGTGGCAATCCATAAAGATAAGGTTATAGGTTGGGTCCATCTGGAACTTGGCCACTGCGTCTAACCCGTTTTTAGCAATAGTGATGTTGTTTGCGCCAAAGCTTTGCAAATATTCCATGGCAACTTCTTGGTTGAAGCTATTGTCGTCAACCAGCATGATTTTCATGTCTTTCAGTGCGCCACGGCGTTCGGCTTTTTGGTCTTGCTTCTCTTTCAAGATGCGGGCCGTCTGTGCGTAGTAGCTTGCTAGGTCTTCTTCTGATGCTTCATCAAAGGCAAGTTCTACTGTAAAGATAGAGCCTTGCTTTTTACCTGGGATGTAATCAATCGTACCGCCCATAAGGGTTGTAAGGTGTTTTGCAATAGGCAAACCTAAGCCGGTCCCGCCGTAAACCCGTGTTGTTGAGTCATCAGCTTGGGAGAATTTGTTGAAAATGGTGTCACGCTTTTTAAGGGGTACGCCAATGCCGTCATCTTCTACAACAAAGGTAAACTTAAGCTTACTATTCTTTATTTCTTTATGAACAGTCAGTGAAACTGTGCCGTCTTTCGAGAATTTTACAGCGTTTGAAAGCAGGTTAAGCAATACACTGTTAAGCCTATGCTCATCCCCCATCACAATATGGTCTCTAGCTTCGTCTAAGTTGCTTTCAAATACGATGCCCTGTTTTGAAGCAACAGGCTGGATGGTTTCAGTCAAGAACGACAAGCTGTCATACAGGTTGAATGGGCGAACCTCAATGGTCAGGGCGTCTGCTTCAATCTTCGAGATATCTAGAATGTTATTCACCTGACCCAACAAAGCACGGGCTGCACGAATAACAATGTTCAGCTTTTTAGCAAGTTTGAAGGGCATTTGCTCAAAGGCAATCATCAGCTCAATATGGCCAATAATACTGTTCAGCGGGGTGCGAAGCTCGTGGCTAATGTTGGCCAAAAAGTCATCTTTAGACTGGTTGGCTTTTTCAGCGGAAATCTTGGCTTTTTGTAGGTCGGCCGTACGCGCCAGAACTTTATGCTCAAGGTTGATTTGTGCTTCCTTAAGCTGCATGTTTAGGTTTCGCAGGTCAACAATTTGGTCTTCCACACGCTTGGTCAGCGGTCTAAAGATAAACAGTACCTCTAGCAGCAGCATAAATAGCGCCAATAGCATAATGCCTAGTTCGGTACGGCTAAAGTTAACAACAGCTGCTTCAGCCTCAGCCTCATATTGGGCCACAGCAGCATTAAGATCACGCAGAAGAGGGGCGTTGGCCTCGTTAATAATACTCTCAAATGCCTCTTGATGAATTTGCGGCTCGCCGAGACCAGTAGCAGATTCTTCATATGTATTAAGAAAGACCTTAGCATTGCTTAAAAAGCGTTTCATGCGGGCATCAAGGTTGCGAGGCTCATTGTAATAAAACTCTGATAATTGGCTGTTTTTAGAGCGTGCTTCTAGGTCGCTCAGCAATTCTTGATGATTTTCAGCCATTGTGTTAATCACTTGGCGAAGCTCAACGGCATAGCTGGGGCTGTGCTCAGATTTTGGTTCCGCTGCAATTTTTGAGCTAAACAAGGCAATCCGCTGCGAAAGCATACGTTGCTGACCACTGATGTTAATGATGTAACCACTTTTTTTGGCAGCCTCAAGGTGGAGGTGAATGTATCCATAACTTGCCATTGCCGCAATGGCAACAATACTTACGGCAAGCATATAACTTTTTGTAATGCTGAGCCTTTGCAGGTTTTTGACTGATGGATGTGTGGCGTCGCTCATCAATGTAATCCTTAAATTAGTATTTAGTTCTTCACATAATACAATGGTCATTAACTCTTAAACCATATGTAAATGAGAAAAAGTTTTTAGCGCACCTTGTCTAGGTAGGCGTAAATCTCGTCACCAACCTCTTGGATGGCAGCCAAGGTTTTGCGCATTTTCGCTTCAGAAACTTTGCTTTCTTCTTTAATTGGTTTGCAAATGGCAACCAGCTTTTCGGCACCGATAAAGGCAGCCGACCCTTTAAGGGAGTGGCAGGTTGCAGCAAAAGCTTCGCTGTCTTTTTTCTTCAAAGCTTTTTCAAGTGCTTCAAGGTCTTGTTCAAACTTCTCTTTAAACGCGTCGATAAGGCTATCTAGACGGTCCATATCGTTACCGCAGTAGCTTGTAAGCATATCAAGGTTAGCAATTTCGTTGTTATCCGTTACGTCAACGGCTGAAGGGGCCTCAAGCTCAACGTTGCAGTAGAGACTTAGAACTTTCTTAAGCTCTTGTAGGGTAAGTGGCTTACGCAAGACGGCATTCATGCCAGCTTCAGCACACTTTTCATCAATGTTGGTGGCATCTGCCGTCAGCGCCACGATAATGGCGGGCTTATGGTTAATGCTTGCTTCAAAGTCACGGATGTTTTTAGTTGCGTCATACCCGTTCATTTTAGGCATGTGGCAATCCATAAAGATCAGGTCATAGTTTTGGTTTTGATCGTAGAGAGCCAAAGCCTCCAAGCCGTCATTGGCAATTGAAACATGTTGTGCGCCAAAACTACGCAGATACTCAGCGGCAACCTCTTGGTTAAAGGTGTTATCGTCCGCAATCATGATGCGCATATTGGCAAAGGTGTTTTTGTCGCCCTTGGTTTTTTTGTCTTGGTGTTTATCCAGAATGCGTGTGGTTTGGGTGTAGTAACTTGCCAAATCTTCAGCCGAGGCTTCTTCTAGCTGTACGATAACCTCAAAGCGTGAACCACCCTTAGTACGTGGTGAATAGTTAATTGTACCATTCATCAGTTGGGTCAGGTGTTTGGCAATCGGCAGACCAAGGCCAGTACCGCCATAAATACGGGTTGTTGAATCATCTGCTTGGGCAAATTTTTCAAACACGCGGCTGCGTTTTTCTAGAGGGATGCCCACACCGTCATCTTCCACAATAAAGGTCAGTTGCACATGGTTTGCAACAAGGTCTTTGCGTACAACAAGGCTTACGCCACCTTTTGGCGTAAACTTAATCGCGTTAGAGAGCAGGTTGAGCAAAATGCTCATCAGGCGGTGCTCATCGCCAAGAGCCACAAGGCCAGATACATCTTCGTAGAAGGCTTTAAACGTAATGCCTTTCTTTGAGGCCATCGGCTGAATGGTTGACTCTACCAAGCGCATGGTCTCAGTAACATCAAACGGGCGGATTTCAAGTTTTAGGGCATTGGCCTCAATCTTTGAAATATCCAAGATGTTATTCACCTGGCCCAACAGCACATTGGCTGACTTATGAACAGCACTTAGCTTTTTAGCAATCTTGAATGGGATTTTCTCAAACGAAATCATCAACTCAACATGCCCAATAATGCTGTTAAGTGGTGTGCGAAGCTCGTGGCTCATGTTTGCCAAAAAGTCGTCTTTGGCACGGCTAGCGGCTAGAGCCTTTTCTTTCTCACGGTTTAGTTGGGTTACCTCGTTAAAGTAAATCAGCAGGCTCTTTTCTTTACCTGTTTGGCTAGTAACGGTACGAATAAAAGCGCGGCCATCATCTAGCTCAATCTGTTCTTCAATATCAACGAGGTAGCCTTCATGAAGCTCTATCATCTTTTGCTCAATGCCCACCATAGCAGGGTGGTTCATACCCAGTTTGCGTAGGTCGGGGAATACTTTCTGCTTTGCCTTGTTGCTGTAGCGGATTTGGGCAGGTACACCACTTACCGTTACAATTGGCTGAATACTGTTATCAGGTAGGGCAGCAAGCTCAATGATTTTGTCTTCATAGTTCATTGATTTTTTAAGGAATAAGAACAGACCAATAGAAATCAATAAACCAAGCGCCAAGAAGCCGTATGAAAACAGAGGGCTTTCAGGCAGGTGGATTTGATCCGTGGCGCCCCAAACAATGGTCCATGTTTTATCAGAGGCCTGCATGGTCGTCTGGTGCTTGTATTCGCTGTTCTTAGCAAATTTGGTTTGCGACTTATAAATCAGGTTTGTTGGGTCTATCTCACCATCGTAAATAGCAAAGGCAAGTTGTTCTCGTAGTTCAGCACTAAAGCCTGAAAGCAAGTTTTTGCCAATAAACGGGGCGTATACCCAACCTTCAATGCTTTTGCGGCGCTCTTCAACGGTGGTCGGCATTTCGCCGTGGCCGTAGTATGGCAGTAGCATCAAGAAGCCTGGCGTGCGCTCATGGTCTTGGACGAGTTGAATAATCTTAGTCAGGGTCGGTACGCCTTGGTCACGTGCTTTTTCGGCGGCGGCACGGCGGTTGGCTTCAAACCCAATATCTAGCCCAACAGCCTCTTTGTTACGGCTAATAGGCAGGATGTATTTAATAATAAACTTATCTTTAAAGCGTGTTTTAGGGTGGTTTGTAAACTCAGCCCATGGGTATTCCCCCTTGGCGGCAACGCTAGGGTGGTCTTTAAGGTCCTGCACGATGTTACGGCGCGTTTGTTCAAGGTAGCTGTTGAGGTTTTCTTCTCGAACATAGTCAATATAACCAACACCGCTAATACCGGTTAGAACTTCTTCAACGTTAATGGTGTCGGTGTATGTGATCCAGTCAGCAAGGGTTACGTGTTCACTTGCTCTGAAAACACTTAAACCCGCCAAAAGCGATTGCTCATAGAGGGTATAGCGGTTCTTTACTTGTAATTCAGTCTGGGAAACAAGGTCATCGAAGTAGGCTTGGTTAGCATCAGCAGCCGAGCGATAAACGCTCGCAAATGCGAGTAATGTAATAATGAGGCCCAGCCCGAGGGCAATAAAGGGGGCACGCCTAAGATCCGACACTTCTGATCACCTATTTTTATAATGGTATTGTTGTATGAGCGCAGAGTTAGACTTTTATGATGCCGAGCAATAATGTTACCTGTCAACCAAACTGAACCTCAGTGCGCCATCTGGCCGATGTGGTGTTGCAGTAAAGCCCCCTACATTGAGGGGGCTTTAAACTGTGGCTTGAGGGGTATTACGCGGCTACGTTGTAGGCGTCTTCTTTCTCAAGAATTTTCTCAACAGCGTCGTGCTGCTCTTTATCCTTACATTTTACTGCAAGTAGGGCAGAGCCTTGCTTTACTTCTTTTTCGTAAATCTTGGCTTCGTGCTCGTTAATACCGCTACCAATAAGTGCACCTAGTAGGGCACCTGTAGTTGCACCACCAGCAGCACCAAATGTAGCACTTACGGCTGTACCAAATACCACAAGGTTAACACCAGGGATAGTTAGTACGCTTGCGCCAGCAAGGGCACCAAGCACAACACCAGCTAGACCACCAACTGTGGCACCTGCTGCAAAGCCTTCAGGGGCTTTTGATGATTCTTCAATACCAAATGTATTGCCGCGGGTTTCGTCGGTTAGAATCAGGCTAATGTCTTTATCTTTAACGCCGAGCTCTTCGAGTTGACGTAGGGTCGACTCAACAGCGTGACGTGTTTTAAATGTAGCTGTTACTAAGTTTGACATGGGGGTGTCTCCTTAAAAAGTTGTTATTGTTCTCAATTTCTTGACACTGAACAAACAAACAACCGCCCAAAAAGTTCCGCATAAAGTTTTACATAAAGCTTAGGATATAAGAATGGTATATACATACGAAAGGCGCCCATAAAGTTGCATTTAAGGGGAGAGCGTCGTTGAAACGCCCCTTAAAAGGGTTACAACCTTATGGGCATTTTTAATGTTAGCAGCTATAAGTGGTTAAATTTAACTGTTAGTTTTGACAGGTGGGTCAAAATAACTTATTGAGTTGAGTTACAAATTTTAGACGAGGCCACAAGCTTACTATGAATACGCCCGTATACGAATTTATCGATAAAGCTCAGTATTGTAATAATATTGAAGAGCTTTGCTCGCTTGTCGAAAAGGTGCTTCATAATATGGGCTTCAGTCAGTGGGCGTATGAAACTAAGGTTGATACCCCCATGGGTGAACAACAACACTTTTTTCATAAATTCCCTGAAAAATGGGTTGAATACTACATGGCAGAAAACTGCTTTGATGTTGACCCCGTGGTTCTAGAGGGCAAAAAACTCAACACGCCATTTCAGTGGACGCATATCTACCCGAAAGACCTTCCTAAAGAGCGTCAAGACTACCTAGCCCTGTCACGCGAGCATGGTATGCACGACGGTGTGGCTGTGCCCATCCCGCAAGCGGGTGGCCGTAAGAGCATATTTTCAATTACCGGATACGAAAATAAAACCGATATTACCCACGCTGTGGAAGATAAGCACCAGCACCTTATTAGTATTGCCTGTGCCTTCCACGCTATCGCCGCTGACTTTATTCGTGATGATGCTGTGCGCACGCCACAAAACCCCCTGACTGAGCGCGAGCGTGAATGTGTGGTATGGACGGCAAAGGGTAAAACCTCTTGGGAGATTTCTTAGATTCTAAACATCGCCGAGCGTACGGTTATTTTTCACCTCAATAACTCGCGCCGCAAAGTTGGGGCCTCAAATAAATACCAGCTGGTTGTTGAGTGCGTTAAAAACGCTTACGTACAGGTGTAGCTATTCTGGTGTAGCTATCCTGACTGGGCCTTTCTAATCTATTAGCCGTTTCGGTGAATTTATGATAATTAAGATGCATAATTTTTAGTTATCTTCATCCTCTTTTTCAAAAGGAAATACCAATGGGCGATTTGTCCTGGTTACTTGAAGGCGTTGCCACGCTTGCAGCTTCACCGATGTTGGTGGGCTTTATTGTGGCATGCTTGCTTACCATTATCCCTGGCCCGATGAACGCCATCGTCATCGAGCAAACAATCAAAAAAGGGCCTGTTGCAGGGCTGCGTATCTCAATCGGTAACAGTTTTGGCGTTGGCACGGCCGCGTTTATTTCGTGTTTGCCGTTTTTGTTTGGCGCTGCTTGGCTTGCCACTTGGCTTGAGGCCAATGCCTTTTGGGCCTTGCTTGCTACAGCTGTGATGCTGCTTGTGATTGGCGTGCATATGTTTACCCAAAAGGCAAAAGATGCTACTCCCAAAAAGCCTGATATGGGCTACCCCTTATGGGCGTATTTTTATACGGCCATTTATCCGGGGAACATCCTGACATTTTCGGCCTTGGTTGCCGCGATGCAGTTGGGCGGTAGTTTGCAAACAACCATGCAGGCCTTGTGGCTTGTTGCTGGCTTTGTGCTTGGTGCCGCTGTGGGTTGGTCGGGGTATTTACTGCTCTTGCTGAAATTCCACAAGAAGATGTCCCCCAAGCTTTTGATGTGGATGCGCAAGGTGTTGGCGGGCCTGGTTATCATACTGGCGCTGCTGATGTTCATCCCGATTATACACCTCTCTTAACGCATTGAACCCCTGGCTTTATGCCGGGGGTTTTTCTTTCGTAGTGCATACAACTATGGGTAATAATGTATGTATAAAATATGATGTATGTTGGGCATTAACAAAAACTGTCAATTACCCGTAAATTTAAATTTTTACTAATAAACATAAAGAGGTAAATAATGTTTGATGGGTACTATGTTTAATATGACGTATATATGCAATACAACCTATAAGAGTTCTTTGGTTAAGCCCTTTATTCTGCGCAGTTTCTGGCGTGGGGAGTGTTCTTAATATGCCGGGGACCCCAAAAGTTTTAAAACTTCTCGTGGTGGAGGATAACCCTGCCTATATCTTTTTGGTTAAAGAAACCCTTGGCCAGTTTAAGTCTGAAAATTATGAGATTAAAAAAGAATATGCCATGAACGGCGCCGAAGCGCTTGAGAAGTTTAAACAGTTTGACCCTGACGTGACCTTCCTTGATATCAACCTACCCGATAGCAGCGGGCTAGACCTACTTAAGGCTTTTCTGGAGATGCGCGAGAATGCTTTTATTACCATGCTCACATCTGAAGCCCAAGCCTCGACTGTGCAGCAAGCTTGTGCCCGTGGGGCGCAGGGGTACATCCTTAAACCGTTTACAGTGTCAAAAATTAAAGAAGCTTTGGCCAAATTTCATGACACCCCAAAAACAGACCGTAAAAAACTGACCATGCCAAAAGTGAACCCTGCGGTAAAAACAGATTTACAAGCCGTCAGTGAAAAAGAAAAACCTAAAAAACCAGTGCCCACTTTGCATGAAGTTTTTTCAAGCTGGCGGATTCTCTTGGCGGATGGTGACCTTGGGCGCCAAGCGCGTGTATTAGAGGCTTTGCAAACACTGGGGTGTAAGGCACGCGTGGTTTCAAGCGGGGCCCATGCCTGGGATGTTTTGCAGTCAGAACATTTTGATATTGTGCTGATTGATGTAAACCTGCCTGAGATTGATGGCTATCAAATTGCCAACCAGCTGCGCCTGACTGAAGATAAAAAACCCATTAAAACGCATATCATTGCGCTATATGCCAACCAGGCACAGGTTAATCATAAGCGTATGCAATTTTCTGGGATGGCGGATTGTTTTGTCAGTCCGTTAAATGTTCAAAAATTCCGCGATACTTTTAAGGCGTATGCCAAAAAGTTCCTCGCAAGTCTAGAGCAAATGTACGTGAACTAGTTTTACACAAGCCTCGCTTAATGGCGCTTTGCCTTGTGTATATATTGTGTGTAATATAAAACAAGTATAGGTTGTTATTAAATTAAAAGTTGTATGCAATTTTATGTGCGGTGCAATATGTCAATTTTTCATAATAAAATATTAAAGGTAGTAAATATAAGGAAATAACGAATAATAGAGGACTAATAAAATGAAACTTGATACCACAAGCGATACAACTATATCGGGTATTGAAGGTTTTTGGTCTGAAAGTGCGCTCACAACCCACTCTTTAGGACATAAGCTTGATGCTGATGACTATTACGCCGAAGATTTAGACGGCGTTACCGAAAATTTATTTGGATCAGGTAATCTAAATTACTTGGTCATGCAGGTTCAGCAATCGCATGAATCTTTAAACGTGCTCGATGAAAATATTTCAAACGTTGATGACAACCAAATTGTTCAAAACGGATTTGTAAATGCAAACGACGCTGCCTTTGGGGCTAGCGGTGCAGATGCATTTACCAATGGCGTTTTTAATGGCTCTGGTTTAGATGGCTTTTTTAATGGCCAGCAAAGCAATGCTACTAATAACGGGGCAGGTGGTACAACAATGTCGCTGGCATCAATTGGCGGCTCTGCAGCAGAAAATTCAGCCTCGGTTGCTAATAACAATGCCGAAAGTACAGTAAACAACTTCTTTACACCACCAACCGATTTCCCTGACCCTAATGATGATGGCCCACCAAACGAGCCACCAACAAACCCCAATGGGCAAGAACCTTTCCTTGATTTGGATACGGACCTTGAACTGGGCGATACTGTTGATGATGTTCTAAACCCAGTGGGCGATATTGTTGACGGCGCATTGGACGACGTTGGCACCATCCTCACTGGTGGCGTAGATGAGCTACCCGGTAATGTGCTGGATACCACCACCAACCTTGTTGATGGTACCCAAGACCTTATCGACGCAACACAAGGCGTAGTGCAGGGCGTTGTTGAGGCTGGCACATTTGTCGTTGAAAACCTCTCACTTACTGACCCTATAAGTAACCTTGATAATATTCAGGATGGTTTATCAAACCTCCTGGGCACAAACGAGCTAGGCCTAAACCTAGATATTCGCGATGTGCTTGAGGTTGATACAGGCATTACCTTTGGTGATGACACCTTGCCTGATGTGTCATTAACCCTAAGCCCTGAGGTTCTTGGTATGGGACCTATCACACTTTCAACAAATGACATCCTCGACCAAACAGGCCTAAACGATGTTGTTGATGGTGTGGATAGCACCGTGCAAACCCTCATGGCTGAAACTCCACTTGGTGATGTGCTAGGCACAACTGAGGATGTTCTGGGCGGTGTAACCGAAGGCGTGGGCGAGCAGCTAGATACGCTTGCTGCAGGCGCTGATACGCTGATTGATTCAGCCCAAGATACTGTTGACGATGTTGTTGACGGCGTTATGGAACCGCTTGGCGATGTTGCCGATGCAACTGGCGAGCTGCTTTCACCCCTGCAAGACATTGTCGAAGACGTTGTTGAACCTGTTGGCGACCTAGTTGCCGATACCGTGGGCGATACTGTTGGCGGTGTTCTTGATGGCTTGGGCCTTATGGGCGATGGAACCGAAGAGGATACCGACCTTAACCTAGACCTTGGTTTAGGCGTGGGCGATACCGACCTTGGCATTGCTGAGAATATTGTTCTAGACCCCGTTGAAGACATTATTGGCGATGTGGATATTAACCTGCTTGCCGACGGTGACTCTGATGGCATTAGCGATCTTGACCTGACCGTTGACGGCGACTTGTTTGACGGCGTCGGCAACCTACTGGGCCTCGGCGACGAGCCTTATGTGGGTGATGGCGATGGTGGTTCTGGCGATGATGCTGACGGTGTTGAAGGCACTCTTGGTCTCCTTGGTGGCCTCGTTGATGGCACAACTGATGTTGTAACGGAAGATATTCCTGAAAACTTAGATGAAGGCCTAACAAACGTAACCCAAGGGTTAGAAGACACTGTCGATAACTTACTAGGCGCAGATAATAATGGCGATACTGACCTTGTTGTTGATGCCGACGCTGAAGCCACATTGGAAGATGTAGGCTTAGGTGATGTTCAAGTAGGCGATACCAGCCTTGGCGATGTTGGTGTTGCTGTTGATGCCGCAGGTGAGGTTATCCTCGACCCTGTTGAGGAAGTTGTGGGCGATATTGACATTGACGTTGGCCTTGATGCTGACCCAATGGCCAATGGCTTGGATGATATTAGCCTAGATGTTGATACCGATATTGACCTTGTTGAAGCCGCACAAGATGTTGCAGGCGCAGTGGTTGACCCTGTTGAGGGCGATGTTGAGGACCTTGTTGAGGGTGTTGAACATGGCGTTGAACAGGTGACCGATGGCCTGAATGACATTTTAGCCAGTGGAGAAAATTCAGGCGATACCGACCTAACAATTGATGTTGGTCTAGAAGCTGGCGACCTTGCCGTTGATGTAGCTGAAGAGGTCATCCTTGACCCAGTTGAAAGCATTATCGGTGATGTTGATGTTGGCCTTGAGGTTGACCTTGATAACGGTGGCCTTGGTGCAGTTGATGCTGATGTCTCAACTGACCTGCTTGGCGTACCAGAATCTGAGGCTTTAATTAGTGACCTTAACACCGCTGTTGAAACCACCACCGATGGCGCTGAAGATCTTCTGACCGAAGTTGCCGCAGGCACCGAGGAAGCCATTGGCGACCTACTCCCCGGTGATGGCCCAACCTTGGATGACCTTCTTTCAGGCGAAAGCGTGATGGACATCCTACCTGACCCTGGCGGCAGTGCCGACGAGGGACTAGCCGGCCTACTTAACAACCAAGACGATGGAGGTGGCTTCGCAGGATTGTTCTAGGCGTAATGCCGCAAAACTTCGAGCAGACAAAATAATAAAATGCGAGAAAGTGTGATGGGAAACAAACCACTGGTAGTTCAGGGCGTTCAGTGCTGCACTTGGAGCGTGTTGATGACAACATTGGCAATCCATATGTTGTCACTCGCCCTGCCTATTATGACACTGCAAGTCTACGACCGTGTGCTACCGCACCACACAACCCATACCCTTGAAATTCTGATTATTGGTGTATGTATTGCTATTGCGCTTGAGGCCGTACTTAAGGTCTCACGCGCCTATGTGATTGGTTGGACGGGTGCTGCGTTTGAGCACCGCTTGTCGTGCGAGCTTGTTGAACATACCCTTGCCGCTGACCTGAAGCACCTTAAGCGTGAGGGCATTGGCGCTGATTTGCAGCGTTTGACTGCAGCTTCAAAGCTTAAAGGCTTCTATAACGGCGAGCTTTTTGCCACCTTCCTTGAAGGGGTGTTCGTTGTAATTTTCATTGCCCTTATTTGGTATATTGCAGGCGCTTTGGTTTTGGTGCCACTTACTATTTTGGCGCTCTTTTCAGTGTTGACCATTCACCTTGGTAAGCACTTAAAAGAATACCTTGATGTACGTAACTACTGCGATGATAACCGCTATAACTTTTTGGTGCAGGCGCTTGCCGGGGTGCATACCATTAAAGCCTCTGGGCTCGAACAAATCTTCCGCCGTCGGTATGAATTTATGGAGCAACAATCAGGCTTATCAAACTTGCTTGTGGCACGCTCAAGCTCATCTGCTTTTAACAGTGGGGCTGTGTTTTCGCATATGATGGTGGCCGCTGTTATTACATTTGGTGCCCTGCAGGTGATTGATAATAAAATGACTGTGGGTGCCCTTGTTGCTTGTATTTTGTTGGCGGGTCGTATTATGCAGCCTGTGCAAAAAATCCTACAGGTGTGGGTCCGCAGCCAAGACTTTGACCTAACCCAAAAACAAGTAAAGCAAGTTCTTGATACCCCTACAATTGCACGTCCTAAAACGGCTAAACCTATTGCCCAAAAAGGGCACGTTGGCCTTGAGGATGTATGCTTCCGTTACGACGACAATGCCCCATGGATGCTTGAACGCATTAGCCTTGAAATTAAACCTGGTGAAACCATTCATATTACCGGCCACGAAGGGGCAGGGAAGAGCACACTATTAAAAATTATTGCAGGCATTTATAAGCCCGACCAAGGCAGCGTGGCTATTGATGGCCATAGCTTGCCAAGCTTATCAACCAAGGTGCTGAGCCGCCACGTGGCGTACTTATCAGACACCAACTCAATCTTTAGAGGCACAATCCGCGATAACCTAACCCGCTTTGGGATGGTCTCGGGTGATGAGGCCCTTAAAATTAGTAATGAACTTTCAATCCAAGAAGATATTGCCCGTTTGCCAGCTGGTTTTGATACCAACCTTGAGGGCACTATTGCTGATAGCATCCCGCCGGGGTTGAAACAGCGCATCCTGATTGCCCGCGCGCTTGCCCCGCAGCCCCGCATTATTTTGTTTGATAACGCCGACCGTGCGCTAGATCGTCAAAGCTTTAAGGCCTTCCGTGATTACCTTAAACAGCGCCAGCCTGACGTTGCGATGATTATTATTTCTGACGATGCCGAAATGGTGGCGCTGGCTCAAAAACACTACCTCCTTTACGAGGGACAGCTTATTGAGCAAAAGGCCGAAAACTTGGAGATTCCAACCGAGGAGGTGCGCCTATGACTGTTGCCATCCAAGGGTTAGCACTCCACGAATTTAGCCGCCATACCGAGGCCCTGAACGACCGCCTTGCCAGTATGTTGTGGTACCGCTACAAAAAGCAAAGCCCACTGCAAATTGCCTTTTGCGCCCTGATGCTGACGCTTGAGCCAAATTGCAAAATCCGCCGTTTGTACGATGCTTTGCCTTACCGCACGCTGCGGGTCAATATGGTTGAGTTTAAAAACACCATGGCGCACCTAGGCTATGGGAGTCACCAACTAGAAACCTTGGCCCCACAAATTGACCAGCGCCTGTTGCCTTGCTTGTTTGTGACCGAGTCTGACACCTTTGAATGGCCAAACCAGCCATTAGTTATTCTTAAAATTGATGAAGCCAAAAAGCGCCTAACCATTTATGACTGCGTAAAAGAAAAAGCCCGCTATGCCACATTTGATGAGGCAGAAACTTGGGGCTTTGGCGAGGTCTGCACCTTCTTTGCTTTGCAGGAAGACCAACAAACAACCTCAAAATTTATGCGCGCAGGCACGGGCTTTACGTGGTTCCGTGCGCTGCTGTCACGGTTTAATAAAATCTTTTACCAAGTGCTGTTTGCAGGGTTCTTTTTGAATCTGATTGCGCTGACCGTGCCTATTTTTATTATGTTGGTGTATGACCGTGTGATTGCCACACAGTCAACTGAAACTCTATGGTACCTCGTACCGTTTGTCGTGCTTGCGATTTGTTTTGAATGGGGCTTGCGTTACCTACGAAGCCAAAACCTATCTTGGCTTGCGGCACGGCTTGATAGCATTGTAGGGAACCGCGTGTTCTCGCACCTGATTCAGCTTGAGCCTAAGTACATTGAGCAGGCATCAATTTCGTCACAGATTTCGCGTGTGCGTAGCTTTGAACACGTGCGCGACTTCTTTAGTGGCCCTGTGTTCCTCTCAATGCTTGAGTTGCCATTTACAATTTTAGCCCTTGTGATTATTGCCCTTATTGCAGGCCCGCTGGTTTGGGTGCCGATTGTTTTGGCGGGTGTGTACTTAGGTTTGTTCTTTGTGATGCGTCGCTATATTCGTGTGCTTATTCGTACGGCGGCAAAGGCAAGCTCAGCACGCCAGCTATTCTCAATCGAAACCCTTGAGAAGATTGAAGATATTCGTGCCTACGGCCTTGAAGAGGCATGGCAAGATAAGTTCCGCCAACTTGCTGGGCGTGAGTACTTGGCGCACTTTAAGCTAAACCAATACGGTGTGACGGCTGAAACTTTAGGCCATGCACTTACCATTATTAGTGCGGTGGCTGTGCTTTCGTTCGGCACAAGCCTCATATGGTCAGGCGATATGACCGTAGGTGCCCTTGTTGCTACCATGATTTTGGTATGGCGTGTGCTTACCCCGCTTTATAGCTTGTGTACGATGATTCCGCGGCTTGAGCAACTTTCGGGCAGTATTGCACAGGTGAATGACCTGATGGATATTGAAAACGAAGCTCAACAAAATGTAAAACGGGCTCGCCTTAAAAAGCTCAATGGCTCGCTTTCATTCAACGAAGTCACTCTTCAATATACGGAAGAGCAGGCCCCCGTATTTACCCACCTTAACCTTGAAGTGGCAGCAGGCGAAGTTGCGGTTATTTCAGCGCCAAGTGGTTGTGGTAAAAGCAGTATTCTTAAGCTGGCTCAGGGTTTATATCAGCCAACCAAAGGGGCAATCCGTGTTGATGGGTTTGATATTCGCCAGATTGACCCTGTTGATCTGCGCCGTCAAATTGCGTACCTGCCACAAAAGCCTGATTTCTTCTTCGGGACGGTGATGGAAAATATGCAGCTTGCAAAACCCACCGCCAAAGAGCCTGAAGTATGGCAGGCACTGCGCATGGCAGGGGCGGCCTCAGCCGTAGAGTCTATGCCTGAGAAACTCGAAACCCTCATTGCAAAACCAGGGACACCTGAGCTTACCCCGGTTCTGAAATTCCAACTTAGTTTGGCACGTCTATACCTACAAAACGCCAAAATGGTACTGATTGACGAGCAGCCTGACGCTGTGCTTCAAGGCGAAACTGGTAAACAGCTGAAAGCCTATATTCAGCAGTCAAAAGGCCAGCGCTGCATCGTGATGGCCAGTACCCGCCGCGACTTTATTGCCCTGGCCGACCGAGTGCTTTTGCTGCATTTACGCAAACAGCCCACGCAGGCAAAACCCCAAGAACTAGAGCAACTACAGGAGGTGCCTCATGCTGAAAAAGCTGAATAACCCCACATCGTTGCATCGCTCACACCTAGGAGGACAATAACAATGAAAAACCTATGGCCCATTAGCCAAGAGTGGCTCGCAGAGAAAAAGTGTATGTTCTACAAACAAATATCGCACAGCTATTGGTACAAAAGCTGGGTGTATAACCGTGAAAAACAGCTTCAGTATCTATCGCAATCAGCCCAGCTAGAAGAAGCTGGTAACCCGTGGTTGGTACGCCTGACTATGGTTTCGGTCAGTTTGTTTGTGCTGTTATTTGTGCTGTGGTCAGCCATTGCACAAGTGAACGAAGTTACCCGCGCGCCGGGTGAGGTTATTCCCGATGGTTTTCAGCAAAGCGTGCAACACCTTGAAGGCGGTATTATCCAAGAAATTCTTGTCAAAGAAGGCGATATTGTTGAGCAAGGCGAGCCTTTGTTGCAGCTTAATACAGATAGTTTAATTGCTGATATTCAGCGCACACAGTCGCAAATTGATTTACTTCAAGGCCAAGCAACACGCCTAAATGCCTTTATTACAGGGCAAGTGGCTGACGATGAATCATCAGAGCTTTACAAGACTATGCTTGCAGCACGGGAGAGTGATAAAACCGTGATTTCCCGTCAAATTGCGCAAAAAGAGCAAGAACTTTCAATGACATCAACAAAGCTTAAAACCTCAATCGAGCGGTTAAAGCTTTTAGAAGATAGCTACAGCAAGCGTAAGCAGCTCCACGATAAAGGGTTCTTTCCTGAGGTGCGCTTGATGGAACTTAAAGAAGAGCTTATTGCCGTGCGTGGTCAAAAAACTGAGCTGCAACAACAGCAAGCCCAAGCAAAGGCCGCTCTTGAAGAGTTTAAAGAAAAACACCTTTCACTTGCCACAAACCAGCGTGACCAGGCCATGCAACAGCTTGAGCAAGCGCAAACTGAGCTTCAGCAAAACCGCAAACTTTTGGCGAAACAAAACGAGCGTCTGGCCCGTTTAACCATTCGTGCATCAACCCGTGGCATTGTGAAAGGCCTCATGGTGAATACTGTTGGTGGTGTGGTGCAGCCCGGCCAAGTGCTGATGGAAATTGTACCCCTTGACCGTCCTTTGGCGGTTGAGGTGCGTATTGCCCCGAAAGATGTTGGGCACCTGTTTGTGGGGGACGATGTGAATATTAAGGTTTCATCGTACGACTTTTCACGCTATGGCACCATCCCGGGTATTTTAACCTCACTTTCGGCAACCACCTTCGTAGGTAATGACGGTGCACGTTATTACAAAGGCCGTGTACAGCTTAATAAAAATCACATGGGTGATGTAGCCGGGCGCTACCTCATCTTGCCGGGCATGACCATCATGGCCGACATCATCACAGGTAAGCGTAGTGTGTTGGCTTACCTATTTAAGCCTATTCAAACGTCACTTGAGTCGGCATTTCAGGAGAGATAATAATGCATAATAAAATTCCTCATACTTTACCGATCCTTGTATTTCTGTTTGGGTGTATAGCTTCAATTATTTTGTTCAGCCACCTACAGGTTGAACACCATAAAATGACCGAGAAAGTCTTTGCGCAAGAGTCTGAAAAGCGCTTTGGGCAAATCCGTGACGAGGTTAATATTCACTACAAAATTATCTGGGCGCTTGAGGCTTTGTATAAAGCTTCTGACAACGTAACAAAGTCTGAGTTTAATAGTTTTGTATCCTCACTTGATGGCGGTGAGAAAATTCACGATGTGCCGTCATCGTTGTTGTCACTTGGGTGGATTGCAGCAGAGGGTAATAAAGATGACGAGGAAGTTTTACGGTTTAAACATAAGCAGGCTGAGGCTTTGTCATTCGACCGCGATAAAAAAACCCTCTACATGATGCTTGTGGCCCTAACGCCAGAAAATAGCCGAAAAGCCTCCCTTACTGCGCCATTTAAGGGCACGCCTCGTGGTGATGATGTGCGCCCCATTACAATTGTGCGTGCTATTTTTAATGCTGATAAGTCACTACGTGGGTATTTGTTCTCGGTTGTTTCGATGCAAAAGCTGCTTTCTGAAACACAAGGCCTTAATCCGCCAGTCTTTATGAATGCGAACCTTTTGACGGCTGCCCAAGCGCGACCATTCTATAAAGACCCAACCTTTGAGCCTGCTGGCACAGAGTACATTACTAAAACCCTTGAGATTGATGGGCTACCAATCAAAATTGTGTTCTATGCAAACCCTGATTGGTTTACGTCGCACATCCCAAATCAAAGCTACTACTGGCTGATGGTGGGCATTTTACTGAGTTTTCTTTTAGCGTTGCTAGCCCACAGTGTACAAAAGAATAACCGTACCTTGGCCGAAGCACGCCGTAAGGCTGAAGAAGCAAGCCAACTGAAGTCTGAGTTTTTGGCGAATATGAGCCATGAAATCCGTACCCCGATGAACGGCGTTATGGGTCTGACCGAAATGCTCATGAAAACAAACCTTAGCCCTGAGCAGCGCAAACTTGGGCAAACGGTTATGAACTCAGCCGAAACACTGCTTGAGATTATTAACGATATTCTAGACTTTTCAAAAATCGAGGCAGGTGGCCTAAGCCTTGAACCACTCTCGATTGACTTGCTTGAATTGGTTGAAGATACAGGCAACCTATTTGCCTCAAAAGCGCAAGAAAAGAACATCGAACTTATCACACGCTTTATCCCTGGGGCCACACGCTTTGTGCTGGCTGACCCTGTGCGCCTAAAGCAGATTATTAATAACCTTGTTAATAATGCGATTAAGTTTACCAGCCAAGGCCATGTGGCCATTCGGGTCGATGAACTTGAGAGTGCCTCTGACAGCTCAACGGCTTTTATGAAGTTTTCGGTCATTGATACAGGTGTGGGTATTGCCCCTGACGTGCAAGAAAACATCTTCGTGCGTTTTTCACAGGCTGATAACTCAACCACGCGTAAGTTTGGTGGTACAGGTCTAGGCCTTGCTATTTCTCAACAACTTGTTGAGCTTATGGGTGGTGAGATTGGCGTTGATAGTGTGCTCGGCGAGGGGACAACCTTCTGGTTTACCCTACCTATGCCAGTTGACCAGAAAAAGGCCTACCGCCCTGTTGATCTTGCGCGTTCCCTTAAAGGGCTCAAGGCCCTTGTCGTCGGCGAGTTTGAGCAAACAACAACCGCCGTCGCTGAACAGCTTGAACAAGTTGATATGATCTGTAAAACAAGCATTTCCGCACAAAATGCATCGCAAAGGTTTAATGAGTCTAGCCAAGCGGGCAAGCCTTTTAATATTGTGCTGATTGATGAGAAAATTGGCAAAATGGCAGCCACTGATTTGGCGCAAGAACTGGCAAATATTAACCGTAGTGATGACGTACGTTTTGTACTGATGCACGACTCACGCCAGCCAGAACTACCCGATGGTTTTGATGCCGCCATTGCTAAACCTGTAAGTAATAATGAGCTGCTGACCACCCTTGTGCGTGTTTGGCAGCGTCAAGAAAACATCAGCTACGCCATAGAGGGTGAGGCTCCTATAGTGGCTGAAAGTGACGCACAAAACTATGATGGGCTTAAAGTGCTTGTGGCTGAAGATAACCCCACCAATAAGTTTTTAATTGAAAAAGTGTTACAAAACATTGGCTGCGTACCGACCTTTGCTGAAAACGGTGAAAAAGCTGTTCGTGCAGCGGCAGCATTCCCGTTTGATGTTATCTTCCTTGATTGCCAAATGCCGATTATGGATGGCTATGAGGCAGCTGAACATCTGATTGAGTTGAAAGAAAATGGGCGCCTTAACCCTTCAACGCCGATTATTGCTCTCACGGCTAACGTGATGGCTGAGGATGTGGCCCGCTGTAAGGAAGCCGGTATGGATGATCACCTTGCAAAACCTTTTTACGAAGATGATATGCGCCAAATGCTTGCCAAGTGGGTGAAGCCCCCTGAAGCAAAAGCTAAAGCTAAGGCCTCAGACGGAGAAACTTCACGCCCCAAAACCCTTTTTGGTGCAAGGCTTAAAAGGCCAAGTAAGTTAAAGCCACACCGCCCTGTGCGTGCACCTGTAAAAGGTGGAACAGCGCCTGATAAAGCCTCAACTGATAAGACGGCGCAGACCCTTGTGGATACGGCACAGCTAGAGGCTCTGCGTGACACCATTGGCGATGCGTTTGAGCAAGCCCTACAAATCTACTTTGAAAGCCTAGAGGCTTATTTAAAAGAACTACAAGAAGGTTTGGTTGAGGGTGATATGGAGAAGATTATTCGTCCTGCGCACAATGTACGCTCAATGAGTGCACAGTTTGGGGCTCAGCCACTTTCAAAGCTTGCAGGCCAAGTGGAATCACAGTCGCTTAAGATTGCAGAATTTATGAAGGCGGATAAGCCAGACCCCCTTGCCACACAAGGGATGAATGACATTAAGGAAAATGGGCAAAAGCTATTAACTCTGTACAATGAAACACGTAAGGTTTACGCCAAACTGCCTAAGATGTAATAGAGCTCAGGCTTAGTTGTTATTTGCCAATGCTTTTGAATAGCAAGTCCATCAAAGCAGGGGCTTTGGCACGCATGTCAAAGGTGTCGTGGTAATCAAGGTATTCCATAATAATACCTTTCATGTAGCAGTTTACAGCTTGGCACAAAAGCTCAGGGTCGGCCTCTTTAGAAATAGCGTCTTGTTCTTGGGCTTTTTCAAAGTACTTTGTAAATAGGCCGAGGCTTTCTTTCTTTTCGTCGCAGTAGCGGGCTTTACACTCTTCTAATTCGCCTGAGTATTCGCACTTACGCAGAAAGATGGTCAAAATTTTGCGCTTTTGCTCATTTTCTTCAAACTCAACAAGCAATTTTACGCACAGCTCTTTAAGCTGTTGAATAGGGTGGGGGTGGTCAATTTTCATGTCGGCCATAATATGGTCCGACAATGGCTTGTGCAGTTTTTCGTGCAGGCCGTCAAAAATTTCCATCTTATTTTTGAAGTGCCAATAAATAGCACCACGTGTTACGCCTGCATGGCTCGCAATACCGTTGAGCGTGGTTTTACTCACGCCATCCTTATAAAACATGTCAATAGCAGCATTTAGAATGTCTTCACGGGTCTGTTCTGCTTCAGCTTTTGTGCGTCTCATAAAAAATATTTCCCTTGATATTGCAAACATACATGCATATATGTATGTTATTAGTATAAGTATTCTGTAACCATTTGTCCAGTGGTTGAGAATATACAGACCTTATTAATAAAGAAGCCTGTGTGTAAAGGCAAAAATCAAGGGATCACATCACAATGAATAAAACAGTTATCGTCGTTATTCTACTCGTACTTGCGGCGCAAGCAGGCCTTTACATGGCATTTTTTGGTAACGACAATGGCGGCGCACAAAACCAACAGCCCCCAGCAATGGCGGTATCGGTTAAGACCCTTAAAAAACAGCCCGTTACATACAAATACGAAAGCCCAGGCCGTGTGGTGGCTTACCGTCAGTCACAAGTACGCCCGCAGGTTTCAGGTGTGATTACCAAAAGCTTGTTTGAGCAAGGTACTCGTGTTGAAAAAGGCCAACAACTTTACCAAATTGATGAAGCCCCATTCCTAGCTGAGCTTAACAGCGCTAAAGCAACCGCAAAGGCTGCAAAGTCTCGCCTTGATCGTTATAACGAACTTGTGAAAATTAAAGCGGTAAGTCAGCAAGAAACTGATGACGTTATTGTCGAATACGACCAAGCCAAGGCTGCCCTTGAAGTGGCGCAGGTGAACTTTGATTACACTAAAGTATATGCTCCAATTTCAGGCTACATTGGCCGTACATTGGTCACGGATGGTGCTCTTGTAACATCAAACCAAGCTGAGCCTATTGCGATTATTACACAGCTTAACCCTGTGTACGTTGATATGCAGCTTTCAGGCGATGATGTTGCACAGTTCCGTATGCACTCAGTCGGGATGGAAACCATCCCTGTACGTGTGCGTCTTGGCGGTGAGAAGGGCAGCGAATACCCAATTACAGGTAAACTTAAGTTTTCAGAAGTAACTGTTGATACCACAACAGGTGCTGTGGCCATGCGTGCGATTTTTGATAACCCAGAAGGCATCTTGCTGCCGGGTATGTTTGTACGTAGTGTGCTTGAACTTAAATCATCAGACGAGCTTTTGGTGCCACAGCGTGCCACAACACGCATGCCTGATGGCAGCCTAGTGGCTTGGATTGTGGACGAATCAAACAAGGCACAAAAACGCGTTCTTGAAGTTGAGCAGGCCTATAAAGACCAGTGGATTGTTAAAGGCGGCGTTGACGTAGGTGACCGTTTGATTATGGCCGGCTACCAAAAAGTACAGCCTGATATGCCAGTGCGCTCAGAACTATGGAACGCGAGCGGCAAAGCTGCACAAAAAGCACCAGCAGAAGCGCCTAAACAGGCAGCTGAAGCCCCTGCACCAGAAGTGGCAGAAGAAGCAGTTGAAGAAACAATGAACACTGACGTTGTGCCAGTTGATGAACAGCTTGAGGATGAAGCAACTGAAGAGGAAGCCATCGAAGAAGAAGTCATGGATGAAGATGCTTCAGAAGAAGCCGCCGTTGTTGAAGAAGAAATTAAAACAGAAGACGCCCAAATCATGGACGCACCTGTTGAAGAAATGACCTCTGAAGACGACTCAGAAGATACAACCGAACTAAATGCAGACCAACCACCTGCGCAAAATAAATAAGATGAATAGGACTGTATTCGTATGGCTAATTTCTTTATTGATCGCCCCGTTTTTGCGTGGGTAATCGCCATTATCATTATGTTGGCAGGTGTGCTTTCTATCCGTGAGCTGCCGATTGAGCAATACCCTCAAGTAGCGCCACCAACTGTTGCGATTAACGCTTCATACCCAGGTGCCTCGGCTGAAACGGTTGAAAATGCCGTAACACAGGTGATTGAACAACGCCTAACAGGTATTGATAACCTGCGTTACTTCAACTCAAACAGTTCAGACGGTAGCATGACCATTACGCTAACCTTTGAACCTGAAGCCGACCCAGATATTGCCCAAGTGCAAACCCAAAACAAGGTGCAAGGTGCGGTAACGCAGCTCCCTCAAGAGGTGCAGGCACTTGGTGTAACCGTGACCAAGGCGAACGAGACATTTCTACTAGTTGTAGGCTTTTACGCTGAAGATGGTAGCATTAACGATCGCGAGCTGAGCGATATGCTGGTTTCAAATATTCAAGACCCTATTGCCCGTATTAACGGTGTGGGTAGTGTGCGTGTGTTTGGTTCGCAGCACGCGATGCGCATTTGGCTAGACCCTGAAAAACTGAACAGCTACAACATGACCCCTCTTGACGTGCGCCAAGCCGTGGCTGTGCAAAACACCGATATTTCAGCAGGTCAACTTGGTATGAAGCCAGCGGTGGCAGGCCAGCAAATTAACGCGACAGTTAAGGCGCAGTCTCGCCTTGAAACTGTTGAAGACTTTGAAAATATTGTTCTACGCGTCAATAACGATGGCTCACAGCTTCGTGTAAAAGACGTTGCTAAGGTTGATCTTGGCTCAGAGTCATACGACCGTATTGCACGCTACAAGCGCTTGCCAGCAACAGGTATTGCGGTAACCCTTGCAACCGGCGCCAACGCCCTTAAAACTGCTGACCTTGTTAAAGCCCGTGTGGAAGAGCTTAAGTCAAGCATGCCTGAAGGCGTTAAAGTTATTTACCCACTTGATACCACACCGTTTGTTAAGCTTTCGATTGAGTCGGTTGTACATACGCTAATCGAAGCTGTTGTGCTTGTGTTCTTGGTGATGCTGTTGTTCTTGCAGAACTTGCGCGCAACGCTTATCCCAACTATTGCGGTGCCTGTGGTACTGCTGGGTACCTTTGCCGTGCTACTGGCCTTTGGCTTTAGTATCAACGTATTGACCATGTTTGCGATGGTATTGGCCATTGGCTTGCTGGTGGATGATGCCATTGTTGTGGTTGAAAACGTTGAACGTGTGATGAGCGAAGAGGGACTCCCCCCGCGTGAAGCCACACGTAAATCAATGGGCCAAATTACCAGTGCGCTAGTGGGTATTGCTGTTGTGCTTTCAACAGTGTTTATCCCGATGGCATTCTTTAGTGGTTCTGCTGGTGCGATTTACCGCCAGTTCTCGATTACGATTGTTGCTGCGATGGCGCTATCAGTATTGGTGGCGTTGGTGTTGTCACCATCACTTTGCGCCACACTGCTAAAGCACTCTGAAGGTGATCGTCGTGGTGAAACTGGTTTCTTTGGTTGGTTTAACCGTAACTTTAACCGTGGCCGCGATAAGTACCAAAAAACAGCTACCAACATGGCGAGCCGCTTTAAGCGCTACTTTGTGATGTACCTTATTTTGGTCGGCGGGATGATGTTCATCTTTACACGCCTACCGGGTGCGTTCTTGCCTGATGAAGACCAAGGCTACATGTTCCTTATGCTTAACACACCACCAAGTGCTACGGCCGAACGTACGCTTGAGTCGGCTAAGCAGGTGGAAGACTACTTCCTTGAAACCCACGGCGACGCAATTGATGACCTATTTACCGTTGTTGGCTTTAGTTTTGCGGGTAACGCCCAAAACGCCGCTTTTGGCTTTGTTGGCCTAAAAGACTGGGAAGAGCGTGACCTTAAAACCCAAAGTGTGTTTGCAATTGCAGGCCAAGCAATGGGGGCGCTTTCTCAGCTGAAAGATGCCATGGCATTTGCCTTCTTCCCACCGCCAATTAGCTCGCTTGGTAATGCCTCTGGTTTTGACTTTCAGCTGGTTGACCGTGGCGGTAATGGGCACGAAGCTTTGATGGCTGCCCGTAACCAGCTATTGGGCATGGCGGCGCAAAACCCTAAATTACAGGGTGTCCGCCCGAACGGCCTAAGCGATGTGCCACAGTATAAAATTGATATTAACAGCGAACGTGCTGCCGCCATGGGTGTATCACTCAGCGATGTGAACAGTACCTTGCAAATTGCTTGGGGTTCTAGCTACGTGAACGACTTTGTTGATAAAGGCCGTATTAAGCGTGTGTACCTTCAAGGTGAAGCACCATACCGTATGATGCCTGAAGACCTTGACGAATGGTACGTCCGTAACGCTGATGGCGAGATGGTGGCGTTTAATACCTTCTCAACAGGCCGTTGGACCTATGGCTCACCGAAGCTTGAGCGCTTTAATGGTACATCGTCTGTGAACATTCAAGGTGCGCCGTCTGCGGGCATTAGCTCGGGTGTTGCTATGGCTGAGATTGAAGCCATCGCCGCCAAGCTACCTGAAGGGTTTGAAATTGAATGGTCTGGTATTTCATACGAGGAACGCCAAACAGGTTCACAAGCGCCAGCGCTATACGCATTGTCAGTGCTGATTGTGTTCTTGTGCCTGGCTGCCCTGTACGAAAGTTGGGCTGTGCCACTGGCAGTAATGCTGGTTGTGCCTCTAGGTATTTTGGGTGCTGTGATTGCGGCATTCCTTAAAGGCCTACCGAACGACGTTTACCTACAGGTGGCGCTATTGACCACCGTGGGCTTGGCCTCGAAGAACGCCATTTTGATTGTGGAATTTGCGAAGGAACTGCGTGAAGAAGGGATGGACCTTCTTGAGGCTGTGGCCTTGGCAGCGCGTCAGCGTTTCCGTCCAATCTTGATGACCTCAATGGCCTTTATGTTGGGTGTAACACCACTTGCCCTATCATCAGGTGCTGGTTCAGCTGCGCAAAATGCGATTGGTATTGCGGTGATGGGTGGTATGGCTGCGGCGACGTTCCTTGCGATCTTCTTCGTGCCGATGTTCTACGTGATGGTTGAACGTGTGTTCCACCGTGGCGATTTGAGCAAAAAGGAATTGGCCTCAACAGCACAGCGTGCCGAAAACCGTGTTGAACATGACGCCGAAAATGACACTAAAGCTCAAGAAGAGGAGCAAAAATAATGTTGCGTAAACCATTATTAACAGTCGCGCTGGGCGCCATGCTTGCAAGCTGCACCATGGCCCCGAACTATGAGCGCCCTGACTTTGCTGCCGCACCTGAGTGGAACAGCCCTTCAGGTTACGAGCTACCAGTGGGTGAGGCTATGGCCACCAAACTTACCTGGCAGGAATTCTTTGCCGATCAACACCTGAAAATGGTGATTGAAACAGCGCTTGAGAATAACAAAAACCTGCGTGAGTCTGCTTTGAACATTGCCGAAGCCCGTGCCATGTACCGCATTAACCGTGCTGACCTTTTGCCTACGGTAAATGCCAATGGTAGCTACACCGCCACTGAAAGTTCAGAGCGCAGTAACTTGTTTGGCTCAGGTACACGAAGCACCGACCTTTACGAGGTTAACCTTGGTGTGGCCAGCTACGAGCTTGACTTTTTTGGCCGCCTACGCAGCCAAAGCAATGCTGCCATTAACGACTACCTAGCAACGAAGGAAGCTTACGCTGTTGTGCGTAACGCCCTGATTGCTGAAACGGCCAATGCTTACCTGCAATACTTGGCTGATAAAAAGCTCCTAGACCTTACCAAGAAAACCCTTGATGCCCAGAAGAACACCTATGAGCTTCTGCAAAAGAGTTTAGATAGTGGTATCGGTACCGAGCAAGACCTATCACGTGCGGCAACAGCTGTTGAAACTGCACAAGTGAACTACCACCAGTACAGCCGCTTTGTGGCGCAAGACGAAAACGCCTTGTTCTTGCTGATGGGTGTACCGAATGACCGTTCAATGCTAGGTGACGTTACTCTTGATGATATTGAACTCCGTGACGACCTTATGGCGAATATCCCGTCAGAGGTTCTATTGCTACGCCCTGATGTGCGCCAAGCCGAGTACGAGCTTAAAGCCCGTAACGCTGAAATTGGTGCGGCACGTGCGGCGTTCTTCCCAAGTATTACGCTAACGGGTAACTACGGCTTTGCCAGTACGACCTTTGACGGTTTGTTCTCAGATGAAGCCTTTGGTGCATGGTCATTCATGCCGCAAATTCGTCTGCCTATTTTTGAAGGCGGCCGTAACCGTGCAAACCTTGAAATTGCCAACCTGCGCAAACGCAAAGAAATTTTGCAATACGAGGCGGCTATTCAAACCGCATTCCGTGAAGTTTCTGACGAGCTTGCAGCCCGTGCCACCTTGGACCAGCAACTTGCAGCCCAGCGCCGCCTTGTAAAGGCTGCTGAGCGTGTTTACGACGTTGCCCAAGCTCGATTCAAAGGCGGGGTGGATAGCTTCCTCAGCGTGCTGGATTCGCAGCGTGAGCTTTATAGCTTCCAGCAGAATGAAATTGGCACCCAGCGTGAGCAACTTTCAAACCTAGTGACCCTTTACAAGGTGCTTGGTGGCGGTACTGAGCCTGCTGTTTACAAAAAGCTTGATGAAGACGACATCGAAGAGCCACTAGAAGAACAAAAGAAATATAAAAAAGTAAAACGTAAGCAGGAAAAGAAAGAAGCGAAGCGTATTAAAAAGCAGGAAGCTAAGCTTGCGAAAGAACGTGCCAAACAACTTGAAGATGAAACCAAGGCTGTTCAAGAGATTGAATAGTTCAGAGAGTTAATACCCAGAGAGGTAGCACGTTTACACAAGGTTGCGCCTGAGGCACCCCCCATCATCTCAGGCCAGCAAGGCCCCGCCAGCAATGGCGGGGTCTATTTTTTATCCTGCCCTAATTAGTTGGCCCTAATTAGTTGGCCATATTTAGTTAGTAAGGTATTGCAGCATAAAAATGCCCCAAATGTGTAGGGCAAAGATGCCGTAGCCACCTAGCACAAAAAGGCCATCCTTTTGCAAGATGCCAAGAGCCACAAAGATAATCCCGATGGAGCCTGGAATATTGGCAAACGGGATAGGTAGCAAAATAATAAAGGCCATTGCCGTTAGGCTAATACCGGTCAGAATACGGTTTTCAAGCGTCAAAACTTTATGCCAACGGCTGTTTGACCAGTCTTCAAACTTCATAATATACGGGGTGAGGCGTTCAATGTATTTGCGCCATTTGATGCATGAATGCTCTTTATACAAAAACTTGTAGTCTTTTTGGCTGATATCAATTTTGAATAAATACAACCCCGACAACACAAAAAGCGGGAGGCCCATCACGATGGAATTCATCGGCAGCGGCGATAGGATAATGTTAAAAACCGAGAGGAAAATGAGCACCACAAGAAGCGAGTTTTCACCCGTGATGGTCAGCAGGTCTTTAAGCGTAATGGTGTCATTATGCTTAACGTGCTTTTCAATCTGTTGGGCGTAGGTATAGAGCATGGGCTATGTTTGGCTATTCGCTTTATGGTTGTTACTCACCATATACCAACCGCCATGCATAAAACACTCAAAAAAGCTTAAAGGCTGCTGTCTTTACTTGGGGCAATACCAAACTCACGTGTGTACTCTCGGCTAAACTGCGAGGTACTTACGTAGCCCACTTCAAGCGCTGCGGTACTTACGTCAAGATGCTTGGTGCGCATAAGGGTGCGGGCCTCGTTTAAACGAAGTGACTTTTGGAACTGCAGGGGGCTCATGGCCGTCATTGATTTAAAATGCGTGTGGAACGACGACACACTCATGCCTGAATATTTAGCCAGCTCTTCAACCTTCATAGGCTCAGCATAGTTTGTTTTAAGCCACGAAATGGCACGGCTTACTTTATCAGCGTGAGAGTCGGTCACACCAAGCTGCGCAATGGCTGGGCCTGCGGGGCTGCGTAGAAGACGGATAAGAATCTCATCAATCGCAAGAGGGACGAGCAAGTCACTGTCCTCTTGGTCTTCAATGATGTGCATCATACGAATGGCCGACTTGATGATTTTAGTATGAGAATCACCAATATAAACAGCCTGGGTGCTCTTGCCTGAGGGTACACCATTCGGGAATACACGCATCACAAGGTCGTGCAGCCGGGCAGGGTCAATCGGTAAGATAAGGCAAAGGTGAGGCTCTTCTTCTGAGGCTTTTGTTACCTTAACTTTTAGAGGTACTTCAGCGGCGTAAACCACAATCTTCGAGGCGTCATATTCAAAAGTTTCACTGGCAAGGCTTACTTGCTTTGCCCCTTGCGGCACAATGCAAACACTAGGCATCGACATCATAAAGGTTTTCTCGTCAGCAACGTATGAGCTGCGCGCAATGTGCACCGTGTTTTTGACCACTTCAAAAACCTCATCGTGTGGTGCATATTTCGTCAGTAGAGACGACAGCTTTTTAAGGTCCTCAGCAAAAGGGGCTGATTGCTCAGCCTCTAGTGCGCTATATTTTACAACTGAAGTGTGGTTTTCGCTCATGGTGCCTCCTTGTGCACTATTAGGCTTCAAACGCTGTCATGTCGATAACAAAGCGGTGGGCAATATCGCCTTTTTCAAGGGTCTTATATGCTTTGTTAATGTCTTCCATGGCAATCATTTCGCATTTAGGGTGGATGTTATGCTTGGCGCAAAAGTCCAACACTTCTTGGGTTTCTTTAATGCCCCCAATCAGTGAGCCTGCAACACGGCGGCGGCCCATGATAAGCGGTGCGGCTGATGGCTCGTTTAGTGGGCCCACTTGGCCTACAATGACAAGGGTACCATCAACATCAAGCAGAGGCGTGTAGGGGTTAAGGTCGTGCTTTACGGGTACGGTATCAATAATAACGTCAAAGCTGCTTGCGGCAGCCTCAAGGGCAGCTTCATCGCTTGATGAAAGGATACCCTTTGCACCAAGTTCTTTGGCTTCGTCTTCTTTATCGGTTGAGCGGCTAATAACAGTCACTTCAGCACCCATGGCAACGGCAATTTGTACGGCCATGTGGCCCAAGCCACCTAGGCCAATAACGCCTACACGGCTACCTTCTTTTACACCAAAGGTACGCAGCGGCGAGTAGGTTGTGATACCTGCACAAAGGATAGGGGCCGCACGCTTCATATCAAGTTTTTCGGGCACGTTAAGCACAAACTCTTCACGCACGACAATATGTTTAGAGTAGCCACCTTGTGTAATTTCTTCAGTAATGCGGTCAGGGGCACCGTAGGTTGGTGTCATCCCGTTGCGGCAATATTGTTCTTCGTGGTTATGGCATTGGTCGCAGGTTTGGCAGCTATCAACCATGCAGCCTACAGCAACGTTTTGGCCAACTTTGTATTTCGTCACATCTGGGCCAACTTCTAGCACACGGCCTACAATTTCGTGGCCCGGTACGAGGGGGTATGGCTGCTCGCCCCAGTCGCCATTAACCGTATGAAGATCTGAGTGGCATACGCCTGAGTATAGAATTTCAATCGCAACGTCATTCGGGCGCAGGTTACGACGCTCAAAGTGGTAGGCTACAAGTGGTGTATCAGCTGAATGGGCGGCATATCCGATTGTCTTCATGGGGTGAGGTCCTTTGTGCTTTGTTATTTTGTGATCAATTCAAATCTTATTGATTTATAATAATAATTATAGTGATAGCCGTTATAATTTGCCTGCCAAATTATATTTTAAATATGCCTATTTCTACAAAACATATTTTTTACGGAACTTCTTTCGCACCCATTTGTTAGGCAGTTACAACCTTTACCTAATAAAATAAGATGGAAGTAATAGCTATGACGACTAAGAAGTTTGTTTTGCCAGTTCTGGCAGCCTCAGTTTTCGCTTTTGGTGCACAAGCCGCCACAGCACAAGATATGAACAGCCAACACGAATACACATACCTAGGCCTTGAAGCCCAGTCGGTTGATTTTGATGGTGCAAACTCATCAAGCGATGAATACGGTGCCCTTAACCTTTCAGCGGGTATCCGTGCCGACCGCCACCTTGGTTTTGAGCTTGGCTACTTTGTAACTGAAGAAAAAAGCAACCCTGCCAACACCGTAGACTTTTACGCCCATGGTGTAACAGCTGACGTAATTGGTTACCTACCCCTAACAGATGACGACAAGTTTGAACTTTTCGGTAACGTAGGTGCTGCTTTTACGATGTACGAACTTGATACTGCCGCTGGCGACGAGACCGAGTCAGACCTTAACATCCGCTTTGGTGGTGGTGCTCAGTACCACATCAACAACGATTGGTCAGCACGTGCACGCTTTACGCACACTGAGTCTTCACAAAGTGGTGTAGACGACTACCAAACAGTTAGTGTGGGTGTAGCTTACAAGTTCTAAGCACACATGCATTGCAAAAGGGTGAGGGGAACCTCACCCTTTTTTGTTCCTTTGACCACCCCCTTAAATAAGGTACCCTTAAGGCATTGTTAATAATAAGGCCCTTGCCGTGACGACTCTGCTTCGATTTGCCCTTGTCTTATTGTGCTTTAGCGCACCTTATGCCTATGCCCAAGAGGGCATTAACCGTGCGCAACTTCACTTTAGTATGGAAGAGGGTAATAACGAAAATACCTATCACTTTCAATGGATTGACAATACATTTGAACCCAAAAAAGTTTCCTTCAAGTTAGATGCAGGCCTTGTGCGTGACTCTATTGATGAGTTTAAGCCGATTGATGACAATGACATTCAGTCTTTTACGTTTGGCGCAGCAAAGGCTTTTGTTGCCCTGCGCCAAAAGCAAGGCGTACCTATTAAAATTCATATGAAACAGAATGGGTATACCCTAGAGTCTCGTGGTTTAAGCAAAGCTCAAATTAACCAAGAGCTTGCAAAGATTGATGACCTTATTAAAAAAGCGCAATACGCCTATGTTGAAAATAGGCTTTATGAGTATGTGGAATCAGAAGAAAGTTATTTCCCTGCCTACACCAAAATTGCAGATGACTACCGCGATAAGCTAGAGCCATTATCTGATGCGCTTATTGGTAAAACCATCGGGATGGAGTTTCGTGAGCGTGTAAACCTTGTGCTGAGTTTCTTTCAAAGCATCCCTTACGACACTTTGCAAAATCGTAAAAACTCTAACGGTTCAGGTTTTGCAACACCCATTGAATTGCTGCACCAAAACCGCGGCGACTGTGACACCAAAAGTACCGCTTTTGCGAGCATTATGCGTACTATGTATTACCGCATCCCGATGATTATGGTGTTTATACCAGGGCATGCATTTGTGGGGCTTGAGACTCCAGCCCAGCCTGGTGATGAAACGCTAGACTATAAAGGCCGTACTTATATTCTATCTGAGCCTGTTGGCCCAAGTATTCGCCCGTTCGGGAGCATCGGCCCAGACTCTGCAGCAAAGCTGCGCGAGCATGACTACCGCGTGGTATCGTTTGAGCATTGGTCGCTTGATAAATAAGCTTTAGGCTACTTTAAGTATTCAGCATGATGCGTAAGGTGATCATCCATAAATGATTGGATGAAATAATAGCTGTGGTCATACCCCTTGTGCTGGCGCAGTGTTAGGTCTTGGCCCGCTTCGCTACAGGCTTTTTCAAAAAGCTCAGGCTTTAGTTGTTCAGCTAAAAAGTTATCTCCTAGGCCTTGGTCGACCAAAATAGTACGGTCTTTCGCGTGGCTGTTTTTCACAAGTTCACAGGCGTCGTGTTTTAGCCATTCTTCTTTATTTGAGCCAATGTAGCCGGTAAAGGCTTTCTCGCCCCACGGCACTTGTGAGGGCGCAACGATAGGCGCAAAGGCCGAAACTGATTGGTACTGCCCTGGGTATTTAAAGAACAAGGTTAACGCCCCATGCCCACCCATCGAGTGGCCCATAATTGACTGCTTATCAGCTAGAATAGGGAAGTGCTTCGGCAAAAGCTTATAGAGTTCATCGGTAATGTAGCTTTCCATCTGGTAGTGCTTTGCCCAAGGCTGTTCACTAGCGTTAATGTAAAAGCCAGCCCCTTTACCAAAGTCGTATGAATCCGCATCATCAGCTACATCATCACCACGGGGTGAGGTATCTGGCGCAATCACAATAAGGTCAAGCTCAGCCGCTTTTTGGTAAGCGTTGGCTTTGGTTGTAAAGTTATCGTGCGTGCAGGTTAGGCCTGACAAAAACGTAACCGCTGGGCATTTGCCCTTGCTTGCCGCTTGCGGCAAAAAGACCGAGAACTTCATCTCGCAGTTTAATGCTGCTGAGGTATGTTCCCAAACTTCAAGCGTGCCGCCGTGGCATGTATGTGCTTCGAGCTTTTTCATGCATCTACCCCTTAAAACTTAATCACACTACGGATAGATTCACCGCTGTGCATAAGGTCAAAGGCTTTGTTAATGTCTTCCAGCGGCATCACGTGGGTAATAAGGTCATCGATGTTGATTTTGCCATCCATGTACCAGTCTACAATCTTCGGTACGTCCGTACGGCCACGGGCGCCACCAAAGGCAGATCCACGCCATACACGACCTGTTACCAGCTGGAACGGGCGTGTTGAAATTTCTTGGCCAGCACCTGCTACGCCAATAATAATGCTTTCGCCCCAGCCTTTGTGGCACGACTCTAGCGCTTGGCGCATCACGTTGACGTTACCAATACACTCAAACGAGTAATCAACACCGCCGTTTGTAAGGTCGGTAATGGCTTCAACAACGTTGTCTACTTCTTTAGGGTTAATAAAGTCAGTCATGCCAAACTTCTTGGCAAGCTCAACCTTAGCAGGGTTGATATCAATACCGATAATACGGCTAGCACCAACCATTTTGGCACCTTGAATAACGTTCAGGCCAATGCCCCCTAGGCCAAATACGGCAACGGTTGAGCCTGGCTCGACCTTGGCATCAAATACAACGGCACCAATACCTGTGGTAACACCACAGCCGATGTAGCAAATTTTTTCAAACGGTGCATCTTCACGTACTTTGGCCACGGCAATCTCAGGCAGTACGGTGAAGTTAGAAAATGTTGAGGTCCCCATGTAGTGTAAGATAGGCTCGCCATCGATTGAGAAGCGTGAGCTACCATCTGGCATCAAACCTTGGCCTTGGGTTGAACGGATTGATTGGCACAAGTTTGTTTTTGGGTTAAGGCAAAAGTTACACTGGCGGCACTCTGGCGTGTAAAGAGGGATAACGTGGTCGCCTGGTTTGACTGAAGTTACGCCCGCACCAACTTCACGCACGATACCAGCACCTTCGTGGCCCAAAATCGCAGGGAAGGCACCCTCAGGGTCATCGCCTGAAAGGGTAAACGCATCGGTGTGGCACACGCCTGTGGCCATAATTTCAACCAAAACCTCGCCGGCTTGGGGGCCTTGTAGGTCAACAGTTTCAATGCTTAGCGGGGCACCCGCTTTATAGGCAACGGCGGCACGTGTTTTCATGGGGGATAACTTTCTTGTTTTTATTTTTAGGGGTCAAATATATCAATTGAAGGTACGACAAACAAGCATAGCCTCCCGTAAAATACATTTAAAAAGGGCGGCCGAAGCCGCCCTTAAAAGTGTTGTGCATACTTACTTAAAAGTCAAAAGCGTAGCTCACGCCCATACCCACTGTAAATTGATTCGCTGTACCACGAACTTTGGTGAATGATGAGTCTGCGGCTTCATCGCCCAAGCGGTCGTAGCTTGCAAATGTGGTGAATGACACTTTGTCATTCAGCGGCTTATATGCAAACGCCCCTAAGCCATATGACGTAATGCCGCTGCCGGCATTGTATTGTGCAAGGCCTGTGTTGGCTGATTGTGTAGCATCTATACCAAAGTAGGTTTGGTTGTAATCTTTGCTGGCCCAAGTAAGGCGAGGGCCCACTGAAAAGTAACCATCATCGCCAATGCGGTTGAGGTAGTTCACGCCAAAGTCGGCAATAAGTCCGTCATGCCCGCCAAGGGCTTGGCGCACTTCAAGGCGCGTTTGCAAAAACTGCCATTGGTAATCAATAAAACCACCTAGCTCAACAGCTTCGTTAATTTCACCCATGCCTTGCAGGTCGTCTGTGTCGCCAGCAACAATAAATGGACCTTGGCCATCTTCATCACGGCCAAAGTCTAGTTTAGCCACAGGACCAATTTTCCAACCGTCTTCACCTGATGCACGGGTGACTACGTTATAGCCCACACCTTGGTTTACTGAGGCAAAAAAGCGGTTTTGGTATTTAAGGCGCAGGTCAGGCACGGCCATCAGTGTGTAGTTGTCTGAGCCTTGGTAAGCAGGTGATACAAGGGCAGCCGCACCGACTGAAAGGGTCCAGTGCGTTTCTTGTACTTGGGTTTCTTTTTCAGCAGCATCTTGTGCCATCACAATGCTAGGCAGCATAAGGGTGCTTGCCAATGATAGGGCTGAACACAGGTAAAGGTTAGGTTTAGTTAACACGTTTTAGGCTCCTGTAATTATCTGAATAGAATAACCGGCACATGGCACGATTTAATAAGTTTAGCAGTGGTACTGCCCAAAATCATCGTCAACATCCGTGAGTGGCTGTAAGCACCTGCAAGCAGCAAGTCCATACCGTTGCTTTCAACGTACGCCTGAATTACCTCTTCAACGTTGCCATCTGATTCATGATGGGCATTAACAGTAAAGCCAGCTTCTTTAAGTTGGGCGGTTGCAGTATCGGTGTTTTTTGGCTGGTCTTGACCTACCGTGATGATGTGGCATTCCAACCCTTTAAGTAGGGGCGATGTGCAGGCGAAATCAACGGCTTTTTGCGCATTGTCTTTACCGTCAAAGGCAATCAAAAACTTATTGATGGGGCGCATGTAGCGTGACACTAAAAACAGCGGCTTATGAATACTACGGGCTACTTTTTCGAGGTTAGAACCTAAAAACTCAGACTCTGTGTTCGCTTGTTCACCACGCTTGCCAATAAAGATCATGTCGGCATCGGCTTCAAGCTCTTGAATGGTTTCGGCAACGCTGCCACGGCGGTGTAGCAGGTTAACGTCGGTCACTTGGGCGTTGTTAAGCTCGGCCTTGGCATGGTCTAAAATAAGGCGTCCTTTTTGCTGGTCAAGCTTGCCGCGTTCTTCATCCACCTTCGTCAGTTCGGCCATAAGGTCGCTGCGGGCACCAAGGCCAATTGCCCCTGTATGGTCTTCGTGTGGGGCTTGGTAATCTGAGTGCCGACGTAGCACGTGCAGCAGGTCAACCTTTGCGCCTAGGCGTTTTGCGGCCCATGCGGCATTGGTGGTGATGTTATCGGCATAGGCTGAACCATCAATACATACGAGGAGTTTGGTCATGTTCTTATATCCTTTAATGGTTCTTAGTGTTTAAGCATAAGGTCAGCGGCATCAGGCTTATCGTGTATCGCAAGCTTATCAACAATGGTGGCGCTGGCCTTGTTCATACCGATAATTTCAACGTCGGTGCCTTCACGGCGGAACTTCAGTACAACTTTATCTAACGCACCAACGGCCGATAAGTCCCAAAAGTGGGCTTTGGTCACGTCAATGGTAACTTTTTCAACAACTTCTTTAAAGTCAAAAGCCGCAGTAAAGCCATTGGCTGAGGCAAAGAATACTTGGCCATACACTGTATAGGTACGGTGTTGGCTGTCTTCTGAAAGCACTGACTTCACTTCCATAAAGTGGGCAACCTCACGGGCAAAGAAGAGGGCACTCATTAGCACGCCCACAAATACGCCAATGGCAAGGTCGTGCGTCAGCACAACTACACCTACTGTGACAAGCATCACAAGGCTTGAGCTTTTAGGATGTGTTTTTAGGTTTTTGATTGAGCTCCAGCTAAAGGTACCAATCGAAACCATAATCATCACAGCAACAAGTGCTGCCATCGGGATTTGGCGCACCCAGTCGCCCAGAACAAGCATCAAGAACAGGAGGAATAAACCAGCTGAAAGGGTCGATAAACGGCCACGACCACCTGACTTCACATTAATCACCGATTGGCCAATCATAGCGCAACCGGCCATGCCGCCAAAAACGCCTGCAATAATGTTGGCAATGCCTTGGCCTTTACACTCGCGGTTTTTGTCGCTTGGGGTATCTGTTAAGTCATCCACGATGGTTGCCGTCATGAGGGACTCTAACAAGCCAATGGCTGCAAGCGTTACTGAGTACGGCAAGATAATAAGCAGCGTTTCAAGGTTTAGCGGAATATCAGGCAGCAAGAACATAGGTAGAGTATCTGGCAGTTCGCCCATGTCGCCTACGGTGCGTAGGTCTAGGCCCATGCTAATACTCATAATGGTCAGCAGAATAATGCACACCAGTGGCGAAGGTACGGCCTTCGTGAAGCGGGGCAGGGTGTAAATAATAGCTAGGCCTAAAGCCACCATGCCATACATGGTAAGGCCCGCGCCCTTAAACTCTGGCAGCTGGGCCATGAAAATCAAAATAGCGAGGGCGTTTACAAACCCTGTTACAACTGAGCTTGAAACAAAGCGCATCAAGTCGCCCAGTTTAAAGGCACCCGCAAGCAGCTGAATCACACCTGTTAACACTGAAGCTGCAAGCAAGTACTGCAAGCCGTGCTCTTTTACGAGCATCACCATAGCAAGGGCCATGGCACCAGTAGCGGCTGAAATCATGCCCGGGCGGCCGCCTACAAACGCAATCACAACGGCAATAGAGAATGAGGCATACAAACCTACTTTAGGGTCAACCCCAGCGATGATTGAAAAGGCAATCGCCTCAGGAATCAGCGCAAGTGCTACCACCATGCCCGCCAAAAGGTCATTACGTACATTGTGAAGCCAGTTAAATTTAAGGTGTTCAAAGGCCGATACCAGCATGTGGTCTCTCCGTTTTTACTGTGATTTTTTATATGCGGAACTTTGTCAGCGAAACTATGTTAGTTGAATGGTAAGTACGCAACTTAATATGTAATTGCAAGGCTTTTGGGCCATTTTATTTTTTTAAAGCCTGCTTTAAGTGCCATGCTTTGCTAAGATTAATAAATACAGTTTAGATAAAAGCCTTTTGAGGAATACCCGAATGAGCATTGAATATAAAGAAATCCCCGAACATAACGCCGTTGAGCTTACCCTTAAAGGCACCGTAACAAAAGACGACTACCACGAGCTTTTTAAAAAGTTTGAGGCATTCCTCGAAAACCGCGACAGCATTAAAATCCTTGAGATTATCGAGGACGCTGAATGCCTTAAAGGCCTCGACCATAAGGTTTTCTGGGAAGGGCTGAAGTTTGATGCCCAACACTGGAAGAAGTATGAAAAGTGTGCCGTTGTCAGCGACATGACATGGGTAAGCCCTATGGTTCAACTTGCCGATAAGCTGACCGCTATCCAAGCCCGCCGCTATGAAATGAGCGAGCTTTTCGATGCCCGTGAATGGCTCTACGCCCCAGAGGCTGAAGCATAATAAAAGCCTAAGAGAATACACAAAAAAGCCCGCCTGACTCTTGTCGGCGGGCTTTTTGAATTAATGGTGGTGAGGTCAGACTAAACTAAAAAATCTCAGCTAAAGTTTAGATGAAATAGGCCTTAGGCCATAGT